>NZ_JBITJA010000020.1:0-93087 GCF_044459545.1 Micromonospora sp. NPDC050276 | reverse complement strand
CCGCCCAGTCCTCCACGCTCAGCACCTCCCGATGCTTCAGGAGGTGGTCCCGATTCAGCCGGAACCACATGGTCAGTTTTCAGGCGGAGCCGACACCTGGCACCGCCGGGAGGGCGGCTGACGCCGGAGGCGGGTTCGTGGTGGTGCCACGTCCCGCCGATTGTCGTGTCCTCTCGCGCTCGTCGAACCGGTGACGAAGGCCGGCACGGGTGGGATCCTGGGATGTCGGCATGCGAGCGGTCGCCGCAGGCTGCCCACCGTGTAGGTGTGCGAATCCGGGCCATCGTGGACGGCACTGAAGCCGTGCTGTCGGGTGAACGGCAGCTCGCCGGCTGTGGTCGGTTTCCACTAGTGGACCCCCAAGGACGTCAGCGGACGCTGCGATCTTTGCCGGAAGCACCTTTGTAAGCGAGGCATCAGACAGCGAGGCAGCAAAACTGCACCGCGAGCGTTGATGCGGGTCGGCTTCGAAGGTGAACCAACGACGCCCGGCACCTGCTCGTCGGCGCGGGTTGCCCACCAGTTGGCAGTAGTCGACAGCCCGTGACCGCATCCCCTCAACTGGGGTCGGCGTTGGGTGTCCGTTTCAGGCGTCGCACCGGGAAGTGCGCCCAGGAGGCGTCGCCTACGGCAGGTGGCGGGTTCGGCGCGGATACTGGCGGGGTGGTGAAGAAGCAGGCGACGGAGTTGACCCGGTGGACCATCCACGGCGAGCGGGTCGTGGACGACACCCGGCGGGCGCAATTGAGCATCGCCGAGGTGGAGTTGCCCGACGGGGTGCGCTTTGAGCAGTACGTGATCCGGGCTCCCCGGTCGGCCATGGTCGCCGTGCTCGACGATCAGCAGCGCCTGCTGTTGATGCGGCGGCACCGGTTCGTGTTCGACCGGTGGGTGTGGGAGTTGCCCGGTGGCTACGTCGACGACGAGGAGCAGCCGGCGCAGTGCGCGGTGCGGGAGGTCGAGGAGGAGACCGGCTGGCGGCCTCAAGGGGTGGAGCCGTTGCTGTCCTTCCAACCGTGGGTCGGCACTGCCGACGCCGAGAACCTCCTGTTCCTGGCTCGTAAGGCTGAGCACATCGGCGCACCCTTGGACGTGAACGAGGCGGAGCAGGTCGCGTGGATTCCGCTCGACGAGGCGTACGGGCTGGTGTCCCGGGGTGAGATCGTCGGTGCCGGCACGGTGATCGCGGTGCTGGAGCTGGTCGGGCGTAAGGCCCGGGGAGAGCTGTGACGGTCAGCGCCGCCGACCGAGCGTGGCGTCGATGCGGCCGGTGAAGTGCCGGACGGCGGGTAGCCGCCGGTGCGGAACGAGTTGAGTTTGCAGGTCGCGGAGGTAGCGGACGGCTCTGGCGGACCGTAGCTGGGTGGTCAGGGTCAGGGCTTCTGCGCCGACGGCGCAGGCCCGGTCAGGTTCGCCCTGTTGGGCGTGCACGTTGGCGAGCAGGGCGAGGTTGAAGGCTCGGCCGCGTACGTATCGGTTGTCCATGCGCAGGGACCGGACAGCGAAGCGTTCGGCGTGGGTGTTGCGGCCGAGGGCGTGGAAGCAGTGGCCGAACCTGGCCGACAGGTACGCCTCGTCGAAGTAGCTGAGCCACTGCGGGTCGGTGCTGCGGTCGGCTCGGTCGAGGGCTTGTTCTGCCTGGTGCAGGGCGGCGGCGCAGGCCCGTTCGTCGTTGGCTTTGGCCAGGGCGTGGGCTTCCATGACGTGGGCTTCGGCGGTCAGGACCGGAACCCCGGCGCGGCGGGCGGTCTGGCCGGCGGCGCGGGCGAGGTCAAGGCCGGTGGTGGTGTGGCCGAGGTAGGTGGCCTGGTGGCTCATCGCGGCGAGGATCTCCGCGCCGAGGCCGTCGTCTCCGGCGGCGTGGGCGAAGTCCAGGGCGAGGGTGAGGTACCGCTGGGCGATGCCGTGCTCGGCGGTGTCGTACGCCTGCCATCCGGCGAGTTGAGCCAGTTCGGCGGCGGCGCTGAGCAGCCGCTGACCGGTGCCATGGTCGTAGCGGCCGTCGGTGAGCAGCGGGGTCACCTCCTGGTGGAGGCAACGGACGACGGTGTCGCGGGCATGGCCGCCGCCGTACTGGTTGTCCAACTGGCGGTAGGTCGCGGTCATCGCGCGGATGGTGTCAATCTCGGGTTGACCGACGGTGTTGCGGCCGGATTGGGTGACCGGGGCCGGGTCGGGGGCGGTGAACCAGCGCAGCGCCGGCAGGGTGTAGCCGGCGGAACTGAAGGCCACCTGCCGGAGCACTTCTCGACGGTTCACGTCACCTCGCCAAAGCTCTGCGGCACTGCGTACGTCCTCCTGCCAGGTCCGGTGAACCGGCTCGCTGGGGGTGCGCCGGTCGGGGCCGGTGGGTGGTGCGGTCTGTCGGGGTGCCAGGCCCATCGTGGTGCGCGCCTGGTCGGGCATCCGGCAGCCGTCGGCGATCCGCTCCAGGACGTCTATCGAGGTGACCTTGCGTCCGGCCATGATCCGGCTGACGTAACCCTGTTCCAGCCCGACAGCTGCCCCGACCCGGCTCTGACTCGCCCCGGTGAGACTGGCGATCCAGCGGAACAGTCCGCCGATGTCGCGGGCGGCCAGGGCGGTCAGTACCTCGCCGTGCGACCACGCATCCTCCGGTATTCGCAGCGGATCGAGCCTCACGGCAGCTCCCAGCGTCGCGTTCCGACTACTCAAGGTGTTCAGATCGACAGCCTAGGGCGACCATTCGCACTGGTCGAGCCGTCCCATGTCACCGTGACATGACCGCTGGCCATGGAACGGCCCACCGCCGGCCGGGATGGTCGGCGCATGTCCTTCAATGTCGACAACCCGCCCGAAGAGCCGCCCGCAGAATGCCAGCACCGTCTGCTGTGGCGGTTGGCCCGCGCTCTCTGGGAGGCTCACCGGCCCGACAGCGCCGGCTTCTGCGTGGCCACCGGCTGCTGGCACACGAACCAACGCGACCCCTGCCGGCTGGCCCAACTCGCCCAGGAAGGGATGCGCACCGCGTGCGGCGAAGCCACCCCCGCGTCGCCACCCTGGATCGCCGTCACCCGCGAGCGCCTGGCGGCCGGGGACATCGACCCCGTGGACGCCGTCGCCGAGGCCCTCTGGCACCACCGCCACGCCCGCAGGGCAGGGCGGTGACCGATGGGAGCCATCTGCACCTCGACAGCCTTTCGGGAGTACGCGAAGGCGCAGGTGGCCCATGCGGACATCCTGCTGACCAAGCACGCCGAGTCGGCCCTGAGTCTGTGCCGCTGCGGCCGACTCCACCCCTGCGACGAACACCGCCACTGGCTGGAGATACGCACCCACTTCAGACAGTTCCTCGTCGACGAGCAGTACAGCAGCGAAGTACAGCAACCCTGCCCACCGAACCCGACCCGAAGCGACCCCAGTACGCCGTACGACCTCGGATGACACCCGATCGGACCGGCTCGCCGAGAGTTCAAACAGGAGAGGTCAATCGGCGAACGTGCCATCCGACATCATGATCTCGTCGCGCACCAGCGGAACCAACGCCGACCAGTTCCCGTCATCCACGGCCACCACCATGCGGACACGCCCATCGCCGTCATCGAGGGCGTAGCTGACCACGCTGTACCGCTTGCCGTCTTCGCCGTTGACCTGGCGTACGTTCTTGTCGTCGAGCATCGCGCGCCACTCGCCATAGCTGGCGCGTTGCCATTCAGCCAGACGTGCATCGGCGAGCCGCGCTGCTGTCTCCTTGTTCAGCCCCACGTACTCAGCTTGTCACCCAGACGACGCCCACCCTCGATCACGTGCCCGAAGTAGGGGTAACTACGAGCCGACGCCGGCATCGCGGCGGCCAAGCTGACAGTCGGTCCCCGGACGGACCTGGCCCTGTTGCTGTCGACAGCAACGACGAGAGCAACAGGACCAGACGCAGACGGCCGGGCATGAAGGTCTACGGACCTGTTGCCCATCTGGTGCGGACGAGCTGACGGCGTCAGCGCTCGTCAGGATGGACAAGCGGCCGGGGCTTAGCCCGTCGCGCGGCGACGTAGCGGCGCATCTTCTCGGAAGTCCCGCAGTCGTCCATGCTGCACCAGCGGCGACTGCGGTTCTTGCTCTCGTCGTTGAAGAGGAAACGACAGCCTCGGCATCCCTTGATCCGGTTCAATGCGCCGGTGGTGAGGAGCTGGACCGCCGCGTGCACCACCGGCCGCAGCGGCCGGGCAAGCGTCTGGTCGTCTCGCCAGGTCCATCCGAACGTGCGCCCCCGATCGAGCCGTGCGTGACCGAGCGCGTCCGCTTCGTCGTCGCGCAGCCGGGCCAGCACGGACGTGCTCGGATCCTGGTCGGCGGCCACTGCCCGGAACACCTCGTCGAGATCGTCGCGGACGCGCAGCGATCGTGCGAAGGCGGCGTGGGCGCCATCCGGATCGTCGCGGGACAGCCGGCGCAGCGCCGCCGCCTCCGGCTCGCGGAGTGCACCCGCGTAAGCGGCCCAGGCGACCAGCTCGGGGTAGCCGGTCAGCACGTCGTCGTCCGGGGGGCCGACGGGCGGACCGGAACGGGTGTTGATGAAGTCCAGGGCGAGGTTGCCGCCCACCAATCGCATCCGCGTTACGCCCGCAAGCGTTTCCATCGAAACTCACTTTACCAGTTGACCTGCATCGAGGGACACCACTAGCCTGTTTCCATCATAACTTATTTTGGCGGTAACGACGGGAGGGTCTGATGGGACGCTGGCGGGCAGTGGGGGCGCTGATCGGCTTGTCCGGCGGGACATTCCTGTACACCACCGCCGAGGCGCTGCCGGTCGGGCTGCTGCTCCCGATGGCGGGAGACCTGTCCGTCTCGCCGCCGCAGGTGGGCATGCTCGTCACCGTGTACGGCGCGGTGGTGATGGTCGCCTCGGTCCCGTTGACCGCGCTGGTCCGCCGGGTCCCTCGCCGACGGTTACTGTCGACGCTCCTGCTCGGCTTCGTCGTCAGCAACGCCATCACGGTGCTCGCGAGCACCTTCACGCTGCTCCTGACGGCCAGGATGGTCACCGCGGCGACCCATGCGCTGTTCTGGGCCGTCGTGGTGCCGGCCGCGGCCGAACTGTTCCGACCCGCACTACGCGGGCGGGTGGTCGCGGTCGTGTTCGCCGGCGGCACCGTCGCGTTGGCCCTGGGGGTGCCCGCCGGCACCTGGCTGGGCGAGCGCGCCGGGTGGCGGGCCTCGTTCCTGGCGGTGGCCGGACTCGGCGCGGTCGTTCTCGTCGTGGTGGCCACACTGCTGCCCTCGACCCGGCCGGAAGAGGGGCACGCCGCCCGCGGTGCGACGCCCGACGTCCGACGCTTCTGGCTGCTGGTGGCGGTGGCCGTCCTGGCGACCGCCGGCGCGATCGCCCCCTACACCTATGTCGCCCTCTTCGTCACCGAGATCAGCGGATTCTCCGCCTCGTCAGTCGGGGCCATCCTGTTGGTGCGTGGCATCGCCAGCGTGCTCGGCATCCTCGCCATCGGCGCGCTATTGGACCGTAGCCCGTGGCTCGCCCTGGTCACGACCGTCGCACTGCAATCGGCGGCCCTGGTCACGCTGTCCATTCTCGACCAACGGCCGTCGGTGGCCGTCGGCCTGATCGCGCTGGCCGGGCTGGCGTTCGCCGCGTTCACCGCGGCACTCGGCGGTCTCGTCCTGCAGGTGGCGCCCGGGCGCTCCGACCTCGCCGCCGCCACGGTCTCCGCCGCGGTCAACGTGGGCATCACCGCTGGCGCGTTCGTCGGCGGCCTCGCCCTGCCGAGCCACGGTGTGCGCAGCACGGTGCTGATCGGTGCCCTGCTCGGCGCGGTCGCACTGGTGCTGGCGCTCAGCGAACGAACCATCCGCCCCGCCAGCCGAGGAGACGACGGCAGGCGTCAGCAGTACGCCCCGACGACCGCCCACTCGGCCCGGTAGAGGAACGGCGGCGCCCCTGCTCGGCTCGCCGAGGTAACCGCTGACCATGGCAGTTGAGCACATCAACGGATGCGCCTGCGTGAGTGCCTCGCTACCATGGGTCAGCAATCCAGAGGGAAGGGGTCGTGGCCGCGTGCGAAGTCCCGTCAACGGAACCGCGCCGACGTCTGCGCCCGGCCGATCCGCGCCGCCTGCGGCCGACCGGCTGCGCAGGCTCGCCCGGCGGATGGTGCTGATCGCGGCCGCCATCGGGGCCGGTTTCGTCCTGGCCGCCCTGTTTCAGGGGCCGGCCGCCGCCGACGGGACGCGCGGCGGGTCAGGTGACGAGCCTCATCGGCAGATCGGCGGCCTGGCGGAGCCGATCGCGCGGTTCACGGTCGCCGAGCGCCCCGGCCAGGACCGCCAACGAGCCGCAGGTGACGACGGCCGCCACGACCGGCTTCGTGCCCCGCTGGCAGGGGCCATCGGTGGCGTCGTCGCCGCGCGCGACGCGACACCCCCGACGGGGCCTCGACGGTTGGCGGCCGCGTCGTCGCCCGCCAAGGTGCCGCTGCCCCGGGTCGGCACGTCCGTCCCGGCCGGCGCGGCGGAGCGCGAAAGACTCCGGCCGGCCTCCGTAGCCCGCGCGGCTCAACGTGTCGAAATGTCGCGGCTGGCCACTGATCGAGCGCGACAGCCAGCCAGCGCCGCCCCCGACCCACCCGCGGTGCACGGACCGGCCGATGCGCCCGTGGTGGGCCTGATCACCGCCCCACTGCCGTCCGTCGTCGACATCGTGAGCACAGTGCCGGTCCGGCCCGTTGTCATGGCGCTGCTCGGTGTCGCCGATGCCGTTCTCACCCCCGATCTCGGCGCGGTGATCGTTCCGGCGGCGACGCCTCCACTGCCTGTTCCCCCGGTGCGCGGGCCGGCCGCCGTGCCGGTGACCGCCCCGGCTGCCATACCGACAGTTCCGACGTCACCGGCGAATCCGGCGCTGGCTCCCGTACACGCCGCAGCGCTGCCGACCCCGGCAGCGCCACCGCCGACGTCCGCCGTCGGCCCCGCGCGTGCCATGTCCACGACGCGGCACCTCACCGTGAAGGCGGGACCGGTAACGGCGGAGGGTGACCTTTCGGGGCAACCCGTCGCGCCCGTCGACCAGGATGCCGCTGGTGTCGGTGATGGATCGACGCCCGGGCCGGGGCTGGCCTGGCCGCTCGACCGGCCGTCGCGCCTCGGTGCTGGGCAGCCCTGCGATCTCGTGCCGCTTCTGGTCGAGAGCCGAACTCCGTCTGGGATCGCCCGCCCGGGCTGAGGCGGGTCGACCGACCCGGGTGGCTGGCCCACGGCCTGTTCCACCCGCTGGTCGGTCGATCGGTGCCCGCGCCCGTCCGCCATGGCGGCGCCGTGGGCCGATGCCTACCCGTCTGTAGCGCACGACCGCCTGGCCAGCCCCGTGGAGGTTCCGGGATGGGTGGCCGTCGTGACGCGTACCTGAGATCGGAGAAAACGTGGTGATCCACGTTGTAGTCGCCGAGGACATGGGTTTGCTTCGCGGGGCGCTCTGCGCCGCGCTGTCCCGAGAGGATGACATGGAGGTGGTCGCCGACGTCGAGGGTGTCGGCGAACTTTTGACGGTGGTTCGGCGGTGCCGACCGCAGGTGGTGGTGCTGGCACTGACACCCGAGCTGCCGGACCCGGTGGAGGTGGTCGCCCGGATCGACGTCGAGGCGCCGCACGCCGCCGTGTTGGCGATGAGCCCTCGGTGGAGCCCGGCGCTGGTGGAGGCGGCGCTGGCAGCCGGCGCGCGCGGTCTGGTCGGGAAAGACAGCTCACTGGCCGAGTTGGTGCGGGCCATCCGCGCGCTCGCGGCCGGCGAGCGGGCGATCGACCCGGCCGCGGCGGTGGCGGTGCTGAGTCCCCCGGAGATGCCGTTGACGCCTCGGGAGATGGACGTGCTGCGGATGGCCGCCGAGGGTTTGCCTCTGAAGGAGATCGCCCTCCGCCTGTACCTGGCACACGGGACAGTGCGTAATCACCTGTCGGTGATTCTGCGCAAGACGGGGGCTCGCAACCGGCTGGAGGCGGTGTCACGCGCGCGGCGTAACGGCTGGCTGTAGCTGTCGGGGGGCGGGTCCGGTGGAGATGTCCGGGCCCGCCCCCGTCGCCGT
Source organism: Micromonospora sp. NPDC050276 (assembly GCF_044459545.1). NCBI lineage: Bacteria > Bacillati > Actinomycetota > Actinomycetes > Micromonosporales > Micromonosporaceae > Micromonospora > Micromonospora sp. NPDC050276. The sequence continues at coordinate 85,036 of NZ_JBITJA010000020.1, read as the reverse complement.
GCGGACCCGCCGGATGCGTGTTTGAATGTTGACGTTGCGTGATCATCATCGGAGTGCGGGAAAGGTTCACCGTGATCCGTACCCTGCTCGCCTTGGACGGTGCCCTGGTGCTGGGCGCGCTGTCGTTCGTCCTCGCCGCCGAGGAGGACATCCGGGTCGTGGCGGAAGTGGATCGTGGCGACGCGGTCTCCGCAGCCGTCCGCGCCCAACGCCCCGACGTGCTGGTGGCCGACCTCGGTTTCGTCGAGGGAGTCGATCCCGACCGCCTCAGCCGGTGTCCCGTCCTGGTGCTTGCCCACCCGCATCGGGCTCGGCGGCTGCGCGGCATGCTCTGCCCGACCAGGGCGGTCGGCCTCCTGCGCAGTGATGCCGCCCCCCAGCGGATCATCGACGGGATCCGCCGGCTCGCTCGCCGGGAGCCCGTGCTCGACGCGGATCTCGTCGTCGCGGCGCTGCGCTCGGACAGCCCGTTGACCAGCCGCGAGACGGAGGTGTTGAGGCTGACGGCCGCGGGGGCGCCGGTCGCGGAGGTGGCGGCGTCGCTCGGGCTCACCCATGGCACCGTCCGCAACCATCTCGGTCGGATCACTCGCAAGGTTGGCGCGCGTACCCGGGTGGAGGCCGTACGGATGGCGGGCGAGGCGGGCTGGATCTGACCGTCGGCGCGGATGCGCGAGGTTCAGCCCTGCCGCGTCGACGCCGCCTGGGGCGGCACCACCGCGTCGTCCCAGCAGCCGACGAGGACCCGGTAGGTGGCCGAGCGGGCCAACAACTGTTCGTGCGTCCCGAGCACGGGCTCATCGCCGTCGAGGACCAGCACCCGACCGGCCCGCAGCGCGGAACTGATCCGGTGTGCGATCACCACGAGGCTGCCGGACCGCCGGGCGAAAGCGCCCTCGACCGTCGCTTCCAGCGCCGGGTCCAGGTGACAGGTCGCCTCGTCGAGGATCACCAGCGGAGCGGGTGCCAACCAGGCTCGGACCGCCGCGATCAGCTGCCGCTCGCCGGCGGAGAGCAGCGCCGGCGCGACCGGCCCGCCCAGGCCGCCCAGGCGGGTCGCCAGGGGGCGCGCGCCGAGCGCGTCGAGGGCGTCCTCCAGTGTGTGATCGTCGGCGTCCGGCCGGAGGTAGCGGAGGTTGTCGGCGAGACTGCCGGTGAAGACGTACGCCTCCTGGGGCACCAGCACCCGCATCCGGGCGAGAACGGCCGGTTCGACCTCGGCGACCGGCGTGCCGGCCAGGTGGACCGCGCCTGCCTGCGGCGGCACCAGACCGGCCAGCAGGGCGGCCAGTGTGGACTTGCCCGCGCCGCTCGGGCCCACCACGGCGAGGTGCTCCCGGTCGGCCAGTGTCAGTGAGAAGTTCTGCAGGACGGGCCGGGCGTGCGGGCCGTAGCGGAAGGTCATTCCCCGGACCTCGACGGCTGGCGAGCGGTCGGTGGGCGGCCGGGATCGGGGCGGCTGGGCGGCGAGGCCCGACGGGCGCTGGTCGTCGGACACCGGGTAGGTGCGCAGGATGTTCTCCAGGGTGACCGCGTAGCGGAGCCCGCCGCCGCCGAGGCCCTGCACGAGGGTGTGCAGGGCGGGTTGCAGCCCGGTGGAGATGTAGATCAGTGCACCCAGCACCGCGCCGGGGGTGAGTCCACGCTCGACCAGCCACGGGGCGGTCACCATCAGCACCAGCAGCGGCAGCCAACCGCCGACGCCGAGGCTGAGGCTGCGGATCGCCGCCATCCGGGCGAGCATGCGTTCGGCGGTGGCCTGCGCCGACACCCAGCGCGCCACCTCGGCCGTCACGCGTGTCTGGGCACCGCAGGACAGCACGTCACGGTGACCGGCCAGCGCGGTCGCCGCCGACTGGCCGAGTTGCTCACCGGCCCGGACGTACGCGCGCTGGTGGGTGACCATCGCCGGCAGCGCGGCGAGGAACACGCCCAGACCGGCGAGCAGCGGCGCGGCGGCCAGCGCCGCCGCCACCGGTGCCAGGGCGAGCAGGCCGAGCAGGGCCGCGCCGGCGGAGAAGAGGAAACCGCGGGTCACCATCAGCAGACCGGCGAAGGTGTCGCGGACGATCTCCATCTGGTGGGTCAGCCGGGTCACGGCGGCGCTGTCCGGGCGGCCACCCGCCCGGGTGGCGTCGCGCAGCGCACCCCGGACCACCCGAGCGGCCACCTCGTCGCGGAACGGCTCGACCACGGCACCGAGGCTCCGGTACGTCCGCCCGGTGGCCGCCGCGCCGACCAGCACGGCCACGGCGAGGACCGCCAACCAGGCCAGCCCGTTGAGGAGACGTCCGGCCAGAAACCCGTCGTCGACGGCACGGGCGACCAGATAACCGGCCAGCAGCGCGGGCAGCGACTCGAGAAGCGACCAGCCGCAGAGTGCGGCGAGCTCCCGCCGGCGGGCCCGCAGCGCCCGCCAGGTCACCCGGCGTACGCCGGGACGGCTCACGACCCACCGCCGGCCGGCTGGAAGACAGCACGGTAGTCCGGGTCGGCCCAGAGTTGCCGGTGCGGTGCCAGGCCGCGCAGCCGGCCGCCATCCAGCCAGGCGACGAGGTCGGCCGCCGCGGCCGCCGCGGTCCGGTGGGTGACCACCAGTCGGGTACGCCCCCCGACCCGCCCGAGCACCGCCTCGGTGATCCGGTGTTCCGTCGCGGTGTCCAGGTTGGACGTCGCGTCGTCCAGGATGAGCAGCCGTTCGGCGGCGAACGCGCGGGCCAGGCCGAGGCGTTGGGTCTCGCCCCCGGAGAGTGGTGTGTCCTCCAGGGGGGTGCGATAACCGCCGGGCAGACGGTCGATCACGTCGGCGACCGCCGCCGTGCGGGCCGCCCGCAGCACCGCCGGCGTGGCCGGGCTCCGATCGGCTGGCGGCGCCGCCGAGTCGACCGGCAAGGCCAAACCGATCGCGTCGTGGACGGTCGCGCCGATCAGCACCGGTCGGTCGAAGGCGTAGCCGACGGCTCGGCGCAACGCCGCCCCGTCGAGGTCCCGCAGCGGCACGCCGTCCAGGCGCACCTCACCGCCGTCCGGGTCGTACAGCCGTCCCGCCACGGCCGCCAGGGTCGACTTGCCGGCACCGGACGCTCCGACGACGGCCACGGTGGCGCCGGCCGGCACGTCGAGGTCGATGCCGTCCAGGACGGGCCGGCCGTCGTCGGCGTGCACGCGCACCCCACGCAGTCGCAGCGCGCCGCCGCCGGGTGGAAGGGGCCGGTCGCCGGCCGGCGTGGCGGGCTGCGTCAGCAGCTCGGCGATCCGGTGTGCTCCCGCGCGGCTGCGGACCAGGTGGTTCAGGGAGGCGAGCACGCCGCCGAGGCCGGCGCCCATCGCCGCGTACCGCACCGCGGCGACCAGTTCCCCCGGCGTGAGCCAGCCGGCGGTCAGAGCGTACCCGCCGACCGCGATGACGCTCAGGTTCAGCAGCGGCGCCACGGCCGAGGTGCGCGCACTCGCCCGGGCCAGCAGTTCCCAGGCGCGCCGGCCGTGCCGGTCCAGCTCCGGCAGGGCCACCAGCACCCGGTCCTCCTCGCGACGGGTGGTTCCGGCGGCGGCGATGGTCCGGGCACCGGTCAGCGACTCCAGCAGTCGGCCGGCGATGGCGCCGAGCACCCGTTGGTACCCGGCGGTCGCGGCCGAGGCGTCGGCCACGAAGGCGCGCATGAGGACGGCGAGCAGGCCGAGACCGACGAGCAGGGTGAGACCGAGGACCGGTTCCATGACGGCGAGCGCGACGACGCTGCCGAGTGGCGGGAGCACCGCCACGGTGGCCAGGACGACGGCGTTGCCAGCCTGTCCCGCGTCGGCGGCCTGGCCGACCAACCGGCCGACGAGATCACCCACCGGGTGTCGGCGGGTGGCGCGGACGTCCAGGGCGAACAGGTGACGCAGTAGGCGCCGGCGTAGCCCGGCGGTGGCGCGCGCCGCACCGAACCCACTGGCCAGGTCCGTCAGGGTGTCGACGCCGATGAGGACGACGACCAGGGCGCAGGCGGACACCGCCCACCAGCCGGAGCCGCCGGCGAGGGCGGCGTCGACGGCGCGGCCGAGGGCCGCGGGTAGCAACAGCTCGGCGGCCGCGCCGAGCAGCGCGACCGCCGCGAGTCCGGCGGTCCAGCCGCCGCCCGCCAGGACCGTCCGCCGGAGCAACCTGTCCCCCATGGCGAACGTCGGCATCGGTCCTCCCGTTGGTACGCGGTCGCCCTGGGTGGGCACGTCTACCCACCCAGGGCCCCACGTGTGCGTGGATCAGTTGCAGGTCGTGACGGAGAGCGAGCTGTCGCCGCAGAGCAGCAGGCTCGCCCGGCTACCGCCACCGGTGCGGTCGGCCGGAGCCATCTCCAGGCCCTGGAGGTCCAGAAGTGCCATGTCGTTCACCTCCCTTCCATCCGTTCGCCGATCAGGTCGCCCCCGCTGTCGCGAGGGAGTCTCTGCGCGCCCGGCAGGGGCGCGAGGAAGGGCAGCGCGGGCGGCTGGTCGTGCCGCGCGCTGGCCAGCGCGTACAGCACGCCGGCGGTGCCGGTGCCGAAGTCCATGGAGAGCCGCAGCAGCTGCTCGCCGGGGAATGCGGTCCCCTCCCGGTACGGCAGCGCGTGCCAGGACAGCCGGTCCAGCTGGGCGTCGAGTTCGCGGCGGTCGGCATCGTCAGTCGAGGCGGCGAGGTAGGCGATGATGCCGGCCCGGCCGGCGAAGAGCCCGGACTGTGCGTAGAACGGTGAGCGGGCCGCACGACGGATTCCCGCGCTCGCCTCGGTGAACCGGTCATCGGCCCGGTGGCGCAGGTACTGGTCGAGGACCAGTCCGATACCGACGCTGCCGTGCGCCAGGTAGGGCATGGTGCGCCAGCCCTCGTTGACCTCCAGGGCGCCGTCCGGGCGTAGCACACACCGGCGCAGATCCTGACGCAAGGCCGTGGCGGCGTGCCCCAACAGCTCGTCGTCGCCGCTGAGCTCGTAGAGCCGCAACAGCATCAACGCCGGTCCGGTCCGGCCGCGCAGCAGCCCGGCGTACGGGTTACGTCCACCGCTGACGTCCGGGCCTGGGTCGTCAGCCAGTTGCTCGATCACTCGTTCGGCCGCCCGCCACGCGGCGGCGCGCAACGACACCTCCCCGGTACGCGCGGCCAACTCGGCCAGGTTGAGCGCGATCCCGGACAGTCCGCTCGCCAGGCTGTGGTCGAGCCCGTCCAGGGGTTCCCGCAGGCAGATGTCGAGAACGTCCAGCGCGTCCTGCCGGCGTCCGAGGTGAACGAGCGCGTAGGCGACGCCATGCAGCCCGTCGTAGAAGCCGCAGCGGGTGCCGGACGGGGGTGCCGTAGCCCGTCGCACCAGCCAGTCCTCGTGGTCGGGCCACCGCCCGGCGCCGCTCTTGTGGAGCGCGTACAGCACACCAGCCGCGCCGTGGGCGAGGTTGAGGCCGCCGCTACGGAACTGCTCGATGTCACCGGGAAAGAGCCGGTCGTCGCGCTCGGGAGTGGCGCTGGCCACGATCGCGGTCGTCAGCCGGTCCCGCACGGTGCGCCAGTCGTCCGCGCCGATTCGCGGGTCCGCGGTGACAAGCGGACCACCGGTGATCTCCTCGACCGCCGGATCGAGGAAGGACCTCGGCACCGGGAAGTTCGCGCTGATGATGTCGGCCAGGTGAGTCACCTTCGCCGGGGCGAGCCGGACCAGTTGGGTCAGGGGCAGGAACAGCGCCAACCGCAGGCACGCCAGGGCGTACCGGTCGACCGCCGGCCCGGTCCGGTCCCTCGGTGCCGCGAAGCCCTGGTTGCGCAGTCCGGGTCGGCGGTGCCCGGCGATCGGGGCGGCCACCTCGAAGTCGACCAGGGCGATCCGGTCATCCGGCCGGACCATGACGTTGAACAGGTGCAGGTCGCCGTAGACCAGGCCGCGCTCGTGGATCGCCGCCACGACGGATTCGACCTGCTCGTAGATCTGGCGGGCCCACCGGGCGTACGCCGCCCGGTCGTCGTCTGTCGCGTCGGCGTCGATCAACGGGTACCGGTCCACCAGCACCTTGTTCAGCGGTCGACCTTCGATGAACTCAAGCGCGAGGAACCGGTGCTCACCGAGGACGAACTCGTCGTGCACCCGCGGCACCTGCGGCAGGTCGGCGAGTTGCCGCAGGGCCTCCGCCTCGCGGACCAGCCGGGCGACGGCGTCGGTGCCGTCGGCGTCCAGGCCGGCGTGCGGTCGGGCCTCCTTCAGCACCACCTCGGTGTCGGTACGCAGGTCCCGGCCCACGTACAGCCCGCCGCCGTTGGAAAAGTGGATCACCCGCTCGATCCGGTACGGCACCTCGTTGGTGCTGGTGTCGTTGCGGGCGGCCAGGTGCGGGCCGAGGAAGTCGGGCAGGGCGATCCAGGACGGTACGTGAAAGACGGGCTCGCGGCGGTCCGGCACCAGCGTGCCGGAGTCGTCCTCGATCGCCGGCACCACCTGGCCGTCGGGAGAGTGGCAGTAGCGGGCGGCGAAGCCGCCGTAGCGTACGTAGACCGGCCCGGCGCCGTAGCGGAGGTCACTGAGGATGTACGGACCGGGCTCGCCGGTGAGGAGTTCGTCGAGCTCCTTGCAGGCCAGCTCCAGCTCCGCGTCGTCGCGGGGATAGACCGTGATGAACTTTCCGCTGGCGGCCCGGGCGGCGTACTTGGAATTGCGCAGCAGCAAGGTGCGCGGACCGCGCAGGAACTTGAAGGACAGGCCGCGGGGGACGCAGTAGTTCCAGACCGCGTCCAGCACCCGTTCGGCGTTCGCCAGACCCGCCGACACGTGAATCTTCCAGCCCTGCTGCGGCAGCGCGCCGCCGTCGGGCGCGTAGATCAGCCAGTCGTCGAGCGGCTCGCGGCGCCAGCCGGTCGGCGTCGGCCGGTCGGCGGCCGGGAAGACGGGCTGTGCGACGGCGCTGCCGAGCGAGTCGTAGAACAGCCGATCTGCGGCGCAGTAGCTGTCGTAGCGTTCGTCCACCGTCCCGCCGCCCCTCGGACTCGGCCGGCTGTTGTTCCGGCGTCGAATCGAGTCTCATCGACAGGGCGTAGCGGGCTCCAGTGCGCTTAGTCACGACGTTCGATGCGGGGTGCACAGGTACTCAATGACATTAGTCAGGTCCGCTCGGCAGTGGCGGCGCGCATCTCCTTGAGCACGTACGTGGCGGCCTTCTCGACGACGCGGACGCCCTCTTCCTGGCTCACGTGATGGTCGGAGAGCACAGCGATCAACTAGTCATGCCGGGCGTCGACGATCCGCCCGATGCTGTTGACCAGCCAGCGGCCACCGTCGACATCAACGGTGTCCCACCCGTTCTTGACGTAGGCGGCAGGAGTGCCCGGCTCCCGCGCGGCGGTGACTCCCCATCGTTGCTCGGGGATCACCTTCTTCATGAGGCCCATGATGAAGGCACGGTCCTGCGGGGTCAGCGGTCCCGTCGGCGACGTCAGTGCGGTCAGCAGACGGAGTTGGTCGGCAGCCGTGGTCGTGGTGAGCCCCCAGTGCACGTTGGGTCTGGTCTCAGGCAGACCGAGTGCGCGGTTCGCGGCGGTGAGACCGCGCACGCCCTCGATCTTCTGCCACAGGGCTACGGCCGCGTCATTGTCACTGGAGACGATCATGGCTTCGGCCAACCGTCGGGTGTCAGAACTCAGCGCCTTGCCCTGCGGTTTCTGGCGTAGCAGAAGGGCGGCGAGGATGTTGACCTTGACGATGCTGGCGGTCTCGAACCGTTTGGTGCCGACCGTCACCACAGCCGTTCCTTGTCGATCCAGCGCCGCGACCGCCAGGTGGCCGTCGTACCGCTGCACGTAGGCCTTGATGCGCGTTCTCGCCTGGTCGATGCGGTCGACGGCCGGCGTCGTGGGGATCGGAATGGTCGGGGACGAATCGTGCGATGGGCCGGTTTCGTCGTCGCCGCGATCGCGCGTGGCGCCGAAGGCGGCCGTCGCGACCCCGGCGAGAGACATGGTGATCGCGGAGACGACCCAACGGCGTGGCAGCTGTCGACCTTTTCGCTCAGCCAAGACGAGCCACCACCCTCGCCGCGATCGAGTCCACCGCGGCCTGGCCACCCGGGTCGGGCAGGCTGACCGTCGAGACCGTCTCGCCTCGTCTCAGCATCACGAAGTACGTGACGGTGTTCGGGATGTCGGCATGCTCGATGCGACCTCGGATGAGCAGGCCGGCGCCGTCGAGATACTGCGGATCGACGATGTCGAAGGAGACCTGCGAGCCGAGGACCAGATAGCTCGCGCACCGCCGCAGGACTGAACGGACGTCATCGACGTTCCGCTCGGCCCACCCAGGCTCGTACGTCTCCACGACGTGGTAGGCCCGCGAAGAGCCGTCGGACGGCCGGTAGTAGCGCTCCACTCCGGGCTCCCCCCGATGACACCCGGCGGCCATCACCATCAGGGCCGAGAGGACCGCCGACAGGACGGCGACCGAGCCTCGGCCGCTGCCGCGAATCCGGCCTCGACACGTCGTGCTGCTCGATACGGACACCATGGACCTCCCCCAACGCAGATGTCTGCCACCGCAGGTCGCGCTTGAGGCGACGATGCGGGGTGGCACGCTCCTCGCCGCCGCGCCACGGGCGCGGCAGTTGCTGCCCGGCGGCCCGACAGCACCGGGATCCGCAGCACCCTGGTGGCGGACGGGACCGGTCAATGGCGTTCCTCGGCGAACAGCTCGGAACGCGTCTCGCCGAGCAGGCCGCGCAGACGGTTGAGGGAGCGCATGCTCTGGCTCTTGACGACCGCGGTCGAGACACCCATAACCTCGGCGACTGTCTCCACGCTCAGGTCGTCCCAGTAGCGCAGGACGATGATCGCCCGATCCCGCAACGGCAGGGTGGCGACCGCGTCCAGCAACGTCATGCGCAGCTCCGCCGGATGCTCCTCGCCCCGATCCGGGGGCGCCGACATCGCCAGTTCGCGGCTGGAACGACGCCGCTGATGGTCGAGCATGCAGCGCAGCAGTATCTTGCGGGCGTACGCGTGGGGGTCGTCGGCCCGGCGGACCCGCCTCCAGTTGGCGTACACCTTGGCCAGCGTCGTCTGGGTGAGGTCCTGAGCCAGATGCCAGTCGCGGCACATCAGGAACGCGGCATCGCGCAGGCGGCCGGCGGCCGCCTGCGCGAACGTCACGAAGTCTTCGTCAGCCATCGAACCGGGCCAGCGTCGGGAACCGCTTGGCACCGGCGACGACGAACTCGGCCGGCATTTTCGTCCCCCAGTTCGGGTTGGCGGCAATCTCGGCCGCCTCCCGCACGGAGAGAACGGGCCGGGCCGGCGACTCCCCCTTGCCCTTCAAGGACAGACAGGTGGAGATCATCAAATCGATCTGGAGGCCACCGCGGTGGTGCACGGTGACGATCCTGTTCTGTACGCAGTTGTCGGGTACTTCGGTCAGCTCCACCGTCCCCGGGGCCGGATCGCCGCCGAGGTTGTCCTGGTAAATGGCGAGCCGCAGCATGCCCGGTCCTGCGCCTCGATCCAGGTAGAGCTGGACGTACGGCATGCCGGGGCCCGCCCCGCTGCTCTGCAGGCTCGCATAACCGCTGGCCTTCCCCCTGGGCAGCAGCCGGGTCAGCAGTTCCAGGGCGGCCTGCGGTGTGGTGGTCAGCAGGTCACCGTCCGGCCCCGCCCCGATCCGCACGTTGTCGATCACCGTGGTCGAGGGAGTCGGCGGCACCAACCGAGCGGGGGCTCCCCCCTGCTCCTCGTCGGGGGACTCGGTCGGGGACGGTGTGCCGGTGCCGACCGGCCCATCCGACGAACCGAGGTTCAGCCCGCCGGGCTGACCGGCGTCATCCACGCCGACGCCGAGCGGCCCGACGGCCAGGCCGATCACGAGCAGCAGCGCCAACGCCGATCCGCCGGCGCCGAGCTGCGCCAGGCGGCGCCGGCGACGCAGTCGGCGGCCCTGTACCACCGACTGCTGGACCAGATCACCCAACGGCGGGCCGGGGTGTCGGGCCAGGTCATCCCTGAAACGCCCACGAATGTCGCCGCCCATGTCCTCGCCCCTCCTCGGCCGACCGCCCGCCGTGGCGATCCGTCACCTGCCCTGACGGGTTGGCCAGCCGATTTGGTTACCGCCGTTCGGCGTGAATTTTCAGCCATCCCTGCCGGCCGACGCGGCGCTGTCACCAGGTGTGCGACCAGCTACGAGCAGTAGCGTCGGTTCGCTGCGGGCTGCGGCTCCAGATCGGATTCGGGCCGCAGGCCACCTCCGCACTCCCCCAACTTCCCGGGATCTGTAAACAACCCTTGATATTAAACTTCACGGACGTCAATATGTGGAGGTCGCGGGTCGTCGAAGCCTGGGGAGTGAGCCATGAGAAGCCGTCGGATCTTCGCAGTACTGGCCGGGGCGGCGATGACCGTCACGGCCGCTGTCGCCTTCGTCCCCAGCAGCATGGCGGCGGTGTCCTCGGCGAACGCCGCCCCGATGGTCGCCTGCACCGCCCCGGCCTGGGCCGAGGGCACCACCTACCAGGCGGGCGCCCAGGTCACCTACGGCGGCCGGCTCTACCAGGCACTGGTCACCCACACCGCGCACCCCGGCGCCGGCTGGAACCCCGCCGCCACACCGTCGCTCTGGCGTGACCTCGGCGCGTGCTCGGGAAGCACTCCGCCGCCCACCACCCCGCCACCGACGACCCCGCCACCGACCACACCTCCCCCCACCACGCCGCCGCCGACCGGTGGGACCTGCGCGGTGAAGTCGCGTCCCACCGGCAAGGTGTTGCAGGGCTACTGGGAGAACTGGGATGGCGCCTCCAACGGCGTACACCCCGGACTCGGCTGGATCCCGATCACCGACAGCCGGCTCAACCAACACGGCTACAACGTGATCAACGCGGCGTTCCCGGTGATCCGCTCGGACGGCACAGTCCTCTGGGAGAACGGCATGGACGCCGGCGTGAAGGTCGCCACCCCGGCCGAGATGTGCCAGGCCAAAGCGGCCGGCGCCACCATCCTGATGTCGATCGGCGGTGCCGCCGCAGGCATCGACCTCAGCTCCACCGCGGTCGCCGACCGGTTCATCGCGACGATCGTGCCGATCCTGACCGCCTACCACTTCGACGGCATCGACATCGACATCGAGACCGGCCTCACCGGCAGCGGAAACATCAACACCCTGTCCACGTCGCAGGCCAACCTGATCCGGATCATCGACGGCGTGCTGGCCCGGATGCCCTCGAACTTCGGCTTGACCATGGCACCGGAGACGGCCTACGTCACCGGCGGCAGCGTGGTCTACGGCTCGATCTGGGGCTCCTACCTGCCGATCATCAAGAAGTACGTGGACAACGGCCGGCTCTGGTGGCTGAACATGCAGTACTACAACGGCAGCATGTACGGCTGCGCCGGCGACTCGTACCCGGCGGGCACCGTGCAGGGCTTCACGGTGCAGACGCAGTGCCTGAACAACGGCCTCACCATCCAGGGCACCACCATCCGCGTGCCGTACGACAAGCAGGTCCCGGGCCTGCCCGCGCAGACCGGGGCGGGCGGTGGCTACATGTCGACGTCGTTGGTCACGCAGGCCTGGAACTCCGTGCCCGGCCTCAAGGGCCTGATGACCTGGTCGGCGAACTGGGACGGGTCGAAGGGATGGACCTTCGGCGACAACGTGAAGCGGCTGCAGGGCCGCTGACGGGTGACGTCGCCGGTACCCGCGCTGCGCTCAGCTGACGTCACAGCTGGTGGAGGGGTCGAACAGCGGACCACCGCTGCGGCTTCGTTCGCGAGGTGCCTACCCAACCATCCGACCCTACCTACTCCCTCGCGGCGTCGATGAGGGCGTCGATCAGCGCGCGCGGTGCGGGCTGGCTCAGTACCGTCTCCCGAACCGCGGCGTAGATCGTCCTGATCGGCTCTGGGCGGCGAACCTGGCGGATGGCGACCCCCGGGTGATGGGTGCCCAGTCCGAGGCGGGGAATGAGGCCAACTCCGAGGCCAGCCGCGACGAATGCCTGAGCCGTGGCGTAGTCCTCCGACTTCGCCACGACGTTCGGGCTGAAGCCCGCCGCGGCACAGGCGTCGATGATGGGTTCCAGACAGGGGCCGGGAGGCTCGCTGCCGACCCACGGTTCGCCGGCGAGGTCGGCCAGATCGATCACCTCTCGCGCGGCGAGCGGATGCCCGGTGGGCAGCACGGCCTGGTAGGGGTCACCGAGCAGGTGCACCAGCCGGAGGCGGTTGCCCTGGTGGCTCTCGTCGCCGGGTCGGCCAACAACGATGGCCAGGTCGGTGCTGCCCTGCTCCAACTCGGACAGTGGATCATCCGGATCGGTCAGCTTGGGATCGATCAGCACGCCGGGGTGTTCGCGCCGGAGTCGGGCGACAGCGGGCGCCAGCAGGTTCGGGCCGATGGAGGCGAAGTAGCCGATCCTCAGTCGGCCCGTACGTCCCATGCGCAGGTCGGCCAGGGCCGTCTCGGCCTCGGCGACATGCTGGCTGATGACGGCCGCGTGTCTGGTGAGCAGGCGGCCCGCCGCCGTGGGCTGTACACCCCGGCCCACTCGTTCGAGCAGCGCGACCCCGGCCTCCTTTTCCAGCGCCGCCACCTGCTGGCTCACCGCGGAGGGGGTGTACCCGAGGTGCGCCGCCGCCGCGGTCACCGACCCGCTGGTGACCACCGCACGCAGCACCTGCATGCGTCTCACGTCGAGCATGTAGCTGAGCTTAACTCTCGTGCAGAAACTTTCGCTTTTGCTTTGTGGTCGGGCCCGGCACTGTTCCTGCGGACGGATCAAGGAGGTCAGGATGACTGGTGCCGTGAGCAGGACATGGGCATGGATACGGGTGAGCGTGCTCGCCCTGCTGTGGGGATCCACCTTCCTCTGGATCGAGCTGGCCCTGGACGCCCTGACCCCGGTCCAGGTCACCATCAGTCGGTGCGCCCTCGGGTCGGCTGCTCTGCTGATCGCATGCCTGACCGCAGGTCGACGACTCCCCCGGGATGCGAGAACCTGGGGTCACCTGCTGGTGGCTGCCTTCTTCTGTAACGCTCTGCCGTTCGCCATGTTCAGCATCGGCCAGCAGACCATCGACTCCGGGGTGGCCGGCGTACTGAACGCGACGACCCCGCTGTGGTCCGTGCTGATCGGCGTCCTGAGCAAGTCCGAACGTGGAATCCGGCCGGTCCGGCTGGGCGGTCTCCTGCTGGGGTTCGCCGGAGTTGTCATGATCTTTGCGCCATGGCAGCTCACCGGGCCGGTCGGGTGGGCCGCTCTCGCTATCGTCGTCGCGGCCGCCAGCTACGCCGTCGGCTTCGCCTACATCGGCCACCACCTGGTCGGCAGGGGCATCCCCACCATCTCGCTGTCCACGGCGCAGCTCATCGCGGCGACCGGCCTGACCGCGCTGACCCTGCCGGCCGGTGGTCTGACGCCGATCGAGATCAGCCCGAAGACGCTGATCACCGTCGTGATCCTGGGCGTTGTCGCCACCGGGGCCACCTTCCACCTCACCTACCGGATCATCGCCGCCGAAGGCGCCACCAATGCGGCGACCGTCGGCTACCTACTCCCGGTGGTCTCGGTAGCGCTCGGGGCCGTCGTGCTCGACGAGGCACTCAGTCTCCGGATCGCGGCCGGGATGGTGGTCGTACTCGTCGGCGTCGGCCTGACCCGCCGACCCGAACGGCCGCCATCGGTACCGGTGGCGGCTCCACTGTCTGTGAGGTGAGCAGGGGTTTCTGGTCGTGGTCAGAGCCTCCCCGGGAATCCTTCCCCGAGGAGGCTCTGGCCACTGTTGGCGAATCGGTACGGCTATCTCACCGGCGCGGGTCCTGCTGGACCTTGAGGGCGTTGAGGATCGGGTCGCTCTCGCCCTTGTCGCGGCGAAGCTCGATCTTCAGATCGCCACCGGCGTGCTCGACGGTGACCATGTTCAGGTCTGCGGCCAGCGCACCCACCTTCGCCTGCACGTCGTGGTCGTAGAGCGCGACCTTGCCATCGACCAGCACATCGAAGACACGCTTGCCGGACTTGACCTTCTCGATCTCCGCGAAGTCGAGGCCGATCCGGTACGTCCCGGCGGGGGCGTTCTTGAACACGTAGCTGAACGTCGCGCCGGTCCGCTGGGTGCGGAACAACGCGTCGTCCTCGGTGCCGGCGATGTCGGCCCTGGTGGTAGCCACCTTGCCGCCGACGCGGCCCCAGGGCCGCGAGCCGAGCGCCTGGTCGGGCGCCCAGAAGAAGCCGTCGGCATCGACGTACCCCGACCCGCCCACGTCGACGCCCTTCCAGTAGGCCGACGTCGCCAGGCGGACCGGCTTGAGCTGGGTCTCGCCCTTGCCGGCGTTCGACGACACGAGCACGTCTCCGACCAGTACGCCGGGATCGATGCCGGCATTGTCGGCCGTCACCGTCACCGTGGTGGACGTGCCGGCCGCGAGCGTGACCGTGCCGGTTGCGGCCGGACCCGTGAGGGTCAGCCAGGGAAGGTCGGCGGCCTCGTGCCCACCGTCGCTGGTGGGCTTCTGCTCGCTGACCCGCACGTCGAGCGGGGCGGACCCGGTGTTGGTGACGGTCACGTCGGCCGTCGCCTTCTGGCCCTTGTCGAGGAGCCAGTCGAGGTCACCTGCGGCGACGGTGGCGATGCCCGTGGTCAACGCCGTGTCGACCACCTCGGCCTGGTCCTTCTTCGCGATCGTGACGGGGTGGCTGAAGCTGACGTAGTTCGGCGCCTCGACCTGCACGGTGTTCTCGCCGACCAACGCCTGAGCCTTCCACCGGCCCTTCACATCGGTCGTGATGACCCGTTCACCGCTCGGCCCCTTGAGCGTGACGATCGCGCCGGCGATCGGCTTGCTGTCGTTCTTGTCGGTGACCGTGCCCTCGATCGTGCCCGCGGACGGGAGGGTGTACTCCAGCCCCAGGCCGGCCTTCAGGATGGGCTGGTTGAAGGAGTACTGGCTCGCGGGGTTGCGGTTCAGGCTCTCCACGCCGACCGTCGCCGACGAGCCCTTGGTGAGGGGGTTGTCGCCGCCGACGCCGTCGCCGTACCCGATCTGGATTCGACCATCCGCGACCAGGGTGACCGAGAAGCTCACCCGAGCCGTCCGGTCACTGTAGAAAGCGACGTTGCGCCACTCGATGACCTCCGCCGCCACCCCGTCCACCTCGGTCATACCGAAGTAGATGCCCGCCTCGTCGTCGACGATGAGGTCGTCCCAGAACGGATAGACCGCGTCGATCGGGTACGGCGACGGCAGTGCCGTGTTGTTCCCCAGCGTGCTGGCGCGGTCGAAGGTCAGCGTGCCGTTCGTCGTCACGCACACGCCATCCCAGGAGGTGTCGTAGAACGGGGCCAGGAAGCTGGAGTCGAACCACAGCGGGCCGCAGAGGTCATCGCCGTGCCACCCGGACTCCTGGGTGCCCTGGCGGTAGAGCCCGTCGGTCACCTTCATCGAGTACGAGCGACCGGCGGGAGCCACCGGTACCGGACCCGGCTCCGGCTGCTCGGGCTGGGGCTCCGGCTCCGCCGTGTCTGCGCGCGGGTCGAGCGTCAGACGCAGCGCGCCAATGCTCGGGGCCTTGAGGCCCTTCGAGCCCCGCAGCTCCACGGTCAGCGGACCGCCCTCGTGCTGCACGACGGCGGTACGCCAGTCGGCCGCGTTCGGCCCCACGGCCGCCGCCGGGTCGTACGCGTACTCCACCAGCGATCCGTCCACGACGACGTCGAACACCCGCTTGCCGCGGGCCACGTTCTCGATCTCGGCGAACCCGAAGTCGATCGCGTAGGTGCCCTTGGGCGCGTCCGGGAAGCGGTAGAACAGCTGCTTGTCCGGCGTGGTGCGCTGCGATCGGAACAGGGCGTCGTCCGTCGTGCCGGCGATCGCGGCCGTCGTGGCGGCGACCTTCGTCTTCCCCTCGTAGCCCCACGCCTTCTTACCGGCCGCCTGGTCGGCGAGCCAGGTGTAGCCGGAGCCGTCGGTGAGCTTCGCACCGCCGGCGTTGACGCCGACCTGGTACTTCGTGGTCGTGAGCGTCACCGGGACGTAGGTCTTGGACTGGCGTCCGGAGTCGGACCTGACCACGATGTTCGCGCCGAGGGCTCCGGGCTTGGTGTCCTTCGAGGAAATCGAGACCTTGACGGTCGTCGACTGGCCCGGGGCGAGGGTGCCGCCGGTCGAGGAGAGCGACAGCCACGGCAGGTCGGTGAGCAGGTCGTCCTCGACGTCGACCAGTACGACGTCATCGGCGACCTGGTCCACCGCCCACAGCGCACCGGTCGAATCGGTTTCGAGGCCGCCGCCCTGGCCCGCCTTCTGGCCGGGGAACCACCACGCGTTCACCAGCGAGCAGTCGTCGGGGTCGACCTGCAACAGGCGGGTGGGCCGGTTCGAGGTGAGGTCGGTGTACCAGATGGTGTCGGACGCCTGGTTGTAGGCCAGGCCCATCACCTCGGGCAGCGGCGGGGCGCAGAAGGACAGCAGCGCACCCGGATTGTCGTGCGACGTCCCGGCGACCGTGCCGATCATGCCGTTCTTCCGGCCGCCGACGTAGAACACGTCCTCCGTCGGGTTGTAGGCGAGTCCGGTCAGCTGCAGCGTGGACCAGTCACCCTTGATCTGCCGGGTCTCCTTCCCGGTCTCGGTGTCGAAGCAGTGGATGTAGCTGGCCGGGCTGTCCTCCATCTGGCACATGTCACCGGTCTTGGTGTCGAGCGCCATGTCGAACGCCCGGTACGCGGGGTTCCACGAGGCGTCGAAGACCTTTCCGGTCCGCTTGCCCGTCACCGTGTACGCGGTGTTGGTCCGCGCGTTGTAGTCGTGGACCCAGACGTCGCCGTCGTACCCGACGCCGGAGGGTTCCTTCTCCTCGATCCGGCCCGGGATGGCGATCCGGGTGATGACGTCTCCGCCGGAGGTCGCCCCGACCTTGCCGGCCGCCTGTGCTTCCGCGGCGCTCACCGTCGCCGCCTTGCCGTCGACGCTCGACGGCTTCATGCCGCTCGCACCGGCCTTCCAGGCGGCGAGGTCGATCGTGCTGGCCGCACCCGTACCGGTGCGCGTGGTGGCGCCAGCAGCGTCGAGTTCGGGGTGCCGCGCGGCCTCGCCCAGGTTGTACGTGAGTGGGGCGGAGCCGTTGTTGGTCAGTGTCAGCGAGCCCACGCCGTTCTGGTCGGTGCCCAACAGCGCCTCGAGGCCGTCGGCCTTCAGGCCGGCGACACCCGTGGTCAGCCGCGCGTCGATCTTGGCATTCGCGTAGAGCTTGTCGAGGGAGAAGGGGTATGCCGCCGTCGTGTAGTTCGGCGCGTCGACCGTCATGGTGTAGTCGCCGACGGGAAGCTGGCGATGCACGACGCCAGTCCCGTTGGTCGTGACGGCCTCGACGAGCCCATCCTTGTTCGTGAAGGAGACCTTGGCCCCGGCCACCGGCAGCCCGTCGTTCTTGTCGACGACGGTCGCGTCGAGGTACCCGAAGTCAGGCATGTCGTAGGTGACGATCATCCCGTCGCGCAGCACCGGGGCGCTGTCGGAGAAGCGGATGCCGTCGACGCCGGCCCAGCCCTGGATGCCGGTGACAGCGTGCGCGCCGGCGGTCACCGGGTCGTCGCTCCCGACGCCGTCCCCGTACCCGAAGATCATCGTGCCCGAGCGGGTGAACGTGGCCGAGAAGTTGACCGGCGCCGTGTACTCCGACCGGGTCGGATAGGCCCAGAGCTTGGCGTTGCGGTACTCGACGACGAACGCGTCCTCACCGTTGACCTTGGTGGCCGCCGTGAACACGCCGCCGCCGGGGGCGAACTCGACGGGGGTCTGGACGTAGAGCGGGAAGGCGCCCGCACCGCCAAAGCCGGGTGCGGTGCCGCCGTCCGGGGAGATCACGCCGCGCAGGCCGACGCCGAGGGTGTCGTGGCTGCCGTTGTAGAGCGCGATCGGGAACGGCAATTTCACCGTCGCCCACACGCCACTGGTGAATGCGACCGGATCGGTGCCGCGCAGGTACTCGCCCTCGGAGACGGCGCAGCTGTAGCCGCCCTCGTCGACGACCAGCCCCACGGGAATCTCGCGCGACTCGTTCTGCGCGCCGACGGTCAGCGCGACGTTCGTGGGCGAGAAGCAGGCGTTCGGCTTGACGTTCAGCGTGTACCCGCCCTCGGGGACAGCGCCGATCGTGAACGCGCCGTTGGCGTCGGTGCGTACCGGCTTCAGCGGCGTGTCCTTGACGGAGACGTCGGCGTTCGGGACAGGCCGCGACTTGTCGTCGACGACCCTGCCGCTGATGTCGTGCCGCGCGGCGGCCGTGAGCGGCAGCTTGACGGAGGTGTCCTGGCCGAGAGTGATCGTGACGTTGGCGGTCGCGGTCAGGTAGCCGAAGACCTTGGTGCTGAGCTGGTAGTCGCCGACCGGGAGGTTCGTGGAGAACTTGCCGTCCTTGTCGGTGCCGATCGACCGGCTGAACGGTCCGCTGATCGTCACCTCGGCGGCGGGGACCGGGGCACCGTTGGCGGTGACGACACCGGTGAGGGTGCCGCCCTCGCGGGGCGCGAGCTCAAGCAGCCGGACGAGGTCGAGGCGGCCCTCGCCGTACTTGTTGTTGACCTCGGCGGTGCCGCCGCACTCGGTGTCGTCGACGTCGACGGCCGACTCAGCGAGCAGGCGGCGGGTCTCCTCGACCTGCCCGATGAGGGTCGGGTCGTAGCTCCACAGCGCCGCGACGGCGCCAGCGACGTGGGGGGCCGCCATCGAGGTGCCGGACATCTCGACGTAGCTGTTGCCCGGGTACGACGACAGGACGGCGTCGCCCGGAGCGGAGATCTCGGGCTTGATCCGGCCGCCCTCACCCTCGCCCTTGCGGGAGAACGACGCGAGCGTGCCGTCCGATGAGTAGGCGCCCACGGAGTAGGCACTCTCGGCGGAGCCGGGCGAGGAGACGGTGTCGCAGGCCGCGTACGGCACGGTGTTGCCCGAGGACCAGACGCTGAAGATGCCCGCGGCGCTCCAGGCCTCGTCGATGGCCTGGAAGAAGTCGTTGAAGAGGTGCTCTTCGGTTTGGCCCCACGAGTTGTTGACCACGTGGGGGCGCTTGGACGGGTCGGGGTTGTTTCCCTGGACGTCGGTCGGGGCGAGCAGCCACCAGCCCGACCGGAGCAGCGACTCGACGCCGGTGCTGTCGCAGCAACCGTTCGTCGCGATCCACTGCGCGTCCGGGGCGACGCCGACGTGGTTGGTGCCGTCGTCGCCGACCATGGTGCCCATGGTGTGCGTGCCGTGTCCGTTGTCGTCGCACGGGGCGCCCGCGCACGTACCCCGGCTGGCCATCCAGTTGTAGTTGTGGTCGATGGTGCCGTCGGACTTCGTGCCGCGGTACTGGTGCATCAGGGCGGGGTGGTCGAACTGGACGCCCGAATCGAGGTTGGACACGGTGATGCCCGCGCCGGTGGCGCCCATGGCCCAGGCCTGGGGGGCGTGGATCGCGTCCAGGCCCCACGCGACGGTGCCCTGCCCGGCGGCCTTCGGGGCGGCGGGGCGGGCGGCCTGGTCCGTGGGGACCTTCTCGTCCACCGGCTCGACCAGCGCGACCTGTGGCGTCGCGTGGATCTCGGCGACCTGCACCTTCGAGGCCACGTTGAGGGCGAGCTTCTCGGTGCCCCCCTTGACGAGCACGGCGTTGGCGATCGGGTAGGAGGTGTACTTGACGCCTGCCCGATCGAGTTCGCTGGAGACGGATGCCAGGGAGTCCTTCGCCGCCGCGGTCAGCGCGTCGTAGACGAACTGACCACGAGCGGTCCAGTCGGCGACCTTCTTCGCTGGCCCGAGGTCGGCTTTGGTCTCGAACCTGATCCAGAAGTCGGACGCGGCAGACGTACGGAAGCGGTCCTTCAGGTTGGCGGCGATCTTGTTGGCGGCGGCGCCTGGATCCGGCTCCGCGGCGGACGCCGGCGGTGCCTGGATCAGGCTCAGGCCGACCGCTACGGTCAGCGAAGCCACGAGGGCTTTGAGTCTCATGTGGAATCCTTCGGCCTACAGGGGTTGGTAGGGGTCGTGGCTCTCGTGGTCGTCGGCACCGTGGGCGTCGTGGGCGTCGGAGGCGTCGCGGGCGCTGTCGTGCGGCTCGCGGGACAGCTCGAGAGGTGGCTGGTGTTCGCTGGCGGAGTCGTCCCGCGCGACAGGTCGCTCAGCCATGCATCGCTGATGGGCTATGAATCATGGAGTCATGCTCAAGGTCACGAATGGCCTTAGCTATCCAGCGGATACGTCAATTTTCACGACGCGTCGTCGAGGGAGTCCTCTTCTGCGAACACTCCGGCCTCCACCGCCTTGACCGCGAGCGCGGTCCGGGAGCTCACCTTCAACTTGCGCATCGCCGCGCGCAGCTGTTGATCCACCGTGGCCGGCGACTTGGCCAGGATCCGGCTGATCTCGCGGTTCGTCTTGCCGGCGACAACCAGTTGGACCACGTCGAGCTCGCGAGGTGAGAGCTGGTCGCCGTACCCGCGTCGGCCGCCGCGCCACAGTCGCGGGACCTCGGCGCCGTGTTCGCGAAGCCGCTGTGCGACACGGTCCGCATCGCCGCGGGCGCCAAGCCTGAACAGCTGCTCGTACTGTGCCGCCAGCAGCTCTCGGCCCTGTTCGAGCTGGCCTTGCGCGATGAGCGCCTCGGCCTGACGCTCGCGGGCGAGCATGGCGTCGTAGGGGCGCGGCAACGCGCTCCAGGCGCGCGCCGCCCGATCGTATGCCGTCGCCGCGCGGGCGTGGTCACCCTCCGCGGCGAGCAGCAGGGCACGGCACACGGTGAGCGCGGCACGAGGCGCCGGCGCCGTACGGCCACGCAATCCCCTGGCGAACCGGTCACCCAGGCGTGTCGCTGCCTTCAGGTCGCCCGCGGCGAGGTGCGCCTCGATCCGGGCGGGGACGAGGTCCGTCGCCCAGACCCAGATGCCTTTTCGCCGGACGGTGTCGATCGGCTCGTTCGTGATCTGTAGCGCCCGGCCGCTGTTGCCATCCGTCAGCCACAGTCTGGCCAGCGCAGCGGCAGCCTCCATCGTGTCGTCGACTGCGCCGAGTCGGGCCGACTCCTCGAGGACCAGCCGGAACTGCTCCTCCGCGGCGCGCCGCCGTCCGGCTGCGGCTGCCAGCCGGGCCGCGAGGCGGATGCTGCCCAGGTAGTGCGCCGGCCGATCTCGGTCGGCGTCGGCGAGTGCCGTGCTTCGCTCCGCGAGGCCCTCCCACCGACCGGTGAGCCACGCCAGGTTGGCCTGTTCGAGTCGGACGTTGTGCTGCAACCGGGACGCTTGCTCTGCCTCGGCAAGGCGCATGGCCACGGCGAGGTGATCCTCCGCGTCGGCGTACCGACCCCAGATCAGCGCGCCGGTTCCGACATTGGCGTGGATGCGGGCCACGTCGAGACGCTCCGCCGAGGTCACGCCGTCGATGGGCAGGGCAGCGACGACGTCCCAGGCCTCCTCTTCGCCGAGCATGAGCAACGCCGCGGCTCGGTTGCCGGCCAGGTTCAGCCGCTCCGCGGGAGAATCGAATTCGGCGGTGAGCTCGGCGGCGCGATCCAGCCAACGCCGATGGGTTGACGCCGGCCATGGTCCCGCGTAGGCCCAACCAAGGTAGGTCATTGCCCGAGCCGCCTCGACCGCGTCATGGTCGAGGTTGGTCACCGCCTGCTCCAGCTCGCTGAGTGCGGCCTGCGCCTCGCCCCCGGTGATCAGGAGCCGACCCAGGGGGTTGCGGATCTCGGCCTGTTGGCGGGCGGAGAGGCCGGGGGTCTCCAGCACCGAGCGCAGGGTACGGATCACGCGGTGATAGACCTCGTCGACCGGTTCACGACGGCCCAGTGCGGCGACACCGGCGATGCGCGCGACCCGTGCCCGGTCCACCGGCGGCAGCACGGCCCACGACAGCAGATCGACCAGCAGGTCGACCGCCTTGGTGTGGTCACCCGAGGCCATGGCCAACTCGGCGCCCTGCTCGGCGTACCGCGCCCAGGAGTGCGTCTCGCCCGCCTCACGGAAATGGTGGGCGAGGCGTGCCACCGGCGGCGGTTGGATGTGCTCCAAGGCCCGGCCGGCCAGCAGGTGGACGTGCCTGCGGTCGGTCAGCGGGATCGCCTCATAGACCGCCGTGGCGGCCAGCACATGCCGGAATCGCCACCGGCCACGGTCGTCTCCGTCCAGGACACCGGCGCCGGCCGCCTCCGCGATAGCGCCTCGACACGTCTCGGGTGACAGGCCGGCTGTCATCGCGATCGTGGCCACCGACGACCGCTCAGCCAACGTCGCCGTGGCCCGCAACACCTGCTGCGCCGTCGGCGACAGACGGCCCACCCGCTCCCGGGTGGAGTCGCGCACCGTTGGCGGCACCCGTAGCTCGCGCAGCTTCAGCCGGACCCACTGCCCGTCGCGGAAGACGAGGTCGGCACGGTCGCACATGAGGCGAACCGACTCCTCCAGCGCCAACGGAACGCCACCGGTCCGCTCGTGCATGAACGTCGCGAATTCCTGCGATATGGGGTTGCCGTCCAGCATCGAGGACACCAGCGCTGCCGTGTCGTCGGGTCGCATCGGCGCCAGTGCGATCCTCAGCTGGGTCACGCCGGCCGGCAAACGGGACGTCAACCGCAGCAACAGCGACCCGTCATCCACCTCCTCCGGCCGATAGGAGATCACGAGGCTTGGTCCGTCCGTCTGCTGCCGGGAGGTGACGAACAGCAGGAACTCCAAGGTCACCTCGTCGGCCCAGTGCGCGTCCTCGAGCACGAGAACGTCGACACGCAGAGCCCGCAGCAGCTCGTCCAGGGCGCGGAACAGGCGATGCCGCGCCGCCTTCGCATCGTCCAAGGGCGGCAGTGCGGACGGCAGGTCCGAGGACCATTCCGGAAACAGGGGCCGCAACGCACCCGCGAGCGCGCTGAGCCGCAATCGCGACACCGGGCGGTCGATCCCCCGGAACGCGTCGACGATCGGCCCCAACGTCAGCGACTCGCGAAGCGGTGGGCACACCGACACCAAGGTGGTGCGCTGGTCCGGCGCCGCCAACCACTCTCGGAGCAGTCGGCTCTTCCCGATCCCCGCCTCGCCCTCCACCAGCACGATCGCCGGTGGCCGGGCCAACGCGCCCCGAAGCGCCGCCATCTCCCGATCACGCCCCACGAAATGCGGCGTAGAAACGGTCGGTGCGGTCCCGTCGTCCTCGGGCGAGGGGTCGAGCATGCGTGATGATCTCGCTTTTCCATGCTCGGACACAAGTACCACCGCGACGGTCGGCCGCGCAGGTGCGCCCCTGACGCCCGCTCAGCCGCAGATCCGGATAGTCGGCGACGGCGTCGTGACGCAGCTGCGAAGGGTCACCGCACGGTTCGGACGTGGATTCCCCTTGGCCAGTCCGAATTCACCGCGTCTCTCTACCGTGCCCTCGGATCACTGCCGAGAAGCATCGGTTCGTTCTTGACGAGATGAGGATTGATGGCAGTAAGCAAGCGGGTGGGCCTGGGCGCCGCGATGGTCGCCCTGACCCTGACCCTGCCCGGTGCCGCTTCGGCGGCTGAGCGGAGCACATGGGACCGGGCCGAGTTGTTGAAGTTCGCCGCGCTGCCGGCGACGAGCTTCGTTCCCGGTAGCGAACCGTCGGGCTCGTCGCTCGGCACTGCCCCGATCAACGGGATCGTCCCGCCGTTCGCCGACCAGCCGATTCAGGGGTTCAGCGGCGTCCTGCGCAACACCGACGGCACCTTCGACGTGTTGTCCGACAACGGCTTCGGCAACAAGGCCAACAGCGCCGACTTCGTGCTGCGTGTTCAGCGGATCGCGCCCGATTTTGCCAGCGGCGCCGTGGACGTGGTCGGTGGCATCAACCTGACCGACCCGAATGGCAAGGTGCCATTCCCGCTCACGCGTGCCGACCGCGTGCTCACCGGGGCCGACTTCGACGTCGAGTCAATCACCCGGACGGCGGACGGGACGTACTGGCTCGGTGACGAATTCGGTCCGTACCTGCTGCACTTCGACCGGGCCGGCCGCCTCCTACAGGCGCCGGTGCCGCTGCCGGGCGTGTTCGCCCCCGAGAACCCCAGCCGCGGTGCGACCCCGGCCAACCTCGCCAGCAGCAAGGGCTTCGAGGGCATGGCCCAGTCGCCAGACGGTCGGATGCTCTATCCCCTGCTCGAAGGCACGGTCACGGGTGATCCGGCGGGCACTCTCCGGCTCAACGAGTTCGACACCGGGACCAACGCCTACACCGGCCGGCGCTGGGCTTACGCGCTCGACTCTCCCGCGCACGCGATCGGTGACGCCATCATGGTCGATCGCGACCGCTTTCTGATCATCGAGCGGGACAACGGCCAGGGCGAGACGGCACAGGTCAAGAAGATCTATCTCGCCGACAAGCGTGATCGCAACCGCGACGGCCTGCTCGACAAGACGCTGGTCGCCGACCTGATGAGCATCGCGAACCCGCGGCACGTGGGCGGGTTCGGCGACACGTTCACGTTCCCGTTCCAGACGATCGAGGACGTGGTGATCCTCGACGACCGCACGCTCGCCGTCCTCAACGACAACAACTTCCCGTCCTCGGCGGGCCGGACGGCCGGACAGCCGGACAACAACGAGTTCATCGTGATCAAACTCGACCGCCACCTGGACGCGGACAAGCGCATCCTGCGTCGCTACTGACCCCGATGCCACGGGGTGGGCGGCCCGACCGGCTGCCCGCCCCGTGCCGGCGGTCTACGCACCGGGTGTAGTCGGCGTGAGCCGGGAGGCCGCTCGGACCGAAGCCGGTCAGTCGTGGCCGGTGCCGATGTGGCGCAGGCGATGAGAGGGTACGCCCGCCGTCACCAACTGGTCCGCAATGGCGCTCGAGGGATGATCCAGGAAGACGGCGACACGTTGGTCGTCGCCCAGGTCGCAGGCAGCGGCGAAGGTGCCGATGTTGATGGGATCGAGTCCGTGGACCTCTCGCAGGTCGACGACCAGCCGCAGCGGCCGGTCATGCCGGATGGCCCGTACGACGGTGCGGCGCAGGTCGACCGCGTCGTCGGCGTCGAGCAGACCGCGTGGTCGGATGACAAGGGTGCCGTCCGAGCTGGTGTCGACGTCGACCGTGGCGCCGGCCATCGCAACTACCTTCCGTCACCTGATGTTTCCCGAGCCGTCAGGTTAAGGGCTGTGAGTCGGGCGGTCGATCCGTTGGCGCAAATGTTCATCCGGTCACGGTCAGATCACGAACGCGACCGTGGCTCACGAAGGCCGATGCCACCGTCGACGCGCACCTGGTCGCCATGACCGAGAAGCAGGTTACCGAGGAGCTACGTAGCGACGGCGAGACAGTTCACGTCCGCAGCGACGACGCAGCGTAAGCGGACCCGGGACAGTCGGACTGGCTCCGCTCGCGTCTGGTTCCTCGCCCAAGCGGGGCTCGGACGGACCGTTCACCCACCCTCGCGGGGTGCCGGCGCAAGCAACCGCAAAGGCACGACGTCGGCCAGCGGTTCAGCGTCGGGGCTGGGTACGGTGCGGGGCAGCAGCGCGGCGAGACCGGCGCGGGTGGCCAGCACGATCAGCCGGTCGGTGCGGACCAGTGGCCGACGTTCCGGCAGCGACCAGATGGTCTGTCCCGCCCGACCGGTCCGCACCGCGATCACCCATACTGCCCCCGGCCGGTTGACGTCGCGGCAGTACCGGCCCTCGAGTTCGGACCCGGCGCCCACGGGGAGCTCGGCCACCAGCAGTACCCGGCGGCCGACCGAAATGGTGTCGATGACCTGCTGGCCCATCATGGCGGCTGCGAACGCCGGCGCCGCCAGGGATGAGACGCTACGTGACTCGTTGATGCCCAGGATGCGCTGCGTGCGTTGCGCGAAGCCGTCGTCGAAGAGCCGTAACACCAATCGCAGTGGCGGTCTGGTCGCTGCCGAGCGTGCTCGTTCCGCCTCGTGCGAGGACCGACCGGACAGGGCGGTCTCCAGGTTGGTGACATCGTCGTCGGTCAACACCACCAGCGCCCGGCAGGTGTCTACGGACGCGGCTCGCAGTGTGTCCGGGCGGGTCGCGTCGCCGACAATCACCGGCAGACCCAACTCACGGGCGACACCGACGCCGCGCGCCGACTCCGCGCGGTCGACGGCGACCACGGAGATGCCGACGGAATGCAGTTCTTCCAGCACCCTGGTGCCGATGTTGCCAAGCCCCACCAGAACGACGTGGTTGTCAATCGGCTCGATCATGCCGCCAGCCGCGACCGCCAGCCGAGCACGCACCAGCGAGTCCACCACCAGGGCCGTGACCGTGGGAAGGAGCGCCACCCCGGTGACCACCAGCACCACCGCGGTCACCTTTTCGGTGAGCGGTGCGGTGGAGTCGGCCTCGGCGCCTCCCATCGCCGTCAGCAACGTCAGGTAGACGGCCTCCGCGAGGTTCACACCCCGGGTGTACGCCAGCAGGACGCTGGCCGCGGCGAGTAGCGCGGCCGTGCCGGCCAACGCCAGTCGCAGATTGCGGCTGAACACCAATCCGAGGGCCCGGAGCAGGCGTGGTCGTCGACGCGGCGGGTCCATCCGGCGCCGTCCGTAAGCGCGGACAAGCACCAGGTCCGCCGAATCCTGGTCCGCTGGAAGGACGACCGGCTCCGGGCCGCTCGTGTCGGCCAGACCGCACACCACATCCACACCGGTCGGATCAACGGTGCCGCGCATCGCGGTACGCAGCAGCTCACCGTCGGGCAGCCGCAGGTACGTCGGCGTGGCGTCCCCGAGCGTGGCGGCGACGAACGCCGGTGCGGCGATCTCGGATCCGGAGAGTACGGCGCAGTCCCCGAGCATCGAGGCCACGCCCTCGCCGAGCACGGGGTTGAACAGTCTGACCACGAGCCGGACATCCGGAGCCAGTTCCCGGGTGATCATTGCGGCGTCCACATTGGTCACGTCATCGACGCCGACCAACGCCACAGCCGCAGCATCCCGGACCCCAGCCTGATCGAGCACCTCCCCGGTCAGACGCCGCGCGGTGATGATCTCCGGCTGTCTCTCCGCGACCCTGAATTCCGAAGCGAGGTCGGCAGAGTCGGGTACGTCGTGATCGCTCGTCGACGGTAGGACCACGGTGACCGCGACACCGTAGCGGTCTGCCAGCTCGGTGACCAGACGACGAGCCACCGCGCCGTCCCCGCAGACCACGAACCGCTGCCGTGCCGGCTCCGCGGTGGAGCTCGGTATGGTCTCTTCGGACACAGTCGCATGGTAGACGGGCATCGCACGCGCACCGGGTTGCCCAGCCGCACCCGAGACCGCCGGAGCGGTTGACGTTCGCCGATCAGGAAGAAGCCGTTGGCCGATCGGTGAGAGCCGCACCGACCTCGTCGCCGCTCACCACGTCCAGCGCCATGGGCGACGAAGCGTCGATCCGCTGGTCAAGGTCATCAACCGGCCGCCCGCAAACCCATGGCGCGCGGATTGGCACCAGCATCTCGGATCACGGCGACCACGTAGGGGCTGCCCGCGTATTCGTACTCGAGAGCGAGAATGCGAGGGGTTACGTCGTCGCGAGTGCAGTTGGATGGTGCGAGGGAGTGCTGTCACCGGTCCAGCCATCATTGTTTCACTCTTTGACACGTACGATCCGATCTGGCCGGTTAATCCGCTCCCAGGGGCGGGCGGCGAGCTCGACATCGCTTCCCCGCAGGACGTGGCGGAGGCGTTCCTCAGCGGCCTACCTGAGGGGGAACACCGACAGCGGTACAGCGCCGTCTATCTGCTCACGGTGCTAACCGAGGAAAACGGCCGTCGAACTCGACACAACGCGGGCGTCTTCCTGACCGAGGCGGACGCCGAGGAGGCCAAGCGACTGGTCGAGCCGCGCGTCGAGCGGTGCTGGGTCGAATCCCTCACCGTGGTGCTGTAATCGGCACATAACTACCGAGGGTCGGCCGCACGAACAGCACCCATGCGCGTCATGTTTGCGGCACCGGCAGATACCCGGGATTCAGGCAGATGACAGCATGTTATTTCAGGTGGCAGCGCCCTGCATGCGTCTGATTCGAGTGACGCTGTCGGCCCAGCTTCCCACGCGCGAACGCCGCCGGAACATATGCGGTTCACCTCCTGTAATGCCCAATGACATCTCGCGCCCGTCAACCACGGCTAACATCCGCGCGGCCCACGACCGCCCTTAAGGGAGAACCGTCATTACTGCCAGTTGGCCGCTGCATCGCACCGGCACCGTCGCTGCCCCTCCAGAACCATCAGGATCAGCAGATAAAGGGGGGAGGTCGGCGGCAAGCGTTGAGCCCCGAATGGCACGGGTGGACGACGTAGCCTGGGTGGCGAGCTGGGCACTTCCGGGGCTGGTTGCGGCGTTGCTGAGTCTGTGGCGGCTGACCGGTCCGGCGCTCTGGGCCGACGAGTTGGCCACCTGGGGTGCCGTGCGGCTGTCATGGTCGCAGCTTTGGCAGCTGTCCGGCTCGGTGGACGCGGTACTCACTCCGTACTACGCGCTGATGAAGCTTTACACGACCCTTGCCGGCACATCAACGACCGCGTTGCGGCTGCCCTCGGTGGTCGCCACCATCGCAGCAACGCTGGTCGTGACCGCGCTCGGGCGGCGGGTGGGTGGTACGGCGATGGGTCTGTTAGCTGGGTTGATCTTCGCGATTCTCCCGGTTACAAGCTGGTACGCCCAGGAGACACGGTCGTACGCCGCTGTGATCCTTGGTTCCGCCGTCGCCCTGCTGTGCCTGATTTCGTCGCTCGAGAATCCCTCGCGGGGTCGGCTCGCTGGATACGCTGCGGCAGCCGGCTTCGCCGGAATGCTGCACCCGCTCAACGGTCTGCTCATGCTTGTCGGACATGGCGCGGCAGTCGCTTGGTGGCAGTTCGAACGCCGCAACGACGGATGGCGAACCGCGTGGCGGTGGGTGGCAGCCGCCGGCACTGGCGCGTTGCCCGCACTGGTGTTGTCACTATTGGGTTCGAAGCAAACCGCGCAGGTCTCCTGGATCACTCTCGTTGACATCAACGCCGTGAGGGCTTTCCCTGAACGGCTGTTCTACTCTGCGTCCGTTGGCGGCCTTATTCTCGTTCTGGCGCTTCTCGGAGTGCGTCGCCGACCGCCGTACCTGTGCCTCGCGGGCGCGGCATTCGTCCCGCTGGTACTTCTGCTGCTCGCCGGCACTCACCTCCACGTCTGGGTAGCCCGGTACGTCCTGGTGGCACTGCCACCAATGGCGGTGCTCGCCGCATCCGTCCTGATCCGCATCGGCCGAGCACATGCCATCGCCGCGATGTGCCTGGCCACCGTTTTGGCCTACCCGGCGCATCTCATCATCCGCAGCGAAGCCGGTCACACCCAGGACTCGTTCCGTATCGCCACGGTCATCGGCCCCCGATACCAACCGGGCGACGTCGTGGTGTTCCCCGACACCCACCCCAGCATCCCCTGGTCACCACGCGACATCTACGAACGCTACCTACCCACCCCGCGCCCACCAGACGTGCTACGCACCGCACCCCAACGCAGCAACGGGCGGTTCCTCGCAACGGAATGCCCTGACGCTGACTGCCTCGGCACCCCGCCGCGTATTTGGGTGGTCCGTGTTGACAACGCGACCGACCCGCTCAAGGACATGACATCCGGCAAGCAACAACGGATCAAAAAGGATTACCGGCCGTTGCAACGCTGGCAATATCCGTTGCTGTGCATCATTCTTCTGGAACGCGTTCCGAGCTGAATCGGTCCAACTGGCCGGCGGCCTCGTCGCGATGAGGAACGGGAAATCGCATCGCCGAGCGGGCGTAGACCCATCGCTGCTCGGCATCTCCGTCCGGTTAATCCCTGCACCCGTCCTCGGCCACGTCCAGACGCACCCGGGTTAGGTCGGTGGAGTGCTGCCTAGCACGCGCAGTGCGGCGCGAGCGGATGCGGCTGCCCGAGGAAGAGAGGCGACGACTACGGTGACGCCGTGGTGCAGTGGGAGCTCTGGCGGCAGGACGACAACGGCAACCGGGTCCGGATGGGCGCCTTCGCCGATCGGGTTGAGGCGCTGGCTGAAGTCCTGGCGCTGGAGTCTGGTGTGGTGCACAAGCAGACGTACTGGGTCGACGGGCCACCCGGGCCGGTCTGCCGCACAAACCGCGACCTCTACCAGCGCATTGTCCGAGAGGGCGAGCGC
The DNA here is from genome assembly GCF_044459545.1 of Micromonospora sp. NPDC050276. Classification (NCBI taxonomy): domain Bacteria; kingdom Bacillati; phylum Actinomycetota; class Actinomycetes; order Micromonosporales; family Micromonosporaceae; genus Micromonospora; species Micromonospora sp. NPDC050276. The sequence goes on along the minus strand of NZ_JBITJA010000020.1, from coordinate 54,914 downwards.
ATGAAGCCGCCGGTCGCAGTTTGGACGTGTTCCTGCGCGCGTGGTGGCGAGCTGCCCGGCCACTGTCGGATCGGGTCTCGCTGGACCTGGACACGCTGGCCGCGATGGTCGTGGCGGCGGGCAGAGTCGAACCGGCGCCGCCGCAGGCCTCATGGCGCTCCGCTTCGTTCCGCTGCCCGGACGAGCCGAGCACGTATGCCCACTGGGAAGCCATCGTGCTGTCTCAGATCGCCGACCTGGCCGACTTCGCCGATCAGGGACCGCTCAACGAGTACGCGTATTTGGGAATTGATGCACCCCGTACGACCGGATGTGTGCGAGCCACGGGCATCCGCTGGTACAACTTCGATCCGAAGGCGTACCTGGAATGCGGGATGGCCGGGGCGCTGGGCGGCTGGAGCGAAGACGACGGCCTACGACAGTCGGTTCCCGGCCCCGCCGTGCCGTTGGTGAACGAACCGGGACCAGGCGATCACGCCATCGACTCCCTCGGCTGGGGCGATCTAGCCGAGCTGGCCCGGTGTGGGCAGGAGTACGAGTAGGTCGGGCACCACGCCGCCGTACGACTGTTCGTGCCGGATGCCCGCCTACTTGGGGCGTTTTCATCGGTTGATCAACGCGTGTGCCGTACTGCCAGGTAGCTATCGGCGTCGCCATACCGGATTCACGTCCGATTCATCACGTCGACCGCTTCGGCTGGCTAGCGTCTTCCGTGCATGATCTTGATCGAACCGGTCGGCGCGTCGCGTGGCGGCAGGTCCGCTGGCGGCGGGTCGGCGCGGTTCGCGTGAAATGGGGACCAGATGGAACTAGACCGCAGACAGTTCATCACCGTCAGTGGCGCGGTCGCCGCCGTCGGACTACTGCCCGGGGCTGCGGCGTGGGCGGACACCGGCGAGGAGCGTAAGCCCGGTGGGCACGACGAGCCGAAGGGCACGTGGCTGCCGGGTGACACCCACGTGCACGACGACCACTCGTCGGACGGGAGCGCCCCACGCCAGCTGTCGAACCAGCGCGATCCGGGGAACCTGCCGGTCAGTGACCAGATCAGTTACGCGGAGTCGGTGGGCTTGGCCTTCCTGCCGCTGACCGACCACCGCACCTTCGACCAGCACTGGGATCCGCTCTGGAAGTCCGACCGGCTGCTTCTGCTCAACGGCGAGGAGGCGAACGGATCACCACACGCCATCGTGCTGGGCGCGGTGGATACGGTGGTGGACGGCGCCAACCCACCCGGCTCCGCGGCGTTCCGTCATGTGCAGCAGTCGATCTGGGACGCGCATGCCCAGGACGCGGTCTGGTCGGTTGCCCACCCGGATGACGGCGAGTACACGCCGGCCGGTGGTCCGAACGAGAACGCCAGCGCGCAGGGGATCGACACCGTCGAGGTCTGGAACGTCAGCAGCAATCCCGAAGTCGAGATCGAGTACGCCGAGAACCGCTGGAACCACGGGTTCCGCTTCGGGGCGGTAGCGGCGAGCGACAGCCACTTCAAGGAGCTGCGGCCGACCAACGCCCCCGGTCGGCCGACCACCTGGGTCTTCGCCGCAGAGCGCTCCGTCCGAGCGATCCTGGACGCGTTGAAGGCGGGCCGGACAACGGTGTCGCTGAGCCCGAACGGACCCTTCGTCACCATCGAGGCCGACGTCAACGGCGATGGCCGGTTCGAGGCCATCTGCGGCGACGAGGTGATCGTCGCCGACCGCAAGCTGTCGAAGCACGCCGCGCTTCGGGTCCGGGCCAGGTCCGCCGTCGGCATGCGGGTCCTGGTCTACGCCGCACCGGGCCGCTCGGCCGGCCCGGTCGCAACCTTCGTACCCACGAAGGACGACGAGACGTACCTGCTCCCGCTCACGCTGACCGGGGATCACAGCTGGTACCGGGTGGAGGTGCGCGGGCCCGGTGAGCTGTCCGGGCGCGACGCCGACCCGAACCTGCCGGATCAGTTGCGCGGTGCCACGTCGCCGGTGTTCGTGTCGGTGAAGCGGGGCGCCGAGCCGGCACCCGAGATCGCACTGCCGCAGCCCGCCAACGGCGATGACCGGGCCGAGCTGGTGCTGGGTGAACAGGGCGAGTTCGCTGGCTTCGCCGACGTCGCGGTGGCCGGCCAGGTCACCCATGTGGTCGCCCAGGCCCACCGGGACCACCGGACGTCGGTGGTGTACCGCCGGTTGGCCGGGCACGGGAACAAGCACACCGACAAGGAGATCGTCCTTTCCTGTGATTCGGGTACGGCGAAGGCACCCCGGGTCGCGGCCTCGGGCGAGGACGTCTGGGTGGTGTGGCAGGACTCCCGTGGCCAGGAGCAACCCCACCGGCCGGAGATCTACCTGCGGCACAGCCGCAACGGCGGTAAGAGTTTCGAGTCCGCGGTGAAGCTCAGCAACGGCCCGGGTCGCGCCGAGCAACCCGCGCTTGCCCTGCTCGACGACCGGCACCCCGTGGTGGCCTGGGCGCAGAACAGTGGTGGCGCTTTCGACGTCCACGTTCAGGTGGTCGGGGTCGACCAGACCCCGGTCAACATCTCCGCCGCTGGCAAGGTCATCGTCCCCGGTACGCCGGACGACGCCCGCTCACCGATCCACCCGGCCTCGCTCTTCCCGTCGGTGGCGGTGACCCGGCACGGGGGCATCGTCGTTACCTGGCAGGACAACCGGTTCGACCCGGACGCGGGCTGGACCGGGCACACCCCGCCGCCCGGCGAGGCCGCCAGCGGTGGTACCAACCCCGACAACTGGGAGATCGTCGCGGCGGTCCGGACCAGCCGGGCGGCAGGCTGGGGTGCGCCGGTGCGGGTCAGCGCCAACGACAACGCGGCCGACCGTCACCCGAGCGTCGCGGTGGGCCGGGACGGTGTCCTGGTTGTCATCTGGGAAACCAAGGCACTCTCGGCCTCCGGGGCCAATCTCTCGCTGCGGGCGAGCCGGTCGGCCGACGGCACGACGTGGTCGGCGGCGGAAGCGGTCTGCCTCGACGCCAACGCCATGAGCCAGCGTCCCCGGCTGGGCGTCGACCCCGACGGCTCCGTTCGCGCGGTCTGGTACGACTCCCGCTCCGCCGACTGGCGCTGGAAGGTCTTCACGTCTCGCCTGGCGCCAACGGGCTGGACGCCGGCGGTCCAGCTGAGCATGCGCGGCAACGGCACCTGGCCGGCCATTGCCAACAAAACCGTCGTGTTCACGAGTGACCGAGAGGCGCAGCGCAGCCAGCGCGACGTCACTCAGGGGATCTACCTGATCGCGTAACGCCGGTCAACAGGGGTGAGTGATCGAATCGCCCCATCCACGCTGCGAACCACAGCGTGGATGGGGCGCATTCGCTGTGGTGGTGGACACGAATCGGCTGCGTTGCCGCCACTTTCCGGTGTTGCGACGTAGCGTCGAGGGTTGCCCAGGGCGGCGGGTCCGCATGCCGCACACCTGGATGACGCTGACCCGCGAGGTGAAGATGGTGCACGCCCGGTGACCATGACGACTGATCTACGACCGAGCACGCCGCCTCCGACGACCACCGCACCGGTAGGCCCTGCGGTCTTCCGCTCCTCCGCGGCCCCACTGCGCCGCACGCTGGTCGACATTCTCGACGAAACCGTGCGCACACACCCCGGGGCCCGCGCTCTCGACAACGGTGCCACGGCGCTGACGTACCGCGAACTGGCTGACGAGGTCGAGGCCGTACGCACGTCGCTGGCCGGTCACGGGATCGGCGTCGGCGACCGGGTGGGCGTGCGAATCTCGTCCGGTACGGCCGAGCTGTACCTGGCGATCCTCGGTGTGCTCGCGGCGGGCGCGGCCTATGTGCCGGTCGACGCCGACGACCCCGAGGAACGCGCCGAGCTCGTCTTCGAAGAGGCGGGCGTCGCCGCGGTGCTCGGTGACGGGCTGACGGTGTCGCTGCGCCGTACCCCCGAAGGCCGGACCTGCCGGCCCGGCCCGGACGACGACGCCTGGATCATCTTCACCTCCGGCTCGACGGGCACCCCGAAGGGTGTCGCCGTCAGCCATGGCGCGGCGGCGGCCTTCGTGGACGCCGAGGCGCAGTTGTTTCTGGTCGGCGAGGCCGATGAGGCAATCGGCCCGCAGGACCGGGTCCTGGCCGGGCTGTCGGTGGCATTCGACGCGTCCTGCGAGGAGATGTGGTTGGCGTGGCGGCACGGCGCCTGTCTCGTGCCGGCCGCGCGGTCGCTCGTGCGCAGCGGCGTCGACCTCGGGCCATGGCTGGCCGAGCAGCGCATCTCCGTGGTGTCGACCGTGCCGACGCTCGCTGCACTGTGGCCGGTCGAGGCGTTGGATGAGGTCCGGCTGCTGATCTTCGGTGGGGAGGCTTGCCCACCGGAGCTGGCGCAGCGCCTGGCCGTCGAGGGCCGCGAGGTCTGGAACACCTACGGGCCGACCGAGGCCACCGTGGTCGCCTGCGCCGCGCGGATGACCGGGGAGGGGCCGGTCCGTATCGGGCTGCCGCTGGCCGGGTGGGAGCTCGCGGTGGTCGACGAGTCCGGCGCCCCGGTCGGGATGGGGCAGGCCGGCGAGCTGGTGATCGGCGGGGTGGGCCTCGCCCGCTACCTGGACCCGGGCAAGGACGCCGAGAAGTTCGCGACGCTGCCGGCGCTCGGCTGGCAGCGGGCCTACCGCAGCGGGGACATCGTCCGCGCGGAGCCCGAGGGGCTGGTGTTCATCGGCCGCGGCGACGAACAGGTCAAGCTCGGCGGACGCCGGATCGAGCTGGGTGAGATCGACGCGGCACTGCAGGCACTTCCGGGAGTCGCCGGTGCCGCCGCCGCGGTGCGGCGGACCGCCGCGGGCAACCAACTGCTGGTGGGGTACGTGGTCCCGCACGATGGCGTCGCGTTCGACGCCGCGACGGCAGCGCAACGGATCCGTGCGCAACTGCCCGCCGCGCTCGTTCCGATGCTGGCCGTGGTCGATGCGCTGCCTACCCGGACGTCCGGCAAGGTGGACCGGGCGGCGCTGCCCTGGCCGCTGGCCGCCGCTGGGGACGCGGCCGGTGAGCTGACCGCGACCGAGGACTGGCTCGCCGGCGGCTGGGCGGAGGTTCTGGGCGTGCGTCCCACCGAGGCGGACGCGGACTTCTTCCACCATGGCGGCGGCAGTCTGAACGCGGCGCAACTGGTGGCGTGGATCCGGCGCCGTCACCCGCGGGTCTCGGTGGCCGACATCTACCTTCATCCGAGACTGTCGCAGCTCGCCGCCGTGCTCGACGCCCTCGACACCACGGTGGCGGAGCGCCGGGAGGTCCGGCCGACGCCGCGGCGCGCGGGGCTGATCCAGGCCGTGCTGATGGTGCCGATGCTCGCGCTGGTCGGGCTCCGCTGGTTGACCGTCCTAGCCGCCCTCGGCAACGTCCTCGCGATGCTCGCTCCGACCCCCTGGGCGCCTGCCGTGTCCTGGTGGTGGGTGGCGCTGGGCTGGCTGCTGCTGTTCAGCCCACTGGGGCGGATCGCCCTGGCCGCCGGAGGGGCGCGACTGCTGCTGCGCGGGCTACGCCCGGGCAGCTACCCGCGCGGGGGCAGCGTGCACCTGCGGCTGTGGGCGGCCGAACGGCTCGCCGAGCTCAGCGGTGCCACCAGCGTCGCCGGAGCATCGTGGATGATCACCTATGCGAGGGCGCTCGGCGCGCAGATCGGCGACGACGTCGACCTGCACTCCGCGCCGCCGGTCACCGGCCTGTTGAAGCTCGGCCGGGGCGCGGCCATCGAGCCGGAGGTCGACCTGTCCGGCCACTGGGTCGATGGTGATGTCGTCCGCGTCGGCAAGGTACGCGTCGGCGCCGGAGCGCGGGTCGGGTCCCGCAGCACCCTGATGCCGGGCACTCGGATCGGTAAGGGTTCACGCATCGCCGCCGGCTCGACGGTGGCCGGCGCCGTACCGGCGAACCAGCGCTGGGCGGGCTCACCGGCCGCACCCGCTGCCAAAGATTCAGCGGGATGGCCCGAGCAGCGCCCCCCGAAGTCTCGAACAGGGGCACGGCTCTGGCCCGTCGCGTACGGTCTGACCGCCCAGTTGCTGGGGCTCGTGCCGGTTGTCGCCGCCCTACCGGCGCTCGCCCTGCTCGGCTGGACGTTCGCCGTCCGACCGACGGTCGGCGCTGTGCTGGCCGCCGTCGCGGTGGCGACCGCCAGCTATGTCGTGGGCTACGCGCTGCTGGTGCTCGGGGCCGTTCGAGCGCTCAGCATCGGCATACGCGCCGGGTACCACCGGGTGCAGGGGCGGCTGGCGTGGCAGGTCTGGACGACCGAGCGGCTGATGGGGATGGCCCGGGTCGGGTTGTTCCCGCTCTACGCCAGCCTCTTCACACCGGTGTGGTTGCGGCTGCTCGGCGCCCGGGTGGGACGCGGGGCGGAGGTCTCCACGGTGCTCGCCCTGCCCGCGATGACCACGGTTGCCGACGGCGCGTTCCTGGCTGACGACACCATGGTCGCCACGTACGAGCTGAGCCACGGGTGGCTCCGTGTCGCCCCGGCCCGCATCGGTAAGCAGGCGTTCCTCGGCAACTCCGGCATGGCGGCACCGGGCAGATCGGTGCCCAAGCGTGGGCTTGTCGGTGTGCTGTCATCAGCGCCGCGTAAGGCGAAAAAGGACTCGTCGTGGCTCGGCGCCCCGCCGATGCCCCTGCGCCGTACCGTGGAAGTGGCGGACACCAGCCGCACCTTCGACCCGCCGCTGTGGCTGAAGCTGGCCCGGGCCGCGATCGAGCTGTGCCGGATCGTCCCGGTGATGGTCTCCGCCGCCCTGGCGGTCGGCGTCCTGGCCGTGCTCGCGTTCCTGTGGCGGGCCGCCGGCTGGGCGGTGGCCGCGCTCGCCTCCGGGCCGGTGCTGCTGGGTGCGGCGGTCGTCGCCGTCGCCATCGCGACGGCTGCCAAGTGGCTGCTCGTCGGGCGGTTCCGGGTCACCGAGCGCGCGCTGTGGACCTCCTTCGTGTGGCGCAACGAGCTCGCCGACACGTTCGTCGAGGTCCTCGCCGCGCCGTGGCTGGTCCGCTTCGCGACCGGCACGCCGCTGCTCACGGCGTGGCTGCGCACGCTCGGTGCGAAAATCGGCCGGGGTGTCTGGCTGGAGACCTACTGGCTGCCCGAGTACGACCTGGTGCGGCTCGGCGACGGCGCCACGGTGAACCGCGGTTGTGTGGTGCAGACCCACCTGTTCCATGATCGTGTAATGAGCATGGACGAGGTGACACTGGGCGCGGGAGCCACGCTGGGCCCGCACGGCATCGTGCTACCCGGTGCGAGCATCGGCGCGCGGACCACCGTCGGGCCCGGTTCGCTGGTGACCCGCGGCGACGCCGTGCCCGACGACAGCCGATGGCTGGGCAACCCGATCGCGACCTGGCCCGCGCCGGCCACGCGGCCCGCGTGAATCCGGACGCCTCCGCGTCGCGCGGCGCCACACCCGGTGCCGACCGTTCGAGCGACTCGTACCTACCCGAGCACGGCAACGGCGGCTACCGGGTACTGCACTACGACCTCGACCTCGATTACCGGGTCGTGACGAACCGGCTTGCCGGCCGGGCCGGCATCACCGCGGTAGCCGCGCAGCCGTTGTCGCGGTTCACTCTCGACCTCGGCCGGCTCCGCGTCCAGGACGTCCGGGTGGACGGGCGCCCGGCGAAATACGCCCACCGGCCGGACAAGCTGCAGATCAAGCCCGAGCGGCCGATCGGCGCCGGGGACACCTTCCGGGTGGAGATCCGGTACGCGGGGAAACCGGTGCCGATCTCCGGCCGCTGGGGCGATCTCGGGTGGGACGAGCTCACCGACGGGGTGCTCGTGGCCAGCCAGCCGAACGGATCGCCGTCGTGGTTCCCGTGCGATGACCAGCCCGGCGCCAAGGCGACCTTCCGGGTGGCGGTCACGACCTCCTCCCCGTACACCGTCCTGGTGACCGGCGATCCCGTTCTGCGGCGGCGTGGCGCGGGGAGCACGACCTGGGTGTACGAGCGGCACGAGCCGACCTCGCCGTACTTGATGAGCGTTCAGATCGGACGCTACGAGATGGTGGACCTGACTGTCGGCGCTGTGGTGCAACGCGCCGCGATCCCGCCCGCGCTGCGCGGGCTCGTCACCCACGACTTCGGCCGGCAGGGCCAGATCATGACGACGTTGCAGCGCCTCTTCGGGCCGTACCCGTTCCGGGAGTACGTCGTCGTGGTCGCCGACGACGACCTCGATGATCCGGTCGAAGCGCAGGGCATGGCCGTCTTCGGGAGGAACCACGTCGACGGGCGGCGCACGCACGAACGGCTCGTCGTGCACGAACTGGCCCATCAGTGGTTCGGCAACAGTCTCACGGTGGCGGACTGGCGGCACATCTGGCTCAACGAGGGTTTCGCCACGTACGCGGAGTGGCTGTGGTCCGGCGTCTGCGGCGATCTGCCGGCGGATGCGCTGGCCGCGCAGTGGTACGCGCGCGTCGCGGCTCGCCCGCGGGACGTCATCGTCGCGGACCCCGGCGTCGACCGGATGTTCGACCCGCTGGTCTACAAGCGTGGTGCGCTCACGGTGCATGCCGTCCGGAAGAAGGTCGGCGAGGAGTCGTTCTTCGCGCTCCTACGGGCCTGGGTTGCCGAACACCGGCACGCGACCGTGACGACCGAGCAGTTTCGGTCACACGCCCAGCGCTTCGCCCACGAGCCCCTGGACGACCTGTTCGCTGCCTGGCTCGACAGCCCGGCGCTGCCCCCGTTACCGCGCTGAGCGGTCAGCGAGGCAGGTTCGGCTGGTGGCGGGTGGCGGTGCGGCCGAGCGACGTCGCCGACGCCGCCACCCGCCGGGCAACCTCCGCCTGGTCGACACCGCCGGACAGCCCCTCGATCGCGATCTGCCAGAGCTGGTCGATCCCCGGATCGGACGGTTGGCTCGGCAACGCCCGGTACGGCCGGACCAGCGCCTCGGCCACCAGGAACATGTTGGCCTGAGGGGCGGCGTGCTGCCGCGGGTCCGGCGGGGTGGGTACGGGTACGGCCGGAGCCGGCTCGGCATGCTTGAGCAGCACCGGTGTGACCTCCACCCCGAGTCGGGCGCTCATCCGCCCGGCCACATTGCTCACCCAGCGCATCAGGTTGCCCGGGTTCAGATCGCTACGGACCTTCTCGCTCATGTATCGCCCGGACTTGTCGTTCGCCTCCCAGCGACCGGTCACGGCATTCCAGCCGAACTCCCCGCTGACCCGGGCCGGTCGTTCCTCGGTGACGCCCGGGCCGACGAAGCCGGCCGCGATGGTCGGGTGGCCCTGACCGTCCAACGACGCCTTCAGACCCTCCAGGGTCAGTTGCCCGTCGAGTCGCCGCATGCCGGTCAACAACTGCTGCCACTCCTCGTCGTCGAGGACGGTACGGATCTCCTCGGTGCCGATGCGAATCTCACCGTCGGGGTCGACGGTGTAGTGCCACCGTGCGTCCTTGCGCTCCAGGAAGGCGGGTGGAAAATCGGCAAGCCGGTACCACACCGGATTCAGCCGCAGCTGGCCGTTCACCGCCTCCCCCGGCTTCACCCGCTTGGCCTTCACGACCACGCCGTACTCGTGGTCCAGATCGATGCCGGGCGTCACCTCCCACCCGTCGACCCGGCTCCGCTCCTTCGTCGACTCCTCGACGTGGCGCGGCACGACCGGCTGCTCCGCCGGAATGATCACCTCTCGCGGGACCGCCGGCCGGCCCCCGCCGGGGGTCGTCGCCAGGGTGTACGGATCTGCGCCGCCGAGCAGTGCCGCCGTCGTCCGGGTGCGGGCGTCGCGCACCTCGTGGGTGGAGACCGGCAGCCGACCCGGCGGGCGTTGGAGCGCGTCGGCGAACCGTTGAATCCGTTGCCGCTCAACCGGCGTACGGCCGGCCAGTTCCTCCTCCACCGCATCGTGGTCCAGCGCAGGCAGATCGCGCTCGCGTTGTCGCAGCAGCGGCGGCGGTGCCGTCGTCGTGGTCCCGGCTCTCCTCCTACCCTGCGGCTCCGGGTGCTCGGCCTCCTCGGTAATCCGTCGCAGATGCGACCCGGCCGGCGGCAACTCCCTGATCGGCGCGAGCTTCCGGGACGGTGGCGGCTCCTCGAGCGGTGGCGGCTCCGGTAGCGGTGGCGGCTTCGGTAGCGGTGGCGGATCGTTTTCCGGGACGACCTTGACCTCGGGCCCCGTGCCGGACTTCGTGTCGTTCTTCGCGTCGGGCCTGGCCTCGTACTTGGCGCTGAACTCGTCGAGCTGCCGGTAGTGGTCCTGCATCGACCTCCACCACGCGGCCTCGGCCGCCTCGCGCTTCTCGATCGTCTGCCGCCAACGCTCGCGCAGCACCGGATCCATTGGCCTTCCACCTGGTGGCGCCGCTGGCCCGGACTGGGACGGGGTGGTTATCTGGCTGCCCAGGGCCGCGTACTTCGCCGCCGCCTCCGCCTCCCCCGCCGCGACGAATTCGTCCCCGAGGCGGGCCAGTTTCTGTTCGTGCGTCACGATCGCCTCAAACTCGCGGCGTACGTTGTCCGGGGCGCCGCTGGTGATGCCGAGCACCCGACGGGCGTCGTCCAGCCCCATCCGCACCGCCACGATCACCGGCGGGATCTGGTCATCGCGGTGATGTCGGTCGGCCTGCGCCACGCGGGGCAGCGTCACCGAGACGGTCGGCTCGCAGACGTACTCGACCAGGACCGAGCGGCCCTCCGGCTTGACGTTGCCGAAGCTGGTCGACGAGTCCTCGGTGCCGGCCGCCAACGCGACCGTCTCGCCGCTGATCGGACCACTGTTGCTGCTCTCCATCGCCTGGTACGGGTCGCCCAGGTAACCCCGGCCGAGCAGCAGCCGGGGAGCGTGCAGCGACTGGGTGAGCCGATTCGACCCGCTGCTGATGTTGGCCGTCTGCTGCGCGACGTGCTCCCGGTAGACGGCGGAGTCGACGCCACCCAGCCTGGCCGCCACCGGTTTCAGGCCAAGCTTGATCAGTGCCTCCTGCATCGACGCGGTGGCGCTCGGTACCGGCGGCAGTTCCAGCCCGTCCGGGTCGAAGGCCTGCCCGACGTTCGGCAGCAACAACTCCGGAGTGAACCCCTGATGCACCTGGTGCGCCCCGACGTAACCAGAGACATGCAGGCGTTTCGCGGCGCCGGTCAGCAACGCCTGGGCCGCCACCTGGAGGTGGGCCGCACCACTGAGGTCCTCCGGTGCGTACCGGGGCGGCAACAGCAGACCGTTGGTCACCTGCCAGCCCGGTTCCGGGCCGGGTGTCGGCTCGGGTCGGTACGGTCTCGGCGTTCGCACCGCAGGCTGGCGTGGCGGAGGGAGCCGCAGATCACCGGCCCACCGGTCGACGGTCACCGGTGCGCGGAAGGTGATCGTGCCATTCGGCACGGCCTTGCCGCGGTGGTAGATCCGGATCTGGAACCGGGGCACGAGCGTGACCCGCGCCTTCACCCCTCGACCGGAGCTGATGTCGGTGGTCCGCTGTTCCGACTCGGTCGAGGTCGAGGTCGAGGTCAGGCTGGTGGTGTTGTACTGGTAGCCAGCACCGATCGCGGCCGGCTGACCGTGCGGATTGAGCACCGCCGACGCGGCGACGTTGGTGTAGAAGCCTCCGCCGTGGGCGGTCCGGAGCAGGTCGGTCTGGCCCTGCGCGCCAACGGTACGCACGTCGATGTCGTCGTGGTTGGCGACGAACTGGTCGAACGTGACCCCGTTGTCGAGGACCGCCTCGAGGCGTACGTCGTAGAGCCGTTGGCTGAAGATCCCGGTATCGGCGTGAATCAGGGAGACGCCGCCGTCGAAGAGCGCCGCCCAGTTCCGCCGTACGCCGGAGCGGGACAGCGCATGCAGCATCCGGCGTCGGTTGAGCATCGGGTCCGCCAGCCCGTGCCCGGTCAACGCGTCCAGGATCGGCCGGGCCAGCGGCTGCGGATTCGGTTCGCCCACCGCGTCCCGCAGCGCCGCGATCGCCGGGTCCACCAGCGAGGGAACGTCGTGGAAGGTCTGCAGTCCCAGTCCGGGTGACCCGCCCGGCCGCAGGGTCAGCTTGGCGTTGCGCGCCTCGTCGGTGACCGGATTGCCGCTGCGCGTCGGCCCGGCGGCGGTGGACGTCACCGGCGGCCGCACGTCACCGAACAGGCCCATGGCCGTCGCCTGCTCCTCGCTGACCCGCAGGTAGACGGCATTCTCGATGACCGCGCTGTGCCGCACCGACTTGTGGTGCTCCCAGCTGTCCGGTTGGAACGGTCTGGGTACGAGAGCGGCGGGGAAATCGGCGGAGTTCGTCACCTCGGCGGCCACCGTCGCCCGTAGGTCGGCCACCACCAGGTAGGTCCGCTTCTTGCCCTTACGGTTGTTGATGTTGCGCTCGATGACGCCGCTGACCTTGCTCCGTTTACGGGTCATCCGGTACGACATCGTCCGCTGGTAGCCGACGGTGCCGGTGCCACCACCGCCGTACTTGTCCCCGGGGCGCATCGCCTCCCGCAACGAGGCACCGAACTGCCCCCGGGCCACGAGTTGGGTCTCGCGGGTACGGCTGCTCCACACCTGCACCCCGCCGCTCGGCGCGTGCTCGGTGGTGATCTCCGCTTGGACCGGTACCAGGCGCGGGTTGACCAGCTTCCCGGCGATCGAGACATCGAGCCGACCACCGTCGATGTCCGTGGTGAGCGGGTCGAGGTCCCACTGCTTCTCGGTCATGGTGCCGAGGTTCGTGGCCTGCTCAGCGGCGGTGAGACTGTCGGTGAGGTCGGTCCAGAGCGGCATGCCCTCCGTCAGGCTCGTCTCACCGCGCAGCCCGCCGAGATGACGCCGGGACGCGCGGTCCCCGTACTTCTGTGTCTCCTGGATCGTCTCCCGGGCGAGATCGAGCAGCGCGGCACTGCCCGGCATCGACTCCACGAACTGCCACTCCTTGACCTCTGCCTTGGTCGCGGCGGAACTGGCGGGTGCCGAGGCGGAGGGCACCGAGGCGGAACCGCGGCCGGCCGGCCGGGTCTGGGCACTGTCGACAAACTGGCGCAGGGTGTCGAGGTCGGTTCTGGTGCGCCGGGCCAGTGGCTCCCGCGGCCCCTTGGTGACCCGCACCGGGAGGGTGATCCGCTCCTTCGGTGCGGCACTGCCCGAGTAGAGGACGTCGACCGGGCGCCGCGCGCGCAGGCTGTACCGGGGCAGCGTCTTCGCACCGACCTGCACCGCGTTGTCGCCACGGGTGAACCTCGTGCCGTCCGCGTGCCGGATGCTCGTGACCCGGGTGCCCAGCCCGAGCCGGGAGCCCCGGTCGCGGCCGAGCCCGATCTTGTACGGGTAGACCCGCACGACCAGCTCCAGGTCGCCGTGGTAACGCTCCGAGTTCGGCGTGCCGCCATGCAGCGCGGTGTCCTGCCCGGTCACGTCCACACCGCCCTGCTGCGCCCGGCGCCCCTGCAACTCGACCGAGCCCGCTGGGCTGTAACCGGTGTTCACCGGACCGTCGCTGGACCGGAAGATGAGCCCGCCCTCCACCGCCACCGCCGCCCGCCACTGGGCGCCGCCGGCGGCACTGTCCTGCTCACTTCGGCTCTGGAAGTTGCGGACGGCGACGTTGGGCTCCACACCGGTGTGCACCAGTTCCTGCGGATGCCGGGCGGTCACGTGGACCACCACCTGGCGGCTGGAGAACCACTTGTTCCGGGTCAGCCGAACCGCGATCCCGCCGTTGAGCAGGGTGGTGTAGTTCTGCCGCAGTGCCGGCACCGACAGCGCCCGGTCCAGCTCCGCCTGATTGCGCTGGCGCTCGCTCGCGGAGCTGGAAAAGCCCATCCGCTGGGCCACACCCTCGCGGCGGAACCGGGGCAGGAAACCACCGCCGAAACGCCGGACCAGCCGCGCGGTCTGCTGATGCAGATCGGCGAACTGGCTCATGTCGTACGGCATCGCATGCCCGCCCTTCTCGGCGAACGGCGGCAGATGCCTACCCGGCCCCTGTTCCGGGTCGATCTCACGGATTTTGCCCTTGTTGTTCGGATCGCCCTTGGTGTTCGGATCGCCCTTGGTGTTCGGATCGCCCTTGGTGTTCGGATCGCCCTTGGTGTTCGGGTCGATCGACACGGTGCTCGTCCTGCGGTACTCCCTTTCCTGCTGACGGTCGCGCTTGTCGCCCTCGATGTTGCCCTCGATCGACACGGTGCTGGTTCTGCGGTACACCCTGGGCCGTTCCGGCGACGTGGCGCTGGTTCTGCGCTGGTTCCTGGTCGGCTCCGGCGACGTGCCGCTGGTTCTGCGCTGATCCCTGGGCGGTACGACGGAGTCGGAGCTGGTTCTGCCGTACTCCCTGGCCGACCCGGCGCTCGTCCGCCCGGGCGCCGTGCCGGTCCTCTTCAGCACGGGCGGTCGCACGTCCCGGACCATCTCCTCGGCCTTGGCCTTCGGAAGGCGGGACAGCACGCTCAGATCCAGCACGATCGGGCGTACCCCGGAGCGGAACGGCGTCTGGAAGGCGTTGACCCGGGTAGCGGTGTTGATGGTGAGCCGTACGTTCACCTTGGCCAGCACGTTCTCGATGTCCTTGAACTCGGTGCCGGTCCGGGTGGTGCTGCCCTGCCGGGTACCGGTGGTGGTGTTACGCCGGAAACCCAGGCTGAGTCGCAGTTGCACGTACGCCCACCCGAAGCCCCAGCGGATCGGCACCGCGCTACCGCCGCCGCCGACCGAACTGATGTGCTGCTCCCGACCGTTGACCGTGTACCCGGGCTGCCACCGGAACGAGGACTTCTTGACGTCCGCGACCAACTGCATCCCGGTGACCTCCGCGTTGAGCTGGAGGGCCACCGCCTGGCGGCGCGACGGGCTGAGGATCAGCGGCGAGTTCACGTCGCTCTCCAACGCCGGGAGCAGTTGCCCCAGCACGCTGGGCTCACTCAACAGCGTCCGGAGCTGCTCCCGGCTGAGGCTCCCGTGGTCCACGGTGCCGGTCGGTTGGAACTGGCGCAGAATGTCCTCGACGACCTCGTTCCAGGTCCGCGAATCCGTGCTGCCGTCGTCCTCGACCGTGGTCAGGGCGCCCACGGCTCCGTCGTTCGAGGCAAAGGTGCCCGCCTGGGCGACAGCCACCGGCCGGGCGTCCAGGATTCGGATCACGTTCAGGTTCTGGACCAGCGTCGACACGTCGAACCTGCCCCGGCGCATGTCGTCGGTACGCGGGGTCGCCTTGGCGATGTCGTCCAGCGTGCGAAAGCCGACCTGGGCGGTGACCACGTTCGGTGCCGCTCCCGCATCGTCCGCCGTCGTCTGGTGCGCCGGTGGTGGGGTGGGCAGCGCCGACCCCGGTTTTCCCACCTGCACGGTGAACCGGACCGGCGCCAGCACCAGATGGGACGGCCCGCCGCTGCGGACGTTGTGCGAATCGAAGAGGGTGGCGCCGCTCTCGCTGGTCACCGCCGCCTGGGCCAGGGCGATCTCGCCGGACGCCCCGCCACCCGGCCCGAACCGGCCGCCGATCATGAAGCCGGCACCGACGGCGAGGCTGTCACCGGAGCTTTCGGTCTCCTTCAGCGCCGTGCTGAAGTCGTTCCTCGTGTCGTACTTGGCCTTGTCGTGACTCTGGTCCAGACGTTCCTGCTGATCGGTCAGCCGCGTCGTGGAGACGGTGACGCTGTGCCAGCGGCCGGTGCCGTCACGGACGTCGAACGTACGCCCACCACTGGTGAAGAACGACTGCAGATCCGCGCGGAGCGCGTTCTCGATGCCACTGAAGTCGACACTGATCGCCTGTCGTCCGCCCCGGGTGAACCGGTGCACGATCGGCCGAATCCGGGCACGTACCCGAGCCTCGACATCGGTCCGCAGGTCATCGACCAGCTTGTCGAGGTCGATGGCGCCGTCCACCTCGTACAGCAGGTCGGGCTGATCCTGGTAGAGCGAGCCGCTCGGCTTCGGCACGACGTCCGGAGTGGGGGTTGCCTTCGATCGGTCCTCCTTGACCCGGGAACCCGACGCCAGGGCGGACCGGCGGAACATGCCGGGCCCGGGGTTGCGCGGCGCGTCCACCAACGCCTCGACAAGGGACGACCTGCCTGGCCGCCGCTCCGGTCCGGCCGCCTCGGCCAGCGGCACCCAACGGCCGGCGGCGTCGGTCAGCATGACCTGGGCCAATGGCAGGTGCTCCGCGAGTCCCCGGTCAGACGTCGCGTCCAGCCAGCCCGCAGGGCGCTGGAGGTCCACCCACTTCAGCCCGCCCGGCTGCCCGGCCGGCACGGTCGCGTCGGCGTGCAGCTCGAACATGTGCGCGTCGCCGCCGGGCGGGCGTACCCACACGTACGCGCTCCAGCCGTCCCGCCGGGTGCCGTCGGCATTGGTCAACAGGGTCCGAAGCGCGTCGGCGTCACCCCCGAACTGCTCCCACGAGCCGTCGACTGCGTGCGCGAACTCCCGGGGGTCGCCCCGACCCAACAACGTCTCGTCCACGGTCCGCTGGGCGAGTCGGCGATGTTTGGCCAGGTAGGAGGCGAGCAGGCCGGGATAGCAGTCCGGCTGGCCGTCCCAGGTTGGTCGATCGGGATCGGCGAGCAACCGTGCCAGGCCGTCGCTGACCTCGTGCGCGTTGCGGGGTGCCGACACGTCCCGCCGCCCGAGGTCCGCCGCCACCTTTCGCAGCACGTCGGAGTCCTGCGGTAGCACCCGTGCGTGCGGGGACGAAGGCTCCCGGCGCGTCTGCTCCGGTCCGGCGTCCGCGCGCTGGTCGTCGGGGCGGTTGGGGCCGGGCAGGGCGTTCACCTGCTCCGGCCGGGAAAGTACGGCCGAAGCGCCTGGCGGCGTGGTGACCGGCCCGGTTCCCGGTGCCGAGCTGATCGGCGTCGGACCGGCGAGCGGGGCAGCTGCCCCGGAGGTGGCTGTCGGCGTGACCTGGGAGGGCACGGAAACCGACGTGGCCGGGGCCGGCGGGGAGGCCGACGCCACGGATGTGGGCGTGGCAGCGGAAGGGGGCGGAGTCAAAGTCGGAGTCGAAGTCGGGGCGACGGGGTCTGGGACCGGTGTCGAGCCGACGCCAGCCGGACCGGTCGGGATGGACGGCAGGGGCGACGGTCCGGTCAGCTCCGAGGCGGTCACCGTGTGGGGGGTGGACGGCGTGGATGCAGCCGGCGTGGACGCGCCCGGCGCAGACGCACCCGGCGCAGACGCACCCGGCGCAGACGCACCCGGCGCGGACGCACCCGGCGCGGATGCGCCCGGCGCGGCCGGGATACCCGGGATACCGGGTGCGACCGGGGGTGGCGGTGAGTTCGGCAATGCCGGGAGTTCTGGCGAGTCCCGGCCGATCTGGTCTCCCCCCGGCGAGGTGGCCGGCCCCGGCGAGGACCACTGGGTCTGCGCGCCGCCGGGCGCGGACGTATCGGTGTTCGGCGGGAGGACGTCGTTGCCCGCTGCCGGGTCATCCATGTCCAGGAGACCCGGGACGGGCTCGACGGACGCGTCCCCGTCAACTGCGGATCCGCCACCGCCTCCGGTCGACGACCCCGTGCCGGAGCCGGAGCCGGAGCCGGAGCCGGAGCCGGAGCCGGAGCCAGGAGCTATCGGAGGGGTGGTCGTACGCGACGGTGGGACCCCCGGATCATCCTGCGGTGCGACCGCCGGATCCGTCGGATTCCCGGCGTACCCGGGCGGTGGGTTCGGATCCGTCGGCACATACGTCGGTACCGGATCCCGATCCGCGGCCGTGTCCGGATCAGCATCACCCGACACACCACCACCCGACTTCGGATCGCCCTTCCCCCCACCGGCGACCGCGTTCCCCACCGACCCCGCGACGTCCATCGTCATGCTGTTCAACACACTCGACACCACCGTCGGCGCCAAAATCCCCGTATCGATCACCCCACCGCTCAACACCAACCCCGACACCACCTCCGTCGTCAACTCCTCAGCCGCGTCCCCCGCAGCCCGACCCCCCGACGACGCCGCACCACCGGCCACCCCACGCCCCGCGGAACCACCCCTGCCCGCACCATCCAACGCCCCACCCAGCGCCCTACCACCACCAAGGCGACGCGCCGCCCCCTTACCCGCACCGAACACCCCACCGACCAGAGCCTCCAGAGCACCCCCCTTCGCCGCGTCACCGGTCGCACTCCGGTTCCACCCCCGCTGATAACCCCGACCCCGCCCCGCCACCTGCGCCGCCACGTCCACCAACAACTCATAAATCATGTTGAACGCGGCACTCATCGCCGCCTTACCCACCACCCGCACAAACGTCTGATAAAACGCCTGCCGCACCACCGGCGCCTTCGCCACCCACTCCAAGAACAAGGCAGGATTGATCCACAACAACTTCAACGCGATCAACAACTCGATCAACAACAACGCCGTGATCGCCAAAATAGTGACCTGCACATAAAAGAACAACGCCGCGAACTGCACCATCGCCTGACCCAGCGTCCGCACAAACTCCGGACCCGCCTTCAACAGGCCCGCAACACGATCCGCCGCCGCAACAAAAGCCTTCTCAGACTCACCCCGCACCCCACCACGGATCGTCTCCACCCCCGAGACGAACGACCTCCCCGCATCATCCAAAACATCCGCAACAACAAACAACTGCCGCCCGAGCTGATTCAACCTCTCCGGCAAAAGGCCCGGAAACTTCTCACCATAAAACCACTCAAAAAACTCAGCAACCTTATCCCCCACCACAAACGGCACGACCCCAACACCCCCCGCTCAGTGCAATCGGAAAGAGTCGACGACGTTGCCCACCGGTGGCCCGGTAGAAGAGGGCAAGAGCACCGTCGCTACAGGACACCCGCTTCACCGGACGGCAGAGGCCGGGCGGAAGGATCTATCGACAGCGGACATGGCAGACATGCTGAGCGGTGCCCAGGAACGGCTACCCGTCCAACGGTGAACGACGTCACAACAACAGGTTAAGGATCACGTACTTCGATTCCGGGTGGCGCAGCCGCTGGACCGCCGACCAGTCTTTGCAGTTCGGGGCACGCCTCAGCTCGCTGAGGCGTGCCCCGAACTGCGAACCGGAAGAGGTGCAGCGAGCGGGCGGACGCTTTGCCGTGCGCAGACAGCGCCCCTCACTCGAATCAGGCCTTGGCGGCCACCGCCGGTGCGACATCCTCGATGAGAAGGGTCCGCAGTTGCTCGACGGTGGGCTTACCGAGCGTGCGCAGGCGGCCCGCTTGGCGGGTGA
Source organism: Micromonospora sp. NPDC050276 (assembly GCF_044459545.1). Lineage (NCBI taxonomy): Bacteria > Bacillati > Actinomycetota > Actinomycetes > Micromonosporales > Micromonosporaceae > Micromonospora > Micromonospora sp. NPDC050276. Next base: position 35,780 of record NZ_JBITJA010000020.1, on the reverse strand, counting down.
TGCTGTCCTCCAACAGCTGCCGCGCGTACCGCCCGTTGCCGAAGGTGCGGCCTTTCGGGACCCGCTCGAAATGCTCCCGCAGGGCAATGAGTGTCGTGCCCGGGCACTCATATCCGCTGGCTGCGGCGATCCCCTGGAAGATGGCCACCAGTTCGTCGGCGCTGTAATGGACGAAGTGGATTCGGCGCGAGAAGCGGGACGCCAGACCGGCGTTCGCGGCCAGGAACGCCTCGATTTCGTCCTCGTACCCAGCCGCGATGACCACCACCTCGTCGCGGTGGTCCTCCATCAGCTTGACGAGCGTGTCGATCGCCTCCCGGCCGAAGTCCTGCCGGGCATCCGGCGGTGCCAGGGTGTACGCCTCATCGATGAACAGCACCCCACCCCGGGCCCGCTCGAACGCTTCCCGGGTGCGCTGGGCGGTGTGTCCGATGTACTCGCCGACCAGGTCGGCCCGCGCCACCTCGACCAGTTGACCGCCGGCGAGGACGCCGAGGGCGGTCAGCAGTTGACCGTACAGCCGGGCGACGGTGGTCTTGCCGGTGCCGGGCGGCCCGGAGAACACCACATGCCGGGAGATCGCCGGTGCCGGGAGACCCGCGCTCACCCGGGCCCGAATCGTGGCCAACAGGTCGATCAGGTCGGAGACCTCCCGCTTCACCCCGCCCAGCCCGATCATGGCATGCAGCCGGCCCAGCAGCTTGTCGACCTCGTCCGCCTGGGCCTCACCGGCCTGCGCACCGCCCGACGCCGCGGCGCCGAGGTCCTGGGGCAGGAGTTGAGCCAACTCCACCCCGTCCGACGAGACCGCCTGGGACAGCCGGAACGCCTGCCGCCCGATCATCTCCTCGAACACCTTGCGGGCCACCCGGGCGTTGCCGAAGTTCGCGTCGCGGGCCATCCCGTCGAACAGCCGGATCAGCGCCAGCCGGGTGTCGTACTCCAGCGAGTAGTGGTGGGTGCTGCACATCCGCTCGACGATGGTGACCAGTTCCTCGGTGGAGTAGCTCTCGAACTCCACCGACTTGGAGAACCGGGAGGCGAGTCCCGGGTTGGAGTCCAGGAACTGGCGCATCTGTGCCGAGTACCCGGCGACGATCACCACGACCTCGTCGCGGTGATCCTCCATCAGCTTGACCAGGGTGTCGATCGCCTCCCGGCCGAAGTCGTGCCCGCCACCGCCACCGTCCACCGGGGACAGGGTGTACGCCTCGTCGAGGAAGAGCACACCGCCGCGCGCCTCGTTGAACTTCTCGGTGGTCTTCACCGCCGTACCGCCGATGTGTTCGGCGACCAGATCGGCCCGGGAGACCTCGACCAACCGACCGGTGCTCAGCACACCGAGCGCGGCGAGAATGCGCCCGTACAGCCGGGCGACCGTGGTCTTGCCGGTGCCGGGGGCCCCGGCGAAGACCATGTGCCGGGACATCGGCGGCGCCGGCAGGCCGGCGGCGGCTCGCCGCTGGCTGACCCGGTGCAGGCCGACCAGCGTCGCCACCTCGTGTTTGACTCCGGCGAGCCCGACCAACGCGTCCAACTCGGCCAACAGCGGAGTGGCGGGGTCGGCCGGTGGACCGTCGGCGGGCACCATCGCCCCGAACGGTAGCGCCAACTCTCCGGCGAACGGGGTGGAACCGCCGCCGGCGGGAGTGCCGGCCGGCGTGGGGGCGGCCGACCGGCTGCTGCCCGGGCCGCTCGGGCGGACGGCGTGACCACCGTTGCCGGACATCGTGGTCATCTCGACGTGGACCGGCTTGGCCGTCTCCCGGACCAGGCCCTCACCCACGTTCTCGAGCAGCTCACACCCGTCCACGCGACCGGACGAACCGCCGGCGAATCGCACCCCCGGGCCGCCGCTGCCGCGCACGCGGGTCCGGATCAAGGTCAGGTTCCCCTCTCCCTGCACCAGAATCCCGGCCCTGCGGGCGCCGCTGACATCCGATCCGCTGACCGTCGCCGTACCGTCGACCTGCAACCCGACGCCGCAGCCGTGGACAATCGCCTGGTCGGCGGTGAGCGTCGCCCCGGGCTCGACCAGGAACCCACCGGCCGCGCACCGATCGATCCGCGTTTGCCGAACCACCGGCCGAGCCTGGCCGAGCAGCCGTACCCCGAATTCCCGGACGTCCTCGATCACGCAGTCCTCGACCACCGGCGCAGCCGACCCGTCGACCACGATCCCGGTCGGCCCACCGTGCACCGTCAACCCGCGTACCGTGCCCGTCGACTCGGCCTGGAACAACAGCGCACCGCCCGGCCCGCCAGTCACCCGGCCACCCTCGACCAGGGGCGCAGCCGACCCGGTGACCCCGATCGCCGCAGCCTCGGTACCGTCGATCGTTCCATCGATGAACGCGCCGGCGGCCCGTTCGAGCACGAGCAGCCCGTGGCCCGTGACACCCCGCACCTGGCAGCCCCGCAGCACCGGGTCGGCACTGCCGGACAGGACCACACCGTGCCCCCCGGCCGTACGGATCTCACACTCTTGCAGGGTGGGCCGGCCACCGGTGACGACCACGCCGGACCCCGGCAGGTCATGCAGTTGGCAGCGGATCAGGCGGATCTCGCCGTCCTCCTCGACTGTCACCGCCGCGCCGTCGACCGCGGTGATCTCGCAGTCCTCGATGGTTCCCCGGCCACCTCGGCTGGACAGCACTCCGGTGCCCCGAATATCGGTGAACGTACAGCTTTTTAGGACCGGATCGGCGCCGCCGACGATGACCGCGCCGGCGCTGCCCGTCTGCCGGACCGTGGTGGCGCTGACCGTCCCGCCGGCGTCCCGCTCGAACAGGAAGCCGGCACCGTCCGGGTTGCTGACCTGACAGTCGCGCATCTCCACCCGACCGCCGGGCACGTGGACCGCGACGATTCCCCGTCCGGTGACCGCGCACCCGATGGCGTGCAGGGTGCCTCGCCCGATCTGCACCGCGGGCAGGTCGGTGGCGCCGCCGCGAACGTTCAGCCCGCGCAACGTCACGTTGCCGCCGCCGACGAAGACGGCCACCCCGTCGCCGCCGTCGATGGTCACGGTGCCCGGCCCTTCCTCGGCGGTCACCGTCACGTCTCCGGACAGCCGCAACTGCTCCCGGTAGGTGCCCGGCTGCACGGCGATCACCGCGCCGGGACTGGCGGCCGCCACCGCCGCCGCGATGCTCGGCAGGCACCCCGGCTCGGTCTGGGACACCAGAAGCATCCTGTTGCTCACGCTCGTCCATCCTCGATCGGCGCGACAGTGCCGGCGGTCGCCGGCATGGGAAAGGGCCGGCCCGCGTCGTCCAGACCGGGCGCGAAGGCAAGCGGTACGCGGGCGCCGCCCAGCGAGGTGCCTCCCTGACCAGCGGCGCGCAGCCGGTCCAGGATTCGCTCGGCACTGTCCCGCCCGCCCCGGTGGGCGGCAGCAAGATCGCGCAGTAGGACCCGTACCGCCTGGTCGGGGGCTCCGTCGTCGTCGACCGCGAGCACTTGGAACCGGCTGGCCGGTGGGAAGATCGCCGCAGCTCGGCCATCGCTGCCCAGGTCGTCCAGCCGGCGTGCGCTCACCGACCAGATGGTGAACCGCACGCCGGTCTCCTCGGTGCCCGTCCCGGCGGCCAGATCGACGTCCAGGAAGGCGGGCTCGACCAGCACATCACCGGGCCGGTATCCGGCGGCCAACCGCCGCTCGGCGGGCCCGGCCCCGAAGACCGGGCCCAGCACCGATGGCAACCGGCGCAGTCCGTACGCGGCGCAGCGGGCCACCAGCGCGAGACGGTCAACCTCGGAATCCGGGCCACCGCCGCGCAGAACCTGGTTCACCGAGTCACGTTCTTGGTCGCGGTACGCCCGCAGAGCGACCAGCCCGGCGGTGAGTTGACCGGAGGCGCCGGCCACGGCCCGCAGTCCGGGTGACTGTGCCAGGGTCCGGGCCACCACCCTGGCATGCGCGTCGTAACGGCCGCCGAGTGCCTGGCGCAAGGACGTCCGGTCGGCAACCGCCCGGTCGATGTCGGCCTCGGCCAGCCACCGAGGCGCCGGTGCGGGCGACGCCGCTGGTTGTGGGGGGCGGTCGGCCGTGGGCATGGTGGTGGCCGGGGATCCGGGGTGGCTCACCGGGGGCGAGGCGATGACAGGTGCCGGCGGTGGCACGGCGACATCGGTCGCCAGGCCGGCGGCCGCGCCGGGGTGGGCCGACTCCGTTGGCCGGCAACCGGGAGTGGCGAGTGACAGATCCTCGGGTCGGCCGAGCACCAGCGCCACCGGTCCGTCGGCGTCTCCCCCGTCGACGGTGCGAGCCGGACCGGCCGGGGGGTTCGGCGGGGTCGCGGCGGTTTCTTGCACAGGGAGCGGCCGCTGGCCCGCCGCGTCTGCGGCCGTACCCGCGCTGGCGGCGGGACCCTCGGACGGCACGGCGTCGGGCCCCGCCGGGCCGGTGGCAGGTCGTCCGGCGGGCGGCGACGGGACGGCGGACACCGGTGACGGCTCGCCGATGGGGGCGAGCCGCGCCGCAGTCGTCCAGCGTTCGGGCGCGAGGAGCGCGACGAGCTCCGGATCGAGCGGCGTAGGGAGCAGTGCCGGTGCCGCCGGACTCGGTGCGGTGGTCGGCTGGTCCGGGGCGGCGGGCCGTTCCACCGCAGCGACCGGCTGAGCCAGCCCGGCCGGTATCGCGGCGGGGGGCGAGGCGGGGCGAGGCCTGCTCGGGGCTCCCCACCGGGCGGCCGCCGACGGCCGGGGTGGCAGCACGGGCCCGAGGACCTGCCACCGATGCGATGCTCGTGGCCCACCTGGCGTCGACGGGCTCCAGCGGCGGAACGTGCCGGTGGTCTGGAGCAGCCCGGTGGCGGTGCGGCTGATCTCCCCATCGGCTACGTACAGGGGCACCCCGAGCGCATTCACGAGGCCACCGAAGAGCAGGTCGGCCGCATTCCTGCGCACCGGCACGCCGTACGTGGCAAGCACCAGCGGCCGCTGGTCGCCCGCCCGGCAGAGATCGATCAGTGCCGCCAGGGCGCGAGGTGTCACCGGGCGGCCGTCCACCCGAAAACCTGACACGTCCACCAAGACCTCGACCACGAAGCCGGCCGGGACCGGGCCGGCACCCACCATCGGTTCGTTGGCGAACGACCAGCCCGCGGCGGTGCGTAGGCCCGGCACCGGGTGTGGTGTACCGGCGTGCGCCGACGGTAGCGCCGGCACGTCGCGCTCGGGGCGGGACACCGGCCGGAGCGGCAGCCAGACGCGGGACGGCCGCCGCGCCGGCAGGCCGACAAACCCGCCGTTCGGACAGGAGACCACGGACCGCCAGCCCGTGAGGGCCGCCACCCGCACCGCTGACCTCGGCGGGACCAACGCCTGCACGGGTGGCGGAGCAGAGATCGGCGCCGGTGGCGGCGTTGGAAGGGAAGGAGGCGGCGGAGGGAGTGGCCACCAGGGCTCGGCGCGGACCGGGGCGTCCGGGGCCGACACCGCCCACGGCGCGGGACGGAGCACGACGCCCGCCGGAACCGCCAGTTCGGTCAGCGGGAACGTCACCTCCTGACCGATCCACTCGGCCAGTTGCCGCGCCTCGGTGCCGGGTTCGATGGACCGGTCGTACGACCCGAGTGGTACCAGCCGGACCCCGGCCGCGACCCCGCCCAGGTGTTCGGCCAACACCTCCGGCAACAGCTCGAACAGATCCGGCCGGGAGGTGACCGACGGGGCGATCAGCACTGCCCGCCGCCCCGCCTCGGCGGGCAGCGCGGCGGCCAGCGCGAGCATCGGCGTGCGCGCGTCCGCCACGGTGAGCATCGCCAGCGTGTCCCCGACGGACTCCACGATGACGGCCGGAATCGGCTGCTCGCCTCCCGTGCGGGGCATTGCGCGGACCTCCTTGCCGCGGGCGATCAGGAACGCGCGCGTGGGGTGAACGGTGGTCAGCCCTTCGCTGTACCGGTGTGCCAGAGCCCTCTGCCGCCGATCGAGATGGTCACGTTGCCGTCGGCCTGCAGCACCAGGATCGCCCCGTTGTTGCCGGCCGTGCCGGAGCTCCAGAGCGTCACGTTGGATTTGGTGTAGAGCACCAGGTGGCCGTCGTCCTGGAAGACCAGGTGGTCGCCGCCCCTGCCGCCGGTACGGGTCTGCCAGACCAAGGTGCCCTGGTCGTAGAGGAGCACGTTTCCGTCGTTGGCCAGCACGAGTTTGAGCCGGTTGGTTTGCCAGGACTGGTTGCGTTGCAGTACCGAGGTGGCCCGTACCACCAGGGTCTGCCAGTCCGGCTTCGGTGGGGACGTGGTGGCACGGGTTTGCGGTGGCCGCGGCGATGACGTGCCGGCGGGGGTGTTTCCGCCGGCAGTGCTCCCGGCGGGGGTGTTTCCGCCGGCAGGCCGCGTCGCGGGGGCGGACGGCGTCACTCCGGGACGCGGCGTCGCGGTAGGACTCGGCGTGCCGGCCGGCTTACCGCCCAGCCTCGGGTCCTGCTGGTAGCGACCGACGTACCCGGTCACCAACTTGATGTGGTCGCGGAGTTCCGGGTCGTCGGGTACGCCGCCGGCCCGCCGCACCGCGTCCGGGCCGATGCGGAACGCGGCCAGCGCCAACGGGTACGGGTCTTTCTCCATCCCGGACAGGTCGCGCATGAGGGCGCACATCGTCAGGCCGAGGCTCGGGATGGCCACGCTCGGATCCCAGGGCGAGGTGGTGCTGGGCGACGGGGCGTACGCGGCCCAGACCTGCGGATTGAATTGGGCGATGCCCTGCGCGGAGTGCGCCCCGAGCAGGTTCGGGTTGAAGCCGGAGGAGGCCATCAGCTGCGCCGCGACCCGGCCCGGGGAGAGCCCCGGGCACGACCGGCCAGCCGCGAGCACCGCGGCCAGGTAGACGTCCGGCACCGGCTTGGCAGCGGTCCCCGAGCTGGGAACCACACCGATCGGGCCGGTCGGCCCACCCGAGGGGGTCCCGGTTCCGGGCCGACGGGCGTACCAGGCCGCGTAGGCGGAGACCTGGTTGACGTAACCGGTGGCCGCCGGCGGGATTCCCTTGGCGGCGCGTACCGCCTCCACGCCAGAGTGGTACGCGCCCAGGGCCAGCCGCCACAGGTCGCCACCGATCCCGGCCTGCCGTACCTGGCCGACCAGGTCGCAGGTGAGATGGGCGAGCGCGGTGATGTTCGCGGCCGGATCGGTGCGCTGGGATGTCGTTGCGGGCTTCCACGTGTCCCACGCCGCGTCGGTGAGACCCGCCACCTGCGTGCCGCCGTTGGCGGCCTTCGTGTTCGCGTCGAAACCGGAGGCGGCCATCAGTTGGCCGGCGAGCCGGGCCGGGGTGAGGACGGGACAGGCGTGCGCCGCCGCCGCGATCGCCTCGAGCTGGCCGGTCGGTACCGGTCGGCCGGCGAGTTGGGCGTCCTCCGCGGTGGCGGTACCGAACCCGGCGCTGGCGACGACGCCGGTTCCGCCGAGCAACACGATCAGGATTGCGATGGCGACCCAGCGCCGCAGCGGGGAGTCCAGCCGGTCCAGCCCGCGCCGGGGCAGGTCCCAGACTCGGCGCGTACGGGCGGTGGCCGCGAGCCGGTGTCGAAGCCGTCGGTAGACACCACCGTCGGGCGTGCGAGCCACAGTTCAATCTCCCTCAGCTGCCGGGTCCGGATACACGACGGTTCACGGGCACGGCTGGTTCAACGGACTGGCGAGCCAATTTGTGGGGTGTCGCCGCTTTCGCGGCGCCGGGTTGCTCCGCGGCAGCGCTGGCCTCCGGCCTGTCGTCCTAGCCGGGGTCGACCTGAGCACCCTGTTCGGCCTGAGTACCCTCGCCGACCTCAGCACCCTCGGCGGCCTGGTCGGGCACCGAAGCGTAGAGAACGGACAGCGCCCGGTGTACTGCCACCGCGTCGACCTCTGGCGCCAGATAGTGGTTGGCCCTGATCGCGTCCAGCAGGTCAGGGTCCGGAGCCAGCCCGTACGTCCGCAGGTAGTAGGCGGCGGCGTCGGTCCAGATCCAGCGACCGTCGGTGAAGAACCCGGCCGGCACCACCTCGCCGGCGTCCGCATCCACCACGTCCGGACTGTGCGTCGAAGTGATCAACAGCGGCGTTCCCTCGGCCAGGTAGCCCAACACCCGGTCGCGTTCCTCCCCGTCGAGCCGAGGGTGGTCGGGCGCGAAGCCGGGCCCACGCTGCGGGTCGAACGTGTCGTACACCCGGGCGACGACCGGCACGAGTGGTGGGGCGGCGGTCCAGAGCAAGGCGGAGAACCCGAGCGCGGTGCGCTGGTACGCCGGCAGGTCGTCCGGGCTGAGGAACGCCTCGACCTGCGGATCCGTCTCGCCGGCGCGTTCCAGGGCGTCCTGGGTACGGGCGGCGAGCGCGGGCAGAGCCGCCTCGTCAGCCCCCTGGAGCAGGTAGATCCGGCGTGGCGGCGGCCACTGCGTGTCCATTGCCGGGAACCGCCAGGCGCGCCACAGGGCGGTCGCCGCCACACCGTCTCCGAGTTGCGCCGCCACCGACGTGACCGCCACCTGGTCCGTCCCGTCCGCGGCGCCGGGCCCGTCGTAGGGCACCGTCAGGTCGATGCTGTACGGCACCGCGTCGCCGTGTTCGGCCAGCTCTTGCGGGCTGACCGGGGCCAGCCCGAAGGGCGGCAGTGGGTCGGTGGCCACGCGTTCGACCTCGGCGAGCGCCTCGGTGTCTTCCCCAGCCTCGGCGAGGGTGTCGGAGAGCAGGACCGCGTCGGCCTCCGTCATCGCCAGCCGACCGGCGAGCGCGGCGAAGACCACTGCTTGGGCGATGTCCACGAACTCGCCCTCGCTGAGCCAACGGCGGGCGGCAGTGATCAGCTCGTCCGGCAGCCGGCCCGACATCCGCAGCAGCAACTGGTGGAAGGCGGCGGACTGGCCGCTGGGCGCTCCTACCGCCGTGGTCATGGCGTCGTCCTCTCGATGCGCAACATGGTGGCTCGACGCTCGGTCGCGCCGTTGGGTCGGACATCCTGACGACGGCTGCCGCGACCGTCCGGTTCAATTCCGCAGCGGGCGAACCAACGCATCCGACCCGGCAATCTGCCCAGAATCACCTATCTCCACCAGACCACCGCGGTCGTTCACCACCGCCCACAGCGGCGCAGCCGCCCACCGATCCGACTCGGACGCCACGTCTCCAGCAGCCATGCCGGCCTCCCCGGCGAACCTGACCCGGGTGAACGGGCTCGAACCCTGCGCAGTCTGGGTCTGCACCCACCACACACGCCCATCCAGACCACGATGGGCGATCACCACATGCCGCTGATCATCCGGCTCAGCCACCCACACCACCGTGGATGTGCCGAAGCCCAAGCCCGCGAGGTCCACCGGCCGAATCGGAGCGAAGCGGCCGCCCAACCGAGCCGCCAGTGACGCCGGCGAGTCCGCACCATCCCGTGTCGCCGACCCCACACCCAGCCGGTCCAACACCGCACTCACCCGGGGCACACGATCCGCCCCCTGTTCCCACGCCGGCAGCGTCGCTACCGCCGCCGCCAACCCGGCCCCCACACCCATCGGCTCGGCACCATTCACTCGCTGCGCCGACGAGGCCACCGCCGCAACCGGAACCGGCAAACTCCCCAGCTGCCAGGGCTGCCCACCCGGCAGCCAGGCCAGCTGCCCTCGCCCGGATGGCCCGAGCTCCGCCGACCCGTCCACACCCAACCCGGCACTCCCCGGCACCATCGTGATCTCGTCGACCGACATCCGCTGCGAGCCGGAATGTTCGTCCAGCGCATCCTGGAGCACGCCGTAGCCCTGCTGTGCGTCCGTGCCGCGGCGCGGCCGGTCCTGCTCGAAGTACCGGGCCGGCTGACTGAGTAGCGGATAGGAGCCGTACTCGGCGAGCCCGTCGAACGCCTCCTGCCCCAGCGCCTCGGCCAACACCCGGTTGTACGGCGGGGCGAGCGGACTGTTGGTGCCCAGCCGGAGTACCCGGAATCGGGACGCCCATTGGCGCCGTGCCTCGACCGTGGCCGCCGGCTCCCCGGGGACGGGGGTAGCGATCGCCGTGATCTCCGCCGATGGGACGTCGAGTGCGTAGTCCACGCCCAACGCGTACACCACCTGCGGACGCCCGATCGCATCGAGGTGCCGCTGTAAATGGTGCTGCACCGAGATCAGCGAGCGACCGGTGTCGGCTATGTCGATGACCACGATCGGTCGGTCCGTCGGCAGGTCACCCAGGAACTCGTCGAAGTGCCGGTGCAGCATCGCCAACTGGTCGGGGTCGGCCGGTGGCTGGTCGAGGGTGGTAGCCAGGATGGAGTTCGGCTCGGCCGGGCCGGGCCGGAACGCCGACAGGGGCAGGTTCGCCGACCGTACCCGGTGGTCGAGCCGTGGCAGGGCGGCGATGATCGCAGCAGGGCTGCGGCCCAGCCCGACGTAGACGAACTGGTCCGGTGGGAACTGGCGCAGGATCCACTGGCCGGCCAGCTCGACGGCCTCGAGTACCGTCTCCTGGTCCGCCGCGAGCTGGTCGAAGACCCGGGCCTGGACCTGCTGGACGAAGAGCGCCGCCTCGTCGACGCGGTACTCCCGCGGTGTCGTCTCCTCCGCCGGATAGAGCACCTCGACGAGCTGCTCCTCGAACACCTGCGAATCGGGCAGGTCCACGCCGTTGTCCTCGGTCCATCGGCGGACGGCAAACGGGGTCAGCCCGTATTGCTCGCCCTGGTCGTCGACGAGCACCACCGCCGACGACGGCTCACGGCTGGCCAGGACCGGGTTGCCGTCGAGTCCCTCGTCCTCGTCGCCGTCATCGTCGGTCTCCCGGTAGAGGTCCTCGCCGGGCACCATCTCCGGGTTCGGGTAGTACGACTGGATGCGATCGGCGATCGGCTGCTGGACGCCCGGCTGCGGGAAGGAGCCGGCGACGTAGCGCACCCAGTGCAGGTCGGTGCCGACCCCTTCGACCTGGATGCTGCCGTCGTTCGAGTGCACCCGGGTGCCGCCCGGTGCGGCGATGGACGTGCCCGGCGGGAGCAGACCCGAGAGGTGCTCGGCGAACCGGTTGCGGCCGTCAACACCGTCGGTCAGGACCCGTATCGGTGGCGGGCCGGCAGGATAGAGGCTGCGCAGCAGCGGTGCGATCACCCGGGCGAGGGGCCGGGCCCGGGTCTCGGGGGCCACCGCCACGTTGATCGTCAACCAGTCGGACAGCACGTCAGCGGGGCGGGGATCGGCTGGTGCGGCCTGCGCGGATGAGATGACGAGACCGGAGTCGGCCCAGTGCACCGCCAGGTCCCCATTGGTGCGAACGTCGAGCGCCTGGTTGGACCCGATCCGCTGCCACCAGGCCGGCAGTTGGTCGGGGGCCGACGGCGATTGCGGTTCTCCGGACGGGTCACGCAGGATGACGCGTGCCGTCCCGGCGAAGATCGGGGCGGTGGACAACGGTGTCACCGCGCCGGTGACCAGGTTGATCAAGAAGATGCCGCGTTCCTCGTTGCGGATCACCGCGACCAGTGCCAGCTGGCCGGAGCCGTTACGCAGTTCCACCAACGCACTGCTTCCCGGCCCGTGCCGGATGACATCCCAGACGACGCCGCCGAAACGGGCACTGGTCCATTGGGCGTTGGTCGCGTCCGCGAACTCGACCAGGCTGTCGGCCTCGACCACGTCGCCGTAGAACGCGCGGTGCAGCCCGGTGACCCGGTCCATCAGGTGGCCACCGGAGATCTGGAGAACCAGGGACACCCAACCGGCGAGCCGCTCTCCGGTGTTGCCGTACGGCGCGGGGCGCGCGGCGGCGTCCGTTCCGCGTACCTGGACCGCCAGGCCGTGCTCCACCTGGGGATCCTGATCCGTGCGGAAGTGGCCCCAGCCGGGCCCTGTTTCGGTCGGATCGAGCAGCGCGCCGTCGGTGCCGACCGCCCACTCGCCCAGCGGTCCGATCACCTCGACCTGGCCGGGTAGCCGATCGACGAGGTCGAGAATGACGTGGTTTTCTCCCTCGACACCCGACACGAGGACCCGCAGCGGCGGCACGGGATCGCCGCCGTACACCCGGATTACCACATCGGCGAGCGCGTTGGCGACGGCGTTGGACGGGAGATCCGGTGACACCGCCACCACGATGGTGACGACACCCGGCAGCGGCTGGATCCGGCTCGCCGCCACCGGCACCTGCCAGCCCGACTGTTCCACATAGATCAGGCCCGGGTGCTGCCACTGATCGGACGGGTAGGGCGAGTAGACGAGGTACCCGGGGGGTGCGGCGGTGAGCAGGAGATGCTCCCAGGCGGAGCCGTCCGGCAGAGCGGCCGAGGCCCGAAGGCTCTCCTCCTCCGTCATCGTGCCGTTCACCGGGGGCGGGGCCACGGCGGGCACCTCCACCCGGTCACGCTGGCGGTTTCCGGCGGTTGCGGGGGTTGTGTCGTCGTCGTTCATGCCGCTGTGTTGGCCGGTGAGGTCGCTCGGATCAACGGAGGTCGCGCCGGGGGGTGGGTTGATGCCGTCGGTGAGTGGGATGAGGATCCAGTCCTCGACGGTTTCGGGAGTGCGGGCCAGTCCGCCGGTCTGCCCGTCGAGGAAGACCACACCGTTGCCGTCGTGAACGACGTTGAAAGCGTGTGAGACCTGTTTCCCAGCGCCGCGGACGAGCAGGACGGCCCGGGAGTTGATCGGCGACGTGGACATGGTGCTGCGCACCGATTCCAGGTCGGTGCGGAACAGCCGGGAGTCGGGGTCGGTCAGGTTGAGTTGGTCGCGTTGGTAGTTGACCAGGTCCAGGGTGGGTAGCAGGTCCGCGTCGCCGTTGTCCTCATCCGGAGCGGTACCGGGGGCGGACCAGGTCATGGTCTCACCGGGTCGCAGGTTCATCTCGGTGGTGATGGCGGTGAGGACACAATTCGTCTCGGACCGGTCCGGGTTGACCGACCGCAACCAGGGATAAGCCTCGTGCACGGTGCTGTCATCGAGGTGAGACGGAATCACTTGGGTGAACTCACCGGCCGGGCCGGCACCGCTCAAACCGTTAGCAGAACCGCCACCGGACGAAGGCCCGGAGTAACTGCCGGTCGGTGGTTGACCGGCATCCGGGATGGCGCCATCGCTGCTGGCGTCGACGTACCGGTCGGTCACCGACTCCACCAGGGCGTCAGAGGACGCGACGTCCCCGTCGCTCGACTCGGACCGGATCGGGTCGACCTCGGTCAACACCTCCATCGGGCGCCCGTCGGACCCGTGACCCCAACCTAGCTGGAACTGGGTACCCGCCCGGACGACCAACTGTCCAGGCGCGACAACGACCGCCGATTGCGCCTCCACCCGTACCACACGCGTGTCCTCGGGAGTGGCCGACGAAGCGCTCATCACGAGCGGAAACGGCACCGTGACCCTGCTGGACGGGCTCGTGTCGGTGTCGTCGAGCAGATCAGCCGGCATCCTCATCTCGGCCGTGGCCGCCGTCGTCGGTAGCGCGCGCGTCGCCAGCGTCGAGTCCACCAACGCCGCGGTGATGCTCGCCGGAACGTCCCGCTCGAACAGATCCACCGCGGTGGTCGCCGGGTCCCGCCTGACGTAGTCCGTCACGGCGTCATCCACCGTGTAGGTGTCAGCGATGCCGGATGTCGAACCTGCGGCCGACCCACCCAGATAGCCGGCGGCGACCGCCAACGCCGCGTCCTGCGGGTCCTGCCCCGGCTGGGTCACCAACCGTAACGGGTCATCAGCCAACTCGTACCGGGACACCAGAGCAGCGGCCGCCTGCGCCCGCCCCTGCTCGTCCCGCATCCCGGCGTACCAGGACCGGACCTGCTCCGGGTCGGCCAGCACCCGGTCCAGCGATGCCATTCGGTCCACGTACGCACCGGCGTAGTCGAACCGGCCGTCGACCAACCGCAACCGCCCGTCCGGGGTTTCCGCGAAATGGTGATCGAGGTGCCGTCTTCCGTTCCGAACCGACTCCTCCTCCCTTGGCTGGTAGCTGGCGTGTCGGGTGTACGAGGAGAAGTCGGCCTGGTAGTACTGGTGCGCGGCCCGATACATCTGCTGGATCCGAGCGACGTCACGGTCGGACAACGGACCGTCCACCGTGTCCCGGCCGTCCACCTCGAACGCGAGCCGGGCGATGTACGAGAACACCTCCTGCGGCCCGTGCCGATCCCGCAGGTAGAACCCGAACGGATCCGAGTCCACCAGACCAAGCACCAGCCGCAGATCCGAAGCGTCACCGAACAGCGGTGCGTACCGCTGGATCAGCTCGACCGCGAGAATGTGTTCCGGCTCCGCGTCGTGCCGGTCCCGGCCATCGCCGTACTGCCGCTTGGAGTTGATCTTGTCGATGTCGTGGAACAGAATCGCCTTCGCGATCACCGCCGTGCGCGGGTTGCGATCCGCCTCGGTCAGCACGCGGTACTGGCCCAGCACCATCTGCACGTGCTCGTCGTACAGAAGGTCCAGGCCGACCACCGCGAACTCGTCGAACCGCTTGGCCAACTCCGGCAACGCCTCCTGGATCCGGTCGACCATGCGCAGGACCGCGTCCGGTTCGTTGCCGTGCCACAGCTCGTCCAGCTCGGCACCCAACTGACGGAGCTGTTCGTCGCGCTCCTCGGCCCGCAGACGCAGGGACGCGAAGTCCTCGACCCGTACCTCGTCGGTGATGGTCAGATCCCGCCGGAGCCGCTCGTGCTCCTCAACCAGGGTGTGCGCGATCGCCGCCTGCGTCGCCCAAGGCTCAACCACCCTGGTCATGAAATGCGCGGCGTCGCTCCCATGAGCATCATCGATCCCGTGCGCGGCGAGGAAGGCGTCCAACGCCTGGCGGCGATGGTAGAACGCGACCGGTTCATCGCCTTCGGTCAACGCGTGACGGCGTCGGTCGAACTCCTGCTGCTGGGACTGCCACCAGGTCACCAACAACCCACGCAGCTCAGCGGCGACCCGGCCGGACCACGCCGCGTCGACCGTGCCCTCCTGCACCTCCGAGATGATCGGCCACGGGTCGTATTCCGGGTTGAGCTCACGCTCCGGCACACCCAACCGGTCCCGCAGAACGCTTAACGACTCCACCACCCCGGCAGCCCCGGCCTGGCGGCCGACGCTCGGCAACGAATGCGGGTGATCGGTGTAGGTCCGCAACGAGCCAGCCACCGCGTGCGCGGCGAGTTGTTCATCAGCCTGAGAGAACGGAACCGCGAACACGTTCGGCTCCAACTCGCCGCGGATACTCGTCACACCGGTCAGATCCCCGCCCCACGCCGGGACACCTACCGCGTTCCGGGTGAGCGCCTCGTAAGCCGGCAACGGCAGCAGGAACGACCGCACCAGCGGCGCCGACTCGTTACCCTCCGGCAGACCGAGGCTGCGCTGGTAACGGGTCATCGCCCCGACCAGTTTGAGCGCCGCCAACGGCCGGCCACCGATGACCGTCAACGGCCGGTCACGCTCGCCCTCGGCAATCACGATCCTGCCCGACCGGGGATCCTGGGCGACGTCGGCCACGTCAGCCCTGGCGCGCCCCTTGCCAAGGGCGTCGCCGTGCAGGTTCTGCCGGTTCGACACCACCGAGTAGACCCGCACATGCGGCGCCCCACCGTGATACTCGACCTCGAACTCGCCCCGGTGCACCAGCCCCGGCAACTCGCTTACGCCGTCATGCGGCCCGTCGTACCCCGGACGGTTCGACACCACGACCGGCACCGGCACCACCGACCCCTCAGCGGCCTGCTCCGCAACGGGCGACGCCACCCGGGCCGCTGGCGCCGCCGCCTCGACGGCGAGCGCGTCGACTTCTTCCCGTGAGTACCGGGGGTTCGTCCAGACCTCGACCAGCTTGCCGTCAGCGCCCACCTGGTTGGCCCGCACAATGAATTCGGACCGGATCCCGCCCGGGAAGACCACCTCTTGCTGATTAGTGATGACGTATCTGCGCTGGGTGGCGTTCAGATCGATGCCGCCCGGAGCGTCGATCTCATACACATAGCCGTCGCGGAAATCAGCCGCGAACCGCGCCGACCGGCTGGTCGCTACCAGGGCGTACTGGTTGTAGAACAGCGTATAAAGGAAGAGGTCGGCCGGCAGCTTGTTGTTCCACGGCGCGAAGCCACCACCCGAAACGATCTCCTCTGGCTTCCGCAGGTCGACCCGGTAGAGCGGGTGCCGGTCGGTCCGCCACATCATCACATCGCGCCCGTCCGAATGCTCAGTGATCCGCAGCGCATCGAGGTTGATGTCCCGACGGAGCGCGACCGCGAACGGATCGGTGGGCCGATCGGCCGAGACCCGGCGCGGCAAACCATCTTCAATGGCCATGAGGCGGTGCTGGGGATCGCTTCCGTTGCCGTACCAGATCAGGTCATCGTCGAAATAGGGAATCCGGGTCCAGGCTAATGCGGACTCGTCCAATAGCTTGGTCAGGTGGTCAGCCTGGCGAACCAGATCGGCGCCGTCAACAAACACGCCGCCCCGCGCCACCCTTTTCATACGAGCGCGAATACCGGCGGCATGTTGCAATGCGGCGGACCAGTTCGCGAGCGGCCCACGCAACCCACCGACATCCGCCAACGCGTCACCGCCGGCATCGGCAACGAAGGCGAACCGATTGAGAAGACGCCACACCGCCTTTTCGAACCTGCCGATAATCTCGGGCAGCGACGCCTCGGGCATGGTCATCAACTCATCCCGAATCCCGCGCAGCTCGGCCAGACTCCGCCGCACCATCGTCTCGAAGACAGGCAGGCCTGTGGTCGGACTCGCCCCGAGGGACTCATCCCCCTGCGAACTGATGCCGTCGATGTGCACATCGATCCGATACGGAAACACGCCGCCCGGATCCGACCATCTCTGCACCGGGCCACGCTCTTGGGGTCTGGCAATAACCACAGACCGGGCCAGCCGGTTCAACACGGCACGGAAATCCGCCGCATCGACCAGGTCAGGCCGTGCCCGCAACGCCTGCCCCAGCCAATCCGACAGTTCCTCGCTCAACTCCCGCCGGATCTGCTCAGCAATCTCGATCGGCTTCCAACCCCACCTCCCGTGATTCGACGGCGGGGGGTAGACGGTGAACCGCACAGACGGCCGCGCCCCGTCAACCTGGGCAACCGCGTGCCTGGCCAGATCCTCGCCGATGCCGACGATTCCTTCGACTACCGGTCCGAGATTCCACTGCCCTTCCGGGAACGACAGGGCATACCACCCGGTATCCATCTTCAGCACGTTGGGCGCGAAGTACGTTGGTTGCGGATCCCCCGCATTGCCCGGGGCCCTCGCTCCTGGCAGCTCGTCCGCTCCGGCCCACTCAAGGAGGTAGTCACGCCGCTCGATGAGCAGCCGGGCGACCTCGGGGTCGAGACCGGCCGCGCCCACAATGCGGGTGATGCTGTCGTCGGTGAGGGCGGCGAGCCGCCCCACGGAGTTACGCAATTGCTCATCGGTCATCTGCCCGAACAACATCGAGGTCTCACGGTTCACATCGGGGTCACGCATCGATTCGATCTCGTTCGGGGTCGCGCCGAAAGCCGCTCCCTTCCGCCCTCCTTGCGCACGGAACAGCAGCGCACCACCGACATCGATGCGGTATGGAAGCCCGTCACCTCCGGTCACGATGTTGGACCAGGTGGTACCCGCGACATCCCAGTTCGCCAACCAGACATCGATGGCGAACCCGGACCGCACGACCTCGAGATACGCCGGGTCGTACATCCGCATCCGGAGATCCTCGACGGCACCGGGCACAAGAGCCGTATAGGTCACCAACTGGGATCCGAATTCGGGAATGCGCCGACCCCGACGCACCTGCGGGGTGTCCACCCCGGCAAGACGGTACAGCGCCGACGCGGCGACCTCATTCGCCGCGTGGACAGGTGTTTTCGCCACCTTGACATACCACTGCCGACCGTCCGGCCCCTGATAAACGCCGCCGAGATTGGACCCCTTCTTTTCACCAACCTTGACGAACCGCCTGAGATCATCTACCTCAGCAAGATCCGGCATCGTTTCTGAGGTCAACGGCGCCGGCGTGTCGTCCGAGCCGTTCGTGCCGGTGTGTTGGCCGGCGAGGTCGTTCGGCTCGACGACGGTTGCGCCGGGAGGCGGGTTGATGCCGTCGGTAAGGAGAATACGAGTATGAACTGTACGCATATCCGGTGAGGTGATTACCCGGCCAGGGCTGGCCGGCCCACTGCGCGGGGTTGTGTCGGTATCGTCGCCGCCCATGCCGGTTTCTTCGCCGGCTAGTTTGAGCAGGTCGCTGGTGGTGATGGGGCCGGTAATGCGCACCGCGACCCCGCCATTGTCCTCCGGCGAGACGAACGCAACCGTCTGATCACCATGCCGCACAGCCCAGTACGTGTCAAAACCGACCAACGAATAACCCGCCGGCACCGAATCAGGAACACGAGTATCCACCCGAAGCAACTCAAGCCCGCCAACCTCAGCAAGACTCGCATCCCCATCAGCAATTACCGCGTACGCGCGACCCGCAACGGTCTCCGTACCAGGACCAGCAAGCACCGCATTGATACGATCAACAAAATCATCGAAGTCGCCCACCAGACGCCGGTTCGTCTCAGCCACATCCTCCCCGGCAACCAACCCGGTCTCGGTGTCCGACTCATCGGAAACCAGGCCAAGGACACCCGGCGACACAACGACAGGCGGACCGGACCGATCAGGTTCTGTGTCTGAGTCCGTCACGTAGATGTCGTCACGGTCGTCGAGGTCGTCGTTGCCGGCCGCGGTAGGACCCGTGCGGAGTTCGTCGCCGGCTCGGGTACCGGGGCCGGTCGAGCTGCCCGCCTCCGGCCCAAGCTGGGAGTCTGCGGGCGTGGTGTTGCCGTTCATACCGGTGCGTCGGCCGGTGAGGTCGTTCGGGTCGACGACGGTTGCGCCGGGCGGCGGGGTGATGCCGTCGGTGAGGGGAATGAGGATCCACTCCTCAACGGTTTCGGGGGTCCTGGCCAGTCCACCGGTCTGCCCGTCGAGGAACACCACACCGTTGTCGTCATGGATGACGTTGAACGCGTGGGAGACCTGTTGCCCGGCTCCACGCACAAGCACGATGGCCCGGGAGTTGACCGGCGACCCCGACATCGCCGCCCGAACCGAATCCAGATCCGTGCGGAACAGCCGGGACTCGGAGCCGGCCAGGTCAAGTTGGTCGCGCTGGTAGTTGACCAGGTCAACGGTCGGCAGCAGATCCGCGTCACCGTTGTCGCGGTCCTGGTTCGGCGGGGTACCCGGAGCAGACCACGTCATCGACTCACCGGGCCGCAGGTTCATCTCGGTCGTGATCGCCGTGATCACACAGTTCGTCGCAGAACGGTCCGGATTAACCTGCCGCAACCACGGATACTGCTCATGAACGGTCACGTCATCCAAGCCAGACGTGATCACCTCGGTGAACTCACCAGCCGGACCCGCACCACTCGTCAACCAGCCAGTCGTCACCGACTCTGGACCGTCAGCGGAATCGTCCACCGCATCGTGGAGGTACAAGTCGGTCACCGACTCTGGGCCGTCAGCGGAGTCGTCCACCCCATCATCGAAGTACAAGTCGGTCAGCGATTCGAGGTCGTCAGAGGATGCCAGCAACGAGTCGATCTGGCCCAGGATCTTCTGGAGATCCTGAGCCCTACTCGATGCAAAGCCTCCGTCGGCGTCCGGCATAACTGCGTAGTCTTGAAGTTGCTGGCCAAGCTCTCCCAATTGTTGCCGCGTCTGCAGCAGGGGTTGCGGCCACAAGGGATGAGCAGAGCCGACCAGGACGCTCCCCAGTTGCCGGGAAATCTCCTCCGCTTGGCTCTTGTTGATCACGGGACCACTGCTGGACACCCGCCCAGTCGTTGCGCGAAGGAACTCGGTTATTTGGTTCGCCAGTGGCCGTTGCGGTGATTCGTCGCCCTCACGGTGCTCGCCCTCGGCGCGCAGATCCCCGATTAGGCCGACGATTCTCGTATGATCTTCGTCCATTTGATCCACGGATACCCGTTCTAGGCGAAGCCTCCGGATCTCGTATACCGCGGATTCCTTGGATCGACCCTGATTGTTGTCAAGCTTCTCGAAAGGGTCCGAGCCCGACCCGCTATTCAGACCCACTGCCAATAGCTGCTCGACACGGGTTTCAGGGTTATCAAGCAGGGCATTGTCGAGATATTGACCGATCGTAACCCGGTCATCAACGCCCTCCACCTCCGGAGTCTGCAGCCGAAGATAATCAATACCGTCAGCGCCGTGCCGTCGTTCGTACTCGTCCCGATAAGCGCTCTCGCTCGTGATGTGTCTGTGGAAGCGTGCTGTCCACATTTGCCTGATGGTCGGAGCGTTGACCTCAAGGAACAGGCGTACGGAGTCCGGCAAACTTTTACGGACCACGTCCAGTGGGTTCCGGAGGCCGATCGAGAGCAGGTTCTTCAGCAGCATGCCAACTTTGGCGGCGTCGTGCTCAGCCACGGCGGAGACGTGCGTGTAGGTGTGCACCATGAAGTCCCAGAGTTGCGCGACTTCCGGCAGGTACAGGTACGACTCGGCCTCATTTGGGGGAACCCCAAGGTACTGAGCGACGACATCTCGGCCGAATTCTATACCGCCGCGCAGGAGTACCTGCGCTTCGAAAATCGGGGGATGCGGGTCCGATGCCAACCATCTCGCCATCCCGAGTCCGTCGCCAATGGGTAGACCGATGTTCCATTGGACGTACAGGCTGTCGTCACGGAATGGCACGAAAACTTGCGCGCCCTGACCGTCCGGTGTGATCTCCCACCCTTCTTCGGGAGGGTAGAGCATCTCAATCGGCAACCCAGGCTGACCCGATTGCCAAAGGGGCGCCGACGCCAACCGTTCACCCACGCCACGGATTTCCCGGAAGACGCTGTCCCAGGACGGCCGCCCGCTGTCCCCACGAGGATCGGCCACCGTCGGGTGGACCCTGTCCTCGATGATATGGAATGTGGTCCCGGTGGGCTCTTGTTGCCCCGGCCCACGTGCCGACCTACGGTCTGGGTGGAAGAGACCGTCGGAACCCTGGAAATACGTCTTCTTGTCCAGGGTCACTTCCATGTCGTACGTGTCGACACCGGGGCCGGCGCGCCTTCTCGCCAGCACCGGACTGAAGTTGGGATCCACTCCGGGGCGCGGCACCACGATCGCCGAGCGTTCGACCTCGGTAGCGACCCCCTCGGCGTAACCGTCCAACTCGGCCGGATCGACGGCATACGAGCCTTCCGGCACGCCGATTTCATTGTTCATCGGCAGGAAATAGAGATCATCAGACTCGTTCGGATCCCGAGCCCAGTCGGCGCGCTGAGCGTCGAGGAAGTCCACCACACCGTCGTCGCGGACCACCACGTTGAACGCGTGTGAGGCCCCCACCCCGGCAACCGCAGCCGGGTCGCGGACCAACAACACGCCCCGCGACCCGGGTGGAGCCGTCGCCATCGTGGTACGGACCGATCCGATACTCGTCCGGAAAATCGGCGCCACGTCGTGATCGGACAACCCCAACTGCTGACGCTGATATGCCACCAGGTCCGACTCCGGCAGGCCGCTCTCGGCCGGAGCCGCCCACGTCAAAGTCTCGCCCGGCTGCAGACTCATGTCCGCCGCAATCGCGACGAGCACACAGTTCGTGGCGGACCCGTCCGGGTTCACCGACGCCAACCACGGATACGCATCCACCGCCCGCGCGTCATCAGCACGCGGCAACGACGTATCCGCAACAGACCCACCTGCCGTTGGGGACGCCGTCGCGACGGAGCCTCCCACCACCCCCGACCGGTCATCGTTCGGTGTCGACCAGGTCGCCTCGGGTAGGGTCGGGAGACGAAGAGCCGTCATCGTATCCGGGAGTGAAGCTGCCGAGCTGCTCGGCACAGAACCCGGGTCGGTCGGCTCGCTCGTGCTCCGGTTAGGCGCCGGCCCTTGGCTGGGGGTGGGCTGAACCTGCTCCGCGGGAGCCGGATCCTCAAGCGGCCGGACGCCCACCAGCAGCGCTGACTCGGGCAGGTCCACCCCTTCCAGCGGAAGGTCCTCAACCACCTCCTGGTCGCTCTCGTCCACGCCCCGGCGCACCACCCGACGCACCGACGAACGCCGCGTCCTGCCTCCCTCAACCACCGGTACGACCACCGGGCCCGCCCCCGCCGAAGTCGCCCCCGGAGTCGAGATCGGCGCAGCATCAGTGTCCGTCAAATCAGCAGTCGAGCCCGTGTCGTCCACGGAGTACGAAGACATCACCCGCTGATCGGCGGGCTCCACCTGCACCGCCGGCTGCTTCACTGCCAGCGGAAGGTCTCCACCACCGTCCACAGCCGAGGTCCCCTGCCCCGCCGACCCTGGCATCGTCACGGAGATCGGAGAAGGCACCCCAGAAGTGGATACCCCCGGCGGGGCCGGGGTGGGCGAGGTGCCCGGGGTGGAGACAACTGCCGGCGGCGTCGACGTCGAGGTCGACCAGGTCGAGGTGGTGGGCCTGGTCGAGCCATCCGGAACCACCGGGCTGTTCGGGTTCACCGGGGTGGCACCGGCCGCTGCGGGTAGGCCGGAGATGGTCGCCGGCCCGCTCGTCTGCGTCGGCGTCCCCACCAGACCCGTCTGCGGGATGGTCTGGGGGGTCGACGCCGAACCTGTCTGGGGACCCGTCTGCGGGATGGTCTGGGGGGTCGTTTGTGGGGTTGGTGGGCCGGTCTGTGACAAGGCCGGGTCCGTGACCGGCTGCGGCCTTACCATTCCGGACGTGCCGGTGGTTGACGGGACGACGTCGCTGTCCATTGCCGGGGCATCCACGTCCGGGAGGCCCGAGACGGGGTCGTTGGCCGCAGCTGGTTCCGGTGTGCCGGCCGGTACCAGCACGGAAGGCGTGTCGGACGGCGGCGACAACACATCCTGGTCCGGCCCGGTGGTCACGTCCGGTCCGATAACCACGTCCGGCCCAGTCACCTCACCACCCGGCGGAACAACAGGCGGGAACATCTCGTCGTCCGCATCCACCTGGGATCCGGCCCCGCCTCCCGCCGACGAACCCGACCCCGGGCCTGAGTTCGAGTTCGAGTTCGATCCTGAGTTCGGGTTCGCGGGAGGTGCCGGAGGGGTCTGCGAATACGACGGCGGGGATCCCGGACCATCCTTCGACCCGACGCCCGAATCCGTGGGAGGCCCGGAGTATCCAGGTGGCGAATTCGGATCCACAGCCGAATAAGTCGGTACCGGATCGCGGTCCGCGACCGTGTCCGGATCCGCATCACCTGACTTCGGGTCGTCCTTTCCACCACCACCCCTCACCGCGTTCCCTACCGCCCCCGCCCCTTCCATCGTGAAATTGTTCAACACGCTGGATACCGCCGTCGGCGCCAAAATCCCCGTGTCGACCACGCCACCGTTCAACACCAGCCCCGACACCACCTCCGTCGTAAGCTCCTCAGCCGCGTCCTCCGCAGCCCTGCCTCCCGACGACGCCGCATGACCAGCCAAACCCCGCCCCGCCGAACCACCCCCAGCACCACCCGCAACCCCACCCAGCGCCCTACCACCACCAAGGCGACGCGCCGCCCCCTTACCCGCCCCGAACACCCCACCGACCAGAGCCTCCAGCGCACCCCCCTTCGCCGCGTCACCGGTCGCACTCCGATTCCACCCCCGCTGATAACCCCGACCCCGCCCCGCCAACTGCGCCGCCACGTCCACCAACAACTCATAAATCATGTTGAACGCGGCACCCATCGCCGCCTTACCCACCACCCGCACAAACGTCTGATAAAACGCCTGCCGCACCACCGGCGCCTTCGCCACCCACTCCAAAAACAGGGCAGGATTGATCCACAACAACTTCAACGCGATCAACAACTCGATCAACAACAACGCCGTGATCGCCAAAATAGTGACCTGCACATAAAAGAACAACGCCGCGAACTGCACCATCGCCTGACCCAGCGTCCGCACAAACTCCGGACCCGCCTTCAACAGGCCCGCAACACGATCCGCCGCCGCAACAAAAGCCTTCTCAGACTCACCCCGCACCCCACCACGGATCGTCTCCACCCCCGAGACGAACGACCTCCCCGCATCATCCAAAACGTCCGCAACACCAAACAACTGCCGCCCGAGCTGATTGAACCTCTCCGGCAAAAGGCCCGGAAACTCCTCACCATAAAACCACTTGAAAAACTCAGCGAGTTTATCCCCAACCACGAACGGCACGACCCCAACACCCCCCACCAAGGAAGGGCTACGCCGTCAGAACGGCGTAGCCCTTCCTTATTGCACGTAACAGTCTGTCATTCAGGACCGGTTTGGCACGTTATCCACGTTGATCTGTTTGGCCAGGTCCGTGGTGAGGTCGGAGGTGTCCGCCAACACCTTGCCCAGCGCATCGACGTCGCGACCGTCCTGAGTCGACAGGGCGCCATACGCGTCGACCAGGTTGACGAGCACCTGGATCGGCTTCTCCATCTGTTTCATGACCTCGTGGTCGACGCTGCTGCGGGAATGCCCGGGCGGCCAGTTCTCCGCCAGGGCCGCATCCAGCAGCCGCTGAACCTTCTCGATCTTCTCCTGGTAGTACTTCAGCGGCCCACTGTTGATCACTTCGAGGTTTGCGGCGATTCTCATCGCGTTTCCTCCGCCCGGTCCGCCTTGGACGGCATGCCGGAGAACATCCGGTCGGCCGTCCGCAACGCCTCACCCATGATCTCCTCGAAGTCGATCGGGTTGTTGAGCATGTCGTAGGACGAAACACCACCGGGCAGGAACGTCTGCAACAGCTCGCTCGTACTCTCACGTGCCTGCTCCCGAGCGGTCCTGATGGTCTCCACCAGCAGGCTGCTCAGTTCGGCGGGGGCCATGGTCCGGTACGCGTTGGTCGGGAACTTGAGCTCCACGAGGTCACCCTGACCATTGACCGTCACACTGACCGCCCGGTTCTTCGCGGTCACGGTCGTCGAGGCTTCCTCGAGGTTTCGCTCGAATTCGGAGATGGCGGTCTTCTGTTCTTCGAACTCGGCGAACGCCTGCTCGAACCTGTTCTGCAAGGGACTGGACACGATCATGCTCCTCACTCAGTAACCACGACTGGTCTGCCGGCCGGTACCGCGCGCTGGCGAGTACGGCGAAGCAGGATTCTGCGGCGCGGTCGGCCGGGTCCGCTCCACACCGGGAGCGTCCGGAGCGTCGTCCCGACCGATCACCGACGGCGCCACGTCCGGATCCGTACCCCAGACCTCCTCTTCCTCGGCCAGCCACGTCTTCCGCTCCCGGTCCTTCTCCTGCTGCTGGCCGCCCGCTCCGGCGCCGCCCATCGGCGGCATCATCGGGCCCATTCCGCCCATCGCCGCCGAACCGGCCGCACCGCCGGCCAACCCACCACCGGCGGCACCCGCCGCAGCGGTTGACCCCAACCCGGCCAAGCCCGAACCACCGCTGGCCGCGGCGGCGAACCCATCGGTCGCCAACGGCGCCGGACCCAGCGGACCGATCTGCATCGAGCCCGCCGGCATTCCGGAGTTCGAGCCGGACTGCCAGTCGACGCCGGACCAACCATGGCCGATGCCGTCGCTGCCCGAGGCGCCACCGAAGTAGTCGCCACCGGAACCACCGCCCGGGATGCCCGGCAGATCGCCGATATTCGACGAGCCACCGCCCAGGCCCGGGAGGGAACCACCGCTGTTCGAACCCGACGGGCCGCCCAGCCCAGGCAGAAATCCACCAGACCCGGCGCCGCTGCCGCCGGGCAGGTTCGGGAACGAGCCACCGCCGCCCGGGAGGTCGTCCGGATCGATAGTGCTCGGACCCTCCTCGAAATCGCCGGTGCCGCTGCCTATGCCGCCCGAACCGGGACCCGGCTCGTCCCGACCCGGTGGACGTCCACCGCCCAGCGAGGGCAGGCCGCCAAGACCCGGACCACCGACGAAACCACCTCCGGGGATGGCACCCGATCCACCGGAGGATCCGCCCAATCCGCCGAGGCCGTTGCCGCCCGTGCCTGGTGAGCCGCTCTCAAAATCTCCACCGGGCCCACCTCCACCGGCACCGATATTGCCGAGATCGAACCCACCGGGCGGCCCACCACCCAGGCCGCCGGTACCGCCACCGCCACCGCCCAGATCGCCAATACCACCGCCACCACCACCGCCAGCGCCCAGACCGCCGGTACCGCCACCGCCACCGCCCAGATCGCCAATACCACCATCACCGCCACCGCCACCGCCCAGATCGCCAATACCACCATCACCGCCACCGCCAGCGCCCAGATCGCCGGTACCGCCACCACCACCGCCACCACCAGGGAGGTCATCAAGGTCGATGTTTCCACCCCCGCCACCGCCGCCACCGCCGCCAACACCTCCCGGCGTCGGAGGCGGGGCGGGGCGGGGGTCCAACAGGTTCGTGGCCGTATCGTCGAAGCTGTTCCGCAGCTCGCCGTAGTGGGTACGCATTTCCTGGTCCAGGAGATTTACCCTGGTCAGGAAGTAGTTGTGCATGTCCGAATTCAAATCGCTGAACAGCGTTCCGGGGCTCAGGAGGTTATATGACTTCGTACCGTTGCCGAAGTCGAGACTGACTGTCTCACCGACGACGTCGCCGTTAACGTGTGCACTCATCTGGTCCAACACGCGGCGGATCATCTCGTTCGGCTGGTTGGTCGTAGTACTCCACCAGGCAGACCAGGACGCCCGCACGTTTCGCCAGAACTTGTCCGCCGCATCCCCGTTGTTATGCAGCATCTGCGGCCAGTTCTTGCTCGACTCCAGGTCGTCGCGCAGGGCGAGCATGTCCTTACGGCTCGCCTCCAGCGACTCGCGATACGCCTTCGCCGCCTCCCCCGAGAACCCTCCCCCATCATCGAGACTGTTGATTTCCTTTTGGACCTGCGCTGCGGCGTCCTCCAGCCAGATCGCCAGGTTGTACATCGACTCCGCCACAGTGTGGAACGACTGCGGGTCGAGCGGCAGCGGGCTTGGCGGGTTATTCAGGGTGTCTCGGGAATGGTTGTGGAACTCGTTCCAGAAACGCTCGTGCGGGGATTCACCCTGACTGCCGGTCAACCAGTCGATCCGCCCCTTGACGCGCAGATATTTAAAGTCTCCCCGGTCTGTACCGTCGCCGAGCCGAATATAATATTCGAACTCGTTGGGACCGACCCAGGCGTCGTCATAGTCAAAGGCGGAGTCGAAGATGAAATGGTCGACCAGGCTGATCCAGGGGCGGTCGTAGAACAGGCTGCGGTCCGTGGCTGGCGCCTTCAGCACCTGCTCCATCCCGTCCTCCCACCTAAGGGAGTCCAGTCCGGTGGACGGCGGCGGCGTCGGCTGTGTCATCGATTACCCCTGGTCGCAGAACGTCAGGTTGGTTAATTGGTCCCGGTCGCCGGCGGGATGCCGACGTTGTTGGCCTTGTTGGTGTTGTCCCGCTCGGTGTCCGCAGCCCCGCGCCTAGTGTCACTCAACGCCCGGGAGGTGCTGGCCAGCCGGGTTTCGTAGCTCACCAGAACCTTGTCGACCGCGGCGCCGATTTCACCGATCCGCTTCTTGAGATACGCGCCGCTGGGGAAGGTGTCACCGCCGGCCGCGACGGTCAGGTTGGCCCACGGAATTCCGTGCGGGTGCCCCGTGTCGCCGGGGTTGATCCCCGCCCGGGCAGAACCGTTCTGCCGGCGGAGGTCGTTCATCGTCTTTGTCGCGTCCGCAAGCCTCTGGTCATCGTGGGTAATCTTGGGAGGCACGTCGCACTCCTTTCCGAATTGATCGATCTGCTGGCGAATCGTGGATTGGTCTGGCCATCAAAATAATGCTCGCCCCGTCACGGCTCAGGACGGGCGGCGCGGAAGTGTTTCCCGCGCCACCCGTCCAGGGCAACGGTCGGACCGGCGTCAGCCGGGGTACTGCCCGGCCGCCCTGCGGTCGCCGTCCAGGAACTCGTCGGCAATATTGTGCAGAATGGGAGCGGCCTGCCCGGCCCCTTCCCTGACCTGACCAAGCCCCTGGTTCCACTGGAGCTGAGCCGCCTGGTAGGCGTCGGCCGCCGTACCCTTGTTGAGGTCCACGTACTGGCCTACGGTCCGCATCAGTGTCTGGATGGCGGCGTCGACCTCACCGGGGAGCCGAGAGATTCGGTCCGCCACCCCGTGCATGCTGGTTGGTTCGACGTCGAAGTCGGTCATCGAATGTCCTCTCACTCAGATAGTGGCGATAGGGCCGTAGTTGGAATGCGTTGTCCTGACGGGACAGCCGGTCCGATCAGGTCCAGCTCGCAACGCTTCCCACCGTCACTCCGACACTGCCGGCGGCGGAGGTGTTCGTCTGCTCCGTGCTGTCGTTGATCTGGCCGGTCCCACGCACGCCGTCCTTGAGGATCCCAAGCGCACGACGGACCTGGGTGAGCCCAGCCCTGATCTCGTCCAGCCCCTGCCGGTACGCGTCACCCGACCTGCCGCGGTGGGCCACCTCGAGCTCGTGGTAGGCGTCCTTCAGCACTCCCTCGGCCGACGTCAGGTCAGCGTCCATGGTGCTGAAAGCACCATCAAGAGCAACTGAACTCCCACTATCGGCTTTGATCTTTCCCGGCATGATCCCGCTTCCTCTCTCCTGCTTGCGTCCGGAACGGCTCCCCTGTGGAGCCGTTCACCCTGCGACCACCGACCGCTCTCGTCCTCGAATGACGGGAGAGCTGGGCCGTCCCCCATGGCGACCGTTGGCGCGGGTCGCCGTCGGCGGGCGTCGATCACCTCCCCGCCAGGGCCGATTCGAGTAGCGGCCCGGTCGGCACCATCTCCAGCAACCGGCGCGGCACCGGTCGCGCGCCGGCCGACGGGTACCCGAGTTGCTCGGCCACCTTGGCCGAGGCCAGCGGATACTTCACTCCGGCATCGGTGACCAGGTAGAACCCGGAGCCCGCGGCCTGGTCCAGCCGGCCGACCAACACCAGGCCGCCGACCTCCGGCTCCACCGCGATCCGGGTTGCGGTGCGCGAGGTGCGGGTCACCCCGACCCCGTCGCGTACCGTCGCCGAGGCGAGCACCGGCAGGTCGGCGGTTACCTCGACCGCGCCGTCGGCCAACGTGTGCCGGACGCACCAGGTGCCACCGGCCGGGGGCTGCACAAGCCGGGGCAAAAACCCCGGCACCCCGGTCGGCAGCACCGATCGGCGCGAGAGCGGCAACTGGGCCAGCGCGGCCGGGCTCAACTCCACCGGCGTCACCGCGCGGCCTCCGTAGAGTTTCGTGGTTTCCGGGTCGGCCGCGACGATCGTGTAGGCGACCGGGTTGAGCTCCGCCAACCCGTCGGCCAGCAGCAGGTACCGCTGCTCCTGCCCCCCGGCGGTCCGGGCCACGAACAGTTCACCGACCCGGGACCGTCGACCGTCGACCATCGGCCCGGCAGAGCCCCTCCCGGACACCGGCACCGGCGCCAGATCCGGCCCGGCTGGCACCGACTCCAGCCAGCCAGCCTCGACCGGCATGGCGCTGCCGTCGTAACCGAGCACCCGGGCCAACCACGGCGCGGCCAGCCGCAGCCGCCGGCCCCGCCAGATCAGGAAGCTCTCGCCACCGGCGGAAGCCACGACCGCCTCGGTCGGGCCCAGCGGCCGGTCCCGACGCCTGGCGCTGGCCCGCTCGATGGTGAGCGTGGTCGCGGTCGACAGCGTGCCGGCCTGGTCCCGCGCCGCCAACGCGCAGACGGTCCAGACCTGGCTGGCCACCGTACCCACGGCCGGCAGCGCGTCCGGCGCGCCGACGATGCCGACCGGCTGGCCGTGCGGCACGTCCTTCAGCGAACGGCGGGATACCGAGACGACCTTCGGCGTGCCCTCGAAGAGCAACCGGGCCGAAGCGTAGTTGAGCACCGGACGCAGCGTGCCGGCGGCGTAGACGTAGCGGGTGCCGGTCTCCTTCTCCAGCACCAGCACCCCCGGGGCCTGCCACTTGCTCGCCCCGCCGGGAACGATGAAGCCGTAGATGGTGAACCCGGCGACGACCAGGGCCGCAACCAGCAGGCCGCAGATCGTCCCCACGGTCATCCGTCGGTGTGGGCTCTCCAGCCCGTCCGGCTCGGCTGAGACCAGTGCGCCGGTCAACCGGCCGAGTACGTACGACTGGGCCTGGACCTGATCGCGGCGGGACTGCACGGGTCAGCCCCCCAGGGACCGGGCGGCGCCGTACACGTCCAGCACGGCGAGCAGGATCGGCAGCATGGCGACGGTGGTGATCAGTTGGGTCACGTCCCCGATCCGCCCCCAGTACGGCATGATCCGCCGGTGCGGCAGCTTGCGCCCGAGCGTGAACAGCAGCGCCCCGGCAACCGGCAGGACGACGGTGACCAGACCCAGCCGCAGCAGCGGTGCCGCGTCGGCGAGCGTGCGCGTGGCCATCAGCGCCAACCCGAGCAGTGCCGGGGCGGCCAGCGCCAGTCGATGCCAGGCGCTGGTCATCGGACGCAGCGCCAGCGACCGGACCACCGCGACCAGTCCCACCAGCGTCCACGCGGCCCACCCGCCGCTCAGCACCAGCAGGGCCAACGCGACCGCGGTGGCGATCCCGTTCCCGGCGTACAGGCCGGTCATGTACCGGTCCGCCTGCGCGGTCTGGGCCAGCAGTGCGTCGCTCGGCTCCGGGTCGATGTCCTCCTGCAGGTGCTCCGGCTCGGTGGGCAGCGGGGCCAGGCGGATCCGGGCGAGCCGGAAGGCGGTCATCGGAACCAGCACGGTCAGCACCGTCGCGGACACCGCGACCACCGCCGCCGCCTCACCGGTCGGCAGCGTCAGGAACGCGGACAGCCCCGCGCCGAGAGCCCCGTACAGAGCCAGACTGAACCCAGCGGCGACGAGCGGACCGGCCCAGCCAAGGAGCACCCCGGCGAGCAGCGCGGTCACCGCCACGGCCACCATGCCGGCGAACAACTGCGGCGCACCGGCCACCAGTGCCCCGCCGTCCCCGGTGACGTCCGGTGCCGTCATTCCGGCCAGGCCGGCGTACCCGATCCCGCCCGACGCGGCGACCAGGCCGAAGCCGCGGTCGGCGGCGGCCCGGCTGAAGCCGAACGCCCCGGCCAGGCAGACCAGCGCGACCGTCCCGGCGGCGACCGTGCGGGGCAGCGCCGGCCCGGACATCGCCAGGGTGACGAACCCGACGGCCAGCAGAGCCACCAGCACACCCAGAGCGGTCCAGCGAATCATCTCCGGTCGCCACAGCCCGGACCGGTTGCCCACGCCGGTGGCGATGCCGTCGGCGAGGTCGTCGAAGTGCACCGGCGGAATCTGGGCCGAGCGGGGACGCAGGTAGACGTGGTCTCCGTCGTGCAGGCCCAGGGCGGCGACGCTGCTCTCCTCATCCAGCGGTGGCGCACCCAGCCGTTGCAGCACCCAACCGCCGTGCGCCAATCCCGCATCGGCGAGGTTGTCCCCGAGGTGGTGGAGCAACGCCGGCAGGAGGTCGGCGACCGGCACATCGGCTGGTACGGCGACCTGCAACTGCCGCCCCGGCCCAT
This sequence comes from Micromonospora sp. NPDC050276, assembly GCF_044459545.1. NCBI lineage: Bacteria > Bacillati > Actinomycetota > Actinomycetes > Micromonosporales > Micromonosporaceae > Micromonospora > Micromonospora sp. NPDC050276. The sequence continues at coordinate 4,386 of NZ_JBITJA010000020.1, read as the reverse complement.
GGACCACGAGGCGGCACATCTCCGCAGCGGCGACACTCATGACCCTGACGACGCGGCCATGGGCCGTGGAGTTCAAATAATTGTGGTTTATCTTGCTCACGTTCCGGGCCGACGCACGACGGCGTTGACCCGATCGCGGTCGGCATCCGTTGTAGAGGTCGGGCCAACGGCGACCGCTCGGCCCCGACCCCGGACACGTGCTGTCCCGCAGAGCGGAAGGTATCCCTTTTGAGCACGGTGTTGTTCCGACGCCCCGCCCGACGCAACGCCCCGGAGATGCCGGCCGGCGAGATCAATATTCAGGAGCCGCCGGAGCTACCCGACACGCAGAACAACGGCATGCGCCAGGCGATGGTGGTACTGCCGATGGCGCTGATGTCCGGCGTGATGATGCTCATGTTCATGAACTCGTCCCGGGGGCCGCTCACCTTCGTGATGCTGGGCTTGATGGTGGTGGCCATGGGCGCCATGGTCGTCGGCCAGGTCGCGTTCGGCGGGATGGACCGCAAGAAGCGCCTGGGTGGCGACCGCCGCGACTACCTGCGCTACCTGGCCCAGAACCGGAAGCGGATTCGGAGGGACGTGGCCCGTCAACGGGACGCCAGCGACTGGCAGCATCCGGACCCGTACTCGCTCTGGTCGTTGGTGATGACCTCGCGGCGCTGGGAGCGCCGCCCCACCCACCCCGACTTCCTCGAGCTACGAGTCGGTACCGGCGATCAGCGGATGGCGGTGCGGATCACACCGCTGCAAACCAAGCCGATCGAGGACCTGGAGCCGCTGTCGGCGAAGGCTCTGCGTCGGTTCATCCGGGCCTACACCACCATCGCCGACCAGCCCATCGCGCTGTTCCTGCGCGGCTTCGGCCAGGTGCGGGTGACCGGGGACAAAGAGGACAGCCGCGCGGTGGTGCGTGCGCTGCTCGGCCAACTGATCACGTTCCACGCACCGGAAGAGGTCCGGCTGGCGCTCTGCGTGGACGGCGACGGGGTGACCGCCTGGGAGTGGGCGAAGTGGTTGCCGCACCTGCAACACCACACCGAGCAGGACGCTGCGGGAGCGGTGCGGTTGGTCGGCGACACCATCGAGGCGGTGGAGCGGCACTTTGGCGAGGCGTTCAGCGCGCGGCCCCGGTGGGAGTCGGGCGCGGCCCCGAGCCGCGACGAGCCGTACGTGGTGGTGATCCGCGACGGAGGCCGGCTCGGCCACGGCAGCCGGATGTCGAGTACCGGCTACCGCAACGCGGTACTGATCGACCTCGACGAATCGGCCCCGTCGACCGGCAAGGGAACGCTCTGTCTTGAGGTGGACGGCGACGACCTGCTGATGGTGCGACGGGACCGGGTCGGCAGTGACGTACGCACCCGGCTGGCCCGGCCGGACCGGCTGGGTGTGGCCCGTGCGACTGCGTTGGCCCAGATCCTGTCACCGTACCGGCTGGGTATCGTCACCGAGACCGCGGCGGACACCCTGGCGTCCGACTTCGACCTGGGCACGATGCTGAACATCCCGGACGTACGGCGGCTGGACCTGACGAAGCTGTGGGCGCCGCGGTCGGTCGGGGAACGGCTCCGGGTGCCGATTGGCATCGACGCCGGCGGCAACCCGGTTGAGCTGGACATCAAGGAGTCGGCGCTGGGCGGCATGGGCCCGCACGGGATGCTGATCGGCGCGACGGGCTCGGGCAAGAGCGAGCTGCTGCGTACGCTGGTGCTGGCGCTGGCCACCACGCACTCCTCCGAGACACTCAACTTCGTCCTGGTCGACTTCAAGGGCGGCGCCACCTTCCTCGGCCTCGACCAACTCCCGCACACCTCGGCGGTAATCACCAACCTGGCCGACGAGGCCGCGCTGGTCGGCCGGATGCAGGACGCGCTGCACGGCGAGCTGGTCCGGCGGCAGGAACTGCTGCGCCAGGCGGGCGGTTTCAGCTCGGCGCTCGACTACGAACGGGCCCGTGCGCAGGGCGCTCCGCTGGACCCGCTGCCCACGCTGTTCGTCGTGGTGGACGAGTTCAGCGAACTGTTGGCCACGCACCGGGACTTCATGGATCTCTTCGTGATGATCGGTCGACTCGGCCGGTCGCTCGCCGTGCACCTCCTGCTGGCCAGCCAGCGGGTCGATGACGGCCGGATCGGGCAGTTGGAGTCACACCTGTCGTACCGAATCGGTCTGCGCACCTTCTCCGCCATGGAGTCCCGGTCGGTGATCGGCGTACCGGACGCCTACGAGCTACCCCCGTCGCCCGGCAACGGCTATCTGCGGACCGACGTGTCGACGCTGATCCGGTTCAAGGCGGGGTACGTCTCCGGGGCGTACCGGGACACCACCAACCGGGTCCGGCAGGAGGTCGTGCAGCAGCAGGTGGTGCCGTACCGGCTGGAGCCGGTGGCGTCTCCGGAGCCGGCACCGCTGTCAACCGGCGAGGCACCGGACGTGGCGGAGGGCGACGCGAACGGTGTGATCGGGGCAGCCAACGAAGCCGCCGCAAGGGCGGGCCAGGGCGGAGTGTCGGTGGAGAAGCCGCAGGACCGCAGCGTGCTCGCCACCGTGGTGAATCAGTTGGTCGACCACGGGCCGCCGGCACACCAGGTCTGGCTGCCCCCGCTGGGCGTGTCACCGACGCTGGATCAGCTCCTGCCGACGCTGGTACCCGATCCGGAACTCGGGCTCACCGCACTCGACTGGTCCGGCAACGGCCGGCTGATCGCACCGGTCGGCTTCATCGACAAGCCGTTCGAGCAGATCCGCGACCTGTTGATCGTGGACCTGTCCGGCGTCGGCGGGCACGTCGGTATCGCCGGCGGACCGCGCAGCGGTAAGAGCACCCTGCTCCGTACGCTGATCAGCAGCCTGGCGCTCACCCACAGCCCTCGCGAGGTGCAGTTCTACTGCCTCGACTTTGGCGGCGGCACGCTCAGCGCCATCGCCGACCTGCCACACGTGGGCAGCGTCGCCGGCCGGCTCGACACCGACCGGGTTGGCCGCACGGTCGCCGAGGTGACCAGCCTGATCAGCCAGCGGGAGCGACGCTTCGCAAGCCTCGGCGTCGACAGCATGGTGACCTACCGTCAGATGCGGGCGGACGGTCGGATCACCGACGACCCGTTGGGCGACGTGTTCCTCGTCGTCGACGGCTGGTTCACCCTGCGGCAGGAGTTCGAGTCGCTGGAGGCGGCGATCCGGCAGATCGCCGCGCAGGGACTCAACTTCGGGGTGCACCTGCTGCTGACCGCGTCCCGCTGGTCCGAGGTCCACCACGCGATGCGGGACCAGATCGGCAACCGGCTGGAGCTGCGCCTCGGTGACCCGGTCGACTCGACCGTCGACCTCCGCATGGCGGCCACCGTGCCGCATCTGCCCGGGCGTGGCCTCACCGCGGACAAGCTGCACTTCCTGGCCGCGCTCCCGCGTATCGACGGCACCGCCGACCCGGACAGCCTGACCGATGGGGTACGGGCGTTGGTGTCCATGGTGGGCGAGTTCTGGACGGGTGAAGCCGCCCCGCCGGTGCGTACCCTGCCGGACGTGCTGCCGGTCACGTCGCTGCCCGAGCCGCATGGTGACCTCCGGGTCACGCTGGGCCTGGACGAGGCCGGAATGCAACCGGTCTGGCACGACTTCGCCGAGCTGCCCCACCTGACTTCGCTCGGCGACAGCCAGAGCGGGAAGACGAACCTGCTGCGTCACCTGGCCCGGTCGGTGACATCCCGCTACAGCCCTGCCGAGGCTCGGATCCTGATCGTCGACTACCGCCGGCAGCTCTTCGACGCAGTGCCCGAGGCGTACCGACTGGGCTACTCCGTCTCCGTCGACTCGACCAAGGCGACGGTGGCCGACGCGGTGCTCGGGCTCCGACCCCGGGTGCCGGGCAGCGACATCACTCCTGAACAGCTCCGCCGCCGGGACTGGTGGACGGGTCCACGCCTGTTCGTGCTGGTCGACGACTACGACCTGCTCGCCGGGCACGACAGCCCGCTGATGCCGCTGGTGCCGTATCTCGCCCAGGGCGCGGACATCGGGTTCCACCTGGTGCTGACCCGGGGTGCGGCGAACGTGATGCGGATGTCGATGGACCCGCTGATCCGGCGGCTACAGGAGACGAACAGCCCGGATCTGGCGCTCTCCTGCCCGCCCAACGAGGGTCCGCTGCTCGGCAACACCAAGCCGCGTCATCTGCCGCCCGGGCGTGCGCTGCTGTGCACCCGGCGCGGCGCCCGCCTGATCCAGACCCCGTGGAGCCCGCCGGAGGAACTGCCCGACGCGGGCCACTAGGCCGTGTTTCGTAGGGCGTCGATGTTGGGGCGTGGCGGTGGTCGCTAATTGAAGAGGTCTCCGGTAGTTGGTTCAGCGACCAAGCTAGAACTTCACACCGGAGACCTCGTG
>NZ_JBITJA010000019.1:0-99075 GCF_044459545.1 Micromonospora sp. NPDC050276 | reverse complement strand
CCACCCGCTACGACAAACTCGCCGTTCGCTACGAAGCCACCCTCACCATCGCCGCCATCAACCAATGGCTTCGCGCCCTACGAAACACGGCCTAGCGCGCGAACGCGGCGGCGCCGGCACGCGGCACCGCAACGGTGATCCGGATCGCGGTGGTGAGCGACAGGCCACCGTCGGGCACGCGCGCGGATTCGAGCGCCCGGTCGGCGTCGGCGGTCGCGGCGTCGTGACGCTCAGGCGGAATGTGTCGCAGCAGTGCCCGCCCGCCGTGCGACGACATCCATTCCATCCAGTGGCCGACGTCGCGGAACCGGCTCTCGACCCGGTGTTCCCGGATAGCGGTGACGACGAGTCCCGCTTCGGCCATGGTCGCGGTTATCGCCCGTTGGTCGGCGAATGGATCGGCCGCAGGTGTCGGTCGCGGCTGGTCCTCCGGCAGGTGCGCAGCCAACGCCTCCATCGCGGCGACGAAAGCCGGATCCTGGGCTGCGAAGGTACTGACCGCCAACCTGCCCGAGGGCCGCAACAGCCGCGCGTAGGTTCGCAGTGCCTGCTGCGGCTCGGGCAGCAGGAAGACGACCAGACCGGCCAGGATCGCGTCGAAGCTTCTAGGTGGGAAGTTGGGTTGCTGGGCGTCGTCGACCCGCACGTCGACGTGGGTCAGGCCGACGCGTCTGGCGTCCTCGGCGGTGAGCCTGACCATGGCAGGCGCGAGGTCGATGCCCGTGACACGCCCGGTGGGGCCGGTGGCATCCGCCGCCGGGAACAGGACCGCTCCGCGACCGCAACCGACGTCGAGTACACGCTCGCCCGGTCGGATGCCGGCGCGCCTGACGAGTTCGGCGCCGAACGGACCGAAGAAGGAGACACCGGTGCGGTCGTAGGTCGATGCGGCCTGCTCGAACACTTCGACGGCCGCGTTCGACCGCGCGCCTTCCGTCATCGACATCGGCTCCTTCCGTCTGGTAGGGCCGACCGGAGACCGAAAGAGCAGCCTCCGAGTGCGGCGGGCGCCGAGATCCCGAGCCTAGGTGATAACGGGAACGGTTTCCACTACGGTGGCGGCATGAGGGACGAGTACCAGATCTCCGGGGAATACCTCCACCTGCTCAGTGAGCCGGCCTGGCAAGCCCTGCGGACACCAGTGACCGACGCGCTTCGCGGCGCCGACAGCGACGCCACCCTGCTCGACGTCGGCGCCGGCAGCGGCCTGGGCACCGAGGTCCTCGCCACGGCCGTCCCACACGGCGATGTGGTAGCGGTGGAACCGTCGCCAGTACTGCGGGCGGTGCTGCTCTCCCGCATCGCCGCGCACCCCGACCTGCGGCAACGGGTAACCGTGGTAGCCGGCGACGCACTCGGCGTCGACCTGCCCACCCGCCTCGGCGCCGTCCTGGCGATCAACATGATCGGCCACCTCGACCCGCACGCACGGCGGGCGTTCCTGCTCCGGGTTGCCGAACGTCTCGTCCCCGGCGCACCGCTGGTGCTGAACCTGCAACCGCCGACGGAGCCGTCAACGCTCCCGTTCTCGGTCTTCGGCACCGTGCGCGTCGGCCGCCACACCTACGAAGGCGGCGGCTCCGCCGAACCGTCCGGCTCGGACGCGGTGACCTGGCGGATGCGCTACCGGGTCCTGGACGACGACGGCACCGCGCTGCGCGAGGACCACACCGACTACCGCTGGCACGTCATCTCAGCCGAGGCCCTGCTCGCTGACCTGGACGAGGCGGGCCTTGTCGGCGAGGTCGGACCACTGGACGTCGTCCGGGCAGTGCGCCGACTCTGACGGCGGCGTCGGGCGCGCCTACCAACCCGCCTGTGCGGCGGAAGCCGGCGCAAGCGGTGGCATGCGCACCCCAATGGCCCGGATGAAGAGTGCGCAACAACGATATGGCCCATCCGTCACGCCCGAGGCATTTCCAAGGCCACCGACCTGGCACTGCACAACGCCGACGCGGTCCTCGTCCGCAGCGAGCTGTCCGCCCTGCCCGCATCGATCGCCTTGTCCCGACGCGCCCGCAGAATCGTCAAGGCGAACCTGGCCATCGCCGGCACCTTCATCACCGTGTTGGTCTGCCGGGACCTGTTCGGTCACCTCCCCCTCCCCCTGGGCGTGGCCGGGCACGAAGGTTCCACCGTCATCGTCGGCCTCAACGGCCTACGCCTGCTTGCCCCCTCCGTCTGTCGGCGCGCCCAAACCGAAGGAGTGTCCTGAGCGCTGCCGGCGATGAAGGGGCGCGACGGGCAGGCGCCTGGTAGCCGGGTAGCGGTGCACGCCACAAGTCGCCGGTGCACCGCTCCCGGCGGCCGGCGGCATGCCAGACCAGCGGCAAGATCGAAGACCACCGGCTCAACCCGCAGTGGCGGCCGTGCCCTGCGCCGCTCCGGACAGGACGGTCGTACGGGTTAGGCCAGCCGGGACAGCAGTGCCGTGCGGTGGTTCGGCGACGGCTTCACGGTGGTGATTAGCAGGGACAATCACGATTGCTGGGGCTGAGCGACCGGTTCGTGAAGGCTGATCTTCGCTGCCCGGTCTGCAGAGAGGGCCTGGAAGATCTTGGTGGGCTTGAGCACGTCGGCTGCGAAGTGCACTCCTGCGGGTATCTCGCCCGCGAGTACCGCGTTCGTCGTCGCGGCGGCCATGAATCCGCTGAGTTCGTAGGAGTCGTCGCAGGTCAGCGACAGGACGGCCGCTGGCGCCTCGGCATCGTCCGCGTCCCAGAGGTGGAACTCCTGGCCGTACCACGTGCCGTGTCGCTGAACGTCCTCGGCCGCCGCATTGACCAGGTCGGCGGTGTCCGTGGCTTGCAGTGCCCAGGACAGGGCCAGCTGCTCAGGGAGGCGGTCGCCTCCGAACGCGGTGTACCAGTTCACCTGGCCGATCTGAAGTGCGCGAGCGAGCCGGAGCGCCTCGGTGGACAGGAAGGGAAAGGCGTCCACCGGTCGGGGGAAAGCGGCAAGCGACAGGTGGCGTCGGGGTGCAATGCTCCGTTCCCGGACGGTGCTGTCTCGCCAGCTGGCTCCGGGCGTGCCGTGCTCGGGGCCGCGACTGAGCAGCACGTCCCCGGCCGCGGCCGGGGTCAGCGGCGCCACCCCGCCGAGATAGGCATCCAACCGGGTGGCCTGCCCGACGATGTTGGCCAGGTGACGCGGCAGGAGTCCGGACAGGCCCGGGAGTGCCCCGGCGGACAGTAGGGCGATCCGCCCGGCTGCCCGCCATTCGTGGACACCGCCGCCGCTGCTTAGGTGCAGGAACGTCGGATCGTCACCGGCGGCGTCGACGTAGTCGGTGCCGTTGCGCAGCGCCGCGCGGGCGACCGTGTCGAGGATCCGGTACGACGGGCCGGCGCAGTTGACGAGAAGGTCGCACCGGGCCGCGAACCGGTCGAGCGCGGACGGGTCGGCGAGGTCGACCGCCACGGGCTCAGCGAGGGCGCTGCCCGTGCCCAGCGAGCGAACAAGGTTCTCGGCCCGCCCGAGGTCGCGTCCGGCAACGAGGAGTGACGCGGCCGTGCTCTGGTGAAGGCGGCGCGCCACCGCGCTGCCAACGGCTCCGTAGCCTCCGAGGATGCCGATCGTCGTGGTGTCGCTCATCGTGTGGCTCCGTCTCTGGATGCTGGCCACCTCGCCAGTTGATAACTATTGTCATTTTCGTTTGGATGATGAGTGCCGGCGTTGCCGGCGAGGAGGATCCCGTGTACGACGTGATCGTGGTGGGCGGAGGGCCGGCTGGGCTCAACGCCGCCCTGGTGTCGGGCCGACAGCGCCGGCGGGTGCTGGTGGTGGACAGCGGCAGCCCGCGCAACGCGCCAGCCGCCGAAATGCACATGTTCCTCAGCCGGGACGGCTTCTCCCCGGCCGAGCTGCGTAAGGTGGGCCGCGAGGAGCTGTCGGCGTACCCGAGCGTGGAATGGCGGGAGGGCCGAGTCGACAGCGTCACGCGTACCGAAGACGGGTTCGCCGTGACGCTGGCCGACGGCGAAGCCCGCCGGGCCCGCAAGCTGGTGCTGGCAACGGGGCAGGTCGACCTCACCGACGCTGTTGACGGACTCGCGGAACGGTTCGGGCGGGGTGTCTTCCACTGCCCGTTCTGCCACGGCTGGGAGACGCGGGGCATGGCGCTCGCCGTCGTCGGGCACGAACTGCCGCAGGTCATGCAGGCCCTGTACGTCGCCGACCGGTTCAGTGACGATGTCGTCGTCTGCACGAACGGGCATCCTGTTCCCGAACCGGCCGCGGGCCGGCTGGCCGCCGCTGGCATTCCCGTGCGTGAGGAGCCCGTCACCCGGATCGAGGGAGAGGAGGGTCACGTGCGGTTGGTCTTCGCCGACGGCACGGTGCTTGAACGGCAGGCCGTGTATCACCGGGCACCTACCCGCCAGCACTCCGCTTTGGCCGAGCAGCTCGGCTGTGAGTTGCTGCCGGACGGTTGCGTGCGCGTCGATGAATTCCAACGGACCTCCGTGCCCGGCGTGTACGCGGCCGGGGACACCGCCCGCCTGGCCGCGCTGCCGGACGCGCTGACGTTCGTCGTCACCGGCGCGGCCGACGGCGCGCGTGCCGCCGTGTGGCTGGACCAGGAGCTGTTCCGGGAGGACGCCGGGCTGACCGGCTGAGCCGGGCCAGCGGGCCGGGTCCCTGGCGACACACCGCAGGCCGGGCAGGCCGTGGCGGGGCGCACACCTCGCCACGGCCCGTTCACCTCTCGCCGGGGACACCGATGTCGCCAGCGGTGGACCCGCCCGCCTCGCGTACGGCTGTGGCGAGCCCCGCCACCGTGGGATGTTCGAGGAAACGACGGGGTGTCACTCGTCCGACCTCTTCTCGGGCGAGGGCGCCAAGCATCCGTACCGCGAGCAGTGAATCTCCACCGAGACCGAAGAAGTTCGCGGCCCGATCTGCCACTGGGCAGCCGAGCAGCGCCGCCCAGTGGCGGGCGATGCTCCGTTCGAGGTCGTCACGCGGCGGCCCGGGCTCGTCGATCGTCGCACCCGCCGGGGCCGGCACGGACAGGCGCATGCGCGACCCCGCCTGCTCGGGCGCGTCCAGGTGCTCGGGCAGCGCGAGCGGCCTGGACCAGTCGCCCTCGTCGACCAGCGATTCGATCATTCCCATCACGTCCCCGAACATCCGGTCCACGTCCGAGGCTTCGAAGAGTTCCTCTACCAGGGAGAAGACCACCACGAGCTCGTCGCGCAGCTCGAACAGCCGGACCTCGAGCGCCACCTGCGGGGTCCGCAGTTGCTGGTAGTGGCTGGACAGGTCGATGGTGCCCAACGGTCCGGCGGTACGGGGTACCTCGCTGCCGAGCGCGGCGTCGACGCCCAACGTGCTTTGGAAGACCACCGGGGCCACCGGCCGTCGGGTGTCGCGGCGGCGCCCGAGTTCGCGGGAGACCTCCACCCCGGTCACCAGGTTGTGCGCCATGGCCTCTCCGATGTCGCGCTGGGCGCGGACCGCGAGGTCGGAGAAGGTCGCCGACCCGGGCAGTTCCACCGGCACCAGCATGGTCGAGGAGAAGGCACCGACCAGCCGGGGCACGTCCGGGTGCAGCGGAAGGCGGTTCAGTTGCAGGGTGTTGAGCAGAAACCGTCGATGCCCGCAGGCCCGAGCCAGGGCCGTGGAGAACACGGCGAACATGGCTGCGGACGGCGTGACGCCGTGCCGCGCGCAGTGTCCCCGCAGCGTGGCCCACCGGTCCGCGTCCAGAACCGCCTGCCGTGCGCCCATCAGAACCGGTCGGACGTCCGCCGGGTCGGTGATCAGCGGCAGGGCCGGGGGCAGCGGAAGGTCGTCGAGGCGGTCCCACCACCAGTCGCGGTCGGCCCGCCACTGGTCGGTCCCGGACAGCCCGTTCAGGGTCACGGCGTAGTCGCCGAAATCGACATCCAGCGGTGCGAGCATCGCGTTCTGGTCGGTGACCAGAGCGAACAGATCCCGGTAGAACACCCCCGACGACCAGCCGTCGATAATCATCAGGCTGGTCGAGGAGTGCAGCCGTGCCCTGGCCCCGGGCAGCAGGGTCAGCCGCATGTCCAGACCACACGCCCGGGTCGGTTCCGGGCCGTCGGTGCTCATCTCTCGGCGAATGGCGGCCAACGTCTCGGCGACCTCGTCCGCCTCGGCCGCGCTGAGGTCCGTCACCCGCAGCACCGGTAGAGCCTCCGGGTCGTCCAGAGGCAGGATCCTCTGCCGCCCGTCGGGCAGGATCCGCGCGCGCAGCACCGACTGGTGCTCGGCGAGCCGTTCCAACGCGTCCTGCAACGCCTCGGCGATTTCGTCGGTCTCGATGTCCTCCAGTCCGATGTCGACGTAGTGGTGGGCCGACCGGTAGGACAGCTCCCATCCGTCCTGCTGGCCGACGAAGTAGCCCTGCTGGAGTGGAAGGAGCGGGAACGGGGCTTCGGGGTCGTCCCGGCGCTTCAGCTCCAGCGGCAGGGGCCGCAGGCCGCCTGTGGCGGTGCCGCGCTCCTGGATGAGGGTGGCCAGCCGGGCCGCGCTGTGCTCGACGCGAACGTCGGCCAGGGCCAGCGCCGCACCGAGCCGTTGCCGCACCAGCGCTGCCATCCGTACGGTCAGGACGGAGTCGCCGCCGAGGCTGAGGAAGCTGGCGTCGGCCGGTACGGCGGTTACGTCGAGGTCCAGGACATCGGCCCAGACGCCGCGGACGGCATCGATGAGTTCAGTCGGCACCTTGGTGCCGGAGGGGTCAGTCAACGAGGTTCTCCCATCGTGGCGATGAACGAGGCGGAAATGATGCGGTCCACGGCGTGGACCCGTTCGGGACGATCGGCCGGCGGCAACCTCGCCGCGAGGGTCGCCGCGACGAGCGCGGGGTCCGGGCGCCGGGTGTCCGAGCGGACCCGGCCGACGATCACCCGCTGCCCCGCGTCGGCCAGCTGGTGGCCCTTGGCGGGCAGGACGGGCAGTGGGTCGAAGCCGGCGGCGTCCAGCTGGTCGGCCCACTCCGCGGCCGTGAGGAAGACGCGGTCCTGTCCGGCCCGCAGGTCGGTGAACCAGCGCTCCTCGTCGGCGGACGGTGACATGAGCAGGTACATGGAGGTGAGCGCTTGGTAGTGCTCGCGGCAGGACTCGACGAGCACCAGCAGTCCGCCGGGGCCGAGCAGCTCCCGCAGCGCGGCAAGCGCCCGGCCGATATGGCGGGCGTTGTGCAGGACGTTCGCGGCCAGGATGACGTCTCGGGATCCGGGCGTGAAATTCGGGCCGGCCGGCGGCAGGTTGACGTCGAACAGGGCGACGCGCAGACCCGGCCGGTCGTCCAGAAGCGTCCGCGCAGAGGCGAGAAAGAAGCGCGACACGTCGGTGAACAGGTAATCCACCTCGGTGTCGACGAGCGCGTCGAGGACGGCCCGGGTGGTCGCCCCGACGCCGGCACCGACCTCCAGGATCCGCAGCGGGCCACGCTTCCCCCGGGTGCCGCTGGCGATCATCGCCGCCGCCGCGTGGTTGGCCCAACGGCTGGGCAGGTTGTCCCGGTAGTTGCCCTCGGCGGTGTCGGTGCAGCCGTCGGGGAACAGCAGCTCCTGGACCCCGGCCTCGTCCCGCAGCAGGGCCGGCAGCCGTTCCGCCGTGGCCAGGAAGAACCGGGTCATCGACGGCGGATAGCCCAAGCCCCGACGCGCCTCGTCCAGCTCCCGCCGGGCTCGGGCATACCGGACGCGGTCCGGCGCGACGAGATCGTGGTACCGGCCGGTCCGCGGGTCGTACTGAAGCCGGTCCTCGGCCACCAGCGTATTCAGCCACCGGCGCACGATCCAGGCGTGTCGCGGCGCGGTGCCCAACGCGTCCAGCACCTGTCCCGTGTCATGCCTTGCCCCGTCGTGGAAGAGCCGCGCCCGGTGCAGCACTCGGGCCATCGTGAGCAGGGCGACGTCGTCCAACAAGCGGGTCAGCTGGGGGAAGTCGGACAGCTTGGCGCCGGCCACGGCGGCGTCCCCGGCCGCCGACGCCGACCTCACCTCGTCGGCGAACGGCTGATCGGCGCGCGGATTCGTCCGCTCAGCAATGCTGGGCGTGGGTGCGGCGACCAGCAACGTGGCGCGACCGGGGCCGGGAACCCACTGCCAGGCGCCCACCCCGGGTAGGTCCGACAGGGCGTCGATCGGCGGACCGTTCACCGCGTTCCCCTCTCGCCGGAGTCGGCGTCGGCGTCGGCGTGGGCCACCACGATCCTGGGCGGTCTGATGCCCGGCACCTGTCGCCGCAGGTGGTCACGCAGCACCTCGGGCAGTCGGCGGCGTACGAAGCCGGCAAGGGGCTCGTGCGCCTCGGACCCGCTCGCGTGCCCGTTGCCGACCAGTGCCTCAAGGGTCAGGAGCCCGCAGGCGGCGGGTGCGGCGACGGCCAGCAGTCGTGGGTTGTGCGGGTCCAGCAGCACCGCGGCGTTCAGCCCGCGTAGGGCTTGGCGTAGGGCGTACGGCGTGATCGCCGTCGCGGCGTCGTCCAGCAGCGCGTTGGGAATGCCGGAGACGACGACTGGTGGATCGGCTACTGCACCCCGTAGCGTTGCGGCCACGTCTGGACCGAGTTGCCCCGGCCAGAGGATTGTCCGGACTGGCGCGGCCTCCTCCGAGGACCCGGGACCGACGTGCAGGATCAGGTCGTAGCGGTACCGGGTCAGCTCCGTGTCGTCCTCCATCGGGCGCGCATGCAGGCTTACCCGTACCGGCCGGTCCTGCGCCATGAGCATGGCGGCGACGGCGCGGGGGGCGAAGGACAGCTCCTCGTCCGCCGAGATCGCCGCCCGTACCCGTGCCTCGAGGTCGGTCCCGCCGCGCCCCGGGTCGCGGACCTGCTCCAACCAGGTGAAGTGCGCGGTCAGGAGATCACTGTGCCGGATGTCGCCGACGATCACCGTGCCGCCGTCGGCCACCGTGTCCAGTGCCTGACGCAGCACCTCGGCGAGATAGTCGAGCCCGGGGAAGCACTGGGTGACGGAGTTCAGCAGTACGCAGTCCGGGGCGACGCCCCCGCCGAAGACGCCGTCCATAGCCGCCCGCACCCTGGCGGCCACAGTCTCGTGCGCGGCGGCCTGGACGAAGGCGGTACGGGGCAGGTTCGCGCGCCCGAGACGCTGTACCGCCGCAGACGCCACGTCCGTGCCCACGTAGCCATCCAGGTGCGGGTGCAGGCGGTGCGCGAGCAGGCCAGTGCCGCAGCCGATCTCCAGTACGCGCACCGGCCGCTGGGCGAGAACCAGGTCGATGGTGCAGGTCAACCAGTCACGCATGTGCTCGACGGGCAGCGGCAGACCGGTGTCCGAGGCACGCCAGCCGGACAGGTCCAGGTCGTCCGAGTGCCGCCCGACGGCCTCCTGATACACCCAGTCGTAGACCTCGGCCCAGTGGTCGAGATGCTCCCGCACCAGCGGCCCGGGGCGCGGGCCGGACTCGGTGGCGCCGGGGTCCGGCCACACAACGATGGAGCCGTCCGGGTCGGCGTGTGCGCCGGCGACCCACGGGTGCTCGGCGATGTAGGCCACCATCGGATCGGCGGTCGCTTCAGCGGGCACCGGATTCCTCCATTCGATTGTCGGTGTCAGCGAGTGCACCGTTGCCGGCATCGGCCACGAGTTGGTGATCACGCAGGTACAGCACCTGGTCTGCCCGAGCCGACACGGCGGGATCATGGGTGACCGAGAGGATGGCCAGGCCGTCCGCCCGCAGCCGTTCGAGCAGGTCGAGCACCGTGCCGGCGGATGCCTCGTCGAGCGCCGAGGTCGGCTCGTCGAGCAGCAGCACGTCGGGTCCCGCGGCCAGGGCCCGGGCCAGCGCGACCCGTTGCCGTTGACCGCCGGACAGAGCGCCTGGGCGTCGGCGCGCGAGCCCGGCCGCGAGTCCAACCGCGTCGAGGAGTCGCAGCGCCGCCGCGGTCCGGTCGCGGCGACCCAGGTTGTGCAGCACCGCCAGCGGACGGGTCACGGCGTCGCCGACGCGGTGCGCGGGGTTGAGTTCTCCGGCCGGGTGCTGACCGACGAGTTGGACGGCGCGTCGCTGGTCGCGGTCGCGTTGCCGGACGTCCGCCGGCAGCGGACGCCCTCCCAGGACCAGCTCGCCCTGCCCGGCCGCACGCCGACCCACGATTGCGTGCAGCAGGCTGGTCTTACCGCTGCCCGACGGGCCGACGATCGCGATCCAGGACCCAGGCGTCAGGTCCAGCCGCACGTTCTCCACCAGCGGCACTCCATCCGGCCGGCTGACCCGCAGGCCGCGTACGGCCAACCGGACGGCCCGATCACCCCTGCTGGGCCCGTCCGCGACCGGGTTCTCGGCGTCCGCGCCACTGACCACAGGCGCAGTCGCGGCGACGGGCGGGGTCAGGTCCACCACCCGGTCGGCGAGGGCGGCGACCAGGTACGGGTCATGGGTCACCAGCAGGGTGCATCTGTCCTGCCGAGCTCGTACCGCCTCGACGACCCGTCGCCGTGTGCCCTCGTCGAGCGCCGAGGTGGGTTCGTCGAGCAGCAGTAGGTCCGGCTGAGTCGCCAAGGCCCGGGCCAGGGCGACCCGTTGGGCCTGGCCGCCGGAGAGCTCGCCGCCCCGGCGGGTGGCGAGTTCGGTGGGCAGGTCGAGCAGTTCGAACAGGTCGCGGACACGCCGCCCGCGGTCCGCCCGGGAGCCGGTCAACTGCTCGCCGACCAGACGCTCGACCGACCAGAGCGGATTGAGCGCCAAGGTGGCGTCCTGGCCCACGTACCGGCAGCGTTCCCGCCGCCAACGACGAGCCGGCCGGCCCTGCGGGACCGGCTGGCCACGCCACCGCACCGTCCCCGCGGCGCGGTACAGGCCGGTGGGCAGGGTGTCCAGCAGGGCGTGCAGAAGAGTGCTCTTGCCCGTACCGGACGCTCCGGTGATTGCAAGCACCTCACCGGGCTCCAGCCGGAAGTCCGTGGCCGGCAGCACGGACCGGCCATCGGCAACACGACGCACCGTTAGCCCGCTCGCCACCAGCAGTCCCCCACTCATGCCACGCCTGCCAGCCGGCGGCCGGCGGCCCGTGCCGCGGCAGCGAAGAGCAGCGCGCACAGCGCTAACGGCGCGGCGGGCGCCAGCAGCGCGGCGGGGTTGAGCGCAGCGCCGGGCAGGTTCTCGCTCAGCATCAGCGCCCAGTCGGCATCCGGAGGCTGCGGACCGAACCCGAGGACCGCGAGCGTGGTGGCCAGTTGCAGGGCGGTGATCAGCCGCAGTCCGGCGTCGGCCGCCACCAGGCCACTCAACGCCGGCAGGAGTTCCCGCACCAGGATGACCGGCCCGCGTTCACCGCGTTCGACGGCGGCGTGCACGTAGCCGCTGTCCCGGATGGTGCCGCACTGCGCCGCCACTACCCGGGCGGTGAGCGGGGCGCCGCTGAGTACGGAGGCGACCACGACCGCTGTCGCACCGGGCAGGGCCACCGCCAGCACCAGGGCGAGGATCAGGGCGGGTACGGCCAGTAACAGGTCCCCGAGCCACTGCACGACACGGCCCGCCCGGGTCGGCCACCACCCCGCGAGCAGCCCGAGCGACACGCCGGTCAGCAGTGCCGCCGCGGTGGCGGTGAGAGTGATCTCGAGCAGGTTCACGCCGCCGGCAGCCACTCGGGAGAGCACGTCGCGGCCCAGCGCGTCGGTGCCGAGCGGCAGCCGCGCCGACGGCGTCGACCAGGGCAGGGCCACCGGCTGTTCCGGGTCGTGCGGGGCGAGGTGCCGGCCGAGCAAGGCCAGCGTGAGCACCGTCAGCGCAGCGACCAGCGTTGCGGTGCCCCAGCGGGTGCGCGTCACGGCGTACCGCCCGTCACCCGAGTCGGCTTCCAGGTGGCGCTCCGGTGCACGGTCGCGGCGGCGAGGTCGGCGAGCAGCATCCCGATCAGCACGGTCACGACGGGCACGAGGGCGGCGCCCTGCACCACCGGCGCGTCCCGTACCGCCACCGCCGACACGAGCAGCCCGCCGAGGCCGGACAGACCGTACACCGTCTCCACCAAGGCGGTTCCGGCTGCCAGCCAGCCGGCGGTCAGGGCCAGCACCTGGATCGCGGGTACGGCTAGGAACGGCAGCACGTGCCGGCGCAGCACCAGGACCGGTGGCAGACCGCGCCGGTACGCGTCGACGACGTGCGCCCGGCGCAGGGTGTCGGTGAGCACGCCGCGCAGCAGCGTGCAGGCGAACGCGGCCGACGGCAGCGCGAGGGTCAGTGCCGGCAGTACGAGCATCCTCGGCTCCTGCCACGCGTGGCCACCCGGTGGCAGCAGCGACACGGCTGGCAGCCATCCCAACATCCCGGACAGCAGTGCGCCGAGAGTCGCCGCGTAGACGGCCTGCGGCACCGCGGCGAACCCGGCGGCGAGCGCCCCGCCCCGGCCCTCACGCAAATGCGTGACGACCAGACCGGCCACGGTGAGCAGCACGGTCACCGCGAGCGCGGCGGCGACCAGGCTGATGGTGGTGGGCAGGCGCTGGCCGAGCAGGTCGCTCACCGGCCGGCCGCTGCTCAGCGACCGGCCAAGGTCTCCCCGGAGCAGCCCGCCCAGCCACCGCAGGTACCGCAGGACCACCGGCTCGTCCAGACCCAGTTGGTCGCGTGCCCGTGCGACCTGCTCCGGTGACGCCCGCCCGGCGTCCCGGAGGGTCCCCGCGTCTCCCGGCAGCGCCTCGGTGGCGGCGAAGACCACCGCGGTGGCCGCCAGTACCAGCAGCGCCGTGCGGGCGAGTCGGCGTGCGATCACTTCGCCTTCCAGGCACGTTCGACGAACATCCGCTGGAAGCCCGGACCGTCGGGCAGGTCGTGCACACCGGGCGCGGTGAGGTCCAGCCCGTCTCCGACACCCCACACCACGTACCCGCCGTCGCGCCACAGGGTCTGCTGGATGCCGGCGAGCCGGGCGTTGCGCTCGGCCGGGTCGAGGATGCCCATGGCTGCGTTGAACTCGGCGTCGAACGGGGCGCTGCGCCAGGCGGTCTCGTTGGTCGGGGCGGCGGCCAGCAGCCCGACGCGCACCAGGTCAGGGAAGGAGATGCCGCCGTAGTAGCCGACGTAGAAGTCCTCCTTGGCGTAGATCCGGGTCCAATAGGTGTCGGCCGGCTCGAGCTTCACCTCGACTCGCACGCCGATGTCGGCGAGTTGCTTGGCGTACAGAGTGGCCGCGGTGTCCATGCCGGGGTACGACGTGGTGGTGTGCAGGGTGAGCGTCAATCCGTCGGCGTGTCCGGCCTGCTTGAGCAGGTCTCTGGCTCGATCCAGGTCCCGGGTGCGCTGGGTGAGGCCCTTCGGGTAGGACGGGTCGTACGGGGTGGGCAGGTCGTTGGCGATCTGGCCGTAACCGAGGAATACCGTGTCGACGAGTGCCTGCCGGTCGGCGGCGAGTCGGAACGCCTCACGTACCCTCGGGTCGTTGAACGGTGCGCTGTCCAGGCGCATGATGACCGGGTACTCGGTGACGCCCTTGCGACGTACGACCTGGACCCCGCCGCTGGCCTCGGCGGCCTTGACGGCTGCCGGGCTGACACTGCCGGCGACGTCGGCCTGACCGGAGGTGACGGCGGCGGCCCGGGCCTGCGGGTCGGCCACCGCCCGGATCTCGATCCGGTCCAGGTGCGGCCGTTCACCCCACCACTCGTTGTTGCGGGTGAGTACCGCGGTCTGAGCGTCGGTCGTGGTTAGCCGGAACGGCCCCGAGCCGGGCACCGGGGTGGAGAAGTCGTTGCTGCCGTCGGGCACCACGAAGCTGATCGATTCCAGTGCCTTCGGAGCTTCGGCCATCGGGGACCGGGTCACCAGGATCACCGTGTGGTCGTCGGGCGCGGTGGCGGCGGACATGTCGAAGTCGGCCAGCCGGCCGTAGTTCTCGGCGGCCTTGGTGGCGATCCGGGTGAGCGAATACAGCACGTCCCGGGCCCGTACCGGCCGACCGTCGGTGAATTTGGCGTCGTCGCGCAGTCGTATCGTCCACCGGTCCAGCGTCTGGTTCGGCTCCCAGGCACGGGCCAGGCGCGGCTGCGGGGCCCCGTCGACGCCGGGAACGGTGAGCACGTCGTAGGTCAGCGCGAAGCGCATGAGGTCCGACTCGTTGCCGAGTCCGCCGTGTGGGTCGTTGCTGGCGGTGGCCGGCGAGCCCGGTACGACGTAGCGCAGGGTGCCGCCGTCGACCGGCGCACCGGCGGAACCGCCGGTCGTGGTGTCGGCGCCGCACCCGGCCAGGAGCAGGGCGGTGGCGATGGCGACGGGCAGCAGCCGGCGCCGGGATAGGCGGGGCTGGACAGAGATGTGCATCGGTTCTTCCATCGGCTAGGTGGAGTGGGGCGGTTATCGGAACGTGTTCGGCAGTGCCGCGAGCGCCTGGTCCAGGTGGCCGGCGATCGCCTTGGCGGCGTCCCCGGTGAGCAGCGAGTAGTGGTGCCCTTCGACAACGACCTCGTCCACCGGACCGAGCGCATGACCGCGCCAACCAAGGTCCGGTAGGTCGGGCGCGTCGTCGACACCCATGCCGACGCCGCTGTTGCGCGGTGACCGCAGCGCGGCCCGGATGAGGAGCAGTCGGGTGTCCGGATTGGTCAGGTGGCCCGCACGGTGTTCGCCGAGCGTCCGCAGGTGACGTTCGAAGACTCGCAGCCGGAGGTCGGCGGTGTCCCGTGCGTTGAGCAGGCCGGCGTGGCGCAGCCGTTCAGTGACGTAGGCGCGGATTTCGTCGCCGGTGCGGCCAAGCAGCTCGGCCTCGTCGGCTGGGCCGAGTCCGAGGTCCAGGTCGAGGAACGCCTCGAGCGAGTGCAAGTAGCGCAGCGCGGCGACCGCACCCGGAACGCCCGGGCCTTGCAACACCTTGATCCGGTCCGGCGTGTTGGAGTCGACCATGAAAAGTAGGGCGGTACTTTCCCCGCGCCGTTCCAGCACACAGGCCATCTCGTGGGCCAGGGTGCCGCCCATCGACCAGCCGCCGAGCAGGTACGGGCCGTGCGGCTGGTACGCGCGCACCGCATCCAGGTAGTGCTCGGCCAGCGCCGGAATGTCCGCCGGCTCAACGCCGCCGGTGAGGGCCGGGTCGGTCAGGCCGACCACCGGTCGGTCGTCGGTGAGCAGCCGGACGAGTTCGCTGTAACAGAGCACGTCTCCGCCGGACGGGTGGATCAGGAACAGTGGCGGCTTGGCAGCGCCGGCGCGCAGCAGCAGCGCCGTCTCACCGCCGCTCGTCGGGGCTTCGGCCGGTTGCCCGGCCACGGTCGATCGTGCGGGTCGTCGCGCCTCCCAATCGGCCGTGCCGGCCAGCCGCCGCACCCGCTCGACGTACGCGCTGAACGCCTGGTCCGCCTCGTCGGCGGGCAGGGCGTCCTCCAGCACGTCCCACTGCAGGAGCAGGGCGCCGTGCTGCTCGATCACCTGGTGGTCGAGCCAGGTCTGCGGCGTGCTGCTCGCGCCGTACACGGGTGTGCCCATCCAGTCCAGGTCGTGCTCTGCGCCGAGCGGGTCGGTCAGCCCCAGCGCGCTGGTGAACACCACCGGTACCGACTCGGTCCGGCCGCTGCGCGCGGACTTCTCGGCCAGCAGTTCCAGCGCGGAGAACTCGCGGTGGTCCAGGTCGCGAAAGAGAGTCCGCTGCGCCTCGGCCGCGTCCGCGGCGAACGTCCCGGGACGGGACCGGTCGACCTCGTGCAGCAGGAGGGACGTGAAGTCCCCGACGACCAGGTTGACGTCCGGGTGCACCTGCGGCCGGTCGAACAGAGTCAAGGTGATGGCGAACCGTCCCTGCCCGGACCAGGCGGCCAGCGCATCCGCGTACGCCGCGAGCAGGACCGCGGTCGGGGTGAGGCCCCGCCGGGCGGCTTCCGCCCGGAGCGCCTGCCACTGCGGCGGCTCCAGCCGGGCGGTACGTCGGGCGAACCGAGGCCGGGTCCCCGGTGGCACCGGACGGACCGGCAGCGCGGGCGCCCCGGGCAGGCGGTCAAGCCGACTGCGCCAGTACTCCGCCGCCCGGTCCCCTTCCGGACCCCGTGCGCGCCGCTCCAGTGCAGCGACGCACGCCGCGAAGGTCGTACCCACGCGGGGCAGCCGGGCTGCAGGGTTCTCGTACAGGGCGCGGAGCTCGCGATTCCAGAGGAGGAAGCTGGCGGTGTCACAGACGAGCACGTCGACGTTGACGAAGAGGCGCACGGTGCCGCCCGGGAGCCGGGCGGCGCGGATGTCGACCAGCGGCCAGCGGCCCGGGCGTGGTTCCCGCCCGACCATGTCCGCCCTGATGCGGGTGAGCCTTTCCTGTCGAGTGGTGTCGTCGAGCGTGGACAGGTCCCGCACCCGGATGCGGTAGCGAGGCACTCGGTCGAGGATCCGGTTGCGGCCCTCCGGGGTGATGATCGCGCGGAGCATCGGATGCCGGGCGATCACCACGTTCCAGGCGTCCTCGTACCGGGCCACGTCCAGGCCTGGGCAGTCGTGTTCCAGGTGGAACGAACAGGGCACGTCACCCAGTCGGTAGCCGCCGGAGCCACCGACCCAGTACGCGTGCTGTACGCGGGTCAGCGGAAACTCCCGTGGCCCGTCCTCGTCCGGCCCGGCGTCGTCAAGAGGTGCCATTCCCACGCGCGGGTTGGCCTCCGCGGACGGGCCTGCGTCGCTCGACGGGTCCAGCCGGTCGGGCACTGCCAAAAGCGGTGCCAGCGACGCGATGGTCGGTCGAGCCAACAGGTCCTGCAGGCGTAGCTGAACGTTGTGCTCGTCGCGGAGCCGGGCCAACATGCGGGTGGCGAGCAGCGAGTGCCCACCGAGGGCGAAGAAGTCGGCATCCCGGTCGGACACCTCGAACCCGAGCAGCTCTGACCAAACTCTGCCGAGGGTCGCCTCCGCGTCCCCACGAGGAGCACCGCCATCCGCGGGGACGTCCCTGCCGACGGGCGCGGCGGGCCGCTGGACCACGGTCATCCCACCGGCCAGGCGGGGACGCAAATCGGCGGGTGAAACCGCGACCAGCGCGGGGGCCCGCCCGCGCTCAGCCACGGCGAGCAGCCGGTCCAGCGACCGCATGCCGTCCCGCCGCCCGATCGAGTGACGAGACGCAACGGCCCGGTCAGCGCCGCCCGGACCGACCCGCCACCCGTCCCAGGCCACGCTGAGCCAGACCGTAGCGCCGTCCGCGCCCAACCGCTCTGCCAGCGCGTCGAGGTAGCGGTTCGCGGCGGCGTACGGGGCCAGGCCCAGGCCGCCGACCAGGGTCGTCGCCGACGACATCAGCAGCACGGTGGCCGGGCGGGTGCCCTCCGGCAGGTCCGCCAGCGCCTGCCGCACGGCCACGGCGGCCGAGACCTTGGCCCGCGCGTGGCCATATGCCACCTCCGGGTCGACGGCCCGCAGCGGGACAACCGCCGTCGAGGCGACCACGCCCGCGCCGTGTACCACGAGGTCCACGCGGCCGAACCGGTCGACGACGTCGCGCAGCAGGGCCGCTGTGGCCGTCGGATCACCGGCGTCGACGGCCCGTACCTCCACCGGCAGACCCCGGTCGGTCAGCCGTCGGATCGCCGCGACCCGCTCGGCCGCCGGGCTGCCCGGCGGCGGGTCCGGTACGAGGCCGTGGCGGCCGGTGACGACGACCCGCCAACCCCGCTCGGCCAGGTGCTCGACCATGGTCAGACCGACGTCGCCCAGCCCACCGATGAGCAGGGCCGTGCCCGCGTCCGCCCGGTCCTCCGATCCGTTCGTGCGGGGTCGCCACGGGTTCAGGGTGCGCAGCCAGCGCTGTTTGCCACGCAGTGCCACCTCTGCCCCGGTTCGACCGCCGGCCATCAGGTCCGCCGCCTCTTCGACGACCCGACGGGCCAACTCGGCCGGCGACCCGGCCGTCGGCAGATCGACAGTGCGCCACCGCAGGCCGGGAGACTCCTGCGCCAGGACCCGAGGTATGGCGGTGCCGGCGGCGGCGGCTGGGCTCGGCTGATCCGCGCTTTCCACCTGCTGGGCAGCCCGGGTGACGTGCAGCAGGCAAGCGTCGTGGGCCCAGGTGGCCGTGAGGCGGGCCAGTTCGGCGTGACGCAACACCGTCTCGGCTACCCGCTCGGCGGGGTCGTCGCCGTCCGGGGCTAGGTCAAAGACGACCACGCCGGCGCACGGGATCGTCGGATCGGCGGTGACCTCGGCCCGGGCGGTCACCCGGACGCCGGCGGCGGACAGGTGTGCCCGTACCGCCTCGACCAAGGGCTCGTTTTCGGGGCCGTCCAGCAGCCAGCGACCGGTGACGGCCGGTGCTTCCTCCGGCGCCGGTACGCGCTGCCAGACCGGCAGTTGGAAGGGTTCGTCCTCATCCGGCGTGTCCGCCGCGGGCCCGGCCTCCGGTTCGGGCGGGTCGATCCACAGCCGGCGCCGATCGAACGGATGGCCGGGCAGCGTCACCCGCCGCCGGCCGGATCGGTGCAGGGCCTCGGCCGTGATCCCCACACCCCGGGTCCAGAGTTCGCCGGCGGCAGTCAGCAGTGCCGCCCGCTCGCCGCCGGGCTCGTCGGGCTCCGGAAACGTGGCGATGGCCGCCGCGAGGTTCGCCGTCCGATGCCGACGGGCGAGTTGCAGCAGGCCGCCCCCGGGTCCGACCTGCACGACGACGGCCGGCTGATTACCGACGGCCGTCGTCAGCGCGTCGGAGAAGCGCACCATCGAACGCAGGTGCGGTACCCAGTGTTCGGCGTCGGGTGCGGACGTCAGGAATCCGCCGGTGAGGGTGGTGGCCAGCGGCACGAGCGGTGGCCGCGCGTCCACCCTCGAGGCGGCGGCCCGCAGTTCGGGGAGGACGGGGTCGACGAGTCGGGAGTGGGCGGCGGCGTCCAGCCGCAGCCGGGTAGGTTCCAGGCCGTCCGCAGCCAGCCGTGCCTCCAGCGCGGCCACCGCGGGCTCGGGCCCGGACACCACGCAGGAGTCGGGTGCGTTGACGGCGGCCAAGTCCAGCTCGGTGTGGTCGTCCAGCAGCGCCATGACCGCGGGTTCGGCCAATGGCACCACCAGCATCGCGCCCTGCCCGGCCGTCCGTGACATACCCCGAGACCGCACCCGCACCAGGGCCGCCGCGTCCGCTACCGGCAGCGCGCCGGCCACCACCGCCGCGACGTACTCACCAAGGCTGTGGCCAACCACCACGTCCGGCCGTACCCCCCAGCGAATGAGAACCCGGGCGGTGGCGAGAGACACGGTGAACAGCAATGGCAGGCCATACGCCGGGTCGCGGGCGAGCCGCCGCGCGGCCGGGTCGGCGCGGTCGGCCTGAATCAGCTCGACCAGCCAGGGCCGGCCCGGCTCGTCGAACAGCGCCGCGCACTCCCGTACGGTGTCGGCGAACTCCGGCTCGTCGGCCATGAGCTCGCAGCCCATGCCCGGGTACTGGGTGCCGCCGCCGGGGAACGCGAACACGACCCGGAGGGCGATGGTGCTAACGTCGCGGCGCGCCGCGGTGTGTAGGGCGGCCCGGTCCGCGGCGCATTCGCCAGTGATGACCGCCGCGGCACGATGAGGTCGAGCCGGCCGTCCCTCATGCAGGGTATACGCGACGTCGGCGGGCGGTGCCGCCGTGGTCTCCAGTGCGCCGATGGTCGCCGCGACGGTAGTGGCCAGAGCGCTGTCACTGGTGGCGGAGAGAAGCACCAACTGCGGACGCGGATCGGGCTCGGGAGAGGGCGGGGTCGGCGCGCTGCCCAACACAATGTGACAGTTCGTACCGCCGATGCCGAACGAGCTGACGCCCGCGTACCGCGGCCCGGACCAGTCCGTGGTCCGCTGCGCGATGGTGAACGGCGAGCCGTCCAGGTGCAGCTCCGGGTTGAGCGGCTCGGCGTCCAGCGAGGCCGGAAGGATCCCGTGGTGCAGAGCGAGCACAGTCTTGGCGAACCCGGCGATGCCGGCGGCCGAGTTGGCGTGTCCGATATTGCTCTTCACTGAGCCGAGGGCGCACCAGGCCGGACCCGTGGAGCCGAATACCCGGCGAAGCGCGCCGACCTCGACGACGTCGCCGAGGTGGGTGGCGGTGCCGTGCGTCTCGATGTAGCTGATCTGGCGGGCGTCCACGCCGGCCACGGCCTGCGCCTCGGCGATCACGCGTGCCTGGCCGCGTGGGGATGGTGCGGTGAAGCCGGTCTTGTCGGCGCCGTCGTTGTTGACCGCCGAGCCGTGCAGCACCGCCAGCACCGGATCACCGTCGGCGAGCGCGTCGGCGAGCCGGCGCAGGACCGCGACACCGACCCCCTGGGAGTGGACGATCCCGGTGCCGTCGGCAGAGAACGTGCGTACCCGCCCGTCGATGGAGAAGATCCCGTCCGGGACGTAGAGGTATCCGAGGCCCTGGGGCACGATCAGCGACGCGCCTCCGGCCAGCGCGGTGTCACACTCGCCGGCCAGCAGCGACTGGGCGGCCAGGTGCACGGCGACCAGGGAGGTGGAGCAGGTGGTGTTGACGGCGATCGCCGGCCCGGTAAGCCCGAGGCGGTGGGCGACCTGAAGGGGCAGGTAGTCCCCGACGGTCGCCATCGCCGTTTGGAGGCTGCCGACCGGGTCAGTGGCGGACGACGTGTAGCGGTGGGCCAGGTTACGCATCAGGTAGTCGCTGTGGGCCGCGCCGGCGAACACCCCGACGGCTCCGGCCCCGATCCCGTTGGCGTGTCCGGCGGCTTCCAGGGCTCGCCAGCACGCTTCCAGGAACAGCCGCTGCTGCGGATCCATGAGCGCGGCCTCGGCGTCGGTGAAGCCGAACGGTGCCGGATCGAACTGGTCCTGGCCGTCGATGACGCCGCCGACCGGGACGTACGCGGGATGCTCGCGCAACCCGAGTGGTACCCCTCGCTCAGCGAGGTCCTCAAGGGTGTGCCAAGTGAGGCCGTGACGTTCGGACACCAGCAGGTCCCAGAACGCGTGGGTGTCGGGCGCGCCGGGGAAGCGACAGTCCAGAGCGGTGACGGCGATCAACGGTTCCGTCGGAGTGTCCGCCCCGCTCACCGATCAATCTCCTGCGCTCGCGTACGGGCGGCCAGCCGGGAGGAGCGTCGGGCCGATGGTGGGGCCGAAGTGGTCGCCGGCTCATGTATCCGAGTGCCTTGCGTGACAGCCAGGGCGGTGATGTGGGCGGCGAGGGAGGCGATCGTGGCGTGGCCGAACATGTCCGCGAGTGCGAGTCGCGGGGCAATGCTCTCGTGCAGCCTGCGGTAGGTGAGCACGAGCGTGAGCGAGGTCGCGCCCACTGCGGCGAACGTGCTGTCCGGCCGCAGCGGTTCTCCCGTTAGATCGGTGAGGATCGCGATGACGGCGTCGGTGATGGCAGGATCCGCCGGATGCATGCTGCCGGTGACCTGGTGACCTGCGGGCTCCGGACCGGGGTGCTTGGGTGCTGCGGCTGCCGGTTGCGCAACCGTGGCTGGTCGCGGGACCGGGGATGCGTCAGCTGCCGGCTGCGGATCAGTGTGCCGGTGTGCGAGCTCGACGAGACCATCGGCGGGAATTCGCTCGACCAGGGTGGCGGTGTTGGCGCCGCCACCAGTGTGGACCCGTTCGAGCCAGCGTGCGGACGCGGCAAGGGCCTGCGCCGGTGATAGCCGTCCCGGGCGTACGACGAGCGCGACGTCGAGGCCGAGTGCCGCCGCCTCGGCGACCGCGGGGCCGACCCAGTCTGGGCCGGTCGGAGCGGGCGCGGTCGGCGGGGTGGCCGGTAGCTGTAGCGGCTGTGGGACTTGCGAGCTGTCGTCCTCGGCCCGGTACGGGTTCGGCAGCGCCGCGTGGTCGATCTTGCCGTTCGGGGTGACCGGCAGCGACGCCAGCACGAGGAACCTGCTCGGGACCATGTAGTCGGGCAGCCGTTCGCGCAGTGTTTCGGCCAGTTCGGCGGGCGGCGGTGCGGCATGTCCCGCCTTGGGCACCACATACGCGGCGAGGCGGGGCCGCTCGTCCGGACCGGGCACCGCGGCCACGACGCACTGCCGCAGGCCTGGGTGCCGGCTCAGTGTGGCCTCGATCTCGCCGAGCTCGATCCGGTGTCCGCGGATCTTCACCTGCCGGTCGACGCGTCCGAGGAACTCGATGTTCCCGTCGGGCCGCCAGCGTCCCAGGTCTCCGGTGCGGTACAGCCGCTCGCTCAGCACCGGGTGTCGGGCGAAGCGGTGCGCCGTCTGCTCCGGATCACCGATGTATCCCCGGGCGAGCCCGTCACCGCCGATGAACAACTCGCCCGGCTCGCCCACC
The DNA here is from genome assembly GCF_044459545.1 of Micromonospora sp. NPDC050276. NCBI lineage: Bacteria > Bacillati > Actinomycetota > Actinomycetes > Micromonosporales > Micromonosporaceae > Micromonospora > Micromonospora sp. NPDC050276. The sequence continues at coordinate 76,891 of NZ_JBITJA010000019.1, read as the reverse complement.
GGGCGCGGGCCACCATCGGGGTCAAGGATGTGGAAGGACTGGGCCCGCAGGGCCCGGCCGTAGGGAATGCTGCGCCACTGCGGGTCGACGTCCGCCACGGGGTAGGTGATCGACCAGATGGACGCCTCGGTCGCGCCACCCAGACTCATCACCTGTGCTTGCGGTGCGAGCCGACGTAACCGGTCGGGGAGGGTCAGCGGGATCCAGTCTCCGGACAGCATCACCAGCCGTAGGGTGCGCAGGGCTTCACTGGCCGCCTTCGGATCGATTTCGGCGTACTCGACGAGCATTTCCAACAGCGCGGGGGCCGTGTTCCAGACCGTGACGTGGTGCCGTTCGGCGAGTTCCAGCCAATGTTGCGGATCGCGCTGTCGAGCCGGGTCGGGCAGGACCAGCGCGCCGCCGGCGCCGAGAACGCCGTAGATGTCGAAGACGGAGAGGTCGAAGCTGAGCGCGGACAGGGCCAGCACCCGGTCACCGGAGTTGATGCCGAAGCGGTCGACGATGTCGTCGATGGTGGTGCGAGCGGCCCGGTGCTGGATCTCGACGCCTTTCGGCTGCCCGGTGGATCCGGAGGTGAAGATGACGTAGGCGGTGGCGTCCGGATCGGGTCGCGATGGCGGCGGGGCTGTCTCTGCCGACCGGGTGCTGGGCCGTCCGGCCGCGGTCAGGCGGTGCGGCGTGACGTCCTCGGGCCACCCGGTCCGTACGCCGCGGCCGACCAGGGCGTGCCGCACCCGGGCACGGACGCAGATCGTGGCCACGCGGGCATCCGGCCAGGACGGCTCGACGGGCAGGTAGCCCGCGCCGACGGCGTTGACGGCCAGGACCGCGGCGATCTGGGCCGGCCCCTTCTCGCAGGCTACCGCGACCAGATCGCCGGCTCGGACACCGGCCGCGACGAGAGCGGTGGCGGTCGCCGCGACATTCTCGGCCAGCCGCCCGTGCGAGGTCGCCGCGCCGCCCGCGTACAGGGCCGGGTGCTCGGGCATGCGGCGGGCGGCGCTGGCCACCGGGTCGTGCAGCTGCGGACCGGCATCGGGGAACGGCTCGACGTGCAGCGGCTCCGCCGCGAGGACGAAGGGGTCCCAGGCAAGGCTCGGGTCCTTCCAGGCGGCGGCCTCGGTGAGGCGGTGCAGCAGCCGGAGGTACGCGTCGAGCAGGCCGCGCAGGTAGCCCTCGGGAAAGGCGTCGACGACCGCGTCCCATGCGATCCGCAGCGAACCACCCTCGTCCCACACGATGTGGTCCAGCAGTACCTGAGGGGTTTGCGAGACGCCGAAGACCTCCTCGCCCAGCCAGCTCGCCGGGGCTGGAGCGGCGTCGCCGGCGAGTCCCACGCCACTCGTGAACACCACCGGGTAGTGCGGCGCACCGGAGGCGCGACCGAGCTGCCGCAGAACCTCCACCCCCGAGACCGACCGGTGGTCCAGGTCCTCCCAGAACCGGCGGTTGAGATCCGTCGCGTATCCGGCGAACCCGCTCCACGAGGCCGGGTCGAATCTCGGGGTACCCACCAGGGCGGTGGTGGTGAAGTCGCCCACCACCAGGTCGATTCCCTCAGGGCTCTCCGGTCGGTCGAAGAGTGTGGTGTTCAGGCACACCTGGTCGCCGGCGCCCCACCGCCCGAGGATCACTGCGAAGGCTGCCAGCAGGGTCGCCGTTGGCGTCACCCCGTGCTCGCCGCATCGGGTGCGTAGCGCCCGCCAGGTTTCGGCGTCGAGCCGGCCGGCGTGCCGGACGAAGCGGGGAGGCTCGGTGGAGTCGGCGGCCCGGGTCACCGGCAGGCGCGGCGCGGCGGGCAGGTCGGCGGCGCGGACCGCCCAATAGGCCTGGTCGCGTTCACGTCGGCGGGTCCATTGCGGGTCGGCAGCTCGGGCGCGCAGCAGGTCGGTGAAGTCGGCGGGAGGTTCGGGCAGGGACGCGGTGGGGTCGGCGGCGAGTTGTCCCCATTGACGCATCAGCAGCATCCAGCCGGTCATGTCGGTGGCCAACACGTCGATTCCCACGTAGAGGCGCGTGCGACCGTCGGGCAGGAATGCCGCGTGCAGGTCGAACAACGGCCACTGGCCGGCGGCGCGTACCTGATGGGAGCGGTCGTGTCGGAGCTTGGCCAGCGTCTCGGCCATGTGTGTGGGGGATGCGTCGCGTAGGTCGGTGACGCCGATGCGGTACGGATCGACTGAGGACAGGATCTGCCCGCGGCCACGCTGGTCGACCACCATCCGCAACATCGGGTGGTGGTCGACCAGCCGGTTCCAGGCGGCTTCGAGCCGCTGGAGGTCCGCAGTGGCGTCGTCGCTTGCCCGGTCGTACTCGTAGTAGTAGTAGGTCGCCACCCCGCCGAGAACCAGGCCGGGCTCCCGCCCGACAAGGTAGGACTCCTGAATCGGGGTCAACGGAAAGTTCGACGGGTCGTTCGACTGCCGGCTGGCCGGTGCGCTGGGCAGTTGCCCAGTGGGATCTGACAGGTGCCGGGCGAGGTTCAGTGCGGTTGCGTTGTCGAGAAACGCCGTCAGCGGAAGGTCGCGTCCGATGCGCTCCCGGATCCTGCGGCGAAGCCGTACGGCGGTGAACGACTCCAGTCCCAGGGCCGTCAGCGGTGTTTCGGCGTCGATCAGCTCTAGGTCCGTGCCGAGCACCTCGGCCAGGCAGTCGAGTACGTCGTCAAGGGCTGCTTCGGGCTTCAGGGGCAGGCTCATCCGGTCTCCGTAGCTGCGACGGCAGTGTGGAGCGCTCCGCCGGGAGGACGACGGGTTGCGCACCGAAGACCTTAGTTGAAAATGAATTCCATATCAATCATGGTGGCGAGGTCGCCGCGGCGCAGGTGACCAGCCGAACCCCCAGGCGGTAACGGTTACGATTTCCAGTAGGGTGGTGGAATGGCCGATGATCACCAGACCCCCGGGGAGCGCCTTGACCTGCTCAGGGAGCCGGCTTGGCAGGTCCTGCACACGCCGGTGAGCGACCCGCGGCTCGGCACTGCCACCGACGCTGCCCGGCTCGACGTGGGTGCGGGCCCCGACCTGGGGACGGCGGTGCTCGCCGCGGCCGCCCCCGGCAGTGAGGCCATAGACCCGTCGGCGGCGACGCGGACGGCACCCCCGTCCCGCGTCGTCGCGCGGCCCGCTCCTGCCCGATCGCCTCAGCAAGGTGCCAGTGAACATTGGCGGCCACCTCGACGCCGATGGACGCGGGGCGTGGGGCTGACGTCGATCCCATTCTCGATCTTCGGTGCGCAGGTTGGCGGTCACACCTAACAAAAGGCGGCGTTCCGCCGAGCCCGGTCGGCCCCGACTCGTTCATCTGCCGGTGCCCTACCAGGTGCTGGGCACTGACGGCACCGTGCTGCGCAACGTTCACGCCGACCGCCGTTGGCACGTCACCACGCCCCCGAGAGGCCTCTCGCCGAACTGGCCGAGCGGGCCCTACCGGCGCGGCGGTCGTCTCGACGTCGTCCGGCGAGGGCACTGTTCCTGATCGTCCAACTCGGTCCTCGTAGGACTAACGCCGCACGCTCCACTCCAACCCGGAGCCGGATCCGTAACGGGCTGTCACGCGACTGGCCAGCAGTTGCGCGTGAATCCTGTGAAGTCGACCTGGTTCGATCAGATAAGACCAGGCGAGCGTGGTGAGCGCCTGAGCGAGTGATTCAGATCATTCGCAATAAACTCCCACACTTCCGGTCACCTTCGGTGCACTCGGATACCTCTCACGTTCATCTAGGGAGCATGATGCGGTCAGTTCGCAAGATATCGGCGCTGGCACTGTTGGTGCTGGGCGCCTCGGCGGTCGCCCCGGGCGCCTTACCGGCCTCGGCGCAGCCCCGGGCGGCGACACCCGCGACGACACAGGCGGCGGCCAAGCCCCGCGCGGTCACGCTGCTCACCGGCGACACCGTCCACGTCAGCAGTGTGGAGGGCCGGACGGTCGTCGACGTCGTGCCCGGGAAGGGACGAGAACGCGTCCCGTTCATCACCCACAGCGCCGGTGAGGACGTACGGGTCATCCCCGCCGACGCCGCCGGGCTGCTCAACCGGGGCATGCTCGACGAGCGACTCTTCGACGTCTCGACGCTTCTCGAGTTCGGCTACGACGACACCCGGGACACCCTGCCGCTCATCGTTCAGCACGGCGGCGCCGCCCCCGCCGCTCTCGCGGGCGCCCGGACCACCCGCCAGCTCGCCGGAGTGATCGCCGTCGCGGAGAGCCGCGCCGACGCCGTCTCCTTCTGGACCGCTGTCACCTCCGCCGCGAGCGGCACGGAGCGGCGGCTGCGGGCCGGGCTCGACAAGATCTGGCTCGACGGTCTGCGCAAGCCGACCCTTGACGTCAGCGTCCCGCTGACCGGCGCGCCGCAGGCATGGCAAGCCGGATGGACGGGCGCCGGGGTCAAGGTCGGCGTGATCGACACCGGCGTCGACCAGGCCCACCCCGACCTCGCCGGCCGCGTCGCCGCCGCGGAGAACTTCACCGCCGAACCGGACACCCTCGACCGGGTCGGCCACGGTACCCACGTCGCCTCCACCATCGCCGGGACCGCCGCCGCGTCGCAGGGCCGCTACAAGGGCATGGCGCCCGGCGCGACCCTCTACAGCGCCAAGGTCTGCACCCTGGAAGGCTGCCCGGAGTCGGCGATTCTGGCCGGCATGACCTGGGCCGCGCAGCAGGGCGTCAAGGTCGCCAATATGAGCCTCGGCGGCGACGACACTCCCGCGACGGACCCGATCGAGGCGGCCCTGACCGACCTCACCCGCCGCTACGGCGTGCTCTTCGTCGTCGCCGCCGGCAACGACGGCGAGGGCGGCGAGTCCACCGTGGACTCCCCCGGCAGTGTGGCCGAGGCGCTGACCGTCGGCGCGGTCACCAAGACCGGCGAGCTGGCCGAATTCTCCAGCCGGGGCCCGCGTACGGGCGACGCCGGCATCAAGCCGGACATCACCGCTCCCGGCGTCGGCATCGTCGCCGCCCGCAGCTCGGCCTCCGACCTGTGGCCGGTCGACGACAACCCGCAGTACACCAGCATGAACGGCACGTCGATGGCGACGCCGCACGTCGCCGGCGCCGCGGCCATCCTGGCCCAGCAGCACCCGGACTGGAGCCCCGAGCGGATCAAGTCCACGCTGATGTCGGCCGCACGGCCCAGCGCCACCATCGGCGTCTACGAGCAGGGCGCCGGCTTCCTCGACGTCGCCCGGGCGATCCAGCAGAACGTCACGGCGAGCCCGGTCAGCGTCGCCTTCGAGCGGAGCGCCGCCGCGCAGAAGAGCACGGTCACGTACACGAACAGTGGGTCCACGGCCCGCACCCTCGCCGTCTCCCTGAATGCCAGGGCCGCCGACGGCGCCCCGGCGCCAGCCGGTCTGTTCAGCCTCAGCGCCTCCTCGGTGACGGTGCCGGCCGGCGGCACCGCCACCGTGACCGTCAACGTGCAGGCCAGCGCCGCCCTGCCCGACCACTACTTCGGCGGTGAGGTCACCGCGACCGGTGGCGGCGTGCAGGTGCAGACCCCGGTGGCGCTCGACGTCGCCCGCCGCCAGCTGACCCTCAAGCTCGTCGGGCCGGACGGCGGAGCGCCGACCACCGAGCAGGGCTGGGTGACCGTCCTGACCGACCTGGACCGGCAGACCCTCCTGGTGCTCGGCGACCCCGAGACCAGCACCTACCGGATCCGCGCGGGCCGCTACCTGGTCCAGACCTACATGGAGAGCTACGACCCGAACGCGCCCTACCTCACCTCGCTGGTGCGTCCGAGCCTCGACCTGACCCGGGACCAGGCCCTCACCATGGACGCCCGGCTGGCGAAGCCGATCTCGGTGTCGGTGCCGAACCCGAAGGCCACCGCGGTCTTCCAGGAGACCGGCTGGACGATCCGGACCGAGCAGCCGCAGATCTGGGGCAGCAACGACCCCTACGGCGTGCTGATGAACATTCCCTTCGAGTACGTGCGGAGCGCGCAGATCGGCGCCGGCAAGACGCCCGGCTTCGTCTCGTACGTCCACGGTATGTGGGGGCAGGTGGCCGCGGACGGCAGCCTGCACAACAGCCCGTACGTCTACCGGGTCTACCTGTACGAACCGGAGAAGATGATGACCGGGTTGACCCGCAAGCTGCGCGCGGGCGACTTCGCCACGGTCCGCTCCCAGATCAGCGCGGACGTGGCCGGCGTGCCGGTGGCACGCACCGCGGTCGCGCACGCGCCCGGCAACTCACCGGTCTACCGCGACGACCGCGTGATCCCGCCGAGCTTCACCTACGACGTGCCGAGCACGATCATCGAGTACTACAACCAGGACAAGAAGGCGGTGTGGCAGTCGACGTCGGCTCAGCAGGGGTACACGTACTACCAGTCGCCGTGGACCAGCTTCAAGCCCGGGCGCACGTACACGGTGAAGTGGGCCAACGCGGTGGCCGGGCCGGTCTTCCCGGAGCCGAACTTCGGCCAACAGTACGCCACCCGATACTGGGGCGACACGATCGGCGGGCCGGGGCCGCTGCACGGCGACGGCGCTGGACACATGGGCTTCCGGCACGTCGTCGGCGGGAGCGTGCAGGTGAACCTCTACCGCAACGGGGTCAAGATCGGCGATGCGAACCAGGCGCCCTGGACGTGGGACGTGCCGGCGGCGAAGGGTGACTACCGGCTGGCCGCGACCTTCCGCAGCGATCCGGCGTTCACCCTGTCGACGGTGGTCGACGCGGAGTGGACCTTCACCTCCGCGCACGTGCGCGACGGAAAACTGGTCAAGCTGCCGATGACGGCGATCCGGTACACCCCGCAGCTCGATATCGACAACCGCGCCCCGGCCGGCCGGCTCTTCGCCATCCCGGTCTCGCTCGACCGTCAGGTCGGGGCAGCGCCGGGCCGGACCCGGGCCTTGACCGTCGAGGCGTCCTTCGACGACGGCAAGACCTGGCGGAAGCTGCCCGTGCTGCGCACCGGCGAGAAGGCGGTCGCCTGGGTACAGAACCCGCGCGGCGCCGGCTTCGTCTCGCTGCGCTCCGCCGCGACGGACACCAGCGGCAACACGGTCAAGCAGACGATCATCCGCGCCTACCGCTACTGAGAAGCGGTCCGGACGCGGCGCCCAGCAGCGCCGCGTCCGGGTCACCAGTGCCAGCGCGGCCGCTCACGGATCCACGGCGCCACCGGCGAGTCCGTCCGCCCCACGAACCGAACAAGCAACTGACCCGCGTAGTACTTCATGATCGTCCAGTTCGGCGAAGGAGCGCGGTAATCCTGGTCGAGCGCACGGTCTCGCTTGAGAGCTCGACGGCCCGGGATGGCAATGGGCATGGCCCGACCAGCGGGTGATCCGATAATCACCGGGAATGGACACTAATACTCCAACGTCACGTGGCTTGTCTGCGCTGGTAGTGGGATCGGCGGGCTCGGGCTTGGGATGTTCGTCGCCGGATCGACCAGTGCAGGGTGTGCTCTGGCGGGAGTGATGTGACGAGGACGAAGGCGTTGAGGAGTCGGCGGATCTCGGCGACGGTCAGCGCGGTGATTTCCAGATCGGTGTCGGGTTGCTGGGCGGCCAGGATGGTCAGGAGGGCCAGGGCGAGCATGGCCAGGGTGATGAAGCGGTGCCAGCCGGTCCAGCCGCGGATTTGGTAGTGGTCCAGGCCGACCTGGCCTTTGCCGGTCTGGAACAACTCTTCGATGCTCCAGCGGGAGCCGGCGACGGTCACGAGGGTGTGCAGCGGCACCGGCTGGGGTGACCAGCACAGGTAGAAGGCCAGCTCACCGGTGGTCCGCCCGTTCCGCCAGTGACCAGCAGGTCTTGCGTTCCACACCCGACAGCAGCCCTTCCACGAACTGCCCGGCGGCCCGGCGCGGACGGCCTCGCTCACCAGGCCCAACAGGCTGGCCCTGAGGCACCGTCGCCGGCCGACCGGCACAAGTCCCGCCGACGGGCCGTGCTGGGGTCGTCCTGACCAGGCACCGCGCGTGGATGAGGGCGAGGCGGCTGAGCCGGATAGCCGACGCATAGCCGACGCATAAATCCTTTGAACATACTGGCCGTCAATCAGGGCGTGGGCGCGGAACCTCCGCGTGGCAACGAGCCCTACAACGGATCCGAGAAGGGACTGGTATGGCCGACAACAACGCCGCGGGTTTCACCGTGGCTGACCAGGTCGAGAATTTCCTCGACCTCGACGACCTCGACCTGGCCGGGGTTGACGTCGACACCTGGGACAAGACCGCGGGCGGCACCACCGTCGCGTGCGTCATTCGCACGATCACGGTGGTCACCCGGGTCGCCTGCGGATCGATCGACTGTGGCCCGCCGCCTCCCGGTGGCAGCTACTGAGTTCCGCGAGTTCGGTCTACAACGTTCCGTAAGTTTGGTGCACAACGTTCCGTGAGGTTGGTTACGACCGGTGAAACAGCTCAGCACTCCGTTGCTGTGGCTGCGAGACGGTCCGGATGAGGTCCAGAGCCTGGTCGCCGGCCTGGACCTCGTTCGGACCGCCGCCCACAAGGACGCAAGCCACGCGTGGCTCTGCATGATCGCCAACGGTACCGCGCACTACCTGTCTACCTTTGCGTCGACAGAACTGCTGTCGAGGTGGTACATCGGCGACAACGAACTGTACGGCGTGGTCGCCCCGGTCGGCCGACTGCGCACCGGCACGGATGGCGAGCTGGTGCTTGACGGGTGCTGGCGGTTCGGCTCGGGGTCTCATCGGGCTGCCGTCATGGCGATGGGGTGCGAGCCCGTGGCGGGCCGCCGTACCACCGTCCTCGTCGACCGGGGCCGACTGGAGGTGGCGCACCCGTGGGAGGGGCCGGGGTTGCTCGCCACCGCCAGCCACACCCTGCGGGCCAGCGGCGTCCGCGTGTCGCCGGCGGACGTGGTCGACATGACCGACGTCCCGGCCGGTCGACCGGTCGGGATCTACGCTGATCCGGATCTGTTTCTGGCGAACATGCCCGGGGTGGCGATCGGGCTCGCCGAACGGCTGCTGGCGCTGCTCGTCCCGGGCCCGCTGCCGGGTGCGTGGCAGGCCACCTACGCCGACGCGGTCGCCCGGAACACCCTCGCCCGACGTGGCCTGACCGGGATGCTGCACAGCTTCGACGCCTTGGCCCGAGCAGGGAAACTCGCGCTGTTCTCGCCGGCGTTGCGGCAGGAATTCCTGCTGATGTTGAGCGCCAGTTACCACACCGGTCTGGATGCAGCGCTCGCGCTGGCGGAGGGCTGTGACTCGATGGACCCGGAGGTCCGGCAGCAGTTGGAGCAGGCGCGCATAGACATCGCGACGATGCGGCCGCACGCGGCGATGCGACCGTCCAGATTGGTCAACGCGAAGCCAGTCTCACCGGCCCCGGAAGGAATGCCTCGATGACCTCACCACCGCCACTGTCGACGCCGGGCTGGTGCCTGCTTCGAGTTCCGGTGCTGCCGGCGGTGCCAGACGCCGCTGCGCCCGAGGGCTTGGCGCGGCAGCTACTGGAGTTGGCCATCGACTACGCGACCGTTTTCCAGCGCGCGGCGGAGGAGGACCGGGACTGGCAGGATCCGGCGACCCGGCTGGCGGTCTACGGCAACCGGGCCACATACCGCCCGACCCCGTTCGGCGTGTTCAGCTTCAGCCTGCTCGCCGAGGTCGACGACGAGGATGATGGCGCACCGGCCACCCGGCTCGAACTCGGGACCGACGTGCGGCTGCGCCGCCTCAACCTGCCGCGGCAGACCGGCGAGTGGTTCGTCAATCCCTCCCTCGCCGTGGAGCACGGCCGGTGGTCGTACCTGCACCCGGACAAGGGCGGGGTCACCTCGATGTCAGACACCCCGGGCATGCGCCAGCTCGCGGATCGTCTCGCCGCACAGCTCGCCGCCGCACCCCGGTCAGCCGGGGAATGGGCCGCCATGCTCGACGGCGAGACCCAGTTCGACCTCGGCGTACGCCGGAGGTTGCTGCTGCCGGAGCATATGCCGCCGGTTTTGGTCGACCCGGCCGGGCCGGCTGCGGCGACCGAAGCGGTCAAGGCGGCGCTGACCGCGGAGCGGCCGTTCCGGGACGACCAGTTCGTGGACGCGTTCAGCGAGGTCCGGGCCCGACTGCCCGGCGCGGGAGCGGCCGCGCTGCTGGACGGGGCCGCTCAGCTCCTGGGGGCGCCGTGGCGACCAGGACGGCTCGACGGAGTACGTGCCCATGTTGCCGGCGGCTACAGCGGCGGGGCAGTACCACTGGTGTGGCTGCTGACCGCTCCGGTGGACCACCCGCTGGGCAGTTGGCGGCGGCAGGAGGCCGATGTCGAGAACGCCGACCGCCTGGACCCGGCACGACGGCTGTTCGTGCCGCAGGTCCGTCGCGACAGCGGCGCGGTGCGGTGGTGGCAGGAAACGCTCACGCTGGACCAGTGGCGGGCTCAGCGCCCGCCACCGCCCGAGGACGGCACCGTGGTTACCCAACCGCAGTTCGGGATGGCCAACGGCGCGCTGTTGGCCGAGCCGGTGGCCGGAGCGGACGCCTGGCTCAAACTGGTCCTGCCGGGCTTTTGGGCTGGGCCCGGCGCCCGGCTCAGTGAGCAGCTGGGGATTCCGGAGCCCGACCTCGGTGCGGCGGTCCCCGGCTGGCTTCCGGTGGAGATCGGCTGGGTCCCGCCAGACCGGCGGGCGCCGCTGGTCCGCCGGCCGGAGAGCGGGCTGCCCCGGCTCAGCCTGAACCTGCCGTACCGTACCGGCGACCTGCGACCAGCGGATCTGGCCGTGACCATGATGGCGGGGCGGCTCCAGTTGGTTCACCGCTCCGACGGACGCTACGTGCAGCTGCGGTGGGACAGCCCGTTGACGTTGAGCAACAGGTCCAACCCGTGGGCAGTGCAGCTGCTGGGGTTACTGCTGGACGAGGCCCACGGCCCCGCGCTGGCCGCCGATCCGAGCCTGTGGGCGCCGCCGGGCGGGATGACCCCTCGCATCACCGCCGGCCGTTGCCTGGTGGCCCGGCGCAGCGTCGTCTTGGACATGCAGCACCGCACCGATCTCGTGGGGCTGGCTGAGGACCCGGCGCAGTTGTGCGACGTGCTCACGGAAGTGGGGCTCGGGCCGCAGCTGGAGGTGAGCGAGGGACCGGATTCGACCATGCGGTTGGATCTCACCGACGCCACTCAGCGGTGGTGGTTCACCCGGCGGCTGCGTCGCGAGGGCCGGCTGATGCTGCACGAGGCCCTGCCGGTGGCGACGCTGATCGAGTCGGAGCTGGGCGGGCACATCCATGACGTGTGGGTGCCGTGGTCGCGTCCTGATCCGCAACCGGTCCGGCCGATGTCGCGGACCCGGCTGGTGGACCGGCAGCCGGCTGCGGACCCGACGTGGACCAGTTGGTTCGTCTACGGCCCGGAGCGGGTGGTGGAGCTCTGGCTGGCAGGCCCCGAGGCAATGACGTTGATGCGCCGGGCGCGTCTGTTCTACATCCGCTACCACGACGAGCGGCCGCATCTGCGGTTGCGGGTGCACCACAGCGTCGACACCGAGACGCTCCTGGCCGACCTGCGCGCCCACCTGGCCGCGATGGTGCCGCAGCAGCCCTGCGATGTCGACCTCCGGAGCTGGATACCGGAGGACTACCGGTACGGCGGCGCAGCGAGCCGGGTCGATGCCGTACGGCTGTTCTGCGCCGACTCAGCCTGGTGGGCGCAGCGGCTGGCGACTGGCCCGGACCAGGCCGGCCGGTACACCTTGGCGGTTACCCGGATTGCCGCCTGGTGTCAGCAGCTCGCGGGCGAGGAGCGGGCCTTGACCCTGCTCTGCGACCTGCGCGGGCTGGACCCCCGGCTCCCCAGCTCGCGGGCTCAGCGGGAGTGGATGGCAACCTTCCGGGCTGCTCGGCCGGACCTGGAGCAGGCCCTCGATGCCGCGCTCGCCGAGCCGGAACCCGCCTTGGACTACCTGGATGTCCTGGACAGGGACGCCTACGCCACGGCGCTGAGCAGCCTCATCCACATGAGCGTCAACCGTGGGCTGCCGCTGGGACAGGCGGCAAGCCGCGAGGCAGAACTCGTGCTGGCGGCGGCACGGTTGTTGAAGGGTCGGCAGGCGCGGGCGATCCGAAGCAGAGCAGTCGATGGCTGAGGCCGATGCCGCCCGGCGACTGCTGCGCCGCCTTGTCGCTGAGCTGCGGCAGCGGGGGCACGCGAGTCCGGAGGCGGTCGCCGCCCTCGCCCTGCTCGCGTCCCGGCTGGGTCAGCGGGCCCTGGCGGCGTCCCTGACCGAGCTGGCCGTGCGGGGCGGGCAGGTGCCCGATTTCCGGGTCAACTGGTTGCGCCACCGGCTGGTGGGTGAGTGTTTTTCGTCCGGCCCCGGACACACCGAGCGGTTGACCCGGACCCGGGCGGATGCGGTGGAGGTGGGCGATGTCTTCTACCGGCACTACCTCGATGACGGGGACGTTGATTTGATCAACGGTGCCGGAGGGGTCGGGATGATGCTGTGGGACCTTGCTGACGAGACGGCTCGCGCCAGCTTGGCGCGGTCCCTGATCCAGGTCGCACTGTCCAGCATGGAGCAGGAGTCGCACGGTCTCTATCACGGCCGCAGCGGCGGCATTCTGCTGCTGCGGATGTTGGGCCGCCGCTATGGCCAGGACCGGCGGATGACCGCGGCGGTCGACGCGCTGGTCCGGCATCTGGAGCAGTTGACCCCCGCCGTCCTCGACCGCGGCTGGTTGGGCGTCGGCGGCGTCACCATGTGCTACGGCCAGCCCGGGATGCTGACCGCGCTGGGGCCGGAGGTCGACCCGGAGGTGTTGACGGGGTTCAGCAATGCCACGATCACCGGCCCAGCCGTCCAGCGGCTGGATGAGCTGCTCGCCAACCCCGGCTCCGACGTCACGGTCTGCCACGGCCTGGCCGGGCTGAGTCTGGCCACCAGGCTCGCTCCCGGGTGGCGGGAACTGGTCGGCCCGGACCGCCGGGCGCGGTTGGCAGCCCGGCTCGCCCGTCACCTGGACCAGACCGATGACCAGACGGTGACCGCCATCCTCGACACGCCGCTCAAGCTGTCGCTGATCGAAGGGACGCTCGGGGTGGCGTTGGCGCTGGCAGAGACCGAGACCACTTCGCGGCCGTGGTGGGGAGTCTGCGTGAGCCTGGGCGACGGATCCGCCAGCGGAACAGTTGGGAGCATTCAGTGACGATCGGACTACAGATAGAGGACAACGACTGCGGTGTATGGGCACTCGTCGCCAGCCTGCGCATCCAGGGACATCAGTTCTCCGAGCCGGCGTTGCGGGATGCGCTGGCAAACCGGGGCGCGTTGTCGCTACGGGACCTGCGGGACACCTGCGCCGAGGTGGTGGGCGTGCGTTACCGCGGCCGGCGGGACTTGCCGTTTGCCGAACTCGCCCCGGGTGCCATCGTCCACCTGCGCGCCGACCACTTCATCACCGTTCAGCGATGGCGAGGGCGGCGCGTACGGATCTATGACCCCTCGGTCGGGTACGGGTGGCTGACCGAGCCCGCCTATCAGGAGCAGGCCAGCGGCTGGGTACTGGTGCCGGCCACGCCGAAGCCGGCGACTGTGGCGCCTCGGCGTGCGCGGGGGGAGACTCGGGCCGCCTGGCTGTGGCCGATGCTGCGCTCCGGGCAGATCAGGTTCCGGCAGGTTGTGCCGATCCTCGCAATAAGCCTGCTGCTCTACACCGGCCTGACCCTGCTCAACATGATTCTGCTGCCGTACCTGAACGAGGTCGCTGTCGGCGGCACGGTTGCCACGGCCACCCTGGTCACCGCCTTAGTGGCGTTCAGCGTCGCGGTCAGCGCGCTGTTCTGGGTTCGACATCGGCAGCTGACCTCTCTCGGACTGTCGTTCGACCGGGCCATGCTCCGCGAGCTGATCGACCGGTTGACCCGAACGTCGGCGCGGACCGAGATGACCTCAGGCGATGTACTGCACCGGGTGCAGAGCGCCCGCGCCGTCCGGGAGGCCGGCACCGGCCTGGCGCTGTCGCTGTTCACCGACGCGGTCGCCGTGGTGATCCTGCTGGCGTTCATGGCGACGATGTCGCTGCCGCTGACCGGCGTGGTGGCCGGTGTCGCCGCACTCCACATCGTCCTCACGATCCTCGGGCGGATTCCGATCAACCGCCGTTTCGAGGAGCAGCTGCGACTCGACGGCGAGCTCCAGGATCTCCTGATCAGCATCTCTGAGGGGTTGACCACATATCGGGGGCTCGGGGCGGTCTCACACCTGGAGGCCGAGCATTCCCGGCGGCTGGACCGGCTGCAACGGTCGGTCCGCGGGCTCGAATACAGGCTGGCCTGGGTGTACGGGCCGAGCAACGCCCTGCGGTTCGCCGGCCTGTACGTGATCCTCGTGGTGGGTTCGGTGCTGCTGTCGGCAGGTCTGGTCAGCACCGGAGAGCTGTTCGGGTTCCTCACCCTGGGGGGTACGGTGCTGTTCTCGATCACCGCGATCGCGCAGAGCCTCACCAACGCCGCCTCGCTGGAGCGGCAACTGCGTTACGTGACGAGTCTGTTCACGTTGCCGGTGATGGAACGGGGCGCCCGCACCGAGCCGGTGCCCGATGCGTCGGCGGTGGTGCTGGACGGGGTTCGCGTGCATCGCCCGAGGGAGCGCTTCGACCTGCGGCTGGACCTGCGGGTGGAGCGGGGCGAGACGGTGACCGTCAGCGGTGTGAGCGGGGTCGGTAAGTCCACCATGGCCCAGATCATCAGCGGCTTGGACCCGGTGCCGGCCGGGCAGGTGAGTGTCTACGGGGTGCCGATGGCGGACTGGGACCCGGATCGGCTCCGTCCGCTGGTGTGTTACGTCCCGCCCCGGTCCGACTTCCTGCACACGACGATCCGGGACAGCCTGTCCAGCGGGGCGGCCGACGTGACCGACCAGGAGATCCACGACCTGCTCGCCGAGATGGAGCTGACCGAGGTGATGCGTCCGTTGCGGCTCGGGTTGCGTACCCAGATGCGGATCAACGCCTCAACCTTCAGCGCGGGGGAGGTGCAGCGGTTCGCGTTGGCCCGGGCGCTGCTGCGCCGACCGTCGCTGCTGATCCTCGACGAGGCGACCAACTCACTGGACCGGGACCTGGAGCTGCGGCTGCTCATCGCGGCGAAGCGGCGGGTGGAGACGCTGATCGTAATCAGTCATCGCCCGGTCGGTGAGCACCTCGGCAGCCGGCACGTGCGGATCGTGCGTGACGACACCGGCACATCCCGGCTCGAGTCGACGGCGGGCGTGGCGGTCGTCGGTGGCTGAGGGAGTGCGTGGTGTGCACGCCTACTGGCAGCTGCCCAGCCGGCTGCCCCGGGCGTACCAGCAGCTGTCCCGGGTGACCTGGCTGCTCAGCGTCCTCTCGTGGCAGCGGTACGCCGGCCCGATCACGCTCTACGCCGACCCGCCCACGATGGAGTGGCTCGATCGGCTCGGCTGGCTTGCCTGCTATGACCGGACCGAGACGCTGGACGACCGGGATCTCGACCGGCACTACGACCGGGTCGCATGCTTCGCGTTGCCGAAGCTGCTCGCGCTGGACCGCTACCCTGACGCGGTCCTGGTGGACACCGATGCCTACCTGCGCACCCGGCTACGTCTGCCGGCTACCGGATCGGTCTTCGCGCATCTGGAGCACGGTGACGCCGACTTCTACTCGCGGCTGGGGGAGCTGCGCAATCCCGCCGGAGTGGATCTGCCCGATTCGCCGACGGCGGTCGGTAACACCTCCCTGTTCCGGGCGGCCGACCCGCACCTGGCACGCCGGATCAGCCACGCCGGGCTCAGCTTCCTGGCCGGCAATCCGACCACCCCTGGGCGCGACATTCACCTGCACATGACCGTTGCCGAGCAGGTGCTCGCCACCCATCTGACCACGCTCGCGGGGCAGCAGGTGGTGAACCTGTTCAACGCGCTGTGGTGCCCACGGACGTTGCGCTGGCTCACCGATCCGCCGCGTTTCGGCCATCTGTGGAACCTCAAACGAGGCGCGCCGGCAGAGCACCTCCTCGCCGCCTACGTGTCCGTCACCCGGACGCTCCGGGACGAGTACGGGGTCGCCCCGGACCGGCTGCGCGCACTGTTGGAGCGGATATGATCTCGACTGAGTTGCTCGATCGGCTGGCCAACACCGGTGCCGGGCTGGCCCGCGCCGCCGGTTCGACCGTACCCGGTGGACACCTTCCGGACTGGGTGGTGGAGCCGGAGTCGTTGGCGCAGCTCACCGCGCTGGTCAGGATGCTGCACGACGGCGGCGTGGCCTGGCGGGTGGACGCCCGCGGCCGCAACTGGGGGTACGACGACACCCGAGTCTCCGCGCCGGGGCTGATCGTCCGCCTGGCCCGGTTGGACCGGTTGGACCTCGATGTCGAGCTGGGCCTCGCCACGGTGCAACCCGGGGTGACCTTCGCGCAGCTCAACGAGGCGTTGCGACAGGCCGAGGCCCGTTTCCATCTGCCCGAGCCGGGCTCCGGCCCGCACACCTCCGTGCTGGGCAACGCCCTGGACCGTGGCCTGCTCGCCGGCCTGGGTGAGCGGGAACGCCACTGTCGAGACTTTCTCGTGCTGAGCCGCGACGGTGAACTCACGCGTCTGGGCTGGCCGGACGCCGCCGACGACCGGGTTCGGCGGGCGCTGCCCTACCCACCCGGCCCGCATCTACAGGGGTCGCTGTTCCAGACCGCCGGGTACGGACCGGTGGTGGTGGAGCTGACCCACGTGCTGCCGGTGGCAACGGTGCTGACGGCCACGCTAGTGCTGCTCGCCAATGCCGAGTTGACCGAGGAGCTGCTGCGTTGTTGGCGGCACCTGCTCCTGGACGAGCTGGTGACCTCCACCCTCCTCACCTCGCCGGCCCGCCGCCACGCCCAGGGTTTCACCGTCACCCACGACGGGCTCGTCCTTGAACTGTTCATTTCCGCCGGTTCTCCCGCGATGTTGCGGGCCAAGGCCGCCGATGTGCAGCGGCTGGCCCGCCAGCACGGGCAGCGGCTGGCCGCCCGATTCGGCGACAACTACGACGACCTGGGCATCCTCGGCGGCAACCGGGACCATCCGGAGGCGGTCGGCCAACTGTCGCAAGGGCTGGAATGGCACACCGCGGCGCTGCCGTTCGCCCCATCGGTCGTCGCTGCCTTTGCGCGCGCCGTGCGGGCCGACCCGGTGCTGGCGGACGTCCCGTGGACCCTGCGCCCGCTCGACTCCCGGGCGTTGGTCTGGCTGGCACCCTTCGTCTACCGCAAGGACCACTCGGACAGCGTCGCGCTGCTGCGGCGTCGGGTGGCCGCTGTTACGCGGCTGCGCGACGAGTTCGCCCTCCCGGCCTACCGCTCCGGCGCGGTACGGGGCGACAGATGAGCCATGTTCTGGTCACCAGCGTTCACCGGATCCACGCCGGCCGGTCCGGGGAGGCTATCCACCTGCGCCAGCTCACCGAGGCGCTGCGGGCCGCCGGCGAGCGGGTGACCGTTCTCGATGGTCCGATGGAGCCGGGTAGGGCCGACACCGGCCGCGAGGCCGGGCTGCGGTCGCTCGCCGAGCAGTTGGACACCCTGTTGGCCCGGGACCGGCCCGATGCCGCCCTGCTATGGGGGCATAGGGGCGAGGAGACCGAGCTGGCGCGGCGGCTGGCGGCGGCCGACGTGCCCACCGTGCTGGAGCATCCGGCCGCAGACCTCCAGCCCGTGCCGGAGACACTGCGGCTGGTTGACGAGGTGGTGGTCCCGTCCGAGTTCGCCCGGCGGCTGTTCGTGTCGCAGACCGGCCGCCCGGCCCGGGCTATCGAGCCCTGCCTGCGTGGCTGCGAGTGCCCCACGGAGCCGCCCCGCGACCCGGCGCGTACCGGGCCGTACCGGCTGACGTTCATCAACCCGGAGCCGGCCAAGGGCCTTGGGATCGTGATGCACCTTGTGGCGGCCACCAGTGTCGGGAAGCTGCCGTTCCGATTCCGGTTCGTCGAGGGGCGGTGGACCGCGGCCCACCTCGCCCGGCTCGGCATTGACCCGGCGAACCTGCCTGGGGTGGAGATCGTCGAATACCGCGCCGACATCTGCGCGCTTTACGCCGAGACCGATGTGCTGCTCGTACCGAGCCTGTGGCAGGAGAGTTTCGGGATGGTCGCCCGCGAAGCCGTGATCCACGGCGTGCCGGTGGTGGCCACCCGGGTCGGCGGGCTACCGGAGGCGGTCTGTGCCGGAGGGGTCTGCCTCGAACCGCCGGAGTGCGGCGACGGCTACCAGGTCCGGATGACCACGGCCGAGGTCAGGAGCTGGCTGGCGGCCGTGATCACCGCGCTGCGCGGCACCCACCGACCCCAACCGGACCTGCTGTCCCGGGCCACCTCGGACACTGTCCGGGCCTACCGGGCGGTGCTCGGCTCGTCACCGGGGTGAGTGCGTCCGGCGACCCGGATCACGGCACCGACGATCACACCCGCCGGCCTGGTCCAGCCCTGCTCGTTCGCTACCGCCACCACCGTCGCCAAGTTCGCCTGCTCCTCGTGGAGCCAGTCACGCGGCGCGACAAGCAGCCGGTCCAGCTCCGCCGGTGAGAACAGCGGCCGGGAACAGCTGCGCGGCGACGGCTGCCGGGTAGCCATCCGCCGCGCGCGCGGTGGCGCCAGCCGGTGTGCGGCCTCCCGCGCCAGGACACTCCAGCCGTCGACCGCGCGCGCCAGTGCCTGGTCGGCGGATACGACGCTGTGGGGCGGTTCGTCCGCGGCCGTGGTGAGCGCGTAGGTCCGGACCAGGTCGGGGAGCACGTAGCGGTGCGGGCCGAAGCTCTGGCGCGGCACCGGCGTCAGCAGGTGGGAGCCGACCAGCTCATCCAAGGCCCGCATCGCCTCGCGGGGTGCCAGGCCGGCGCAGACCGTGGGCGCCCAGTCTGGGATGGTGGCGGTCGGGAGTACGGCGACCCGGCGCAGTGCCAGGCTCGCCGCCGCACTGAGCCTGCGGAACGACGGCGCGAGGGTGTCACGCATCGAGCCGTCGTCGCTGCCCAGTTCGTCGAGCCGGTGCTGCGGGTCGCGCAGCAGCGCTACCAGGTCGGCGGCCCACCGTCCCCGGTACATCCGGCGGGCGGCGAACCACAGGGCCAGCGGCAGGCCATCGCAGAGGATGGCGAGCGCCCGGACCGCGGCTGGTTCCGCCGCGAGCCGATCGGGGCCGAGATAACCGGCGAGGATGTCGAGTCCCTGCGCCTGCGACACCGGCGCCACCAGGTGCCGGTGTGCCCCAGGGAGATCGAGCTGCCAGCGGGTGGTGACCAGCACTGTGCAGCCAACCCCGGCCGGCAGCAGCGGCAGCACCTGGTCGGCCTCGCCGGCATCGTCGAGCAGCAGCAGGCAGCGCCGCTCCGCAAGGAGGCTGCGCAAGAGCGCGGCCCGTTCGGCCAGTTCGACCGGGATTGCCGCGGCGGCGACGCCCAGCGCGCGAAGGAATTTGTCGAGAACATGGTCCGGATCTCGCGGCTGACCGCTGCCGGCGAAGTCGGCGTACAGCTGGCCGTCGGGATAGGCGACGGCGACGGCATGGGCGACCTGGAGCGCCAGGGCGGACTTGCCGACCCCGGGCATGCCGTGCAGCAGCGCGACCCGCGGCCCGGCGTCCACAGGTCGGTCCGGGTTGCTGCCCAGGCGCCTGACCAGGTTCGCCAGCTCGGCCTGGCGCCCCGCGAAGAGTGGCGGCGCGGGTGGCAGCTGGGCTGGCCGTGGCTGGTCGGCGACGCGAGAGGCCGGCGGCTCGCCGGTGGTGGGGTGGTCGGGACCGGGTACGCCGACGACGTCGAGGCTCGGATCCTGCCGGAGCACGGCGTGCTCCAACTCGCGCAGGAGCGGGCCTGGATCGAGCCCGTGCTCGTCCACCAGCAACTGGCGGCCGCGCCGGGCCACCCCGAGCGCCTCCGGTTGCCGGTCGCTTCGATAGAGCGCCACCATGAGCTGGCCGCGTAGTCGTTCCCGAAATGGATATTCGGCGACGTACTGGGTCAACGCCGAGATGAGGTTGCGGTGCAAACCGAGCTGGAGCTCAATGTCGATCAGCCATTCCAGGTCGGCCAGCCGGGTCTCCTCCAGCCGTTCACGGGCCGGGGTGACGAACGCGGCGACGGCCCCTGCCAGTGCCGGGCCACCCCAGAGTGCCAGCGCGTCGCGCATGACTTTGCGGGCGCACGGAAGCCGGCCGCGGTCGCGCTCGGCTCGCGCCAACTCGGCAAGCTCGGTGTAGGTCGCTAGGTCGAGTTCGTTCGAGGCGAGGTCCAACACGTAGCCGCCGGGCTTGCTGAGCAGCGGGAGGGTCGCGTCGCCGGTTCGCTGGAACGTCCAGCGAAGCGCCGAGATCTCGGACTGAACCTGCGCCCGCGCCGTGGCCGGCGGCGTGCTTCCCCAGATCGCCGTGGTCAGCTGGTCGACCGACACCACACGGTTGGCGTTCAGCAGGAGGTAGGCGAGCACTGCCCGGCGGCGGGGCCGGGCCACACCGACCGGCTCACCTTCCGCGGTTACGGCGACCGGACCAAGCACTGTGAATCGCAGAGTCATGCCGTTACCTGGGCGGGCTCGTCGGGTCTCCAGACCACCCAGGAACTGCCGTTCTTGCGTTGGATTGTCACGGTCAAGGTTGTGCCCGCCCCCACGGCGATCGGAAAGCGAAAGGGTGTTCTGATTACCAGTGTGATGACCGTACGCGAACGATCCGCGCTGGTTGCCGAGTCCGACGTACAACAAATCGATCTGTCGTCGTCGTGCGTGAATGCTGGTTCACCCATTGAGAGCACCCGAATTGCCACGAGTGCGAACAACGCGGCGTGCAGCTCGCGGTGTGCGCTAACGGCACTTGTCGTCATCAATCTGGATCGCTGGAACGCCGACTCGATGTCGCCTTGATCCGGACTGCATCCCAAGTCCAGCCTCGTGGGATCCTCCACGAGCCCGGCGTTGTTTCATCGACAGTACGACCGCCTGCGTATATTCAGCGTACAGGCCAAGCACATGCGATAACCGCCTGCGCTGTCGCGTCAACGAGCCATTCCGCGCAACGTTCTGATTGCCAGTGGTGATCATGTGTGCGGTCCTGGTCGGTGTGGAGCAGGACGAGTGCGGCGGCCACGATCTTGCCGATGCGCCATTGGTCGAGACTGATGTTACGCGGCGCCTTGAATGTGGTCTTGAGCAGGGATTTTCCGCGTTCGCCGATGATTCGCAGGCTGTTGTGGGTCTTGTTGGACTGCTGCTGGATCGCGGCGAGCCGGCTGTTCTGTGGGTTCTTGAACGCCACGGTGATGGTGCTGGACTCGCCTTCGTAGCCCAGATCGCCGAGGGCTCGCAGGTCGGCACCGGCCTCTCGTAGGCAGGGCAGGAGTTCAGGGTAGGTGCGTAGTGCAGTGGTGTCGTGCTCGCGACCGGCGTAGGGCCGAGTCGTTCTACAACGTGGCCACGAAATCGACCGCCTCGGCGTCGCCGACGGCTACGGCGGCACCAGCCTGCACGAACGATCCCACGGCGAGTCGTTCCTCGACCTGACCACCCACTCCCCCATCCTGCTGGCTGCCCCACACGCCCGGATCCTGCACATCGAACCCGACGGCATCAGCCACGTCGACTACGACGACGCACAGCCGGTACTACTGACCCGATCGTTCCTGGCCAACCCGCAGCGCTACCTGCACGACCTGCTTCAGGACGACACCTGACGCGTGGGCTGGCGGGCCTCGGTTCATCGCCTCACAAGGGCACGGACGCCGTCCGGCTCACGCGAGTTCACCTGGCAGTACCTGCTGCTCAACGCGCTGCACTTCATGATGCTCCGCCATGACCTCAGCAAATGGCCGGGCCGCTTCCGTCCAGGAGACATCCACATCGACGAGGCGCACACCGGCCGACGCGTCTACGCCGGGCCAGACGCCGACGACGTCCCGTCTCTGATCTCCGAACTGATCGGCTGGCTCGCCGACGGCGAACCGGAGACCCCACTGCTCGTCCGAGCCTCCATGGCCCACCTGAACCTGGTCAAGATCCACCCCACGAAGTGGAGATCTGCCGGACATTGTTCGCTCTGGCACGGCGGTCCTGTTCGAGCAAGGTATGTGCGCGGTCGAGGTCGCGGCGTTGCTCTACCTGTTCTATGCCTGGCCAGCGGGCCAGAGGGCGGCGAGAACACCAGGTCGGTGTGCCAGGCCGCCGCCTGATCAACCGCGCGGTTGATCAGGCGGCCGCCCGTCTACCAGGCACGCAAGTTCCACTGCTGGGCTGCGGTGTTGTTGCAGGTCCACTGCCACACGGCGTTGCCCGCGATGGGGTCGCCCCAGGGGACATCGACGCATTGCCCGGTCTGGAGGTTACGCAGCGCGTAGCCATTCGCGCCGGGTACCTGCGTGACGGACCAGAGCTGCCGGGCGACGCCCAGGCAGTCCCACAGTTGCAGCGTCTGACCGGCTGCCGGGTTGCCCCAGGGCAGGTCGAGGCACTTGGGGCCGTCTGGCGACCAGAGGGAGCTGACCAGCTGGTAGTAGACGATGCCATCCCACCTTCCCTCGTAGACCATGGTCCATCTCTGGGCCGGGCCGCCGTCGCAGGGCCATTGCTTGATGGCGGTGCCGTTGGCGGTGCTGGCGTACGACACGTCGATACACAGGCTGCCGAAGGGGTGCTCGCTGGTGGCGGAACTCTGTGATCTGAATGAGTATTCGGTGGCGGCGCTGGCAGGCGAGGCGACCACCACGGTGGCGGCGACGAGTCCGACGCAGACCACGAGCACCATGGACGTCCGGCTGAGGATATTCATGATCGTTCCTTTCAATGGGAGTTGGAGATATCGATAGAGGGGTAGTCGGCTGGCACCAGATACGTTTGCGTCAGGCGCGGGCGAGGATCGGCTTCGCGATGGTGTGCGAGTGGAAGGCACCGTCGTGCAAGTAGGCGGAAGCCGGGACTCGGCATGGCGGCGCAGTTCCGTGCGGGCAAGGGCGTTGATCGCCGCGATCTCGACGTGGTCCGGCATCGGCACGCCTGCTGCGATGGCGTCAACGACGTACCCGCCCTCGCCGCCGCGCTGCGCACCCTGCAGCGCGCGTTCGCCGCAGAGCTGACCCCGGCGCAGGCTGCGGCCGCCGCCGCGGGAGCCCGGGCCCGGAAGCGGGGTCCAGCATTGCTCGGCTCATCGCCGGCGCGGGCCGTCGAAGCAGGTCGGGTGCTGACGTGCTGATCGGCGTGATCTTATCGACAGGGTTACAGGCGGCCGCTGGTGTAGAGGTAGTCCAGCAACCGGCCATCCACCCGGTCCTGGAAGGTGTCGGCCAGCGCCGGTTGCGGTTGTTCGTACTCGTAACCGCAGCGCACCCAGCGTTCCGGGACGCTGGCCACGTCCAGGTACCCCTCGTCGATGCTGCCCACCTCGAAGCCGGGCTTTCCGGCCGACTGCCAGCAGCTGAAGAGTTGACCGTCGGCGTTGACCACGGCGCCGTACCGACCTCCGGGCACCGAGCAGATGTGGCAGGTGGTTCTCATGCTGGGTCGGACCATCCGGAAGCCCGCTTCCAATGCCGCGATGCTCCAGCTCGCGAACGCATCGCTCACACCATCGATGTGCCGCATGGTGTTGCGGTACCCGAAGCCCGCGTCGCCCACCCAGGCGAACGTCACTGTGCACCGGTCGGGGCTCAGGCCGGCGGCCAGTTCCCCAACGAGGTCGGCGATCCGGTCGAAGTTGTGGTGCGACACGTTCACCCGCAGATTCCAGTTCAGCCCGGTGACCTCAGTCGCGCGGGCTACGTTACGCAGGATGGTGTCGAAGGTGGGCGCTCCAGACCGCTTGACCCGGATCTGGTCATGGTCCGCCCGGCTGCCGTCGAACGTCACCTGCACGCCGTTGAGACCTGCCGCGTACAGCTCGCGGGCCAGCCTCGGGCTCAGCAGAACGCCGTTCGTGGTCATGGCGCACTGGTCGAGCCCGATCACGCGGGCTCGGTCCAGCAGGGTGAGGCAGCCACGCGGGTTGAGTAGCGGCTCACCCCCGAATAGCAGCAGGTAGAGGCGATCCAGCTCGCACCGACGCATCCGGTCGCGGGCAAATGTGATGATGCGCTCGACGACGCTGGTGTCCAGCCAGGCCCGCCGGATCCGCGGCGGCCGTGCGCCGCCTGTGTTGTCCAGCCCGGTGTTCTGGAAGCAGTAGCCACAGCCGAGGTTGCAGGTGGTCGTGGTGAGCACGGTCAGCGAGAACGAGGCCGGCATACGCGGCTGGAACGCCCCAATGCGGCGAAGGAAGCCAGTGGTGGCGTCGTCCACCGTGCCGTCGGGCCCCACACACTCGGGGCGCAGCAGGGTCCAGGTCTGGTTCCCGATGAACCACCAGCCGTGTTCGCTGCGGATCAGGCGCGGCGCGTCGATGTCGTCCAGGCGGGTGCCGATCATGGCTTTTCCTTCCGTCAATGATGCTGAGTGTGTCGGGTCAGCGGGGCCCGTAGGCCGGTCGCAGCCGCCAACGGGCCCCGCGGTAATGCACCCGGCTAGGCGTTCGGGCCGGCGTTGTGCTGCAGCGTGGCGTTCTCCGGCGCGCCGATTTGGATCCCGCAGGCGGCGTCCGCGAGCTGTGCCGAGCTGCGGTTGGCGAGAACCCGGCTTACCTCCGGCGCCCCGATCTGGACTCCGCAGGCGGCGGCCTCTTCACCGGAGGCGTCCGGCCCTCGGTTGAGGAGGATGTTCTCCAGCTCTTCAGCACCGATCTGAATACCGCACATCTGTCCTGCTCCCTTCTCCGGCCGGAACGACTTCCCGCCGGTCTTCTGGATACGTGGCGGCAGGGCCGGTAGCAGATACCGATCCGTCGGGTTCTCCCCCGAACCGAGTGCCGCCGCACCGGTCAGCGGCGATGTCCGCGATGGAGGTCTGCGGACGTTTGGTGCAGGCGTTTCACCGTCTCGCAGGCCGCCCGGCTTTCGGACTTGTCGGCGTCGCGCGTGGGGCCGTGCTTCCACAACGCTCCCGGCGCCTGTTGCTGGGCGGTAGCTTCGTCGTGGAGCGGGGAGTGACGGACTGCAATAGGCCGCCCTTCGCTTCGGAGAGCGAGAGCCCACGTGTCGGCCTGGCGCAAGCCACTCGCTATGAAACCGTTCTGCGGTGGGCAACTCGGCGGCGAGTGTGGGGTGGGTCGCAGCGCCGGGGAGGGCAGGTTCTTCGGCTGGCCGCCCCCGGCCGACGCGGTGCATGGTGGCCGGGCTGGTGGTGCGCAGGCCGCCGACGCTGGCGCGGCAGTGCGAGTCGTCGCGCCCCATCCCGGTCTGCCTGGCCTGCACGGTACGCGTCCGACGTCTCGCGTCGCCGGTCTGCGCGGGCTGCTGTCCGGAGTTCTGGATCGCGTGCTGGCGCACGGCGCGGTCCCGTTCGTTGTCGCCGCCCCGTTACGACGGCCGCGACGGTTACTGGCACCCACACCCCGACGACGACCCGCTCGGCATTTCGTCGGCGACTTCCTGCCACTGCTCGCCGGGCGGGGCCGCGGATCGACCGGGTCGCGGCGGCCTGCTGGTCGATGGGTGGGCGGACCGGTCGGCGTCGACCCGGCGTCCTCCGCATGCGCAGTGCGGCGCGACGACCGCTGCGCTGACGTTCACCGTCACCGTTTTGTACGTGGCCGGTGGTGACCCGGCCGCCCGTGGGATCGCCCGCCAGCGCGCACGGTGCCGCCTCAGCTGTCCGGGCACAACCCGGTGCCCCGGATCGGCAAAGCGCTGTCCAGGTAGGCCGCCGCGATCCAGCCGGTGTCGCCGAGGACGGTCGTCCGGGCCCAAACGTCGTCGTCCTTGACGGCTTCCCCGGTGCGGTAGCAGGTCACCCGGCCCAGCGTGCCGTCGGGCACCTTCCGCAGCACCTGGTCGCCCGTAGAGGGGCCGGCGCGCAGCGACACGTTGGGTCGGGCCTTCACCGCGACAAGCCGGCCGTCGCCGGGAACCAGGCCGTCCTGGAGTCCCCGGCAGGTGAACGCCGACGAGCCAATCCACATGATGGTGTAGTCCTCGCCGTCGCGTTGTTGGTGGCTGGTGTCGAAGCAGTACGCCGGGTTGTCCTGCTCCGGTCCGATGCCCTGAGTGGCCAGATCCAAGAGCGGGATCTGCTTGATCAGGAAGCAGGCGGTGGTGTCGGCGACCGCGCCGAGGCGGCCACGGAGGACCGCTACGACGCCGACCGCCCACGAGTCGCGCCGGCTCTGGTAGATCCGCACCGCCAGCCGGTCCGTCTGGTAGGCGCATTGGACGGCGTCGTTGACCTGCCCGAGCCGGTCGGCAAAGCGGCCAAGGTTGTCGAGGAACTGGTCGACCCGGGGCCGCTGCCCAGGCACGATCCGTTGGGTCACCTCGCTTACCAGGTCGCCGTACGGCAGGCAGGGGTTTTCGATCGAGGTGTAGCTTTCCTCGTCCAGCTTCGGGAGCAGTCCGCCGCTCCGGGTGCCGGCCGGCGGACAGCCGCCTCCGGCGATCTTCGCGAGGCCGTCGGCCGTGCCGGGGCGGTTCTCGGCACCGCCGCTGGCCGCGCCGCCGTTCGTGCGGCACCCCGTGAGAAGACCCGCCGCCAGGGCGAGCACGGTGAGGCCGGCGGCGAGACCCGCCCGGCGTCGGAGCTTCTTCACATTGTGGTCAGTCATGCCTGGATGGGGGGCCCGGCGCCATCCTGGATACCTGCTGTCGGCACGACCCTGGTGCTGGTAGTTCAGCCGGCACCGAAACAGACGAAGCTCGGGGGTTGGTCGCCGCGTACGGCCTCCGCCAGTGCTGCCGCCGGCGGCCGGCCCGCGACGACCGCCCGGTGATAGGCCACCATGATCTCCGTGGCCGCCTCGTCGGCGACCCGGCTGACGCTCGCGACGACCGTGGCGGTGCCTGCGGCGAGCAGGGCGGTCGGCATGCCGAGCGCCTCGTCGCCGTGCCGCACGTCGGTCAGGCCCAGGTCACAGCAGGACAAGACCACGGTATGCGGCGCGGTCCGCAGCTCCTGCACGTCGTATCCCATCAGCGGGCCGCCGGCCAGCTCCAGCGTGGAGAACAGCGGGTTCTCGGTTTGGTGCTGCCCATGCGCGGCGATATGGGCGAGGCCGGCGCCGGCCATCGCCGCGAGTGCCGCCGCCGGGGTCGCCTCCGGCCCGGTGAGCACCACGGCGCCTCGGTGCAGCGACGCCACGGCCTGGGCCTCCGCCTCACCCCGGGGGATTCCCGGTCCCGCCACCACCGTCACCGCCGCCGACTCGGCGGCGGGCCTGGCGGCGTTCAGGCGGCGCCGGGCGGCCAGCCAGACCGCGACCGACGGTGCCACCGTGACCGGCCGGGACGCGCACGCTGGCAGGGCGTGCCACGGCGTGGTCAGCAACAGCCCAGTCGGGACCACCACCAGGTCTCGGTCGCCGACCAGCGGAAGTACCGGATCGAGCACCATTGAGCCCAGTCGGTCGGCGTCCTGGCGCGTCGCGGCGCGGACCACCGCTGCCAGCCGGGCGGGCATCGCCCGGCCCGCCTGCGCGTCCAGGTCGGCGCGCAACCGTCGTACCGCCTCCTCGGCCTTGCTGCGGTCGCCGAGCACCACCACCGAGGTCGCCCGGTCAGTGACCACCAGCGCGCGCAGGACGTCCCCGGCGGCGACGTACACCACGAGCGCCGCGCCGGCCAGCTGCTCCATCACGGCGGTCAGCGGCGCCGGCGTCGGCGGCGCCGCGTTGCGGGGACCCGGCGTCGCCCAGGCGCGCTCCCGGATCACCCGCTGGAGCGCCTCCAATCGACTGTGGAAGGCCAGGGTCGGGCGGCCCGCGAGTTCCGTCTGCCGGACGCGGTGCTGTAGCTGGCGCAGCTCCTCCAGCGCCTCGGCGGCGACCGGGTCGCCGGGTGGCCGCACCGGCGGCAGCAGCAGCGCCTGGGCCCGGGCCCGCTCGGACCACCGGTAGACGGCGTTGGCGGAGCCCTCTGCCAGCGCCGCGGCGAGCCCCGCCCGGGCCAGGTCGCGGCCGTGCACTGCGGCCCCGGTCTGCAGGTCGGCGCAGCCGAACCGGGCGCGGTGCCGGTGCAGAGCGGTCATTCCGGCCAGCAGACTCCGACGGGCCTCGGCCGGGCGGCCGGCCGAGGCCGCCACCTCCGCGCGGGCCATGTGCCAGAGCAGGCGCGTGTCGAGCCGATCGGTCCGCCGTGGTCCGGCCTGTCGCCCGATCAGCTCCGCCGCCCGGCGGGGTCGTCCCGCGGCCACCAGCGCCCGGGCCCTGACCATACCGGCGACCCGGGCGTCCTCGGGCAGCCCGAGCCGGGCCAACCGGCCGGCCAGCACCCCGGCGCGCCGGGCCACCGTCGCCTGGTCGACCTCGCCGACCGCCTGGTCGGCGCGCAGCTCGAGCAGGGCAGCCAAGGCCGCACGGCGGACGTTGGCACGGCCGAGGAACGCGGCACGGGCGTGTCGAGCCCACCGCGCGGCGGCGACCGGCTCGCCGGCAAGCAGGGCCGCCTCCGCGCGAACCTGGAGAGCATCCGCGTACGTGTGTCTGAGCTGCTGCTGCGTCGCCCGCTCCACCGCGCTGGCGAGTTGCCGTTCGGCCTCGCGGTACAGCCCGGCCGCGACCAAAGCGCGGGCCCGTTCCACGGCCAGGTTGGCGAGCCGGCCCGGCGCGAGCACCCGGTAGTCGGCGTCGGACTGGGCGAAGGCACGCAGCGCGGCGGGCAGGTCACCGGCGATCACGTCGAGGCAACCCAGGTTCGTCCGCGCCATGGCCACATGCAGGCCGAGCCCGTGCCGGGCGGCGACCTCGGCGCAGCGCCGCAGGTCGGCCCGGGCGAGCCGGACGTTGCCCGCCTCCAGGTGCACGAGGCTGCGATTGTTGAGCGCCTTAACCAGATCGGCCGGGTATGTCAGATTGCTCAACAGGTCAATGGACTCGTCGTACTGGCGCAGCGCCTCCGCGTTGCGGCCGCTGCGTTTGAGCAGCAGGGCCCGCTGGCCGAGCAGGATCGGCCGCTGCGGCGGAGCCACGAGTGCCTCGGCCTCGTCCAGCAGCCGGAAGCCCAGCTCCACCCGGCCTCGCTCGGACTCGGCCCAGGCGAGGCTGATCAGCAGGCGGGCGTGGATGTCGCGCAGGGCGGGGTGGCGCCTTGCCAGCCGCAGGCCCGTCCGCAGTTCCCGGGCGGCCCGCCCCGGCTGGCCGGCGTCGCTAGACGCCAGGCCCGCCGCGTGCCAGCGGGTGGCTCGGCGAGCGAGTGCGGCCGGGTCCATGTCACAGGGCGAGGGCCGGCGTGACCACCTGCGGTGCGTGCTCACCCCGCGCCGGGTGCACCACCACCTGCGCCAGGCCGTGCGGCACGCCGTCCAGCACGAACCGGCCGGACGCGTCGGACTCCACCGTCTGGGACGGGTCGGGCGCGGGGTGCCGCAGCTCGACCCGTACGGCGGCGCCAGGCGCGAGCCAGCCGTCGATCCGGACCAGGCCGTCGGGCCGGTCTACGATCGTGATCATCACGGTTCGGCTCTCCGCGTCAAACGTCAGGGTGCGGGTCCGTTCCGTGCCACGCACCGCGCCGACGAGTTGCTCTTCGCGCAGCCGGGCGACGTCCCGGTCAACGTCGTCGAGTGCCAGCACAAGGCGTACCCGGTCGTCGAGGTCGGGGGGCGGCGGGTCGAGCCGGGTGAGTACCGCGGCCAGCTGGTCCAGGATTGCCTGGTCTAGGTCGTCGAGCGGCTGGTCGGCGGAGTGCGGGACGGTCATGTCGGGCTCCACGTCGAGTCGGCGGCCAGCATCTCCCGCAGCTTCGCCAGGCACCGGCCACGGGTCGGCCCGATGCTGCCGCGCGGCATGTCCAACGCCTCGGCCACCGCCGTGTAGTCGGGGCGGTCGACGTGCGCGACGATCCGCAGCAGCGCCCGGCACCGCTCCGGCAGCCGAGCGACGTGCTGCCATAGCGCCCGGTCACGTTCCTCGGACAGCAGCAGGTCGGCCGGGCCCGGATCCGGGTCGGGCGAGGACTCCAGCGTCGCCGCATCATGCGGCGTCTGCCGCTGGGCGAGCCCACGTACCCGCCAGGATTCCCGGCGGGTGGTGGTCACCAGCCACGCGGTGAGCGCGCTCGAGGACCGTATGGTGTGCAGTCCGCGTACTAGCTCCAGCCAGGTCGTCTGGACGACATCGGCGGCCTCCTCGGCGGCGAGGCCCTGTGCCCGGGCGACGCGCCACAGCAGCGGGTTGAGTTCCCGGACCACTTCGTCGAGGGCGTCCCTGTCGCCCGCCCTGGCCCGCTCGAGGCGCTCGCCGAGGCGTGCCGCGCGGTCGAGCGATGCGCCCGCGCGGTCCACCGGGGTCTCCGACACGTTGGACATGGCGTCAGTCCGGCAGCCGCACGGATGCCGGCACCAGCCCCTGGGCGAGCCGGCCCGCGTACCGGGCCGCCGCGAACGACGTGCCGCTCCAGTAGGCGTACGCGCCCAGCACGGTGACCGGTGCCGTGGACAATGGCATGATGCTCACCGCATTGGTGCCCTCGTGCCACTGGCGCACCCACACCCCGTGGTTGCTGTATGGCGCCCGGGCGGTCGGCGAGGCGCAGGCCCCGACGCTGATCACCGTAAGCGTCGGGTCGACCGCGAAGGCAGCCGGATAGACTGGGCTGTCCGTACCGCCGTTCCCGGCCGAGGCGACCACCGGAACGCCCCGGTCCGCCAGGCGTTTGAGCACCTCCCGGACCGGCTCCATCTCTTCTTCCTCGCCGACCCCCGGGCGGCCGAACGCGGTCAGCACGACGTCGACCCGGTGGCCGTCGCAAACCCGGTCCGCCAGCCAGTTCAGCGCGTGTGCCGCGTTCAGGTCGCTGACCCGGCCCGCGTCGCTCATCACCCGCAACGAGAGGATCCGCGCGTCGGGCGCCTCAAGGCGGACCAGTCCGGCGAGGAAGGTGCCGTGCCCCCAATGACTACCGAAGTCCGGCCCGTCTCTCTCCTCGCCGTGGCTCTCCTGGCCGGCGACCTCCGGAATGGCGCGCAGCGGCGTCCATCCCTGCGCCTCCTCCCAGTACGGCTCGCCGTCGGTCTCCACCAGCCAGTCGTGCTCCCGCACCCCGGTGTCGAGCAGCGCCACCACGGGCCGCCCGGCCGGGAACTGGCTGGCCGGGCGCCGTACGGGCTTCGGCAGCATCACGTAGTCGGGCGCCGGAAGCCAGGCAACGGTGCCATGCCCGCTCTTGCAGCCGCTGGCCCGGAAGTACGGGTAGAGATTTGTCTCCAGCCGGGCGTCGTCCTCCACGGTGGCGGCCATGCACTCGTAGTCGGGCAGGCACTCCGGCACGTCGGCGTCGGATCGGCCGGCCAGCCGGCGGCTGGCCCGGGCCACGGCCACCGGGTCACCCTGGACGGGCAGTTCCACCAGTTCGACGGCGGGCGGTGCGGGGGCGGCCGGCGGGGACAACGGCCGGCCAAAACCGGCCTCGGCCAGCAGCCCGTTGAGCCGCTCGACCGTCTCTGGACGCTCCGCCACCCACGCCGGCACGAGCACGACGTCAGGACGGTAAGGGGGGCGGGACACCTGACCTCCCGGTAGTACGGCCGATTCACTCAGGACCGTCCCGCGCCCGGCGCGGGTCGGTGGTCACCAGCACAGTTGAGCACGTTCCGCTGCCGCCGCCAATGGCCCGGCCGGCGCATCGATGATAGCCATCCGTGTGTATCTCAGACCTACGACGAACTGCGGTTCCACTACAATTCGATCGTCGAGCGGCACCTGAGCTTCAACCGCCGATTCATTGATCTGTATGAGCAATCTCGCGCACAACATCTCACCGATACGCCGATCCGGGAGCTCACGACTCCGGCCGCACGCGCGCTTCCGCCCAGCCTCGAAGGGCGTTGAGCCACTGGCCACCGGTACGGGCCTCGCCCGGTAACGCCACGACGACCAGAGATCCTCGCCCAGCCGGCCGCCTGACCGGGTCGCCGGGCCGGGCAGCCGCCTGATCACCGAGAGGCACGGGTTGTGGACCTGCACAGCGCATGACGGCAAGGCTGGATGTGGCACTTCCCTCGCGATGTTCAGACCGCGTCCCGCACTTCGCGCCCTCGTCCGGGCGGACATGTTCGAGCAGCACGGCGAGACCCGAGGCAGGTTCTACCTCACCTCACCTCACCTCACCTCACCGACGCTCCGCGAGACTCCACTGCTGGTTGGCGCCGCCGTAGCAGGGCCCACGGCGACTCGGCCACGGCCGAGCGAGAGTCAGGCTGACCGGCCGGCTGACCGGCCGGAGCGCCAGCTCCAGGCTTACGGCGTCCGAGCGAGGATCCGTGCCGGTGCCGTGTCGGGCGATGACCGGGTGATGCCGTTGGCGCGGAGCTCCGGGGCATACCGACAACCGGACACGGAACAACATGTCACGCAGCTTCCTGCGGCTGTTCGCCGCCGCCCGGCCCCCGCAGAATTTGGGTATGCCAGGTGATACCACCGGCAATGATCGCCACCGGAAGGGGGAGCGAGATGCGAATCCTCAGCGGCGGGAACTCCACGGGTTGGGACTGACTGACGCGGCCGTCCTCACCCCGCCTCGGTGAGATCGTCCAACAGTCCGCGCTGCCGAGCGAGCACCCCGGCCTGGAACCGGCTCTCCGCACCCAGGTCATGCATGATCTCCGCGATGTGCCGCCGGCAGGTGCGCACCGAGATGCTCAACTTGCGAGCGATGAACTCGTCTTTCCGGCCGGCCGCCAGCAGGTGCAGCAGTGCCCGTTTGAGGTCGTCGCCGGCCACTCCGTAGCCGCCGTTTGGCGTGGTCTCGTCGTCAAAGGGCAGGGCCGAAGCCCAAACCAGCTCCAACGAGCGGTAGAGGTAATCCACCACGGACGGCTCCCGTAGGACGACCGCACCGTTCGCGAGCATGTTCGGAATGACCGCAATCTCGCGGTCGAAGATGATTATCCGGTCGGTGATCTCTTCTCGGGTGCGCACGTCGCAGCCCGCATCGACGAGCTTGTTCAGGAAAGGGCGCATGCGCGGATGGACACGCACCGGATGTTGGTGGACTGTTCTTATTCGAATCCCCCGTGCCAGCATTTCGAGATCCTTTGGCAGGGATTCCTCGATAGCTCCGTCCGATAGCACCCCCGGATGGGCGCTGAAGACCTCGACCGAGCACCGTCGGGCGATCCCGGCGAGAGTGGCGCGTACCCGGTCCACCTCGTCGATGATGTCGATGGCTTCACGCCGATTGCGGACCTGGCGGGTGTTGAAGTAGATCGGGTTGAAGGCCCGCAGGGTCGCCTCCAGCGCCTCCATCCGGCGCTGGCGCTGACGTACCTCGAACTCCAGGGGGGCCACGAGCTCCGCGACGGCCGCATCCGGGCTGTTCGCCACCAGCACGCCGGGCTCTTCGGGCGCGTGTCGCAGCAGCCGCAGGGCCAGCAGCGACGCCAAAGCCTCGGCCAACTCCTCATGGGACTGCCCAAGGACGACCGTTGCGTCCTCCAACTCTCCACTGGATACCTGGCCCCGTTGCAGAATCCATTGGTAGAGATGGGCCGCTTCAGCAGTAATTGTGCCCTCTGGCCGGCTTCCCTGTCGGTGGTCCTCAGCCTTCACCGGGTCACTTCACCACCCCGACAGCTCAACATACTGAAATGCCCGAAAGTTATCAGTCGCCGTGCGGCAATGCAAGATCCGTTCGACCACTGCAGTTCCGCTCATCCGCCGATGGCGCGACTCGCTTGGGGAAAATTCTTCCGTACGGGACAGGAAGTGGTCACCTTCTTTCGGCGACCTTCCACGGAAATCGCCGGTACCAAAAGGACTTCTGGATGAAATCAGCCCCTGAGCCCCTGTCCGGCCCGAGCACGGCCCTACGGGAGGCTGCCGCCTTCTACATCGACCTGCATGCCCATCCCGAGCTGTCGGGAGCGGAAGCACGGACGGCGGGCAGATTCGCCGAGCGGCTACGCCTTGCCGGCTATCGCGTGTCCACCGAGGTCGGGGGGCACGGTGTGGTGGGCGTCCTGCGTAACGGCGTCGGCCCGACCGTCCTTCTCCGCGCCGAACTCGACGCCCTGCCGGTCAAGGAGGAGACCCGCCTGCCGTACGCGAGCGGGGAGGTGGCCGCCGGTCCTACCGGCCGGGAGGTTCCGGTGATGCATGCCTGCGGCCATGATCTGCACCTCGCCTGTCTGGCCGGGGCCGCTCAGGTGCTGGCCGCCGACCGTGAGGAATGGGGTGGGACACTCGCCATCGTCGGGCAACCCGCTGAGGAGACCCTGGAGGGGGCCCGGGCCATGCTGGCGGCGGGCCTGTACGACCTGACCGGCCGACCCGACGTCGTCCTCGCTCAGCACAGCGCGCCCTTTCCGGCGGGAATGCTGGCGTTCGGCGCCGGACCGGTGATGGCCGGCAGCGTCTCCCTTGAGATCACGATCCTCGGTCGAGGCGGTCACGCGGCGACGCCGCACCTCACCATCGACCCCGTCGTCATCGCCGCAGCCGTCGTGCTCCGCCTACAGACAGTCGTGTCTCGGGAGGTGGACCCGGCTGAGCAGGTCGTGCTCACCGTCGGCTCGCTGCGAGCCGGCGAGACGGGCAACGTCATTCCCGCCGACGCCGTCATCGGGTTGACGATTCGCGCGTTCGCCAGCGCCACCCTGGGCCGCGTGGTCGCCGCGGTCACCCGGATAGTCAGGGCCGAGTGCTCCGCGTCCGGAGTGGACCGTGAACCCGAGATCCGAACGGTGTCCTCTTCGCCGGTGAACCTGCCGGATGCCAAGGCCACCGCCGTGGTACGCGCGGCGCACGAGGCCGCCTTCGGCGCCTCGCGGATCGCCTCCTGGCCACGTGCGATGGCGACCGAGGATTTCCCGCTCTTCGGTGATGAGGGCAGCGATGTGCACGGCCATTCGTGCATACCGACGGTCTACTGGCTGCTGGGCGTGGCGAGCCCTCGCCAATGGTCGATGGCGGCGACAATTCCGGTGCCCGCCAACCACTCTCCCGCATTCGCCCCGCACGTGGCGCTGGCCCTGCCGACCGGCATCTCGGCGATGACGCTCGCCGCGCTCGCCCACCTGAGGCGGTGACCGCGGATGGCGTGGCCGACCACCCGCTACCAGCGGCCGACCACCCGCTACCAGCGGCGATCCTGTGACGAGGCGGCCGCGCCGTTCGTGGGAAAGCTGCCATGCAGCTTCTTACCGCCGATCGTTCCTTGACCCTCTTATTGCCTACCTAACAAACTTGTTGACAGCACCGCAGAGCGAAAGCGCTATTCCCGCAAGAGGGGAGCGCGGTCGAAATCATCCCGCAGTGGTCATCGGTGTCGAGTGGGGGGAGAAACGGTGTGTCTCTGTTGAGCAGGACGACGCGATGACGAATTTCGCGAATGTTGAAGCTGTGAGCGCAGTCCAATTCCGGCGCATGAGTTTTCAAATCCTGGGCACGCTGAACCTGACCAACGGGCGTGACGTCGCCGTGCTCCCGCCATCCAAGCCGACCACTCTGCTGGCGGCCCTGCTGCTTCGCCCCAACGCGGTGGTGTCGATCAACTCGTTGCTCGGCGCGATCTGGGGCGAGCAACAGCCGGCGTCGGCCAAGGCCGCGCTACAGACCTGCGTCCTTCGCCTGCGGCGACTCTTCGCCAAGCACGGCATCGCCGGCAATGTGATCGAGTCCGTTCCAGGCGGCTACCGCATCGTCGCGGACGCCGAGACGCTCGATCTGCTGCGGTTCCGCCAACTGGTGGGCCGGGCCGAGAATGAGACGGATCTCGAGTCCGAGCTGCACATCCTGGCGGAGGGCCTGGGGCTGTGGCGCGGCGCGCTGCTGGCCAATGTGCCGTCCGACGCGCTGTGCCGGGACGAGGCGCCGCGGCTGACGGAGGAGTGGCTGCGGGCGTCCGAACGGGTGCACGACCTCAAGTTGATGCTCGGCCGCTGCCGGGACGTACTGCCCGACCTGTGGCGAGCCGCCCGCTCGCACCCGGGGCACGAGCGCTTCGCGGAGCAGCTCATCGAGGCGCTGTACCGCACCGGCCGGCAGACCGAGGCGTTGGTCGAGTACCGCAACGTCAAGCAGTACCTCCTCGACGAGTTGGGCCTGGACCCGGGACTGTCGCTGCAACGGCTGGAGGCCGCGATTCTGCGCGGCGACGAGTTGACGGCCCTCGGCGCGACCAACGATGTCCCGATCACCAGCGGTGGCGCCGCGAGAACGGAGGAGCCACCTCCACCGATGGCGACGAGCGACTTCACTGGGCGGGCGGCGGATGTCGCGCTTCTCACCGGGTGGCTCGGTGACGATCGGCCGGGCCCACGGACGGTCGTGCTGACCGGCGCACCAGGCATCGGCAAGACGGCCCTGGCGCTACACGTCGCGGACCGACTCCGGGCCAGATCCGTGGCAGGCCACGCCACGCTCCGGATGCGCCGCCCCGACGGTACGGCCCGGACGCCCGTGGAGCTGGCCGCCGAGCTGGTGCGGCTCCAGTTTGCCGGGGCGGCAGACCCGGTCCTGCTCATCCTGGACGACGTGCTCGACGCCGAGCAGATCCGCGGGGTCCTGTCGCTCGGCGGTGGACACTCCGTGCTCATCACCAGCCGGATGAGCCTCACCGGGCTGGTGGCGACGCACGGCGGCCGGGTACACCGGCTCGACCCGTTCACCGACGACGAGGCTTTCGAACTTTTCTCGGTCCTGCTCGGACCGGACCGGACCGCAGCCGAACCCGACGCGGTGCATCAGTTGGCGGCGCTCTGCGGGAACTTTCCGCTGGCCCTGCGGATCATGGCGGCGCGATTGCAGGTTCGCCCGCGCACCCGGATCGCCGACTGTGTCACATGGCTGCGGGGCGACCGCTTTGCCCGGATGTCCCTCAGCGACGACCCCCGGATGTCGATCACCGGGACCTTCGGGGCCTGGCTCGACGAGCTCGATCCCCGGCTCAGCGACGCGCTCGTCCGGATCGCCCGATGTTCGTACCCGGGATCCATGACCCTCGCCGACCTCGCCGGCGTCCTCGACCGTCCCGTTACCGCCACCGGTCAGATCCTCGACCTGCTGGCTGACGCCGGCGCCCTTGAGGGCGGCTCCGGCACCTACACGATGCACGAACTGGTCCGGGCCTTCGCCGTCGATGGCTACGGCGATCGGAGCACCGCACTCGCGGCGTGACTGCCGGTCCACCCCGTCCCGGCGGCGTCTGCCGTCATCTACAAGAAACAGAGGTGCTTCCGCTATGGCCGCAGCGACCTTCGACGACATCGCCCAGACCCGGCCGCGCATCCGCCGGGACGTTCTCTACACCCAGACGCCGGACGGCGTCCTGTTCCACAACTCCCTCGGCGGCTTCCAGCTGAGCGGCCGGAGCGCGTACCGGCTGGCCACCCTGATCGTCCCCTACCTCACCGGCGACCACCAGGTCGCGGACCTCGGCGCGGCGCTCGGCGCGGAGCAGCGGGCCATGGTCGCCAACCTGGTCGGGACGCTGTACGAGCGTGGCTTCGCCCGCGACGTGCCGCTGGCAACCGGGGCCATCGGCGAGGGACAGGCGGCAGTCGCCGGGCGGTTCGCGCCGCAGATCGCGTACGTGGACCACTACGCCGACGGCGCGGACGCCCGGTTCATGACCTTCCGCGATGCCCGGGTGGCGGTCTTGGGCGACGACCTGGTGGCACGCTGGTGCGTCCTGAGTCTGGTGCGCAACGGGTCGGCGGGCATCGGCATCATCCCGGGCCTGGACCACCCCGACAACCGGTTCGCCGAGGTGCGGGCCGAGGCGCGGGTGCTCACCGAGGAGGGCTGCCCGGTCGACATCGAGGTCGTCCCGGCCGCCGGCCCCCGCTACACCTGGGACGAACTCGCGGCGTACGACGTCGTCGTCGTGACCGGCGGGTCCGCCGGCGCCCGACAGACGCTGGACCTGCTGAGCGAGCGGGTGCCGGCCGGGCGTCACCTGCTCACCGCGTGGACGTTCGGCAGGCGTGCTGTGATCGGCCCGCACATGACGGCCGGCAGCACCGGCTGCTGGCTGTGCGCCGCACTGCGCCTCGCCGCCAACGGCGACCCGGCGGCCGCCGCCGACCTGTGGCAGGGGGTGTCCCTTGCCACGGCCCGCCGGGACGCCGCGGTGGGCCGGCCGCTCGCCGCGATGATCGGAAACCTTCTCGGGTACGAGGTGTTCCGGAGCCTGACCGGCGCCCTGCCGGCGGAGACAACCGGCAGGGTCATCATCCAGGACCTCGAGTCGCTCGACGTGGTCGCCGAGCCGCTGCTGCCGCACCCGGCCTGCCGGTTCTGCTCCGGCGACGCGGTGCTCCACGAGCCGGTCACCACGGACCTCGCCATCGGGCAGACC
Organism: Micromonospora sp. NPDC050276; assembly: GCF_044459545.1. NCBI lineage: Bacteria > Bacillati > Actinomycetota > Actinomycetes > Micromonosporales > Micromonosporaceae > Micromonospora > Micromonospora sp. NPDC050276. The sequence continues at coordinate 38,609 of NZ_JBITJA010000019.1, read as the reverse complement.
CGGATCGTCGAGGCGCAGGTCGAGGCGTCGGAGCTGCTGGCCGAACTGACCAGCCGCGAGGTCCTGATCCAGCCCAACGTCGGCGTCTTCGCCGAGTTCAGCGACGAGCAGTGGACCCAGACCCCGTTGAAGGTGAGCACCCTGCGGTTCTCGTCCGGCCCCGGGCGTACCCGGGAGGTGGCGACGTTCGACCTGCACACCCTGGCCGGCGCGCGGCTCGCAGCTCTGCGGACGGCCGCGGTCAGCTACGTGGACCACGGTGTCCCCCTGCCCGCCGAACAAGCCGCGCCGGACCGCACGATCACGGTTGCCGAGATCGTCACGTGCAGTGGCACGGCACCTGCGACCGGACCGGTCGTGACGGCGACGTCGCTGCTCACGAAGGAGGAGATCGGAGTGCCGGCCGCCGCGGTCCGGCCGTTCGGCGAGTACAACGCCCACCGGCCGGTCATCGCCACCTCGGCGGGTGCCGGGGCGGGGACGTCCCCCGCCGAGGCCGCCGCGCGGGGCCTGCTGTCGGCCGTCGCGTACACCCGGATCATCGACGCGGTCCGTGGCCACGCCGAGGTGGCCCCGGCACGGCTGTCCGACATCGAGAACCCGGAGGTCGTCTTCCTGCGGCGGTCCGCGGCGAACGCCGGGGTCGACGTCACCCTGCTCAACCTGCGCGGCGGACGGTTCGGCACCTCGCCCGTGGCCATCGCCTACGCCACCGACCCCCGCACCGGCGGCGTCCTCTGGGCGACCGGGAGTGAGCTGACCTGGAACGCCGCCGTGGTGACCGCCGTGCGAGACCTGCTCGGCCGGGTGCAGCTGGGCCGGGAGCGCGACGCCGATGTCGACCCGGGAGACGATCTCGTCGCCGACTTCGAGCCGGCCGTGCTCGCGGTGACCGGCGTCCCGGCCGACGTACCGGACGTCACGTGGGACGACCTGCTCGACGGGGTCCGCAACGCGGGCGGCGACGTGCTGCTGGTCCGCACCACCCCGCCGGACCTGCTCGTCGGCGGCATCCACACGGCGCGGATCGTGTTGACCGGCGGTTCCCCCCATGCGGCCTGACCTCGTCGGCTCTCCGGAGCACTGGGCGCGGGACTGCGCCGAGCTCGAGGAGGGGCTGCGGAGGCGACTCGGCGGGAACCTGACGGTCTCGGTCGTGCCGCTCGGCGTACGGGATGAACTGGCCGTGTCGGACGGCCCGGAAGCGGCGTCGGTGACCGTGCATCTGTACGGCCCGTACGCCCTCGTCGGGCCGTTCCGGGGCGACGCCGCCCACCCGGCGTGCCCCCGGTGCCTCGCCCGGCGGTGGCAGGCGGTTCGGCAGCGCTCCCTGCGCGACGCGCTGGAACTGGGCGGCTCGACCCGGCAGGCCGGGCCGTCACCATTCCGGTCGGCCTTCAGCGGCGATGCCATCGCGGCGCTCGTCGACGCGCATGTCGACCGCACGGCCGGCCCGACGGCCCGGGACGGGTACGCCTCGGTGTACATGGTCGACCTCGCCGTGCTGGCGGTGCGCCGCTTCCCGGTGGTGCCGGACGCCGAGTGCCCGTCCTGCGGCCGCAGCGTGCCGGACACACCGGAGGCCGCCCGCCCGCCCATCGGGACCACCCCCAAGTCAGCGCCCGACTCGTTTCGGCTGCGGTCCGTCGACGACTACCCGTTCACCGTGGAGGCGTTCGCGAACCCGTTGTGTGGGCCGGTCGGTCCCCTGGTCGCCTACGACCCGGTGTCGCCGTCCACCTCGGCGGTCAGCGGCGGATTCCTGCTGCGCTCGGGCAGCTACCTGCGGGAGACGTACTGGGGTGGGCACGCCGACAGCTACGCCCGCAGCGCCCGCATCGGCGTCCTGGAAGGGCTCGAACGGATCGCCGGCATGCGCGCCAAGGCCAAACGGACCGTGGTGTCGGCGTCGTACGACGAACTCGGCGACGCGGCGGTCGACCCGCGGGTCTGCGGTCTCTACTCCGATGCGTTCTACGCGGCGAACCCCCGGGTGACACCGTTCGCGCCGGATCGGCCGATTCCGTGGGTCTGGGGTCACTCGCTGCGTGACGACCGTCCGGTGCTGGTGCCGGAGATCCTGGCCTATTACCACGCGCCGGGGCTGGAGAACCGGTTCGTGCAGGAGAGTTCGAACGGCTGCGCGTCGGGCGGCAGCGCCGAGGAGGCGATCTACCACGGCCTGATGGAGGTCGTCGAGCGCGACGCGTTCCTGCTCTCCTGGTACGGCCGGGTCACGCTGCCGGAGATCGACCCGCGCACGAGTGCCCGCGCCGAGACCCGGTGGATGGTCGACCGACTGGAGATGTGCGGATACCGGGCGCGGTTCTTCGACGCCCGGATCAGCTTCGGCATCCCGGTCGTCGTCGGGGTGGCGACCCGCATCGGCGGTGGCCTGGGCGCCATCTGCTTCGGGGCCGGTGCGAGCCTCGACCCGGAGACGGCGATGGCGGCGGCCCTCTGCGAGATCGCCACCGACTCGGTCAACCTGCGCAGCCGCACGGAGCGGGAGGAAGCGCGGTACCGGACGATGGTCGCCGACTTCGTCAACGTCCAGGCGCTGCACGACCACCCGCTCGTGTACGGCCTGCCCGAAATGGCCGAGCACGCGGCGTTCTTCGTGGCCCCTCGGGAGTCCCGGGCCATGGCTGAGGTCTACCCGGCCGCTGGCCGCGCCGAGTTGCTCTCCGACGACCTTGCCGTGGACCTGCGGCGCTGCGTGGCCGATGTCGCCGCGCAGGGTTTCGACGTCGTGGCGGTCGACCAGACGCTGCCCGAGCAGCGGGATCTGGGCCTGCACACGGTGAGCGTCCTGGCACCGGGGCTCCTGCCGATCGACTTCGGCTGGGCCCGACAGCGGGCGCCGTACATGCCGCGTATGCGCGCCGCACTGGCCGCCGCCGGCCTGCGGGATCACGACCTGGAGGTCGCGGACCTGCATCTCGTCCCGCATCCGTTCCCGTGAGTGCGCGAGCCGCCACGCGACAGACAAGGACCGACATGGGTTACGCATATGACTACGCGACCGCCATCATGCACCGCGGTCGTGTCCTGATGGAGCCGAAGGATTTCGTCCCGAACTGGCCGGACCAGCCGCGCAAGGGGAAGTACTTCCCCGGCGTCGAGACCTTCCCCCTGTACGACGGAAGCCCACCCGGGGACGCCACCGTCCAGGACGGGCTCGACGGCCCGGAACGGGGCCGGGCACTCCCGTTCGACCTGCCGTTCCTCGCCGCGATGCTGCACGATTCGTACGGGCTGGTCGGCCGTCGCCTCGGCGTCCAGGCCAACACCGACCTGCGCGCGTTGCCGACGTACACGACGGCGAACTGGAACCGTGGCACCGCGTCGGGCGGTGGCCTCTACCCGGTGAGCGTCTACTGGGTCTGCGGGCCGAGCGGCCCGATGCCGCCGGGTGTCTACCACTACTCGACGAAGCACCACGCGATGCAGCGCCTGCTCACCGGCGACGTGACGCCGGTCGTCCGGGAGGCGCTCGGTGCCCGCGCGGGCCAGGACGACGACCAGTTCCTCCTGCTCAGCGTCAAGTACTGGCAGAACGCCTTCAAGTACAACAGCTTCTCGTTCCACGCGGTCACGATGGACATCGGCACGATCGTCCAGACCTGGCGGCTGTGGGCCGGTGCCCGTGGTCGCGTCGTGGAGCCGGAGCTCTGGTTCGACGAGCCGCGGATCGCCGAACTGCTGGGCGTGGCGAACGAGGAGGAGGGCATCTTCGCCGTCGTACCACTGGCCTGGGACTCGGCGCGACGGACCGGTGGCGCGACGGGACGGGTGTCGGTCCGCCACCGCGACCAGGAGCGGTCGCGGACCGTCCTGACCTTCGACACGATGTCCAAGATCCACGCCGGGACGGTGCAGGGCGCGACCGTGGCGCCCGCACCCGGGCGGCTGGTCGCCGCCGCGGCCCATCCGCCGCAGCCGGGCCGCGCGCGGGTCGAGCTGCCGCCTCCGCTCGCGCTCGATCTCCCGGTTCGCACCGCACTGCGCCGTCGGCGCAGCAGTTTCGGCCGCTTCGACGCGAAGGTGCCACTGACCGCGGCGCAGCTCGGCACGGGGCTGGCAGCCAGCGCCCGGGTGCCCTTCACCGACGCGGCGAGTGGCGCCGGAGCGGCCCAACTGGCGAAGCTCTACGCCTTCGTCAACCACGTCGACGGTGTGCCGCCGGGCGCGTACGAGTACGACCCGGACGGCCATGCCTTGTACCTGGTCAAGGCGGGCAGGCCCGGGCCGTTCCTCCAGCGCAACTACTTCCTGTCCAACTACAACCTTGAGCAGGCCGGCGTCGTGATCGTGCCGACCGTACGCACGACCGCGGTGCTCGATGCCGTCGGAGATCGCGGCTACCGCCTGGTCAACGCCACGATCGGTGCCGTCGCACAGAACTTCTACACCGCCGCGTCGGCGCTGGACGTCGGCGCCGGCGTCGCACTCGGCTTCGACAACATCTCCTTCATCGAGGAGCTCGACCTCGACGGCACCGGCGAGGCGCCCCTGCTGATCATGCTGCTCGGCCACGAACGGGCCCGTCCCGCGGACTTTCGCTATGACATCGCCTGATCAATCGAGTCGAACGGAGTCCGTGATGACCCTGACCACCGAACCCGATCTCCAACCCGCCGCTACCGCCGGCCGGCCGGCGGCAACCCGCTGGACCCTGCAACCTCGACTGATGGCCCGGGTCGCGGGCCTGCCCCTGGTCACCGTCGGTGCCCTTCGCTGCCCGGACAGCCGCCGTTGGGCCGAGGAGGTGCTGCACGAGGAGGAGTCGCTGGCCGAGACGGCGAGCCACCTCAGCGACCTGCTCCACGGCATGGTCAACGACAACGACGACGACCTCGTCCGCCGGCAGTTGCTGCGGCTGCGCCGACAGGTGTTCAACAACCGGCTGCCCCAGGACGCGGATGCCGCCGTCACCCTGCTGACCCGACTGAATGCCGCCACCGCCGAGCGGCTCACCAGTTGGCTGGCGGCCCGGCGCAGGCTGAACGACCTGCGCGCCGACGGTGAGCGGATCGTCGGCACGGAGGCGTCCGGCACGACGGCGCGGCTGCGTCAGCTGGCCGCCGAGGACCGGCTACGCCGAGGTGTGCTGCTCGCCTCGCCGTCGCTGGACTCGCAGCTCGACGCGTTCATCGATGGTCGCGCTGACCGACCCGGCAAGAAGGAGCGGCGGATCACTCGCTCGGTGCTGTCCTATCTGTACCGGACGGCGTGCAAGCCGAGCCCGTTCAGCACGTTCACGGCGGTCGGGGTGGGACGGCTCGCGGAGACCGCCGACGCCGGGCACCGCGTGGCGGTGGCCGACGACTGGTCCGGTCATCCCCGGCTGAACGTGGTCGTACTGGGTCGGCTCGCCGAACTCGTCCTGGCCGACCCGCAGCGTCGCGCGGACCTGCCGGTCCAGGCAGCCACCGGATGGCGCAACGACGAAGACCGCGTACGTTTCGTCCGCCGCTGGGTCACCACGGGTGACGACAACGCCGCGGTGACGTTCGACGCAGCCTCCGACCGGCTCTACTTCCTGCAGCGTACGGGCGTTCTCGAACGCATGCTGCGGATGATGAAGCGCACCCCGGGCGTTTCGTTCGGTCAGCTCACCGGATGGCTCGCGGCCACGGAGCGGGCGACCGCCGACGAGTGCGACCGGTACCTTGCCGCGCTCCTGCAACTCGGCATGCTGCAGTTCCCGTGCCTGCAGACGGACGTGCACAGCCGTGACCCGCTGCGCGGTTTCCAGGAGGCCCTGCGGGCGATCGAGCGCCCCTGGGCGAATCAGCTGGCCGACGGGCTGACCGAGCCGATCTCGTATGTCGACCGGTACGCGCTCGCGGGCCACGCCGAACGCCGGGAGCTGCTCGGGCGGCTGCGCGCCAGTCTGCACGAGCTGCAAACGAGCCTCGGTGACGAGGACGCGACGCTGCCCCGGACCCTGCTGTACGAGGACGTCCGGGCCGGCGTCGACGACCTCGTGCTCGACCGGCAGGCGTGGTCCGGGCTGCTCGCGGACTCGCTGCGGTCGGTGGAACGGATCCTGCCGGCGTTCGACGTGACCCTGCCCCAGCGGATCACGTTCACCGGGTACTTCCTGGCCCGGTACGGCCGCGGCGGGCACTGCGATGACCTGTTGAAGTTGGTGCACGACTTCCACGAGGACTTCTTCGACCAGTACCTGACGTTCAACGGACGTCCGAAGGCGTTCGAGGACGGCGAGTACGTCCCGGAGGTGAACTGGCTGCGATTGCCCGGCATCACGGCCCTCGACGACGCCCGCCGCGAGCTGGTCGTCCGGATGCGCGCGGTCTGGGCCGGGGCCGCGGACGCGGCGGAGGTCCGGCTCGACGAGGAGACGGTCGACGCCGTCGCCGCACACCTGACCCCGGTAACCACACGTTTCGCCCCGCAGAGCCACTTCGTCCAGCTGGCGGACCGGCCCGGTGATCCGGTCGCGGTCCTGAACCAGTCGTACGGCGGCTTGTTCTTCCCGTTCAGCCGCTTCACCCACTGCTTCGACGCGCCCCGGGACGAGCTGGAGCCGGACGGGCTGGCGCAACAACTGCTGCGGCAGGCGGGAGAGATCGAACCGGACGGGGCGGTCCTCGCGGAGATCACCGGTGGTGCGGTGGTCACCAACCTCAACCTGCACGGGCGGCTGACCCGCTACCAGATCGTGTGTCCGGGCGAGACCAGCTCCGTGCCGGCCGAGGACCAACTACACCTCGACGATCTCCACCTGGAGCACGACGTGGCCGAGGGACGCCTGGTGCTGCGGTCACACCGGCTGGGCCGCGAGGTCATCCCGGTCTACCTCGGCTACCTGGTGCCGCTGGCGCTTCCGGAGATCCCCCGGACCCTGCTGCTGCTGTCGCCGTCGTCGCTGGCCCCGGTCAACCTGTGGGGCGGAGTGCCCGAAGGGGAACCGCGCGACGGGGTGCGGTACCGGCCACGGGTGCGCCATCGCAACCTGGTGTTGAGCCGCCGGGCCTGGACCGTCGGCGGCCAGGACCTGCCCCGGCTCTCGCCGCAGGTCGCCGACGAGGACTGGTTCCTGGCGTGGCAGCGCTGGCGGCGAGCGCACGGCCTGCCGGAGCGCACCTTCGCCACGGTCACCGAGACCTCCGGGGACGGCCGGTCGCGCAGCGGCAAGCCGCAGTACGTGGACTTCGCCAGTTACCTCTCCCTGTACGCCCTCGACGGACTGCTGCAGAGCCCGGGAGCGCGGGTGGTGTTCCGCGAGATGCTCCCCGACGAGGACGCGCTGCACGTGCGGTCGAGCCGCGGCGAGCACGTCGCCGAGCTGGCCGTCGAGACCCTCCGTTCCCCTTCGATCCTTCCCCCCGCGATGCGACAGGACGGGCAGCCATGACGCAGACCCTCATCGACCCCGTGACGGACGTGACCACCGGCGAGTGGCAGGCCATCCACATCTACTACGCGGCCAACCCGCAGCCGCTGCTCGTGCAGTGCGTGCGTCCACTGATCGACGGACTCCAGGCCGACGGGCTGATCGCCGGTCACTTTTTCATCAACTACTGGCTTGAGGGACCGCACGTACGGCTGCGGCTCAAGCCGGCGACCGTGGCGGCCACCGCCGAGGTGAAGCGGCGAGCCGAGGCGGCCATCACCGAGTACCTGCGGGTCCGGCCGGCGCTGTACCAGGTGGACGCCGGATTCTTGGAGGACTTCTACAACTCCCTGTTCGACATGGAGTTCTCCGCCGACGAGAAATCCAGCTACCTGCGTCGCGACGGCCGGATGAACCTGCGCGAAAACAACACCTACAGCTACGAGCCGTACGAGCCGGAGTACGGCAAGTACGGCGGCGAGGCCGGGATCGAGCTCGCGGAGTGGCACTTCGCGCACTCGAGCGAGATGGTCGTCGACGCCATCCGCACGAAGAACCTGCACCTGCGCACCGTGCTGCTCGGCACGTCGGCGCAGCTGATGATGGTGATGTCGGCGTGCTTCCTGCCGGACACCGACGACCTCGTCGACTATCTGAACCGGTACCACAAGTTCTGGCGCACCGCGTTCTCGGACACCAACTACGCGGGCGATGAGGAGTACCAGCAGCAGTACGCCGCGATGGGTGCTCAGATCGGCCGGCGTTTCGCCGAGATCCGGCACTCACTGCGGACCAGCGGGGGTCGAGACCTCCCCGGGCTGCTGCGCGGCTGGGCGGAACACTGCCTTGAGCTGCGCCGCCGGGCGGCCGAGCTGGCCGAGCGCGGGCAGCTAGTGTTCCGGTCCTGGGACGACACCCGCGACGAGATCCCCACGGACCCGCAGATCGCGCTGCCGCTGCTGCTGTCGCCGTACATGCACATGACCAACAACCGGCTGCACGTCACGATCACCGACGAGGCGTACCTGTCGTACCTGCTGGGTCGGGCGCTGCGCGAGCATGGCGAGGGGGCATGACCACCGCCGTCGCCGCCGGGCCGGCGGTGCGCACCGACATCCAGATCAGCCGGCGCTACCTGCGGGACGGTACGTCGGTCCACCTGGTCCGGGATCCCGTCGCGGGGAAGACGTTCGAGATCGGGTTGAGGGAGCACTTCGTCCTCGTTCGGCTCGACGGTGTGACGTCGCGCGAGGAGATCGCCGAGGCGTACGGCCGGACCTTCGGTCGTTCGCTCGGCCCGGCGGCCTGGCAGCAGCTCCTCGGGTTGCTGGCCGCCCGGGGCCTCATCGAAGGGGGCCCGGTGCCGACGGTCGACCCGCCGGCGGCGGCCCGGCGCAAGCTCCTCGGCGGCTCGCTACGGCTGGTCAGCGACGCCACCGCCACCACGGCCAGCCTGCACCGCCTCTTCGGGTTCACGTTCCGCGGCTGGTTCCTCGTCCCCGCGTTCGCGGCGACCCTGCTGATGCTGGCCGGTGTGGTGTGGCACGGGCCCGCCCTGGTCGCCGACACCGCCAGGGTGCTCGACAACCCGTTCGCGCTGATGGCCGTCGCCACCGCGCTGTGGGTCACCATGGGCCTGCACGAACTCGGGCACGGCGTGGTGGCGCACCACTTCGGCGGTACGGTCGGTGAGATCGGGATCCGCTGGCAGCTGCCCATGGTGGTGATGTACTGCCGGATCGACGACTACCTGTTCCTGCGGACCCGCCGCCAGCAGGTGACGACCGCATCGGCCGGCATTTTGGTGAACCTGCTGTTGCTGCTGCCGGTGCTGCCGGCCTGGCTGCTGGTGCCGGAACGGGAGCCGGCCCGGGCGCTGCTCGGCGCGTTCCTGCTGCTGGGGCTCGCCCAGGCCGCGCTGTTTCTGCTGCCGCTGCCACCGATGGACGGCTACAAGATGCTCGCTCACTCACTGGGCATGCTGCGCTACGCCAGTGGCAGCCGGCGCTTCGCCGGCCGGGCGCTGGCCGGTCTGGTCGGCCGCGGACCGGGCCTGGCGGGATACCCCCGGTCCGCCCGGATCGCCTACTCCGGGTACGCCCTGGGCGCGGCCGCCCTGGTCACGAGCATCGTGACGATCGTCGCGCTGGTCGCGGAACGTGTTGCCACCGCCCACTTCGGGCCCGTCGCCGGGGCCATCTCGGCCGGGCTCGCCGTACTGATCGGGATGTTCTTCGTGGTGCCCCGCACGTCGTTCACGGGGACCCGCAAGCCGGCCGACGGCCGGAGAGGAGAGGTCCGGAAATGACCACGACGCACGCCATCGACCTTTCGACACTGAGCAGTGAGGAACCCATCGTGGAGGCAGTCGCCGAGTCGGCCGTCGTGTTGGACGGCGTCCGGAAGCGGTACGGCGACGTGCAGGCCGTGGACGGCATCTCGCTGACCATCCGACGTGGAGAGTTTTTCGGCATCCTCGGCCCCAACGGCGCCGGCAAGACGACCTTGATCGAGATCATGGAGGGCCTGCGCCAGGCGGACGCCGGCACGATCCAGGTGCTCGGGATGCCCCCGTGGCCCCGCAACGTGGCACTGCTGCCCCGCCTCGGGTTGCAGACGCAGAAGAGCGCGTTCTTCGCCCGGCTGACCGCCCGCGAGCACCTTGCGACGGTGGCCGCCCTGTACGGACTGCCAGCCACGGCGGCCGGCCCCGCACTGAAGCTGGTCGGGCTGACCGGGGAGGCGGACAAGCGGGTCGGGGATCTCTCCGGCGGTCAGCGGCAGCGGCTCGCCATCGCCGGCGCCCTCATCCACGGGCCGGAACTCGTCTTTCTCGACGAGCCCACCGCGGCGCTCGACACGCAGGCTCGCCGTGACCTGTGGCAGGTGCTGCGCGACCTGAAGGCGCAGGGCCGCACAATCGTCTACACCACGCACCATCTCGACGAGGCCGAGGCGCTCTGCGACCGCGTCGCCATCGTCGTCTCCGGCTCCGTCATCGCGCTCGACACCCCACACCGGCTCGTCGGCGCGGCGCACGTACCCACCCGCGTCATGGTGCCGGTCGGCCAGCTCTCCACCGACCAGGCCGGGACTCTTCCCGGCGTCATCCGGGTCAGCGTCGAGGGGGGCTCCGTGGTGCTGGAGACCACCGCGGCCGGTGCCACCCTGGCGGCCGTCGGCGATCTCATCGGCCTCGACGAGGTGCAGACCCGCACCGCCACCCTCGAGGACGTCTACCTGGAGCTCACTGGATCGGAGACGCGCTCATGACCGCATTCGCCGCGCTGAGCACGGCCAACTACAAGGCATCCGTACGCGACAAGACCACCGTGTTCTTCACGTTCGCCTTCCCGCTGCTGTTCCTGGTGGTCTTCGGCCTGATCTTCGCGGGGCAGGAGGTGGAGGGCTCCGGGCGAAGCTACATCGACTACATCGCACCCGGCGTGCTCTCCTGGGGCGTTGGCAACGCCGCCCTCTTCGGCATCGCGTTCACGCTCATGCAGTGGCGCAACGACGACATCCTGCGCCTGATCCGGATGACGCCCACACCACTGACCACGGTGCTCGCCTCGCGTTACACGGGCGCGCTGGTGATCGGCCTGGTGCAGGCGGTGCTCTTCGTCGGCGTGGCTCTGCTGCCGGTGTTCGGCCTCACCCTCGCCGGCAGTTGGCCGCTCGCCCTGCCTGTGCTGCTGCTCGGCGTCACGGCGTTCCTCTCCATGGGCGTCGTCGTCGGATCCCGCGCCAACACCCCCGAGGCCGTCGCCGCCATCGCCAACTCGATCATGGTGCCGATGGCATTCCTGTCGGGCTCGTTCCTGCCGATCGATCTCATGCCCGCGTGGCTGCAGAACGTCTCCCGAGTCCTGCCACTGCGCTACATGAACGACGGCATCTCGGCCGCCCTCACCGGCAGCGGCGACCTCGCGACCATCGGCCTTAGCAGTGCGGCCCTGGCCGGGTTCACCCTCGTCTTCGGCTTCCTCGCAGTGAGGACCTTTCGCTGGAGCAACAACTCGTGAGCACGACGACGCGAGCCGACACTCGCCCCGTCCCGATGGAGTTCGCCCGGCTGACCCTGCAGCAAGCACTCTCCGACCGGTTCCGACGCGACGTCGGGGACGCCCCGCACGGCCCCGGACCGGCGGTGCAGACCATCGGCGCGGTCGACGTGTTCGGTGCGCCCGCCACCCGGCTCGCGCCCGTACGCGGCGCCGCGGACGTGCATCTCACCGCCCAGGCCGTGCTCGTCGGCCCGTGGGGCGGCGTCTCGGACGCCCAGGCCTGCGGTCAGTGCCTCGCAATGCGGTGGCAGCGGTTGCGGACCAGATCCGAACGGGAGGCCCTCGAACACGGTCAGACCGTCATCCCGGCCGGCACCTGGCCGGTCGTCCCGGACTACGTCGTGGACGCCGTCTGGTCGGTGTACCAGGCGGCCGTCCTCGGCCGGTCCGGGGTCGTCGGTCGGCGGGCCGCCGGAGGCTGGCACGCGACCGCGGACCTCAGCCTGCCGCAGGTCACCCGGATCGACCTCCAGACACTGCACGTGCTCACGTTCCCGCTGCTAACCGATCCGCTCTGCCCCAACTGCGCGCCGCTCGAAGAGACCACCCCGCAATCGGCCACTCTCGACCTGGTGTCCCGCCCCAAGCCGGACCCGGGCAGCTACCGGCTCACCTCGACAACGTCGTACCCGCTGGCCACCGGGGCGATGGCCAACCCGGTCTGCGGCAGCCTGGGCGCCGGCAGCTGGCTCGACGTCACCTCGCCCACCACCTCGCCGGTCACCGGCAGCGTCTTCATCCGCGGGTACGCCGGGCTCGTCAACTTTAGCTGGAGCGGGCAGGCCAACTCCTTCCGCACCAGCAAGGACCTCGCGTATCTGGAGGGGCTCGAACGGTACGCCGGCACCCACCAGCGACGCCGCGCCGATCCGGTCGTCGCCGCGTACACCGACCTGGGGGACACCGCGCTCGACCCGCGCAGCTGCGGGGAGTACTCGGCGCAGACGTACCGGACCGATCCCATGGTCGCGCCGTTCGCCCCGGACCGACCGATACCGTGGGTGTGGGGTTACTCCCTTCGTGATGACCGGCCCGTGCTCGTGCCGGCCCGCCTCACGTACTACGCCTCCGGGCAGGCCGCCGACAATTTCGTCTACGAATCCTCCAACGGCTGCGCGATCGGCGGTTGCCTGGAGGAGGCGATCCTCTTCGGCCTGCTCGAACTCATCGAGCGCGACGCGTTCCTGCTCAACTGGTACGGCAACCTGGCGGTCACCGAGATCGATCTCGACTCGTGCCGCAGCCCCGCCGTCCGCGCCATGGTGGACCGGGCGGCCTTCCGCGGCTACGACGTCCACGCCTTCGACAGCCGGGTCGACCTGGCCGTACCCGTCGTCACCGGCCTCGCGGTCCGCCGCGACGGCGGTGCCGGCGCCCTCGCCTTCGCCGCTGGCGCCAGCCTCAACCCGGAGACAGCCGTCGAGGGTGCGCTGTCGGAGGTGCTCACCTACATTCCCCACCTGTCCCGGCAGGTCGACGAGCGCTCGCACGAACTCGACGCCATGGCGGACGACTACAACCTCTGCGCCAACCTGGGCGACCACCCCCAACTGTTCGGCCTGCCACGGATGACCGAGCACGCGCGTAGCTACCTCGAACCGGTCAGCCACTGCTCGATCCAGGACATCCGGCCCCCAGGCGACCCGGGCTCCCGAGACCTCCTGCTCGACCTCCGTACCTGCCAGCGCGAACTGGAACGCACCGGCTTCGACGTGATCGTGGTCGACCAGACCACCCCGGAACAGCGCCGCATGGGCCTGCACACGGTGTCGACGATCGTTCCCGGCCTGCTGCCGATCGACTTCGGCTGGACCAGGCAACGGGCGCTGCAGATGCCTCGGCTGCGCTCCGCGCCCCGGTTGGCCGGCCTGCGCACCAGCGACCTGACCGATCGCGACCTTCGGACGGTCCCGCACCCGTTCCCCTGAGCACTCGTAGGGCGCGTGCACCCCGCCGGTCCATCTCCGGCGGGGCGCCGCACTGTTCGTGCCGGTCCTGTTTCGACCGGTCCTGCTGCTGCCACGCCTGTTGCCACCGTGCTGACACGCCGAAGAGCCCTCTCGGACGGTCTTCGTCCGAGAGGGCTCTTCGGGAGAGGGCAAGGCCCTCAGGCTGGTCGAGGGACGATCAGGCGGAGCAGGAGGTGGTGCTGGTGGTGCTGGAGCAGGTACTGGTGGAGCTCGTGCTGCACGAGGCGGCCACGGCCAGCAGGACACCGCTCGCGTCCGAGTAGTCCGAGATCTCGAAGGTCTCCGACTCGAGCTCGAGGATCTCGTTCGCCAGGTCGGCCAGGTTGGTCTTGTCGTCGATGTTCATTGCTACTCCTCAGCGATGTCTGGGCCGTCCGTTCCGGTTCGGCCCGCCTTGGTGACTGAGACCATTCCATCGCGTGCCGGTAGCCGATCGACCTACGTCTCGCTGTCACTCCACTGACATCACAGGTGACCGGCTCAGCCGAGCCATACTGGCCCCCAGGCCAGGTCCTGCGGACCGAGCAGCGCGTCGGCTGCGACCCGGATCCCCAGCACCCGCCGGCCAGAGGTGCCGAAAACGGTGGCGTGGATGTCGTGTAGCAGCCGCCGGACGTCGCCCGGGGACAGGGCGCTAATGAGCGAAGCGGTTTCCGGCGGGCTCGGGACGGCTGCTCGGCGAGTACCGGGGAGCAGGAGATCTCGGGTCCGGGCCGCGGTGAGGGCGTAGTCGATCGCCTCCTCGGTCTGCCGCCCCCAGGCTGCCGCCACGACGGCACTGGACGACCGACGGACGACGGCGGCGAGCCGCAGCGCCCCGCTGAACTGCGGGATATGGCGGGTGACGACGTCGAAGCCGGTGTCCGGCAGGGAGTGCCGCCGGCGGTCCCGGCTGTACGCGGTCAGCAGGGTGAGCGAGCCGTCCAAGAGCCACGTCCACTCCGTCGCCCCCGAGGCGCCGGCTACCGCGCGGCCAGATGTCGGAACCGCGTTCGACGACATCGACCGCAGGCTGTCCAGTATCGCGTGCCGCAGTGCCAGGTCCGCCCCAGTCGCCCAGCCCAGCCCGCAGTGGGGCTGGGCGGGGTCGGACGTCCGCACCGCAGCTGCCGAGAATCGGGTCGAATCGTGTGTCGTGAGCGGTTCCGGCGCAAGCAACCCGGCCCACGGTGCCAGAATCGCCAAGGCGTGACCCGGTACGTGGGTAGCCGCCGGCATCGATTCGAGATCCGTCAAGCTCCGAATTCCGGTCCAGCGGGTCCGGCCCTCTCCGAGCAGTACGAGGAGTGTCGTGACCCGATGCTCCGGGTCGACGATCGCCGCCGTGCTGTCGTCCGCCCCGTCCACGCATCGGACGGCGTCACGCACTGCGGCCTCGACCGATCCGGCGGTCCACGGCTTACCGCTCACCGAACCGGTCAGGATCCGCGTCCGCTGCCATAACGCGGTGCGCTCGGTCAACAGCTCGTGCAGTTGGACGTGTTCTGAACGCGGCCCGACGACGATCAATCCCGCGATGGGGGTGACCGGTACAGCTTCAGTCATCGGTCATCTGCCTTCCGCTGGCGTTCATGGCGGGTCGATCCCACGACTGCGGACCGCCAAGGCCGGCAGGGCGAGTATTGATCGCTGTGCTCAGTCCCAGGCCGTCGAGTTGCTGCTCTCGACGACAGGGATAGCGGGAGCGTCTGGGTTCGTCGGGGAGTCGGCATTCGCGGCGGCCGGGAAAAGGATCACGATAACGGCGGCGAGCATGCTCACGAACAGAGCATTCTTTTTCATTGTGGCCCCCAGATTCCTTGCTTCGTCCGTCCGGCCGTTCCGTCCGGAACTCCTTAACTGTGCGGTCGGGCTACCGCAGGCGAATAGACGGAAGAAGCTGCCTGGCACGTAGTTCCCGGATATCTATGAGGCCGTCACCCCTCCCCTGCGGTCGCGGTGCCGGGGTGGGTGACGGCCGGGACGACGATCTCAAGCCACGCCCTCCTTTCCGGTGTGCCCGTCGGTCACCGCCGGCGGGACGGCGTTCCCGGCGGCGCGGACGGTGGAGCGGGTAGCCAGTGAACGGATGAGCGATCACCAAATGGTCTGCCTGAACAAACTGTGTTTGATCAACACACTGGTTGCTAGTATCGGAGGCATGTCCGCTACCAGCGACGCGTGCGAGCTGCCGGCCGACCGCAAGCGCGGTTCGAACTTCGGCTGGTCCCTGGGCATGGTGCTGCGCCGCTGGCACGAGTACGTAGAGGAGGCGTTGACGGACCTGCCGCACGGGAGCCGGGGCTACCACATTCTGGCCGTGGTCGTTCACGAAGAGGTGCCGACGCAGGGCGCTCTGGCGGCCCGCCTGGTGATCGACCGCAGCGTCCTGACGTACGTTATCGACGACCTGGAGAGCGCCGGCCTCATCGAGCGGCAGTTGGATCCACGCGACCGGCGGGCCCGGCGGATCGTGGCCACCGAGCGCGGGCGCCAGGCACTCGCCGAGGCCGAACACCGGGTCGCCCATGCCGAGGACCACGTGCTGGGCGGGCTACCCGAGGAGCAGCGCGGCGTCTTCCGCGAGTTCGCCGAGCGCGCCGCCGAGGCGATCCACGCTGCCGCACCGGGGACGGACCCCTGCGCCGCAGTGACCAGCGTCCTACCCCCGATGGAGCAGTCCGCCCCCTGACTGGCACCCAAAACGGCCCGCAGCGGCCGCCAGACCGCCCTCGACTCTGCGACGCGGTCGGATCGAACGCCGGAAACCTGTGCGGTCGGATCGCCGGGACCACGATGCCGACGCCCTCGTCGACGTAGTCCACTCTCCGTGGCTCGGCTCCTGTTGCGGGCCGCCGCGATCAGTTCGATGACCCTCGGATCGCCCGGCGTCGCACTCGGCAGCGGGTAGCCGGTCCGAGGGCGATACGCGCCCAACGGGGGCATTACGACAGCCTCGTCTCACGCCCCCACGGCGGGCACACCTCGGCGTTCACCGCGCACCGGGGCTCTTCCGCACGGTGAGCAGCCGTCCGGCGAATCCGCTGCCAGCGACCGCTCAGACCGGCGCTGGTCGTGGCCCGCGCCCCGAGCCTCCCCCCGCAAGGTGTGTTTGCCCGCACATATGTTGTTGGGCAAATCATCTGTCTCCTAGACTTCATGTCAGCCAACCGATCGCCGTCCTGACGGTCGCTGGCCTCGCGGTCCGGCGCCAAAGATCACCAACGGGTGCCAGACCCGGACCGCGTCTTCGAAAGGAGGCATCATGCGGATTCGCGCGGCGGTAGCCGAAGAGGCGTCGAAGCCGTTCGTCATGAAGGAACTCGAGCTCGACGAGCCGAGGACTGATGAGGTGCTCGTGAAGCTCGTCGCGACAGGCATCTGCCAGACCGACGCGCACGCGTGGCACGGACACAGCCCGGCTTCGCTGCCAATCGTGCTCGGGCACGAGGGGGCGGGCATCGTCGAACGGGTCGGCCCGGGCGTCACCGATCTACGGCCAGGCGATCACGTGGTCCTCTCGTACCAGTCGTGCGGGCGCTGCGCGCAGTGCCTGAGGGGGCAGCCCGCCTACTGCGACCGGGCGGTGGCCGCGAACTTCTCCGGGACGCGCCTGGACGGCACCCGCGGACTGCGCCGGGTCGGCGCGGAGGACACCACGAGTGCCGAGGTGAACGGGCATTTCTTCGGCCAGTCGTCATTCGCCACGTACGCCCTCGCGACGGCGCGCAACACGGTGAAGGTCCCCGACGATGCGCCCCTGGAACTGCTGGGACCACTCGGCTGCGGCCTGCAGACCGGAGCCGGGGCGGTGCTGAACTCGTTCCAGGTACCGGCTGGCGCGTCCGTCGCCGTCTTCGGCGCCGGGGCGGTCGGCTTCGGCGCGCTGATGGCAGCGGTCGCCACCGGCGCCGGAACGGTGATCGCTGTGGACGTGAACCAACAGCGACTCACCCTTGCCGAGGAGTTGGGCGCTACCCACACCCTCGACGCGCGGCAGGTCGACGTGGCCGGGGAGATCATGCGTCTCACCGGGCGCGGCGTCGACTTCGTGCTGGACACCACCGGTCGCGCCGACATGCTCGACCACGCGGTCGCCTCGCTGGCGCCGATGGGTCAGGTCGGGCTCGTCGCGGGCGGCAACCGGGACGCGACGGTCCCCGCGGCCAAGCTCGCACTCGGCAAGTCGGTCCGCGGGATCGTTCAGGGCGATTCCATCCCGCAGCTGTTCATTCCGAAGTTGATCAAGATGTACCAGTCCGGCCGGTTCCCCATCGATCGACTGGTTCGGTTCTACGGATTCGACGACATCGACGAGGCGTTCGCTTCCGCGGCCCAAGGCGATGTCATCAAGCCGGTCCTGCGGTTCACGGACTCCGGCAAGTAGGAAGGTGCATCGAAATGGTAGGTAAATACGGCGAGTTCTACGCCGCCCAGAAGTGGGGTTTCCCGAAGGCCGTGCCCAGCGAGCACGCACCCTCCCCCCAGCAGTTCATGCCCGAGCACATCAACGATCCGTCCTTCTACGAGAAGGGCTGGCACAAGGAGGAGTTGGGCGACGGCTTCTACTGGGTCACCAGCCCCTCCGGATACGAGGCCGCGTTCATGCTGACCCGGTAGTGGCGCCATCGTGATCGACGCACCGCCGCCGCTCGGCGAGAACATCTTCGCGGCGATCGAGTCCGTCAGCGACGAGCCGGTGACCCACCTGATCTACAGCCACTGGCACTCCGACCACATCGGCGCCGCCTCCATGTTCGGGCCGAAAGTCAAAATCATCGCTCACGACATCACTCGTGAACTGCTAGCCCGGTTCCCCGACCCGTACCGGCCGCTGCCCACCGAGACGTTCGCCACCGACGCGACGCTCGAGGTCAACGGCACCAGGCTCGAACTGTCCTACAAGGGCGCGGACCACTGCCCGGGCAACATCTACGCCTGGGCGCCCGCCCAGAAGGTCCTTACCAAGATTGACATCGTCAGCCCGGGCTCGGTGGCGTTCATGCACGCCGACGCGTCGGAGAACATCAGTGGGTTCTACCAGGCCCACGACGACATCCTCTCGTACGACTTCAAGGCGCTCGTCGGTGGTCACATCACCCGATGGGGCACCCGTGAGGACGTGGAGGCGGCGCACGAATACTGGCACGACGTGCGTAGGTTCGCCGACGAGGCGCTCAAGGAGATGAGCACCAGGGACGTGCTGGAAGGCTTCCATCACGGCATGGGCCGTGAGCACCGGCTCGTCGGTGCTGAAAACTTCATCAACTCGATGGTGAACTACATCGTGGACAAGACCCTCTCCAAGGTCACTTCCAACGGCCAGACATGGCCGGAGCGGCTCGCCGGAGCCACCCCCTTCACCAAGTACCACGCGTACACCGTCATGGAGTCCTCCCGCACGGAGCGGACCCACCACGGCTACCAACGGCGCGGGACCGGCGGCCCCTGGTACGTCGTCTGACACCTCGCCTCGACGGGCGCCCGAGGGCGGTCACTCGGGCACCCGCCGGACCCGGCCAGCCCAGGCCGCGACGGCCAGCCGACCGTCGCGGTGCCGGTCGCGCGCTGCTCGTGCTGAAGAAGGCCCTTCATGCCGTCCCAGCAAAAGCCGAAGGAGTACCAGCCATGCGAAAGATCGACCAGATCTACCTCGACGGACAGTTCGTGACACCCCACGGGACCGAACTGTCCGCGCTCTACAACCCGTCGACCGAACAGCTGATCGGGGAAGTGCGGCTCGCGGACGAGACGGACGCCCGAGCCGCCGTCGCGGCCGCCAAGCGCGCCTTCGTCAGCTTCTCCACGACCAGCAAAGAGGAGCGCGTCGCCATCCTGAACCGCCTGAGCGCCTCGTTCACCGCGCGCCTCGACGACCTCAAGGCGGCCATGGTCGAGGAGTACGGCGCGGTACGCGGCATTGTCGACAGTCTCCTCCCCCTGGCACCCGGGATGTTCGACGCAGCCGCACAGCTCGTCGAGTCGTACGAGTTCGTCAAGACCCGTGGTACGACCACGGTCGTCATGGAACCGATCGGCGTCGCCGCGGTGATCACCCCGTGGAACCTCAACGTCGTTTTCGTGGCGCAGAAGGTCGCGAAGGCCATCGCCGCCGGGGCCACCGTCGTCGTCAAGCCCAGCGAACTCAGCGCGATCCAGACGCAGATCATGACCGAGGCCTTCGACGCGGCGGACGTACCCGCCGGCGTGGTCAACATCGTCACCGGGCGCGGCGACGTGGTCGGCAACGTCCTGACGTCACACCCCGATGTAGCCAAGGTCAGCTTCATCGGGTCGACCACGGTCGGCCAGCAGATCATGCGCAACGCCGCCGACACCTTCAAGCGCCTCACGCTCGAACTCGGCGGGAAGGGTCCGACGATCCTGCTCGACGACGCGGACCTCTCCTCCGCCGTCCCCGCGGCGCTCGCCTCCGGGTTCCTGAACAACGGCCAGACCTGCTTCGCCGGCACCCGGATCCTCGCCCCGCGGAGCAGGCTCGACGAGGTCCACGAGGCCATCGAGTCCGCCATGTCCGCGTTCAAGGTCGGCGACCCGCAGGACCCGTCGACGGGCGTCGGACCAGTGGTCAGCCAACAGCAGTTCGACCGCGTCCAGAGTTACATCCGCCTCGGCCAGGAGGAAGGCGCACGACTGCTGAGCGGCGGTGAAGGCCGGCCCGAGGGCCTTGATAAGGGCTGGTTCGTCAAGCCCACCATCTTCACCGGCGTCACCAACCAGATGCGCATCGCCCGTGAGGAGATCTTCGGCCCCGTTCTCGTCGTCATTCCCTTCGAGGACGACGAGGAGGCGATCAAAATTGCCAACGACACCCCCTACGGGCTGCAGGCCCACGTCTTCTCCGGCGACCCGGAGCGGGCGCAGCGCGTCGCCCGGCAGGTGGAGGCGGGCACGGTCCTCATCAACCGGGTCTTCGGTGACCCGGAGGCGCCGTTCGGCGGAATGAAGCAGTCCGGCATCGGCCGCGAGCACGGCGTCTACGGACTTGAGGCGAACCTCGAACCGCGTGCAATCACCAGCTAGCTCGGATCCGCGCCACGAAGGACAGCAGATCCACCGCCGAAGACTCACCACTGGCCGACCTGAATCCCTTACCAGCCGGACCAGCACCTCGTACGCCTCGGTGTGACCGGAGGCGACGCTGGCAGGACAGGCGGGCAGCCTTCCTGCCGGTTCGCAGTGGCCCGTCATGCTGGCCGTACCGTTCGGCGTGGAGGCGTTGCTGGCCACCACGGTGAGCGGCGGAGCTCCTCCGCATCCGCGACATCGGGCAGCTGTCTGCCGCCAGCGGCGGACAGCTGCCCCCGTTCGGCCGGTTGCCGTCAGCGCTCCGATCCGTGCACTCACCCGCTCCTGTGCGGCAGTGGCGCGCGGCGCCTGGCCACCCTGCCCCACGTCACCCACGGCTACCCCGGCCTTCCGATGCCGTTCCACGTCCCCCTGGGCGAAGGTCGAGCTCGAACCGGGCCTCGGGCAACAGTCCCGGCCCGCTGCGGCCCAGGCCGCACGGCCGGTAGGCGCAGTGGCAGGTTCAGCACGTCCGGCGACGCGCGGCTGCCGCGTACGGGACGCGACCGGGCTCAGCAGGGTTCCGCCGCCCCGCCAGAGACGCAGCTCACCGTGAACACGTTGCTGGACAGATGTATTGTTGGGCAAACAATGTTCTGGGCAACATTCTCGCTGCGTCAACGGGTGACGCCGGCAGATGTCGCGGATGTCGAAGCCGCGAGTCCCAGGCAAGCCGAGCTGCAGTGATCGGACCCGGCGTCCGACGCGCGGCGCCCTCTGCGGCGGCCACGCCGCACGCACAGGAAGACAGAAGGAAGGCAAGACATGGCGAGCAAGTACGGCGACTTCTACCCGAGCAAGTGGGGCTTCCCGAAGGCCGTGGTCGAGGGGAACGCTCCATCGCCGAACCAGTTCATGCCCGAATACCTCAACGACCCGGCCTTCTACGAGAAGGGCTGGCACGCCGAGAACGTGGGCGACGGCGGGAACTTCTACTGGGTGACCAGCCCTGCCGGCTACGATGCCGGCTTCGTGGTGACCGGCGACGGGGTGATTGTGATCGACGCCCCGCCGGGACTCGGCGAGAACCTGCAGGCGGCGGTCCGGTCAGTGACCAAGGAGCCCATCACACACCTCATCTACAGCCACTGGCACTCCGACCACATCGGCTCGGCGTCCCAGTTCGGCCCCAAGGTGAAGATCATCGCGCATGACATCACCCGCGAGTTGCTGGCCCGTTTCCCCGACAAGTACCGTCCACTGCCGACCGAGACGTTCAGCAAGGACGCGACCCTCGAGGTGGGCGGCACCAAGCTGGAGCTGTCCTACAAGGGCGCCGACCACTGCCCGGGCAACATCTACATCTACGGGCCCGCGCAGAAGGTGCTCACGAAGATCGACATTGTGAGCCCCGGATCGGTGACGTTCGCGCACGCGGACGTGTCGGAGAACATCAGCGGGTTCTACCAGGCCCACGACGACATCCTGTCGTACGACTTCAAGGCGCTGATCGGTGGACACATCTCCCGTTGGGGCACCCGCGAGGACGTGGAGGTCGTGCGTGAGTACTGGCACGACCTGCTGAACTTCTCCAAGGAGGCACTGTGGGAGATGAGCAACGCGGAGGCGCTGCAGGGGTTCGTCGTGGGCCTCGGCCGGGAGAACCAGATGGTCGGCGCCGAAAACTGGATCAACTCGATCGCTAACTACGCCACCGAGAAGACCCTCACCAAAACCACCTCCAACGGCCAGACCTGGCCTGAGCGCCTGGCCGGCGCCACGGTGTGGACCAAGTACCACGCCTGGACGGTCGCGGAGACCACCCGCACCGAGCGGACTCACCACGGCTACCAGGCCGAGGGCAACGGCGGCCCCGCGTACATCGCCTGATCCGACCAGTCCTCGCAAGGACCGTGGCCCGTCGTGCAGGGCACGACGCGGTCCTCCCCGGCGGGGGGGGGGGGGGGGGGGGCGGGCCCCCCCCGGGGGCCCCCCCCCCCCCCCGGGCCCCCCCCCCCCCACCCCCCCCCCCCCCCCCCGCCCCCCCCCCCCCCCCCCCGGGGGGGGGCCGGGGGGGGGGGGGGCCGGGGGGGCCCCCGGGGGGGGGGGGGGGGGGGGGGCCCCCCCCCCGCCGGGTTTCACCCCTCACCCCGATTGGCCGCACCATGCCATCACACCTCCCATCCCGGATCCCGAACCCGCGCGTCATCCTGGCGGTGGTCCTGCTCGCCGTCTTCTCGTTCGCGCTGCTCCAATCGCTGATCAGCCCGGTGCTGCCGGCACTGCAGGAAGAGCTGGGCACGACACCCACGTTGATCACGTGGGTCATGACCGCGTTCCTGCTCTCGGCGTCGGTCTGCACGCCGGTGGTCGGTCGGCTCGGCGACCGCTACGGCAAGGACCGTCTGCTCGTCGTCTCCCTCGCCGCCCTGGCCGTGGGCTCGGTGCTCTCAGCACTGGCGCCCGGCATCGAACTCATGCTCGCCGGGCGAGTGGTGCAGGGCGTCGGCGGCGGCGTGCTGCCGCTGGCCTTCGGCGTCATCCGCGACGAGATCCCGAAGGAGAAAGCACCGAACGCCGTCGGCATCGCGGCCGCTCTCGCGGCGGTCGGCGGCGGCGTAGGCATCGTCTTGGCCGGACCGCTGACCGACGCTTTCGGCCTGCGGGCGCTGTTCTGGATCCCGGCGGCACTGACCGTGGCCGCCGCCGTGGCGGCGCACGCCGTCGTGCCACCCTCACCGTCGCGCAACCCCAGCCCCATCAGCTGGCTAGCCACCGGGCTACTGGCCGGCTGGCTGGTCGCGCTGTTGGTCCCGCTCAGCCAGGCCACCCGCTGGGGCTGGGCCTCCCCCGCGGTGATGACGCCGCTCGCGGCGGCGGTGCTGCTTGCGATCGCCTGGTTCACTGTCGAGAACCGCTCGGATCGGCCACTGATCGACATGCGGATGATGCGCCTGCCCGCGGTGTGGACCACCAACCTCGTCTCGCTGCTGTTCGGCATCGCCCTGTTCGCTGTCATGACCTTCCTACCGGTCTTCGTGCAGACGCCGCCCGAAGCCGGGTACGGGTTCGGGGCCAGCGTCACCCAAGCCGGCCTCATGCTGCTGCCGATGACGGTGACGATGTTCTTCGCCGGGCTCGCCTCGGCGCCGCTCGCCCGCCACTTCGGCGCCCGGCAGGTGCTCGTCGCCGCGTCGGCGCTGAACGCCGCCGCGATCGCCCTGCTCGCTTTCGGGCACGACAGCCGCTGGCTGGTGCCGGTCGCTCTCACGCTGCTGGGGGGTTCGCTCGGGATCGGGTTCTCCACGATGACGAACGTCATCGTGGCCGCGGTCCGCCCCGAACAGACCGGCGTGGCCAACGGCGTCACTGCCAACGTGCGCACCATCGGCGGATCGCTCGGCGTGGCGCTGATGACGGCGATCATCGGTGCGCACACCCCCGCCGCCGGACCGCCTGCCGAAACGGGCTACACGTACGGCTTCGCGGTCCTGGGCATCGCGGGTCTGGCCGCGCTCGCAGTCGCCACGCTGCTACCCGGGCCAGGCGGCGCAGGCCCGACAGCGCGCAGCCGGCAGTACAGGTGAAGAACGGTGAGGCCGCCGGCGTATGTACGTCGAGCACGCTCGTCACGCCGAGGCATGGGTCGGTGCCCGGGGCCATGCTGACGATCGCCTCGACGGTGCGCTCGGCCGCGTCGCGGGAAGGCCGCACGCTGCTCCGGCGACCACCCGAAACAGAACACCACCGTACGAACGATCGCGAGCGCGGCGCGTACGGGCTGGAGGAATTCCTCGAGCCGCGCGTCTTCACCGAACAGTGCGGAGCCACCGATGACCAACAGCAGCCGACCGATCGTCCGGCGGGCCGACCGCGTCCACGACCGCATCGAGATGGGACCCAACGCTCAGTCCGACGAGCGAGCGCTGATCATTCCCCTCGGGGATCCGTCCTCCACCGACCCGTTCCTGGTCATGGGCGAGGAGAAGTTCAGCTCGCCCGGGTTCGACTGGCATCCCCACCGCGGCGTGGAGACCGTCACCATCGTGCTGGACGGGCTGCTCGAGCACGGCGACAACCTGGGTAACGCAGGCGTGCTCGAACCCGGCGACGTGCAATGGATGACGGCAGGGCGGGGCATCATCCACCGTGAACTCGCGGTCCGGCGCGAGTACGCACACATCATCCAGTTGTGGGTGAACCTGCCCGCCGAACGCAAGCTGGTCGCCACGCGGTACCAGGACCTGCGGGCTGGCACGCATGCCGTGCACACCGAGCCAGGCGTCACGGTCCAGGTGATCTCGGGCCAGACGAACGAGGTGACCGGTCCGGCGGTCAACCAGTGGCCAATCTTCGGCGCAATGCTCACGTTCGACCCCAGGACCGGATACCGCCAGGTGCTGCCGAGCGACGAGCGGATTTTCGCCTACGTGGTCGCTGGGCCGGTCGCGATTGGGGGGCGAGTCGTGCGTACCGGGCAGATTGCCTGGTTCGATCCAATCCCCGGGAGGAGCGTACCCAGCACATTGCCGTTCGCGACGCCAGACGGAGACGGGCAGGCCAAGGTTATGGTGTTTGCCGGCCGCCCGATCGGCGAGCCGGTGGTCGCTCGAGGGCCCTTCGTCGGAAACAGCTACGCCGAAATCGAGCGGGCATACCGCGACCTACGGGCGGGAAGGTTAGGTGGCGTCCCGCGAGGCACCCAGGTACCCGGCTGAGGGCTACGTGCCGGTTCGCCATCGCGGCGGGTCAGCAGGTCCAGGTGGGCCGTGTGGTGCGGTGGCGTCGCCGGCGGCTGCAGCTACTGTAGCGAAGTGTCGGTGCGGTCGCTCCGGGGGTTCGAGCGGATTCTGCCGGACGCATCGAACTGGGCATCGGTGATAATCGTTGATCACCCAAGGGATCCGCAGGTCGCGCTTCCGCCCACGCCGAATACCCTGTACATCTCCGTCAACGACTGGCGCAACCTCCACCGCTGGCTGAGGTCAACCTGGGGCGTGATCAGCTACGTGCGCCGCGCCGTTGAAAGCGGTGTTGAAGTCGCCCTCGGGCGCGAGCAGGACCGCTACCGCGTTCTCGCGGATGCGGACCTACGTGCCCCGGCTCCCTGACCTCGTTCCCGACCCTCCCGCCTTACCGCATCGATGGAGCCGAAGCATGGGACGCGGCCCTGTTCGAGGAGCTGATCGAACAGGTTGCCGACCCCGAGGGAGCGACGGGCTGGGACGCCCAGCAGTATCTGTGGATCGTCGAAGAACTCGACCGCGTTTCCCCGATCGCCCGGGTCCGGCTCGGCGCGAAGATGCGGGAGACCTTCCTGGAGATGAAATCCGCCCGTTCACGGCGGAGCTTCCTGGCGCAGGACCCGGGAAACCCGAGAACGCGCATCGCTTTCCTCTATGAATACGACGCGTCCGGTGATCCATCTGGCGACTGGTTCATGGCCCGGGTAGCCGCGTACGGCATCCTGCGAAATCAGCATGCGATCAGGGCAGGGGCGGGCCCGTCGTCGGTCACCTTGGTGATCGGCGTGCTTCACCATCCGGACCGAGGTCGCCGCCACGTGTTCTTCTACGCGACGCAGACCGATGTCTCTCTGCCGGATGAGCTTCGTGATCAGCTGGAGGCGGAGTTTGGAGTGTTCGACGGCACGAGGGTACGCAACGTTTCCTAGGGTTCGCTTCTGGTTCCGGCACGCGCCAGGATGGCGCTGAGGCAGCGAGACGGAGCCAAGCAGGTGGGCGGCGGCCGTCTGCTCGCACCTGGAGTTGGTCTGCGGCGGCGCCCGGTTTACCCTGCCGCCGATGCCAATCGAGGGTTCCCCCTCGTTGCCGGAGGCGCGCGCCCGGCACCATCGACCCCGCCGTGTGTCCGCGAATTCAGCGGCCTGCTGATCTAGCTGCCGCCCAGATAGACGTTGCCATCAACCCACTTCCTCTGGGTATCGAGCATACCGTTGAGGACGCCGTCGACGATGAGATGCCAGCCGTCGCGGTCGGCGATCCACCATCGGTTGTCGTATCGGACGTGATCGGTGATCAGTCGCGACAGTGGCGTTGCCAGGCCTTGGCCGTGCAGTTCGCGCATGTTCGCGTGGCTGATGAAGCCGTCGGTGGTGTCGTTGATGGTGCTGTCAGGGGTGTTCATCGCAGCGGGTCCCCTTCTCACAGCTCGAATGTTGGCTGCTGGCCGCGCTGGACCGCACTTGGCGGGTTGAGGGTCGGGTCGTGCTGTGGCGCGGGCTGGGACTGAGGGGTGGGGCTGACGTCGGGGGCCTCGCGTCCGAGCGCAGCGGCGGCGCTGAGCTGGAGCTGATTACGGACGTCTTCGACGACGAGTTCGTGGCCGATGGTGATGGCGGTGCCGTTGATGACGGTCATGGTGGCGAGTCGGGCGACGTCGGCGGCGTTGGGTTCGGGGCTGTGCGCGTCGGCGCGGTAGGTGTTGCCCCAGTTGTCGGTTCCGTAGAGGTCGGCGGAGGCGCGGAGCCGCTCGAATTCCCAGAGCAGGATGATTTCGTCGATGGGTTCGCCTTCGGCGGCGAGGGTGACGAGGGTGACGAGGGTCATGAACACCTCGCGACGCTGGTCGCTGGTGAAGGTCTCCGGTGGAACGATCTGGGAAACCGTGCGGGCCTGCTCGGGGTGAGCGAGGGGGTCTGCCAGGAGTTGGTCTTCGCGGGCGGCGCGTTCGCTGGTGGTGACCGCAGCATCGAGTTCGTCCGGTGTGCGCCAGACTCGCAGGGCCTGTTGTTCGTCGATGGTGGTGAACGCCTGGTATGCCTGGGCTTGGTGGGTGAGTGCTTGGGCCATGCCGGTCATCTCGGTGCGGGTTTGTTCGGTGGGTTGTCCGGTGATGGCGGAGACGGCGATGCGTTCGCCGTGCTCGGCGATTGTGCGTCGGAACCCGGAGACCTGGACCATGCGCGCGTACGAGGCGATATGCGTGGTGGAGGGGCATGCGCCGCGTAGTTCTTGCAGCCAGTCGGCGTCGACGCCGGGCTGGTCAACGCGGTTGGCAACGTGCCAGGTGAGTTCGTCGCCGTGATGGTAGTCGCGCAGGTCCAGGACCGCGGTGTAGATCTGGCGCAGCACGCGGTGGCCGAACGACTCCGGGCGCAGGTAATCGAACTCGGCGGGTAGCGGTTGGTCGGCGAGCATCGCGCCGACCAGGCTTGTTCGGCCCGCACCGTCAGGTAGCTCATGATCGTGTCCTCTTCCCTTCGTCCTACGGCGCGTCGTGGTAGCGATGGCTGTCGTCGACCAGGGCGTCAGCGATGGCCATGCGTTCGGCGCTGGCGTCGAGTTCGGTGCTGAACAGCGGGTCGGTGAACTGTTGCCAGCCGTCTCCGTCGGGGCGGGGCATCCACCAGACGCCCTCGTAGTGTTGGAAGTCGCTGATCTTCGCTCCGACTGGTCGGGCCTTGCCGGCGTCATTCGCGGCGTACATCTCGGGGTTGGACAGGGTGCGCGGGTTGCCGGCGATGGGGTCGGTGGCTGTCATCAGGCCGGGTGGTACGCCGAGAAGCGGGTCACCGGATAACCACTTGGTGCGCAGGGTCTCGTCTGCGGCGGCGAGGTGGCCGGGGCTTTTGTGTCCGGCGCGGCATCCCTTGGCGTAGAAGGTGGCGGCGGCCTGCACGACCTGGCGCATCTCGTTGTGCCAGTAACGGGCGGCCTGCCCGGAGGGTGCGTCGGCGGCGTAGATCTGCTCACGCCAGACCTTCAGCGCGAACAGTTCCTCGATCAGGCCGGGGTGCAGGTGCCAGCACGAGGGGACGCGGGTCTCGGTGGCCAGTTCGTAGCGGTCGTGCAGCCAGACGACCCATTCGACGAGTTCGACCCAGGCAGCTTTGCGCTGGGTGGGGGTCTGGGTATGCCATTCACGCAACAGGGTGCCTGCGCCGACCGGGTGGCCGTCGACGGGAACCATCTGGCTGCGGGCGGCTACGGCATCGGCGCGTCCGCCGGGGCGTAGCCGGGAGATGGGCAGGTCGGGGTTCATGGGGTGCCTCCGGTGCGCAGCGCGCGTGCGGCGGCGCGGGCTGCGGCGAACTGTTTGCGGTGCGGGCCTTGGTAGTGGCGGGTCATCCGGGTTTTGATCGCCGGGGTGCTGGCTTCGATGATCAGTGCCTCGCGGTGGCGTTTGGACAGGGTGCGGATCTGGTCAGGGGTGATGGTGTCGCGGTCTTGGAGGCTGGGCGAGGACGTGATGCCGCCTGCTGGTTTCGCAGTACTGCCAGGTCAGCGATGGCCTGGCCGCCGTCGGCGAGCATCACGGCGAGATCGACCGCGAGCCGGCCCGGGTCGTACCCGCCCTGACGCTGCCCTGCCAACGCCTGACTGAATGCGCTGGTCAAACCGGTCGCGTCGGCGAGGTCGGCGAGTAGCCGGGCACCGGCGTGACCGACCACGCCCCGCCCGTCCCCGGTCACCATGATCTTCGGACGTGTTCGGGTAGTCTTCACCCAGCAAGTGCCTTCCGTGACGGGTAACAGGACTCTCGACAAGCCCTATTTTCCCTGGTCAGAAGGCACTTCTGCGTTTCCGGCCCACTCCTTGGACAGCCATTAACGAAGGGCCGAGGCTGGTGATGGCGGACGCTGGTCTGCGAAGATCAAGCCCTCGCAGCGTTGAGCATGGCGATAACCTGCGCAAAATCCGCCAGCCGCTCGGCATCGGACCGGTAGCGAGCTGATCTGCTTTCGGCAAGTTCCAGAATTTCCGCTGTCGGCGTTGCCCCCCGGTCCAATAGCAGACGAACGACGGCCGGCCAACCGCCTGCTACAGCGGACCGCAACGGAGTGCTTCGTGAGCCTTCGATGCCTTCGCTACTGGCTCCGTGCTCCAGCAGCATCGCCGCGATGGCCACAAGACCTTGACTAGCCGCCAGCACTAACGGCGTGGTCCGCTCGTGCGATACACGACCATCAGGGTCGGCACCGGCTTCAAGCAGCAGGCGAAGAATATCCTTCATGCCCCGGGGAGCGGCGAAACGAACGGGCGTGTCTTCGCCGTATTCACCGATCGGTTGATCAGGGTCCGCGCCCGAGGCTAGCAGAAGCCGGACCACATCCGCCTGTTCTGCCCAGATGGCTCGGTCGAGAGCCGTGCGGGGCCGATCGATCGTGTTTCTGGCATCAACAGGGACACCCTCCCGCAGGAGACGCGCCACTTGCTCCACATCTCCGGCTTCCGCAGCTAGCCCCAACTGTTGTATCGCCTCCATAAACCAATATTATGCCAGATCCCCTGCGCAACGTCACGCCCGAAGTGCCTTTCCTGTCGAAGAGTGGTGCGTATATCTGCATCGTTCTGTCGAGGAGACTGCGCCCCAGAATCGCATCGGGCGTGTCGGTGCGGACCGGCTTATTGCCGGCCCCACCGACACGCCCAACATTGGCGCGACGACCTTTAAGCGTTGGCGGGGTACATGGTAATGACGTCGGCCAGTCCGGTGTCTTCATCGCCGAACTTTGCGACCACCAGGGTTATCGTATTCGAGGGCCCCCCTCCGGCTTGAGCCGACTTGGTGCCAACGCCCGAGTAGGCGAACGTCTTTTCATAGTAGTTGTTAGCGTTCAAGGCCCAGGGGCGCGAGTCCTGAAGACCCGTGTCAAGGATTTTGGCGAGGTCTCTGTTCGTTACCGTCGGCAGGAAGAGGCCCTTGCTATTGTCGACGTGGGACCCACCCGGGAAGTGGTAGTCGCGAATATCATTGATGGCCTTTAGGTCCAGCTGAACGTTGCCGGATGGGGGGTAGTTGTAGCATGCCGCGAGGGCTGCGCCAGGCGTGTGGGCAGCGGTGTCCGTGGCGGCTGCTGGAGCTGCCGCGCAGGGCTGCGAGGTCGGGGCGAAGAGCGGGGCGACGCCGGCCACCGCTGTGGCTGCACACCTCAGCACCGTACCGGCGGCAACTCAGGAGCCGCTGCCGGAGCTGAACGTATTGCCAGGCGTGGCCGTGAGGACGGCTTGGTAGCCAACCTGCCACACGCCGGCGCAGTTCGTGGCGATCGTGGTGCCCTGGAAGCAGGTGTAGCCGGTGGGGATCGCTGTGACCAGTGGGCATCCCGCGCAGGAGCCGGTCGCGATCGGGTGGGAGATGCCCTGAGGGTCTACCGCGAACACGTTGTACGTAATGCTCAACATCGGGACAGTGCAGGATGCGCTCCCACCGCCGGTCCACACGATGCCCGTCAGCATGGCGGGCGATCCGGTGTCCCATTGGAACGAGCCGCTGGAGCTCGGGCTATTGACTTGACAGGTGAACGGCGCCGCGACCGCAGCTGCCAATCCCGTCTCGGTGCTCCCCGAAGCTGCCCCTGATCCGATCTCGTCGGGCGCCTTGCCAATGACACCTAGGCCGCCCGTTGTGGACGCGATCTCCCCAACGGGCGATCGCGGAACCGCATGGGCCGAATTGCTGAGCCCCAACAGCATCATTGCAGCCGTTACTACGGCCACGCCTAATCTGCCGATACGCGTCACGACTTCTCACTTCCCCTTTGTGGCCTGTCCCATTTTCTGGTCTGCGGAGGATTCCACCGACAGCTCAAGATCGTAGACAGGCCCATTTCGATGAGTCAAGGATCTGTGACTCTCCGTAGTGCGATTAGGTGCACATGAACTAGTCCCTCTTGTTGGACGTAGCGGTAATTGCCGCAGGCCACGCATGCCTAACGAACCTCGTGGCCGGTCTTCTCGGGATGGGAGGCGACGAAATAACGCATGGCTGCGCCGTCATTGAGATGCTTCTATAACTGTCAAGTGGTGCTGGTAGCTGGTTGGGCGCTGTTGAGGGTTCGGAAGAGTTGCCTGCTGATGTAGCGCTTGAGGTTGCGCATGACCTCGCGTTTGGTGCGGCCTTCGGCGGTGCGGCGGGCGACGTAGTCGCGGGTGCGGGAGTCGTGACCCATACGGACAGTGCGACGGTGTAAAGGGCTCGGTTGAGGCGTCGGTCGCCGCCACGGTTGAGTCGGTGTCGCGTGGTGTTGCCGGACGACGCCGGTAGCGGTGATGCACCGGCAAGGGCGGCGAACGCGGCCTCCGAGCGGATCTCGGCTCGATCACCAGGGCCACGGTGGTTGTCGAGACCAGGGTCACCAGCCGGGCGGGGAACAAGGACCACCCCTCGCTTTCGCCCGACGGGTGACAAGGCAGGGCTCAGCGGACGGCACTCGGCCCGGGTATAAGTTCAGGTCGGTTCAAGATCGTGGGAGGAGGCTCCGGATTGCTGCTGTGAGCAGGCCGGGCGCCCCCAGGACTCGACCCAGCCCCACCGTGGCGCGGCTACCGCACGTCGTTTCGGGATGGTTCCGATTGATCACGCACGATGTTGGCGCGGATTCGGGCAAGGCGTTCGAGGATCTGTTCCGTGGGCGCACCGCTCGTGACCTCAGCACTCACGTCGTCGACGAGTGCGAGGGTCTGGCGCCGGGTGCGCTCCAGAAGGTCGAGCGCCTGCTTGTTGTAGACCTCTAGCAGTTCGCGTTGCCGGTCGGCGACCAGTGCCCGCACGTAGGCCGCCATCGCCTGGCCGCCCGGGGCCTCCATGGTCTCCAGCGCCGCGCCGTAGAAGAGCCGGGCATCGGAGCCTTCCAGCGCGGCGTCACCGACCAGCCAGTTGCGCCATTCCTCGGGATCGCGGACCTCAACGCCAGCGGTCACCGTGACGGTCTCGTTCCGCTGGGCGTCCAGTCGCTTTCGCCGCGATGCAACTCATGCCGCTGTCGATGGTGCCCGACGTCATCGCCGCGTCCGGCCCCGGCGGCAGCGCACGGGCAGGCAGTTACATCGGCGTGTGGACCGCCGCCGAGGCCACCGGCGGGGCGGTGGGGCCATATATCTACTCGGCCTGCCTCGCCATGAGCGGGTTCGTGGCCAGCGCCGCAGGCGACCAGGTGACCCAGTCACCCGAGGCGCTGGCCGCGGTCCGCTACGGCTTCGCCCTGGTGCCTGCCGTGCTCATGACGGCCGCCTTTGCGCTGCAAAGGCTGTACGTCCTGGACCGGAGTGCCCAATCCGAGATCCCCCGTACCGTCGTCGAGGACCATGCGCGAGAAACCGATGGCGGGGTCGTGCGGGTCGACCAGACGACGACCCGCAGAGTTTCAGTCGCT
Organism: Micromonospora sp. NPDC050276; assembly: GCF_044459545.1. Lineage (NCBI taxonomy): Bacteria > Bacillati > Actinomycetota > Actinomycetes > Micromonosporales > Micromonosporaceae > Micromonospora > Micromonospora sp. NPDC050276. The sequence continues at coordinate 6,080 of NZ_JBITJA010000019.1, read as the reverse complement.
TCAAGTCGGCTCGGGCAGCCTGAACCCCGCAGGACGAACAGCTGAGGCCGTGGATGGTCGGGTGCGACGAGGAAGCTGATGTCGTCGTCATCGGATCGGGCATGGTGGACTCGCGCGGCTGCCCGTGCGATCGCGCATCCGACCGGGGCATGCGGCGTCCAGTCGTCGTCAAGTGGCTGTTCAATACCTCCTCCTAGCCTTGGTGTGATCCGACTTCCAAGCCGAGGAGAACCTGCGGTGCATACCAGCGTCAATCGGCAGACTGTCGACCTATCGTCGTATCCGGACCTGGTGGTCGTATATCTGGGCATGCGCGTCAATCGGCTCTACGGCATGCGGACGCTGATGGGTTACGGCCCGCAGATCGGCCGATCCGCAGCCGACAAGCCCGACGGCCTGCTCCAGCACGAACCTCTGCTGTGGTCACTCTTCCCCATGCACGTCGGCATCCGCCAGTACTGGCAAGATCTGCCCTCACTTCTGTCGTGGGCACGCTCCGAACCGCACCGGATTTGGTGGCGCAACTTCCTGCGCGACAGCGGCGGAACCGGTTTCTGGCACGAGACCTACCTGCTCCGGGGCGGGATGGAGGCGGTCTACGACGACATTCCGAAACAGCAGGGATTCGCCGCCTTCGCCCCCGTGCATCCGGCACGCGGGCCCCTGTTCGGTTCGGCCGCGCGGGTCGGACGTCCCGAGGACAACATGGCACCTGTCGTCAGCGAAGACGAGCTTTACACCCACGAGTCCGCCCCCTAACTCTCACCGTGCGGGTGACGTCAGCGGCGACGCAGCGACAGCTGCCCGCATCCCGTTTCCAGAATCACCCGGCGAGGGCGCCTGCGGCACCTACCGGGGCACAGGTCCTGACGGACAGCTACGAAACGAACACTTGGGGATTGCTGCCCGCCGAGGAGTGAGCTGAGCGATGGCGGCTGACCTCCAGACCTGCCACCGAAGACCTGCTGATCGCCCCTTAGGAAGCACAAGCCATGTCAATTCGCGCGTTCCGGAGCCCGCGCATCTGGGCCCTACCGGTCATCATGATCGCCCTGTTGAGCCTGGCGCTACCCGCCTGTTACCTCAGTGGCATCACCGATCCCCAGGCAAATCTGCACCAACTGCCCGTCGCGCTGGTACTCGAGCCACAGCAACCCGCGGCTAGCTCCAGCGCCGATCTCGACGGTGCCGCTGAGTCGGTGGCCGCCGCGGTGCGGACCGGTACGGACCCGGAGAAGATCCAGATCGTCGCCATGTCGACTGCGGAGATGACCGACGCATTCCGGGACGACGACATCTACGGTGCCGTGGTGGTCCCCTCGGACTTCGATCGAGGGCTGAGAAACCTCGTCTCCCCGCCGCCCGGCACCACGCCATCGCGGCCAGTCGTGACGATCGTGAACAACGCCGGCGACGGCAACCTGGCCGCGGGCCTGGTGAACAGCAACGTCACCCCGGTGTTGGCAGCCATCCAACGGACCATGGGGGAACGGCTGCCTCCGTCCGCCGATCCCTACCGCGGGCTTGCGATGCAGGAGCCTTTCCTGGTCCGGACCGCCTCGGATCGCGTTCTGCCGCCGAAATCGGGCGCCGGCCTCACACCGTTCTATCTGGCGCTCGTCACCATCCTCATCGGCTTCATCGGTGCGTCCGCCATCCACCCGTCGATCGATGCCGCGATCGGCTTCACGCCCAGCGAGGTCGGGCCAATGACGAGCCGCCGCCCGTACCGCCGGGCCACGCGAACAACCACGCTGCTCGCGAAGCTCACGGTGCTGCTGGCCGTGGCCCCGATCGCCGCCGCGCTGCTGCAACTGATTGCCACCTCGGTGATCGGCGTGTCGATGGGCCAGCCGCTCGTCATGTGGCTACTTCTCACCGCGGCCATCGCGGCTGTGGGCGTCGGAGCGCTGTCAGTGTTCGCGATCTTCGGTGGCCCAGGCGCGCTGATCAACACGTTCTTCTTCGTCGCGCTCTCCCTCGCCTCCGGTCCGGCGGTCCCGGCCGAGGCGCTGCCCGGTTGGCTCCGCACGCTGACTTCGGTCACCGCGATGCAACCGATCCTTGACGGCGTACGGGCCGTGTTGTTCTTCGACGGCCGGAGCGAGGCCGGTCTCACCCATGCCTGGACCCGGATCGGCGTCGGTGCGGCGGTGGGCCTGGCCCTGGGACTGGTGACGACCTGGCTCTACGACCGCAACCCCGGCTTCTCCCGCCACCCCGACGCCGAGCGGCCGGTCGTAGCCGAGCCAACCCCGGCCCGAGCCTGACTCAAAGACCCGTCCCAATGAGTGGCGCGTCGAGAAATGCCCAAGTCTGGGGACCCGTGCAAACGTGGAACCGCCGCTAGGGGTGGGCGCCGTTGAGCGACGTTCGACGCCGTTGGGTGCAGTTCAAGGCCGTTCAGGGCACCCGGCTGCTCCCAACCTGCTCCCCAAACGGGCTCGTACCGGTTGTAGAAGTTCGCCAGGCTTCAGCAGGGCCGGTTAGCGGGGCGAAGTCGTTGTGAACGACCTTTCCCTCGTTCCACAGCATCCCGACGCCGAGCCACCGCGACCGTGCAGGCGATGTGGCCCTGTACGGCGTCGAAGCAGCCCGCTATGTCGGATGAGAAGGCTCACAGAGTGCGGGTCAGCCGGTCTCGTAGGATCCGGTACACCGCAGCGGTCTGATCGACTAGGTAGAAGTGTCCGCCCGGAAGGACTTCAAGGGTGAATGGGTCTCTGGAGTGCTGCCGCCATGCCGCGACGTCGAAGGACCTGGCGTACGGGTCCTGGTCGCCGGTCAGCGCGGTGATCGAGCACGGCTGCGGGTGCCCGTCGGCCACCCACTCGTAGGCGCTGACAGCCTGGTAGTCGGCGCGCAGCGCGGGCAGGATCAACTCGCGCATGTCGGCATCGTCGAGCAGGTCATCCGCCGTGCCTCCCAACGCTCGCACATGAGACAGCAAGCCCTCGTCGTCATCCAGGCGGGGGTCGTCACGGAGCAGGTGCGGCGCTCGGCGGCCCGAGACGACGAGGTGCAGTGCGGCGCCGGGTTGAGCGCGGTGCAGGCGGCGGGCCACCTCATAGGCGACGACCGCTCCCATACTGTGGCCGAACAGGGTAAGCGGAGTTTCCGGCCAGCCGATCATCGCGGCGTGCACCGCGTCAGCCAGCGCACCGACGTCGGTCAGGCAGGGCTCGGCCAGGCGTTCGTGCCGACCGGGGTATTGCACGGCCAGCACGTCGGCGACGCAGGCGAGGGCCTGGGCGGTGGGGACGAAGAAGCTCGCCGCGCCGCCCGCGTGCGGGAAGCAGACCAGGCGGTGGGCCGGGGCCACTGTCGGTTGGAAGCGGCGAAACCAGGGGCCGAGGGCCATCACGCGGCGATTCCATTCGGTTCGTCGGCCGGAACCGGCCAGGGGTGGGGCTTGGGCAGGGAAACCGTGAGCAGAGTGACGCCGACGCCACACAAGAGCAGGCCCGAGCCGGTGGGAAAGACCGACCGGAGGGGACCGGCCAGGTGGGTGACAAGCGGTGTGCCGACGTACGCCATCAGCAACCCCGCCAGTGGCAGACCGGCCATCGTCGCGGCCTGAACGACCATTCGCCGCAACGCGAACACGCGGCCCTGCGCGCCGGGTTCCGTGGCCTCCTGCCAGACGCTCTGACTGCTGGAGACGACCACGGGTACCCCGGCCGAGAAGACGAACGCGGCGGCGGCGAGCACCGCGGTACCGGGCACCAACCCGGCCACCAAAGCGGCGACGGCGCTGACCACCGTAGCCGTGCGGACCCAGACCAGGGGCACCCGAGGCTGGGGCAGGATGGCCATCGCCAGGCTGGCCGCGGCCAGCCCGAGCCCGGCCGCCGTGCTGACCGCTGCGACGGCCAGGCTCTGCCGCTCGATCGGGATTCCCGCCACGATCAGCGGCAGCAGGATCACCGGCGCGGCCGATTGGCACGCGAAGAGGACCGCTGTCAGTCGCAGCAAGTAGGTGAGGCGGCGGTCGCCGCCGATCAGTCGGCGGCCCACCCGGAGTTCGGCCCGCCAGCCCGGCCGTGCCCTGGGACCTCTGGTGACGGTGCTCGGGATGCGGGTGACGGCGAGGGTCAGCAGTCCGACCAGCGCCGTGGTGGTGTCGGCGACAAGGACCGCGGCCAGGCCGCCGATGTGCATCAGTGCTGTGGACAGTGTCGGGCTGAGTAGCTGGGCGACCGACAGCCCGGTTTGGGTCATGGCGGCCGCTCGGCTGCGCTGGTCGGGCGCTACGAGGTCGGTGACGGCGGCGGAGAGCGCCGGCCATTGGAAGGTGGCACAGGCCGACTGGACGGAGACGACGGCGTAGATCTGCCACACTGCGAGGTGGCCGGTGGCCTGTGCGGCCAGCAGGGCCACCCCGGCGGCGAGGGCGGCCGTGTCGGCGCCGGCCAGGATTGTCCGCCGGCTGTGGCGGTCGATGAGGACGCCAGCGACCGGGGACAGCAGCAGGCCCGGCACGAAGCTCACGAAGAGGCTCAGCGAGAACTGGGTGATCGAGCCGGTCTGCTGATAGACCCACAGGCTGAGGGCGAACGCGCTCGCCTTGGCTCCGACGACGCCGATCACCCGTCCCAGCCAGATGACCTGGAAGGTTTTCACAGTAGACCGGCAAGGACGGCACCGATCTCGCCGAGCGGACCGCGCGTGCACATGCCCGCATGGTCGGAGGCGACCGGGTACGCCTGAACGCCGCCGGTCGCGTGCGCCTGCCACCTCTTCTCCGCCTGATCAGGGGTGAAGCGTCCCTGCAGGGCGGTGAAGTGGACGATGTCACCGTCGAAGAGCCCCGGCACGATGCTGTGCTGCACCCGCAGATTGCTGCGGGTGTTGCGCAGGAAGGCACGAACGTGCTGCTCGCCGACCGGCCAGGGCAGCTCGGCGTCGCGCAGCGCGCGCACCGCCCCCGGCACCGTCAGTGTGCCCTCGCTCGGGCTCGTCCCCGCCGCTCGCAGCAGCGCCGCCAGCAGATCCTGCTCCGACGGGTCGGCTGTCTCGCGGCCCTCCTCACCGGGGTAGGAGTCGAGAAGCACGAGCAGGGCGACCCTTTCGCCCTGGCGTTGCAGCTCGACCGCGAGCGCGTGGGCGATGTTGCCCCCGGCCGACCAGCCGAGCAGATGATAGGGGCCGGTGGGCTGCACCGATCGCAGGTGCTCGAGATACCAGACGACCGCCTTATCCATGCTGCCGCCGGGATGCTCGCCGTTGAGTATCGGGGCCTGCAACCCATAGATCGGCCGGTCGTCAAGGTGCTCGGCCAGGCCGGCGTAGCTCCAGCTCAGACCACTCGCCGGTGGCAGGCAGAACAACGGCGCGAGGGTGCCCTCGCTTCGCAGCGGGAGGACCGGCCGGAACGGGTCGGGCCGGCGGTGCGCGCCCAGCCTGGGGGCGAGCAGCGCGGCCGTCGGGTAGCGGAACAGGTCAGCCAGGGACGGCTCGACCCCGAGGTTGGCCCGGACTCGCTGGACGACCCGGGTGGCGAGCAGGGAGTGGCCGCCGAGGTCGAAGAAGTTGTCGTCGACGCCGACCTCGTCGAGCCCGAGCACCGCGGCGAACGTTTCGCAGAGCACTTCCTCCTCTCGGGTGGAGGCCGCGCGGCGGTCCATGGCCACCGAGAAGTCGGGGGCCGGCAGCGCCCGGCGGTCGAGTTTGCCGTTCGCCGTCAGCGGCAACGCGTCCAGCACGACCACGGCCGCAGGCACCATGTATTCCGGCAGCGTCGATCCCACGTGCGCCCGCAACGCCGCCGGGTCCGCCGCTCCGACCACGTAGGCGACGAGCCGTGAGTCACGGACCACGACGACGGCCTGCCGCACCTCGCCGAAGTCGCGCAGCGTGGTCTCGATCTCCCCCAGTTCGATCCGGAAGCCGCGGAACTTCACCTGGTCGTCGGTGCGGCCCAGGAAGTCCAGTACACCGTTCGGCCGCCACGTCGCGAGGTCGCCGGTGCGATAGAGGCGGCCGCCCCGGCTGTACGGGTCGGCGACGAACCGCTCGGCGGTCAGCCCCGGCCGACCCCAGTAGCCCCGTGCCAACTGGATTCCGGCGAGATACAACTC
>NZ_JBITJA010000018.1:0-116383 GCF_044459545.1 Micromonospora sp. NPDC050276 | reverse complement strand
CCGACTCCGCCGACCCCAACACCGCCTCCTACTGGATCACCGTCGAACACCTCGCCGACTGGATCGCCACCCGCGGCTACGCCACCAGCTGACCCCACAACCACCACCACACACCGAAGGGCCGGACCCCACCACGGGGCCCGGCCCTTCGTCGTCATTTCCACCAACTGCGGCACGTATTGACAATTGTCGACTTCGGCGTGAGGCTGAGGGCAGTGAGAGCGCTCTCTCGCATCGGCTCAACAGGCCACCACCACGTCTGGCCAGGGACACAACTCCGATGTCTTCGGCGGCGGCGCCGGAGCTGTCCCTGACCCGTCCCCCGACAGGAGTCACGAGATGGACAGGGCCGCACCCCTCTCCGGCATCCCCCGCCGACTGCGCCTCGTCACGGCGATCGGCGCCCTGCTGGTGCTACTCGGCACGTACCTGGTGTCCGCCACCGACCGGGCCGACGCCGCCCCCGGTCGGGCCGGCGCGGACTTCGGCGTCAACGTCATCCGGGTCGCCGAGTTCCCCGCCGACTGCACCTACAGCCACCGGCTGCCGGACGACCCGATCATCTTCCCCGGGCTGCCCGGGGCCTCGCACATGCACAGCTTCTTCGGCAGCACGGTGACGAACGCCAACACCACACTGCCCGACCTGGTCAACTCGCCCACCACCTGCAATCCGCGGGTGGACGTCTCGTCGTACTGGGTACCGACCCTCTACCGGGACAACGTCCCCGTGGAGCCGACCATCGCCACGTTCTACTACCTGGGTGAGGGCGTACGCGCCGACGTCGTCGCGAACACCCAGCCGTTCCCGCAGGGGCTGCGCCTCGTCGCTGGCAACGCGAAGGCCACCGGGCCGAACGACAGCATCGCCCGCTGGTCCTGCCTGCACGCCGGGCACGTGCCCCCGTCGAAGGACTTCGTCAACTGCCCGTCGGGCACGATGCTGGAGTCGTACCTGGACTTCCCGCAGTGCTGGAACGGCCGGGACCTCGACTCACCGGATCACAAGAGCCACCTGGCGTACCCGGTGAACCAGGCCTGCCCGAGCACCCACCCGGTGCACGTGCCGAAGTTGCGCCAGGTGCTGCGGTACCCGGTCACCGGCGACCCGTCGCGGTTCCGGCTGGCCTCCGGGCCGGGCTACACGATGCACGGTGACTTCTTCAACGCCTGGCCGGTGGCGGAGTTGGCCCGCCGCGTCCAGGACTGCATCCGCCCCGTCATCAAGTGCGGTCACGACGGCCGGCCGATCTGAGCCGACCGGCGCGCACCACCGTGGCGGGCCCGGTCACGTCGGGCCCGCCACCCTGGCGGAAGGAGGTCGGATGCGTCGGCGATTGGTGTCCAGCCTGCTCGTCGCCGTACTGCTCGTGGCCGGCTGCGGCGCCGAGCCAGGAGACGCGGCCAGCACCCCCACCCCACCCGCGACCGCGCCACCGACCACGATCGCGCCGACGCCCACCGGTACGGCGGGGTCGTTCAACCCGACCGACATCGCCTGGCTGCAACTGACGGCGGCCATGGCCGAACGTCTGCTGCCCGTACTCGATCTGGTGCCGGCGCGGACGACGGACCCGGCCTGGCGGCGACTCGCCGCCCAGGTAGCGGCCACCCAGCGCGCCGATCTGGACCGCGCCCACCGACTACTGGCCGAGGCCGGCGCGCCAACGACCAATCCGCACGAGGGGCACGACATGCCGGGCATGGTCACCGCCGAGCAGGTGGCGGCGCTGCGGTCGGTCAGCGGTGCGCCGCTTCACCGTCTGCTCGCCGGGCACCTGCGGGCGCACCTGGCGCAGTCGGTCCGGGTGGCCACCGCCGAGCAGCAGAGCGGGGTCCAGCCGGCCACCGTCGCGCTGGCTGCGGCCGTGGCCCGCAACGGCACCGCCCACCTCGCCCGCCTCGACGGGCTCGACCGGCCGCCGTCGACGCGGCCAGCGGGAGGCGGCCAGTGGGAACGCAGCGGGCAGGTCGCAGCCGGCCACCGCGATGAGTCGGGTTGGCGAGTCTCAGGCGGCGTAGCGGGCGGCGAGGTCGACGACACGTCCCAGCCCTGCTTGCCGCCGATGAGCTTGACCAGATCCTCGTTGGCCTGCTTGCCGGTCGGCACCAGCCAGTCGCCGTTGGCCAGGGGCGGCCATGTTGCTCGGGTTCCGGAAGTACTCCAGGAACTGCTGGTTCACGCCACCGGCGGGCGGATCGACAACGAGGCGACGGCGCTGCCCTCGGCGAGCGGATCCTGACCCCAATCAGGCTTGGCCGGCCCAGCGGTGGTCGGGCCAGGGACACGGCGACCAGGGCGGCGGCGCTACCGGGAGATCGGCGCGTCGCTCGCCGCCGCCGTCGCACCCTCGTAGAGCGCGACGTACCGCCGACGCCACTCGCCGCCGTCGGCGCCGAGGGCGGCGAGGTTGAGGGTGTTGTGGCCGACGCCCAACGCCTCCGGCAGGGTGCACACCTCGAGCGGGATCGCGTTCGCGTCGGCGATCCGCCGAGGCACGTCCACCGCGGCTCGGAGGTCCACCACGCCGTCGAGCGGGCTGATCGCGACCGCTGCGGTCCGCAGCCCGGTCCGTCGAGGCGGTTTAGGCAGGGTACGGGCGATCGTCAGGTACTGGGTGACGGCGGCGACGGAGTACCCGCGTGACGTGACGCGGTCGCGGAGGATGCGGCGTCCGTACAGCACGAGGAGCGGTCTGACCGCGTAGGCCGGCGCCTGTCGCGGGTCCGGGCCGAAGAACGGCGAGAGCAACAGCAGATGCCGTACGACGGTGCCGGGCACCTGGGCCAGCCAGGTGGCCAGCACGGCACCGCCGGAGATCCCCACGACACCGACCTCGTCGCCCAGGGCGGCCGCGACGGCCCACGCCCGAGCGGCGTACGTCGTCAGCTCACCGGCCTGCACCCGGTGGTGGGCCCGCCGGTCGACGGTCCCGTGCTGGGGAGCCCGGGGAACCCAGACGTTGTACCCGCGGTCGAAGAACTCCTCGGCCAGTCCTTCGTACTGCTCGGGCGCCAGGGTGTATCCGTGCAGCAGCAGCACGGCCCGGCCGGTGCGGGAGCCGTGGCTCAGCAGGCGGCTGCGCGACTCCGGCCGAACCTCGGGATCAGCCGCCTCGGCGGCCATGATGGCCTCGGCGGCGCGGGTGGCCGTGTCGAAGTCGAGCGGTCGCGCCGGCGCGACCCGTAGCCCACGGCGGGGCACCGGCCAGAGATAGAGCCCGGCGACCGCCACCCCGACCAACGCGAACCCGCCGACGAGAAGCGCGATGATCCCCGGCATGCTCAGATGCTGACAGGAGCAGGGGACGGCGGCGGCCGAGGGGGTGCGCCCGGGTGACCGGGCGCACCCCGGTCAGCTACTGCTGATGGTGCGGTGGCGCGAAGACGACCCGGGAGCGCAGCTGCCGGAAACCGGTCCGTTCCAACTCCGCCAGCACCGCCACCCGGTGGGAGTCCACGTCGGCGATGACCTCGCGGGCACCGCCGAGGACCAGCACCCGCACCGCCTCGGCCAGCAACTCGGGACGGGCCGCCTCGTCGAGGAGGCCGAGATAGGCGAGCAGTGGGTAACAGGCGTCGCCAAACGTTCCGACCAACCCGACCGGCTCGCCGGCCGCCAGCGCGATGCGCCACCTCTCGGTGACATCGCCCAGCCAGGCCAGCGGGTCGGTGGCGAGGTCGACGCCGCCGACCGCCCGCGCGATCTCGACACCGGTCAGCACGTCCGGCTCGGCGATCCGGGCGACGAGCGCGTTGATCTCCGCCAGGTTGGCGGGGACCCGGAAGTCGTACCGCCCGGAGGACGCCGGCAGGGGCGTACCCGTCCAGGAGCACCGGACCCGCTCCCCCCGCTCGACCAGCCCGGCGAGCCGGGCGGCCGCCATCGGCGCCCGCACCACGGACAGCACCTCGGGTCGACGCCGCCAGTGCGCCGGCAGCGCGGCGTAGTACAGACCGGGACCGCCCAGCGCCTCGTGGGCGGCGTGCAGCAGTTCGGCGCCCACCTCCGGCTCGGCGTCCAGGTCGAACCGGTCCAGCCAGGGGGCACCGACGGCGCCCGGTGGACGGAGCCAGGCGGCCCGGCCCACCAACCTGCCGGCGCGCAGCGCGACCCAGGTGGTCTCGGGACGGTAGCCGCCGCCGGCGATCCCGTCGGCGTACGCGACCTGGCGCAGTTGGGGCAGCGGATCGGGCATGGAGTCGAACAGGTTTTCCTCGCCCGCGACAAGCGGACGGATGACGAGATCAGTCATGGGTTGGTCCTCCGGGAAGCGAGCGCCCCGGGTCAGATCCGCGCGGACGCCGGAGCGCGGAGGGGGCGCAGAACATCGGACATTGTTCTGACCTCCTTCCAGCTCGACGGCGTGCCCGACGACCATACGCGCAGTGGTCGCCGGCCCGCAATGGATCGTCACAGCGTCGGATTGGTCTCCGACCCGCGCGTGTGGGCTCGCTGGTCGTACACGGTGATGCCGGCCAGGATCAGCGCCGCGACGGCCGCCACGGCGACCGGCGGGAGCAGCACCATCGGCGGGGCCGCCACGACCAGCGCCGCCACGCCGAAATACAGCGCCCGACACCGCGGTTCGGATCGGTCCTCCCGCTCCAGGGTGCTCCGCCCGATCAGGAACAACACCGGGCCGCCGAAGATGATGGCGACCAGAGCCCAGTCGATCGGCGGGTGCGGATCCTCGATGACCTGACCGAAGCCGACGGCGGTGCAGATGATGCCCCCAACGATCAACAGCAGGCTGTAGCTCGCCCACCGCGACAGCTGGATCCCCTCCCCGCTCGAGGTCGAGGCATGGCCGGACCTGGCGTGGTAGAAGTAGATCCGCCAGAACGAGACGACCGCCACGAACGAGGCGACGAGGGTGACGGTTCCCGCGGTCGAGAAGCCGGGGAAGCTGACCGCGGCGCCGGCTTCGAGCACCACCTCGGCGAGAGCGATCATGAAGAACTGGTTGTACCGCTCGGCGAGATGCTCCTGCGAAACGGTGACCCCCAGGCTGTTGAGCCGCCTCCCGCCCATCCGGGGAAGGGGGTAGTTGGTGGCGGCGCCGATCAGCTCGATGCCGAGAGCGATGGTCCAGAAGACGCCCCGACCGAGACCACCGCTGATGCCGCCACTGATCCAGAGCACGCCGGACGCGATATGCCAGGTCAGCACCCGCACCGCGAACGCCTGACCCGCCTGACCCCGCAGGGCGAACGCCAGGAAGAGCGGTCGACCGACCTGGATGATCACGTAGGTGCAGGCGAAGATCACGCCGCGCTGGCCGAAGGCCTGTGGCAACGTGACAGCCAGCACCAGCGTGCCGAACATCGTCGCCAGCAGGACGGCCTGGAGGTCTGGACGGCGAGGGTCGTAGGTGCTCGCCAGCAGGGCGTTGAGCGACCAGATCATCCACATCGCTGTGAAGAAGAGGACCGTCTGACCCGCCTCTGACAACAGCGTGTGCCGAACGATGGTCAGGTCGTCCGCGACCCGCCCGGCGAGCCGGGCGAGCGCGAAGACGTAGACGATGTCGAACAGCAGTTCCAGGACGGTCGCCGAGCGCGGGCTCTTGCTGTCCCCGAGCCCACGAAACACGGAGCGCGTCAGCACGTCCAATTTTATCCATTTATGCGAGGGTTCTGACAGGCATAGCGGATACCCGGTCGGCGGGGCCTCAGCTCGGCTCGTATCGACGCCGTGAAAATCCCCGTCGCCGCTGTGCAGACGGTCATCCAGGCCCGAGCGTCCCCCGCGCCCGGGCTGCGTGCGCCCGTAGCCCTGTCGCCCTCACCGCATCGCGCGGGCGGGCCGGGTCGGTTCGACCTGGCCGGCCGCGCCCCCACCGGCGGTACGCCGGATCATGCGGGCCGTCACCCTGCGGTACGAGCCCGGGTCGACGGGGAACAGCCACTGCCGGGCCCGGGTCAGCGGGCCGAGGTTGAGCCCGAGTTCGTCGAGCACCTCGTCGATGTTGTGCATCGAGAACGGGATGATGTTCGTGCCGCGAGCGTGCCGGCCGTTGGTGCGCGCCATCATCCAGGCCAGCCGGGCGCGCACCTCGTCCCGCATCCGGCCCTCGGCCGGCAGGGTGATCCCACCCCGCAGGTACGCGGCCGTCCAGACCGCCGCCATCTCCGCGCTGAGCGGGCTGAAGAACGACGAGTTGTAGCCGGCGAAGGTCAGCCGCGGTACGCCGATCGGCAGGATCTGGCGGTAGAGCATGAAGTTGCCGGCGTCGTCCTGCAGTCGGGCGTGCAACGCGTCGTCGAAGAACGGCACGTGCTGGCGGAAGCCGGTGCCACAGATCACCAGGTCGGCGGCGAGCACCGTGCCGTCGGTCAGGCGGGCGGCGGGCCGGCCACCGTCGACCAGCAGCTCGGTGATCACCTGGTCCCGGTGCACGGCGATGCGGCCGTCGGTGACCCGCTCGAAGAAGCCCTCGGTGCCGAGGCTGACCGTGCTGCGGGCGATGTCCTCGAAGCTGCCGTTCGGCACCAGACCCAGCTCGCGCAGGTTGAACTGCCGGCTCGCGACCGAGCCGACGCTGTCGACCATGCGTCGGCGTAGACCGTTCCCCGGGCCGTGCAGGAACCGTTCGAAGCCCTTCAGGTGCAGGTAGCGGAACAGCGCCTCACCCATCCGGGTGAGCAGCAGGTACTTGTAGTTGAGCGCGCCGCCGAGCTTACGGGGCATCTTCCAGAGCAGTTCGCGGGCGACGACGTGGGTCCGGGCGGCCACCTCGCTCACCGGCACCGCCACATCGCAGGACGACTTGCCGTACCCGACGACGAGGACGCTCTTACCCCGGGCCGCCTCGATGTCGTGGAACTCCCCCGTGGGCAGCACGCGTCCTCCGGCGGCGGCAAAACTCGCGTGCCCGGCGTAGGACGGGACGAGGGGGTCGCTGAAGATGCCGTTGGCGACGATGAGGTGGTCGTACCGCTCCACCGTCAGCGGGTCCTGGGCGCCCGCCGGCCGCGATGTGACCAACCACCCGGTCTCGTCGTGAACGAGTTCGGCGGAGGCGACCTCCGTGGACAGCCGCAGCGCGCTGGCCAGCCCGAACTTCTCAACGTAGCTCTCCAGGTACCGCTGAACCTGCTCACCGGACGGCCACTGCGGGTAGTGGGCGGGCATCGGCAGGTCGGACAGGTGGTAGGTGCCCTTGTCGTTCTGGGTGTGCAGACCTGGGTAACGCCGGGTACGACTCCACACCCCGCCGACGTCGGGTGCCCGCTCGAACACTGTCACGTCGAACCCGCTCTGCCGCAGCACCTTTGCTGCGCTCACACCGGCGAATCCGGCACCGACGACGGCAATCCTCATGGTCTCCTCCGAAGAACGCGAACCCCTGCCGAAAACCGCGCCGGCCCGGACCGCCAGCGGTGGTCGCACGCTAACGAGCAGGCCGGGAAGGTCGCTATCCGTTCGACGCGAGCGGTATCCGCGGTACGCAGCCGCACCCTCTTCCTGTCGGGTCGACGGCTTTCGGGGCTGATCCGGCCCGCTGACCATTTACGGTCGGCGCGACGGGACGCCCGGGAGGTGTCGGATGGCTGCGGTGACGGTCCGAACGGATGACGTCGACCAGGCTCGCGCCGAGGTGGGCCGGGTTTTCTGTCCGCACCGGCTCACCCCGCAGGCGGGCGTGCGCAGCGTGCGTCTGCGGATGGCGGCTCGCCGGGCGGGCGGGGTGGGTGTGGTCGACCTCGACTACGGCCAGGCGGTGCGCATCCAACCGCCCGCGCTGGAGACCTTCTACCTCGTCCAGATCCCCAACGCCGGCAGCACGGTGGTCCGGCACGCCGGTCAGACGGTGACCTCGACGCCCGACGTCGCCTCGGTCCTGTCCCCGTACGACGCCTCGGACATGCGCTGGTCCGAGGGGTCACCGCACCGGATCTTCTACGCCGACCGGCGGGCCGTCGACCGGGAACTCGCCCGCCTGCTGGGCCGCCCGGTGGACGAACCGGTCCACTTCGACATCGGCATGCTCATGACCACGCCGACGGCGCAGGCGTGGGCGCGCGGGGTGGCTTTCCTCGCCGACGAGCTGTCGCAGCCGGCGGAGGCGTCCCTGTTCGATCACCCGCAGGTCGCCGCCCGCTTCGAACAGGGGCTCATCGGCAAACTGCTGCTGGCCCACCGGCACAGCCATTCCCACCTGCTCGCCGAGCCGGGCCACCACGCTCACCCCGGGCGCCTCGTCCGCCGGGCCTGCGCCCTGATCTCCGAACACCACCGCGAGGCACTGACCGTCGGTGACGTCGCCGAGACGCTCCGGGTGAGCATCCGTACGCTGCAGGATTGTTTCCGCCGTGAGCTGCAGACCACCCCGACGGCGTACCTGCGGGCCTGCCGGCTCGACGCGGCGAACCGTACGCTCCGCTCGGCCGCGCCGGGGGCATCCGTGACGACGGTTGCCCTGCAACACGGCTTCGTGCACCTCGGTCGGTTCGCAACCGAGTACCGGAGCCGCTTCGGCGAGTCGCCGTCGACGACCCTGCGCCGCTGACGATCGTCGCCTCGCCCCGGGGTCCGTCCGGCGTCAGCGGTGCATGTGCACGCGGATCGTGGTGGCGCCGGGCAGGGTGTGCACACGCACGAGGTCACAGAGTTGGTTGACCAGGACGAGTCCTCGACTGCCGGGCTGCTGCGGCGGCGGGGGGATCCGGCCGGCGAGTGGGTTCGTGATGTGCCCGGTGTCCCGGAACTGGCAGATCAGCCGGGTGGGGTCGGTCCAGACCGCGAGAGTCCCGCCGGCCGCGGTGTGCTTGACCGTGTTGGTGGCCAGTTCGTTGACGGCCAGGGTCAGGTCGGAGACCCGCTCCGGGGACAGACCGGCTGCCACGGCCTCGGCGGTCACCACCCGGCGGATCGTCGCAAGGGCGACCAGGTCGATGGCGATGGTGGTCGCGTGGGCGGGTGGGTCCTGCAGCGGCAGGTTGAACCCGGCCGCCACGACGATCGGATCGGCGTAGTGGGGGCTCTGCCGCACGACGGTGCCCATCTGGAGGATCGGATGAGTGCGGCGGGCGTCGTCGAGCCAACTCTGGTCGAGCCGGCCGGTGTCGTAGGGGCAGAGGATGGTGGCCGGCCGGCTGGCGAACGCCGCGTTGATCAGAGCCTCGTGTTGGGCGCAGGCGGGGTATTCGGTCGCCGTACGGCCAGCCCAGATGGGTTCACCGATGATGCGTACCCGCTTGTCGGGGTGGGCGGTGGCGAAGGCGAGCAGGACGCCCGGCAGGATCCGCCCGGGGTTGCGGCCGGCCACGCTCATGTCGTGCAGCTGGACTCTGGCCGCGTCGCTGCCGAGGGCGGCCCGGATGCGGTCGAGGTTGTCCTTCGGCACGGCGACCAGGACGGGCTCGTCAGCTTCGAGGCCGGCCTGGACGAACGGCACCGTGCCGGCCAGGTACTCCTCCTCGTCGCCGTAGAAGAGGGCGGGGTGGACAAGACCGTCAGTCCGGGTGGCGACCGAGTTGCTCATGCTGCTGGCTCCGACGGTTCGAAGTCGTTCAAGAGAGCCTTCCGCCGGTTGTGTGGATGGCGAGTAGGGCGATGTCGTCGATGGTCTGTTCGGCCGCGAGTGTGCTCATGATGCGGGCGCAGACCGTCTCGGCGGGAGCCGGTTCGACGGCGGCACGGAGCCGATCCATGCCGACGTCAATGACCTCGCCACGGCGTTCGATCAGCCCGTCGGTGTAGCAGATCAGCACCGCGTCGGAAGGAAACGCGACCTCGGTGTAGCGGCGGGCCGGCTGGCGCGGGCCAACGCCCAACGGAAGATCGACTGGCAGTGTCAGGATCTCGGCCGGGCGTCCCGGTGTGGCCAGGATGGGCGGCAGGTGCCCGGCGAGGGACACCCGCATGGTGGTGCGGTCCGGGGAGATCACGGCGTAGAGGACGGTGGCGAGGTTTCCCGCCTCGAAGTGGTGGATCTTGCGATCGAGCAGGGTCAGCGCGCTGGCCGGGTCGTCGCAGACCAACGCGTACGCCCGGAGGGCACTGCGGAGGCGCCCCATCACGACGGCGGCGGGCAACCCGTGTCCGGAGACGTCCCCGATGACGACGCCCAGCCAGCCGGACGGGAGGGTGAACACGTCGTACCAGTCGCCACCGACGCCGGCGTCGTGACCGGGTACGTAGCGGGCGGCCATGTCCACGCCCGGCGCCTGCGGCAGGTGGGTGGGCAGAAGGCTGCGCTGCAGTGCGAGCGCGGCGGTGCGGTCGAGGCCGCTGGCCTGCGTGCGGGTGGCAAGGCTGGCCCGGTCGGCGGCGAGTTGCAGGAGTTGCACGTCGGCTGCGCTGAACCGGCGCGGCCGGACACCGCCGACGAGCACGACGCCGATGACCTCGCCGCCGGCCAGCATGGGCACACCCACCAGCGAGCGAGCCTGGTGGCCGGAGAGAATCTGGTCGTCGGGGTCGGCGACGACCTCGTCCAGGATGACGGGCTGCATCTCCTGGGCGATCCGGCCGGCGAGGCCGCGACCGACGGGGATCCGAGAACGCGGCCGGGCGTCCCCCAGCCCCTTCCGGGCAGCGGTCACGAACTGCTGGGCGTGCACGTCCAGCAGCAGGATCTCCGCGGTCTCGACCCCGAGCACCTCCCGGACACGGTCGAGGAGTTCCTCCAGAAGGTCCTTGACGCCGAGCTGGGACAGTGCGGCGTCGGTGACGACCTCGATGCGGCGCAGCCGCTCGTCGCTCCCGCTTGCCTGCACGTCAATCACGTGCCGAAGCCTAGCCCCTTCCCAGCCTGGGACGCGCCGTGAGGACAACGTCCTACCGGGCTACGGGCGGGACGACATCAACGAGCACGACAGCCGCGAGGAGCGGGTCGCGTACCCAAAAAGGGGTATTCCGACCACCTGCCGCGGCTCGTCCGGCGACGTCTGCCCGGACTCGGTGGTGGTGCTGCGGCGCAAGATCGTCGAGGTCGACGGCGTCATCGACCGGCTCAGCGCGGTACGCCAGCAACTCCACGGTCAACTCGCCCAGGCGATCGCACATCGGGAGGAAACATGCCTCAAGAGGCGGAAGTAGGCTCGCTGATCACCGTCACCGACGACACGTTCGCGGAGCTGGTGCTGGCCAGCGACCGGCCCGTGGTCGTCGGCTTCTGGGCGGACTGGTGTCCGCCCTGCAAGGCCATCGAGAAGAGCCTCGCCGAACTGGCCCAGGAGTTCGGCGACCGGATGGTCGTGGCAAAGCTCAACTCCGACGAGAACCCGAAAGCGACCCGTACCTACCGGGTGATGTCCCTGCCGACGCTGCTCGTCTTCCGCCAGGGCGAGGTCGTCGGCTCGACCGTGGGGTCCAGGCCGAAGACGTACCTGCGCCAGACCCTGACCGCACAGGCCGGGTGGTAACGGCAGCGTCAGCGTGGAAACCGTTATCCCGATGCGGCCGGCCAGTCTCCTGAGGGGAGGCGGGTGACGGATCTTCCGTCATCGGCTGCACCGGGTAACCGTACGACCACGTGAAGGAGTCGAGACGATGCGCGCAACCGGCCAGGGAGAAGCGGACGCCACGAGGGGGAACCGCGGCGTCCACGCGGACCCGCGACGCGGGTTACCCGGCCGCCTCCCGGTCGGTGCGAGGCGTCTGCTGTGGCCGCTCGTCGTGGCCGCCGTGGTCGCCGTACTGGTGACGGGTGTGATCGTCGTGGTGCAACCGACGGGGCCGACGCCCGCCCCGGCGGCGACGCAGGCGCCCGACGCGCCGCCGGCCACGAGCCCGCAGCCCAGCGCACCCAGCGCGACCACGCCCGCCGCCCCGACGAGCCCGGCGGGGGCGAGCCCGTCGCCGACGGTGACGGCGAAGCCGACGACCGGGCGTCCGGTCGCCCCGGCGGCCCCCGCGGTGACCTCGAAGCGCAAGGGCGTCGGGGTGTGGACCTTCGACGGCGTCAGCCAGGCGCTGGCCAACTCCGGGGCGAGTTGGTACTACACCTGGGACGTGGGCCACCAGGGCGTCACCAGCCCGAAGGGCGCCGAGTTCGTGCCGATGATCTGGGGAGCGAAGAGCGTCACCGCGACCAACCTGCAACGGGCCAAGAGCAACGGCCGCTACCTGCTCGGGTTCAACGAGCCGGACCTGGCCGGTCAGGCCGAGATGACCGTCGAGCAGGCGCTGGAGCTGTGGCCGCAGTTGCAGGCCACCGGCCTTCCGCTGGGCAGCCCCGCGGTGGCCTGGGGCGGCGACCGGCCGGGCGAATGGCTCGACCGATTCATGGCCGGTGCCAAGCAGCGCGGCTACCGCGTCGACTTCATCGCCCTGCACTGGTACGGCGGAGACTTCACCACCGCCAACGCGGTCAACCAGCTGAAGTCGTACCTGCAGGCCGTGCACGACCGGTACCAGCTGCCGATCTGGCTCACCGAGTTCGCTCTGATCGACTTCTCCAACGGCGTCCGCTTCCCGACCCAGGCGCAGCAGGCCGCGTTCCTCACCGCGGCGACCCGGATGCTGGCCGGCCTGTCCTGGCTTCAGCGGTACGCCTGGTTCGGCCTGCCCGCCACGGACAAGGACCAGACCGGACTGTTCCGCACCGGCAGCACGGCCACCGCCGTCGGCCGCGCCTACCAGGCGGCGCGCTGACCTACGTCAGGTCGACATGGTCCCGCCAGGAGTGCCGCGGCTCGTACCCCAGCACCCGGCGGGCCTTGTCGATGCTGAGCAGGGTCTCGTGCTCGCCCAGCTCCTTACGGATCTCGACGCTCGGGTAGACCTCGGCCATCAGGCTGGCGCTGGACCTGGTCATGACGGTGTCGGCGTTGGCGATGATGAAGATGTCGGCACCGGGCTGGTCGTGGGCGAGGGCCCGCTCGACCGCCTGAGCACCGTCGCGGGCGTCGATGTAGCCCCACAGGTTCCACCGGCGCAGCCGCGGGTCGGCGTCGAACGAGGGGAACGGCGCGTAGTCCTCGACGTCCATCACGTTGGAGAAGCGCAGACCCACCATGACCAGCTCCGGGTCCCAGCGGCAGAAATGCCGTGCCATCTCCTCCTCCAGGGCCTTGTTCAGCGAGTACGTCGACTCGGGTCGCGGCGCGTATTCCTCGTCGACCGGCGCGTACGGCGGCGGGGTGTCGAACGGCAGCCCGAGCACCGTCTCACTCGACGCCCACACGACCCGCTTGATCCCGGCCGCCCGGGCCGCCGCGAACACGTTGTACGTCGCCGCCGAGTTGTTCGCGAAGGTGGTCGCGTTCGCCATCAGCCCGGGGGCCGGGACCGCCGCCAGGTGCACGACCGCGTCGACCCCACCGGCGTGCTCGTCGGCACCCCCGGTGAACGCCTCCACCACCTGCCCGTAGTCGGTCAGGTCGACCAGGAGGAACTCGCCGTGCACGTCGCGCGGGTCGCGGCCGCCGGCGCGGTCCACCGCCAGCACGTCCACGCCCACCGCGCGCAGGTGGGCGACCACGGCACGGCCGAGCTTGCCGGTAGCGCCGGTGACGACGACGCGCCTGGGCAGTGCGGGATTGCTCATGACTACATCTTCGCCGGGGGCAAACGGGGACCCACACGTGGGTACGGCGTTACCCCTAGCATGATCGATATGGACATCACGATTCACACCTGCTCCCTGCCGCACACCGACCCGGACGCCTCCCTGGCCTTCTACCGCGACGCCCTCGGCTTCGAGGTCCGTAGCGACGTCGGTCAGGGCACGATGCGGTGGATCACGGTCGGCCCCGCCGACCAGCCCGGCACGTCCATCCTCCTGGCGCCGCCGGCCGCGGACCCCGGGGCCACCGAGGACGAGCGCCGCACCATCACCGAGATGATGGCCAAGGGCACCTACGGCTGGATCCTGCTGGCCACGCGGGACCTCGACACCACCTTTGAAAAGGTGCAGGCCGGCGACGCCGAGGTCGTCCAGGAGCCGACCGAGCAGCCGTACGGCATCCGCGACTGCGCCTTCCGCGATCCCGCCGGCAACCTGGTCCGCATCCAAGAGCTTCGCTGAGCCGTCCGGTCCTCGATGTGCGCCGTTCCGGACAGCTGACGAGACCGGTCAGGAATCAAGAAGCGCCGGTCGCCCGGGCGCAAATAGCGTGATCGCCATGACATCCATCGCATCCGTCACCCTCGACGTGGCCGACCCCGCGGCCGCCCAGCGCTTCTACACCGCCGCCTTCGGTCTGGACAAGCAGATTCGCCTGCGGGCCTCGGACGCACCGACGAGCGGCTTCCGTGGGTTCACGCTGGCGCTCACGGTGTCCCAGCCGGCCACCGTCGACGGCCTCATCGGCACCGCCCTGGACGCCGGTGCCACGTCGCTGAAGCCTGCTGCGAAGTCGCTCTGGGGCTACGGCGGTGTCGTGCAAGCCCCGGACGGGACGATCTGGAAGATCGCGACCTCGGCGAAGAAGGACAGCGGCCCGGCCACCCGGCAGATCGACGAGATCGTGCTCCTGCTCGGAGTCGCGGACGTGCCTGCGAGCAAGCGGTTCTACGTCGAGCGCGGCCTTGCCGTGGCGAAGAGCTTCGGCCGCATGTATGTCGAGTTCGTTGCTGGGTCCAGCCCCGTGAAGCTGGCGCTGTACCGACGTCGGGCCCTCGCCAAGGACGTCGGCGTCGCCCCCGGCGGCACCGGGTCGCATCGACTCACGATCGGCGGCGACGGCGGGCATTTCACCGACCCGGACGGGTTCGCCTGGGAAGCCGCATCGCTGGCGACCGCGAAGTGACTGGAGCAAGCATGACGGACGTTCCGCCGCGTGGGCTTGAGCAGAGGCTTCGGGACACTCGCGCCAGACTGGAGAGCGACATCGACCTCTGGGTCGCGACGGCGGGCGCCCCCGGGGGCGTACACCTCATCCCACTCTCGTTCCTCTGGGACGGGACCGCGTTCCTCGTCGCAACGCCGCGCGCCTCGGTCACCGGCCGTAACCTGGTGGCGGATGGCCGGGTACGACTCAGCCTCGGGCCGACGCGCGACGTCGTCATCGTCGACGGCACCGCCGAGCCGGTGGACATCGCCGACCTCGGCCCGGAGACGGGTGATGCGTTCGCGACCAAGACGGGCTTCGACCCGAGCGCTCTCGACGAGCCCTACCAGTACTTTCTGATCCGACCGCAGCGCATCCAGGCCTGGCGGGAGGCGAACGAGCTGAAGGGACGCGTCCTCATGCGTGACGGCCGCTGGCTCGGCTGACCGCGCGATGTACCCGCGCGTACCACCATGATCGGGGCCTGCGGGTGCGTAACGTGCAGGGGTAAACGCTGACGTCAAGAGGAGACTTCATGTCCAAGCCACCGCTTCCCGAGGCCGCGGTCGCCATGCTCCAGAAGCCGAACCCCGCCGTCATGACCACCCTTCGCAACGGTGGCCAGCCGGTCTCGGCCGCGACCTGGTACCTGTGGGAGGACGGCCGGATCCTGGTGAACATGGACGAGAGCCGCCGCCGGCTGGAGCACGTCCGCAACGACCCCCGGGTGTCCCTCACCGTGCTCGACGAGGCCGGCTGGTACACCCACGTCAGCATCATCGGGCACGTCGTCGAACTCCGCGCCGACGAGGGCCTGGCGGACATCGACCGGTTGTCGGAGCACTACACGGGCAACGCGTACCCGCGGCGGGAACGTGCCCGGGTCAGCGCCCTGATCGAGGTCGACCGCTGGCACGGCTGGGGCGCGCAGAAGGACAACAGCCAGGTCGGTTGAGCGCCGGCGACCGCCCTGACGCCCTGCCGGCCGCGTCCGGGCGTCAGGGCAGTGGCCGGCCGGGTGTCAGGGTGGCGGCGGACCGGGCGCCGACGCGGGTCACCAGGTAGCCGAAGGCCGCCGCGGTGAAGAACATGACGATGCCGTAAACAGCGCCCGGGATGGCCATCTGGGTGCTGTTGAGCAGTGCCGGGCTGAGCGCGATCGTGATGGCCAGGGTGCTGTTGTGGATGCCGATCTCGAACCCGGCGGCCGTGGCGGCGCTCCGGTCGACACCGGCGAGCCGCGGCACCCCGTACCCGATGGCGAGGCTGAGCAGGTTGAAGGCGAGCACGGCCAGGCCGACCGAGACGAAGTAGTCGGCGATGTGCTCGCGCTCGCCGAGCACCGCGCCGACGATCACCGCGACGAGCACGACGACGGAGAGGATCCGGACCGGGCGGTGCAACCGCTCGGCGACGTGCGGCACCCGGGCCCGGATCAGCATGCCGATCGCGACCGGGACGAGCACGATGGCGAAGACCTGGAGCACCTTGTCGAACTGCAGGCCGATGCTCCTGCCGTCGGGCAGGAAGTACGCCGCCGACAGGTTGACCAGGATCGGCAGGGTGAACACGGCGAGCACCGAGTTAAT
Source organism: Micromonospora sp. NPDC050276 (assembly GCF_044459545.1). Classification (NCBI taxonomy): domain Bacteria; kingdom Bacillati; phylum Actinomycetota; class Actinomycetes; order Micromonosporales; family Micromonosporaceae; genus Micromonospora; species Micromonospora sp. NPDC050276. Next base: position 100,068 of record NZ_JBITJA010000018.1, on the reverse strand, counting down.
GGCGGTCAGGGTGATGTTCAGGGCCACGTGTCCGCCGAACAGGTGGCTGTAGAGGTTGGCCGTGGTGCCGCCGGGCGACGCGGCCAGCAGCATCATGCCGACGGCCAGTTCGGGCGCGAGGTCGAAGGCGAGGACGAGGCAGAAGCAGAGCGCCGGCAGCACCAGCACCTGGCACACCAGGGCGATGACGGCGGCTCGTGGATGCTGAGCCACCCGGCGGAAATCCGCCATGGTCAGTCCGAGACCGAGACCGAGCATGATGATGCCGAGGGCGACGGGAAGTCCGATCAGAGTCAGGGCGGAGTCCATGGCACAACATCGTTACCACCCGGTAACGCCGTCACAATCCCCCATGTGGACGGACGGCCCTTGACCCCGGACGGTGATCGGCTTAACTTCATCAATCAGATAAGTCTCTTTACTAATTCTGTTTGATGTCTCGTGGGAGTGTGCCGATGCGACCATTCCGCCACCGCCGTCTCACCGCCGTCGTCGCCCTGGCGACCCTGCTGGTCACCGCCGCCCCGCCCGCCGCCGCCAGCGCCGGTGACAACCAGCAGCGCCGCGCCGGCTACCACCGGGTCGGCTACTTCACCCAGTGGGGCATCTACGGCCGGGCCTTCCCGGTCAAGAAACTCGAAACCTCCGGGGCGGCGAGCCGCCTCACCCACCTCAACTACGCCTTCGGCAATGTCAGCGAGGACGGCCGCTGCTACCTGGACGGCGGGCCGGGCGAGGGTGACGCCTGGGCCGACTACCAGCGCCCGGTGCCGGCCGAGGAGAGCGTCGACGGCGTCGCGGACGCCCCGGGCCAGGCGCTCAACGGCAACTTCGGCCAACTCGCCAAGCTCAAGGCCAAGCACCCGAAACTGAAGGTGCTGATCTCACTGGGTGGCTGGAGTTGGTCCACGTACTTCTCGAACGCGGCCCGCACCGACGCCTCCCGCAAGGCGTTCGTCACGTCCTGCATCGACCTCTACCTCAAGGGGAACCTGCCCGGCGGCCCGGGTGCCGCGGCGGGCGTCTTCGACGGCATCGACCTCGACTGGGAGTGGCCCGGCTCGGAGGGTGAGCCCGGCAACGTCGTCCGCCCGGAGGACCGGGAGAACTTCACCAAACTGCTCGCCGAGTTCCGCCGGCAGCTCGACGCGTACGGGCGCACGACCCGCGCGCACCACCCGCTGACCGCGTTCCTGCCGGCCAGCCCGGCCACCATGGACGCCGGCTACGAGGGCCGCAAGATCTTCAAGTACCTGGACTTCGCCACCGTGCAGGGGTACGACTTCCACGGCGGCTGGGACGCGCGGGCCAACCAGCAGTCGGCGCTTCGCGTCCCGGCGGGCGCCCCGGACAACCCGGACTTCTCCGTCGAGGTGGCCATCGACGGGTGGATCGCCCGTGGCGCGCCACGGGACAAGCTCGTGCTCGGCATCCCCTACTACGGTCGTGGCTGGACCGGCATCACCGGCGGCGGCAACGGCCTGTTCCAGCCGGCCACCGGGCCGGCGCCGGCCACCTTCGAGGCCGGCTACGAGGACTACAAGGTGCTCAAGACCCTGGCCGGTAACGGCTACACCGTGCACCGCGACCTGCGCGCCGGGCACGCCTGGTTGTTCGACGGTACGACGTTGTGGACGTACGACGATCCGGCGGTCGTGTTGCAGAAGACGCTCTACATCCGCCGAGCCGGGCTGGGCGGTGCGATGGTCTGGTCGCTCGACGGTGACGACGACAACGCCACCCTGACCAAGACGATCGACCTCGGCCTGACGACCTGGTAGGCGTACCCCGATCCACCCGGCCCGTCGCCGGCCGATTTTTCGCTGGCGGCGGGCCGTTCAACCCTTGTCGACGGTGACCGCCCGCACGGCGGCGTCGATGAGCGCGGTCACCTGCTCCATGTCCCGAGCATGGTGCACGTCCACCTCGGCCGACCAGCCGTCGGGTCGACTGAGCCGCACGGTCGCGTCGTCGCGGCGGTGGGTCAGCCAGCCGGCGACCGCCTGGACCAGCACCATGGCGGCTCCCGCATCCTCGACCGCCACCCGCAGCACGCCCGCGCCACCCTCGGACGCGCCGTCCGTCGGCGTCAGGCTCACTGCCCCGCGAAGCCGGTCATCGGCGCGCAGCCAGGACGCCAGCGAACGCTGCGCATCGGCAGCCGGAAGATCCGGACCGACCGCGAGCGTGATCGTCTCTGGCACGGTCTCCTCCTTCCCGACGACGACAAACCCCGCCACCATCCTGCCAGCCCGGCCTGGTGCCGGCATCCCACGCAGTCACCGAAGTCGATCAGAGCTTGACCGCCGTGTCGGCCGGTTCATAGGCTCCGGCGGGGGGCTCGACCTCACGCCGGTCACCACGGCCGACATCAACGACAACACCGAGGCGTTCACCGGACGTACCGTGCTGCTGGTGCCCGACGGCAGCAGCGCCACCGGCGGTCTGACCGCCGCCGGGCAGGCCAACCTGCGCGACTGGATCGGCCAGGGCCACACCTACGTGGGGCTGCGCAACGAGGGCACCCGGCTGGCTCGTGCCGCCGGTCTCACCTCGACCACGGAGAAGCCGAAGCCGGCGGACTACCTCGTGATCGGCTCGCACCTGCGCGTCGACGTCGACCACGACAGTCCGGTCGCGTCGGGCCGCCCGGCGGAGGACTTCGAGTTCAACAACAGCGACCCGATCCTCAACCCGAGCACCACCGGGACGAACGTGCTCACCTACCCGACGGGCGACACATTCTGGGCCAACGGCTACACCGTCGGTGCGGACGCACTGAAGGGCACGGCCGCCGTCGTCGACGAGCCGACCGGCGCCGGTCGGGCGGTGCTGTTCGCGTTCAATCCGCTCTTCCGGGCGTACAACGAAAATGGTCTGCACCTGGTGGCCAACGCGTTGCTCTACCCGGCCGGTCAGGCTGGCGCACGACGCGCGCCGGGCACCGACGCAGCGCGCGCCAGCGCCGCCGCCGCGCCGGTGACGGCGGACCTGGGCGGCGGGTGGCGGCCGATCACCATCGAGGTGGCGGCCAGCGACCTACCCCGCACCCAGGCGATCGTCGGCCGTTTCACCACCGCCGCGCGGGCGTCCGCGAAGAACGGCTCGGCGTACGTCGTGATCCCGAACCCGCAGGGACTCCAGGCGGACGAACACCCGTTCGCGAGGGATCTGGTCCGTGCGCTGCGCGACGCGAAGGTGCCCCTGCGGTCCGTGGTCGGCTGACCGGCCCCGCACCGCGAAGCGCCCGTCCCCTCGTTTCGGGGGCGGGCGCTTCGGCGCGTTCGGGGATTGGTTACGACCGTCGGGCCACCTCGGCGACGAATGCTCGCCAGGCCACCGGCCCGAAGACCAGCGCCGGGCCTTCGGGATCTTTCGAGTCCCGCACACCGACGATGCCCGGCAGGTTGTCCGCGACTTCGACGCAGTTGCCACCGCCGGAGCCACTGCAGGTGGGCTTCCGCCACACAGCGTTGATCAGGTCCATGATGTCTCCACTTCCCTCATCAGATCGAGTGACTGGCGGCGGGGCAGCGCCTTGCTGCGAACCATCTCCCACCTCGACATGAGGGTATCCACATCGTCGTCGCGGTCGACGACAACCCCACCGAGATGGTTCTCCATCTCCGCCACCCATTTGTGATCAGGCAGACGGGCCAGACTGAATGGCCCGGTCAGGCCGACGTGCATTCAGCTCGACCCGAATCAGCGAGCCACCGTCTGAGCGTAGTGGTCTCCACAACGGAATGTCGCCAACGACGCGGCCGGTGGAGGGCTGATCCACTCGCCTTTCCAGAAGTCGGGGTATCGGAAGGCCAAGGACACCCCAACTTCCGGAAACACGAGTGGATCTTGCCGCACGGTGTGACCATGCCTGGCAATCGGCCACCCGCCCCCCGGTCGGCTAGCGGACATCCACCGAGCCGGATCACGACAGCGCTCCCCGCACCCTGCGGCGCAGGCTGGCCGGGATCTGTGACGACGCTGGTCGGCAGCCGGAGGAGGCACGCGGCCCATGGGCGTACCCCGTGCAGGGACGACGGGTCGAACGGCGCTCGCCGCCCTCCTCGCGCTGCTGCTGACGGCCACGACGGTCGGGTGCCGGCGGTCGCGTCCCTCGTCGGCCCCGACCAGCGACGCGGCGACGGTCGGTCTGACGGTCAGCTCAGCGCAGCCGACCTACCGGGTGGGTGAGCGGGTCACCCTGCGGCTGAAGCTGGTCAACAACCGCGATGCCGAGTGCCGACTGAGTCGGGTGCCGGACCCGGCGGTGACGGTCCTGTCGCTGACCCGCGACGACGCCGCCGTGTCGCCCGCGTTCGGCGCAGGCGCGTACTACCGGGACTTCACCGGGTACCTGGTCGAGAACCTGGTGCCGGTGCCGCCGCGCGGATCGGTGGAGCTGACCCTGGGCAGCTGGTCCGCGGAACGGGCCAGCCGGCCGCGGTGGTGTCAGCCGGTGGCGCAGACGGTGCCGTTGAGCGTGAAGGTGCTGGGCAGCACGTTCGGCCCGCTGTACGCGCCGACGAAGCCGGCGCTCACGGTGCCGCCGGCGGCGATCTGCCGGTTGTCGGTGGTGGGCGTGACCCGTACGGCGGTGCCGACCTGCTCCCAGGTGGCGTTCCAGCCGCTGCTCACCTGCTGCCAGCCGGTGGGCCAGGTCCAGGTGAGAGTCCAGCCGTTGATCGGGCTGGTCCCGTTGTTGACGATGTCGACGCCACCGATGTAGCCGTTGCCCCAGTCGTTGCTCGTGGTGAAGCGGACGGTGCACGCACTGGTGGTCGGGCTTCCGGTGGCGAAGGTGAGCGGTGGTGAGGCCCAGGACACCCGGCCGGCGGTGTCGCGGGCCAGCACGTTGACGGTGTACCTGCTGCCCGGTACGAGGTTGCCGACCGTGAACGAGGTGGACGTCGTCTCGCCCAGTTGCTCGCTGACCGCGCCGTTCTGCCGGTGCACCTCGTACTTGGCGATCGGGCTGCCGCCCGGGGTGGCCGCCGGCCAGGAGATCGTCGCGGCACGGTCGGTGACGCCGCTCGCGGTCGGCTGGCCCGGTGCCGCCGGCCGTCCGGCGGTCGTGTCGGCCGGGCGCAGCACGAGCATGGTCAGCGAGTACGCCGGCAGCGTCCGGCTGGTCGCCGAGCCGGACTGGCTGGTGGCGATGCCGGTGGCGCCGTTGGTGAGGGTGGACACCGTCGGCGCGGCGGCCGACGGGGCGAACCCGGCGTAGTCGATGGTGACCGGGTGAGCGTTGTCCGGATCCTTGTTCAGCAGCAGCACGGCGAGGTCACCGTTGCCCCGGCGGACGGCGTGCGCGGTGACCAGGGGCTCGTCGGTGCCGGCGCGGACGAACTGGTCGCCGGTCGTCGCGAAGAGCTTCATCATGCTCAGTGCGTGGTACGGCGCGAACGGCGTGTTCAGTGGCGGCTGGCAGACCGAGCCGTCCTCGGTGCAGGCGCCGCTGGAGAGCATGCCGAAGTCACCGTAGTCGGTCTGGCCGGCCACCTGCGTCACGCTGCCCATGCCGTTGTGCACGTTCCACCAGTGGGCGGTGAAGACGCCGTTCTCCAGCAGACCGCTGTAGACGTCGGCCAGGAAGAGCGCGGCCGGCTGGGTGTTGCGTCCGGCGTCGACGTTCAGCTCGGTGAAGCTGATGCCGATGCGATCGGCGTTCGGGCCGGCGTACCGACCGAGTTGTTGGCGCAGCAGGTAGGTGGCGTCGGGGAGGTGGTTGACGCGGGCCAGCGACTCGGCGGCGGTGCCACCCGGGTACCAGTGCACGTCCACGAAGTCGATCTTCGGGCCGGCGATGGAGAGCACGGTCTGGTTCCACGGGCCCGGGTCGCTGCCGGCGGTGATGCCGTCCGGCCAGTTGCCCGGCATGGTCAACACCGCCCCGACCTTGATGCCGGGGTCGACCGCCTTCATCGCGTCGGCGTACTCGACCACCAGCCTCGCGTACTGCGTCGCGCTCTTGTCCGGGTGGTCGTCCGCCTCCCACGCGGACCCGTAGTGGCCGTTGCCGTAGTTCTCGTTGCCAACGGTCCAGTACCGCGCGCCGTAACCCTTGGTCACGTTGGCGTACCGCACCCAGTCGGCGGCTTCGGCGGGCGTGCCGGTGCCGTAGTTCGCGATGATCATTGGTTGCGCACCGGCTCGCCGGACCGCCGCCATGAAGGTGTCGAAGTCGGTTCCGGGCGCGACGTAGCCGCCGGGTGCGGTGTGGTCCTTCCAGTGGTAGATGTCGGCGTACGAGCCGCCGGGGTAACGCATCATCTGCACGCCGGCATCCCGGAGCAGGTCCGACGTCTCGGCGGTGCCGAGGTTCGAGTCCCAGATGGCGTGGTTGACGCCGAGAGCGGTGTCCGGCACGGTCGCCAGACCCGCGCGGGCGTTGACGGTCACGGTGACCGGGTCGGCCGCCGCACTGGCGGTTGGTGGGTTGACGACCGCGAACGCGCTCGCGGCGAGCAGCAGGCCCGCCAGGAGTGCCGCGCGGGTCTTCGGTGTACGCATGGGCGGGGTTCCTTCGCGCAGATGAGCCGCCCAACCGGCCCGGGTGCGGCGCGGTGACGGGCGAACTCGTGAACGGATGACGCTCGTTGGTCCATCGCTGGTGTCACCGTCCCCCGGAGATCACATCTGGATCCCGGCTGCCCAGTGGACGGACGTCAGCCCCGCGCGCGGCTCTTCATCGACGTATCACAATGGCACTCTCGGCTCGGATATCTCAAGATGCGTGGCACTGGAACTGGACCCGCAGCTGATCCGGTGACCGATGGCCGCGCCGGGTCGGCGTACCCCGTCGGCTGCCTGGGCGGCCCGTGGCCCGGCTGGGGAATCTTCCGGAGCCGGGCCACGGCGGGCTCAGCGGTGCCCGGCGGCGGTGATGTTCGCCTGCACCGCGTTCTCGGTCGTGTCGCTCGACGGGTGTGGCTCGGGCCGGGCGGCGTCCCGCTGCTCGGGCCCGGACTCCGAACAGCGGGACGCCACCCGGCGACCGGGGCTGGAACCGACGGTCGTCGTCACGGGCGGCCCGGCCTTGGGCCCCCGCTCAGTGACGTCGGCTGGGCAGGTGGGCAGACGGGTTGTCGTCGCACAACTGTCCCGGCCGCTGCGGCGCCCCTGGGGTTTCGACGACCGTCCGTCACGTTAGCGCTAACAGTGAGTACCTGTCCATAGACAAATATCTTTATCTTCCAGTGTGCTCGTGGTGGGGGCGGTGGCGCTGACCGGAGGCACCGTGGCCAGCGTGAGGTGGATCCGCGACACCGCCGAGGGCCGCCTCTACGGCGAGGCCGAGGTGCCGGACGCGCCGGTCGCCCTGGTCCTGGGCACCAAGGTGGACGCGGACGGCACCGGCGCCGGTCGCCGTGGGGGCGCGGCACTATCCCGGACGATGAGCTCGGTGGCGAGTTCGACCCGAGGACTCTCGGTCCTCTCGCCGCCGGCGAGGCGCAGCACTGTCCGTGCGGCCAGCATGCCCATCTCGGCCAGGGGTTGACGAACGGTGGTCAGCGGCGGCGAGCACCACCGGACCTCCGGCAGGTCGTCGAAACCGACCACGCTGATGTCGTCGGGCACGCGCAGGCCCCGCTTGCGGACCGCCTCGTAGACGCCGAGTGCCATCTGGTCGCTGGAGGCGAAGATGGCGGTGGGTGGATCCGGTAGGGCCAGCAGTTGCATACCCGCGGTGAAGCCGGCCTCGTGGTAGAAGTTCCCGGGGCGGATCAGGGTGTCGTCGACGGGGATGTCGGCGGCGCCGAGCGCGGCCCGGTAGCCGTCCATCCGGGCCCGGCTGCACATCAGGTGCGGTGGGCCGGCGATGAAGCCGATGCGGCGGTGACCCAGGCTGATCAGGTACTGGTTGGCGCTCAGGCTGCCGGCCCAGTTGGTGGCGCCGATGGTGGGTGACTCCTGCGGGTCCACCCCGGCCGGGTCGATGATGACGACCGGCAGGCGGAGCCGGCGCAGCTCAGCCTGCAACGGTGGGTTCACCATCGAGGTCACGAAGATGATTCCCTCGGTGGAGCGCGTCCGCATGTTGTCGAGCCACTGCTTGGCCGACGAGATGCGCCAGTGGATGGCCGACACGACGGTGCCGACGCCGCTGGTCTGGCCGACGTCCTCCACGCCACGGATGATCTCCACGGCCCAGGGGCTGTCCAGATCGTTGAAGACCAGGTCGATGAGGGCGGCATCGGTGCGCCGGGCCGGTGACCGGCGGCGGTAGCCGTGTCGGTTGAGGAGCGCCTCGACGCGTTCCCGCGTGTCGGGGGCGACGTCGGAGCGGCCGTTGATGACCCGGGAGACGGTGGGCACGGAGACTCCGGCCAACCGCGCGATCATGGCGATGGTGACGTTTCGGCCGTTCTCCGTGCCCACGGTCCCCCCTGCGTCCAGCTGGAAATCAGGTCTACTCGCGGTGGTGCGATGTCATCCCTTGACGCTGCCGGTGAGGCCACCGATGAGTTGGCGTTCGGCCACGGCATAGAAGCCCAGGGCCGGCAGCATGGACAGCACGACATAGGCGAGCACCCGGGCGGTGTCGTCGGCGTACTGGCCCTGGAACGCCTGAACCCCGACCGGCAGGGTCCACCAGCTCTGGTCGCTGAAGACGACCAGCGGCAGCATGAAGTTGTTCCAGCTGGTCACGATGGCCAGCACCGACACGGTGGCCAGGGCGGGACGGGCCATCGGCAGCAGGACCCGCCAGAAGAACCCGAAGGAGCCGCAGCCGTCGAGAACTGCGGCCTCCTCGACCTCGGCCGGGATGGTACGGAAGAACTGGCGCAGGATGATGATGGTGATCGGCAGCCCGAAGGCGGCCTGCGGGAGGATGACACCGAGCGGATTGTCCAGCAGACCCATGCCGCGCAGCAGAACGAACAGCGGCAGGATGGCCACCGCGAACGGGAACATCAGCCCGATCGCGAACAGGGTCACCAGGAACTCGCGGCCCCGGAAGGCGTACCGCGCGAAGACGAACGCCGCCATCGCCGCCGCGGCCACCACGATGAGGGTGCTGCTCGCGGCGATGAGGAGACTGTTGCCGAGCTGCCGCCAGAACACCCCGTCGCTCAGGATCTCCAGGTAGTTCGGCACCCAGGGGTCGGGCCAGCCCAGCGGGTTGGTGGACAGCTGGCCGTTGTCCTTGAAGCCGCCGAGCACGCCGAACCACACCGGCACGACGATGAGTGCGCCGACGATGATGCAGACGAGGTGCAGGACGACACTGCGGGTCCGCGGGGCGCGGCTCGCCGTGGCGGTCATCGCTGGCCTCCCTGGTTGGTGATCGCACCCGCGGTGTCACGACGCAGGACGATGCGCTGGTAGAAGAGGGCGAAGACGAGGCTCAGCAGGAACATGATGATGCTGATCGCGCTGGCGTAGCCAACCTCGAAACGCTTGAAGCCGTACTGGTACATCGTGACGGCCAGGGTCTCCGAGGTGTGGATCGGACCGCCGCCGGTGAGCACCCAGACCATGTCGAACAACTGGATGGTGCCGATGACCGACAGAAACACGCTGATCCGGATCGTCGGGCCGAGCAGGGGCAGCGTGACGTGTCGGAACGCCTGCCAGGCGGTGGCACCGTCGGTGACGGCGGCCTCCGACAACTCCTTCGGGATGCCCTGGCGGGCGGCCAGAAAGAGCATCATGTAGAGGCCGAAGTACTTCCAGGACACCACCAGGAAGACGGCGAACAGGACGGTGTCCGGGTCGGCGAAGACCGTGCCCGCGTCGGCGCCCAGCCACCGGGCCACCCCCTCGCCCAGCCCTCGGTTGGGTGAGAAGACCAAGGTGAACAGGACGGCCGTGGTGACCTCGGAGAGCACGTACGGAGCGAAGAAGATCAGCCGATAGACGGCCCGGCCGCGAAGTGGCTGGTTGAGCAGCATGGCCAGGGCCAGCGCGGCGGGCAGCTGCACGACCAGGGAGAGCACCACCAGCACGAGGCCGCGCCGCAGGTCGCCGCGGAAGGTCGGGTCGCCGAACGCGCGGGTGTAGTTGTCCAGCCCGATGAAGTTCTCCGGCAGCCCGAAGCCGTTCCACTTGTAGAGGCTGGCGTAGCCGGCCACCACGATGGGGGCGAGGACCAACAGCAGGAACAGCGCCAGGGCAGGCGCCAGGAACACGGCGAGGACACCACCCCGGCCTGGCCGGGGCCGGCGGCCGCGCCGTCGCGCGGTGCCCGGCCCCGGTGCCGGCGGATCGGTCGCCGGGTCGCCGCGCCTCGTGTCCGACACGGTCGATGGCCTGGTCATGCCTGCTCCACTCGGGTTCTACGACCGGCTACGGATGGATGACGGGTCACGGTCAGACGGTCTTCGCCACCTGCGTGATGTCCTTGAGGATCGCCGCCGGCTGCTTCTTGCCGGCGATGATCTCGGCGACGCTGTCGTTGATCTGCTGCCCGAGCGCGGGTGCGTACGCCTGGTCGAGGTAGAGCTGGAAGCCGGTGTTCTTGGCCAGCGTCTCCGCGACGACCTTGCCGTTGGCGTCGGGAATGGCCGAGGTGGCGGCCTCGACGGTCGGCAGCACCGCGCCGGTCTTGGCGGACCGGCGCTGGTTGTCGGCGCTCAGCAGGAACTTCAGGAAGTCGATGGTGGCAGCGGGTGCGTCCTTGCCGACGGCGAAGCCGTTGCCGCCGCCGAAGACCTCGGTGGCGGTGCCCTTGCCGCCGTCCACGGCGGGGAACGGGAAGAAGCCGAGCTTGTCGCCGATGCCCTTCTTACTGGTCGAGCTGGAGGCCTGCACAGCCGGCGCCCACTGCCCCATCAGCTCCATGGCGGCGCCGCCGTTGCCCATGGTGGCGGCCTGTCCGTCCGGCGAGCCGTATTCGGCGCCGAGGAATCCCTTCTGGAAGGGTTGCAGGTCGACGAGCTCCTTGAGCCGCTCGCCTGCGGCGGCGAGGTCGGGGGTGTCGAAGTTCTTGTCGTCGACGGCCTTCTGCAGCGCGCCCACCCCACCGATCCGCATCGCGAGGTAGGACCAGTAGAAGTGGGCCGGCCACTTGTCCTTGCCGGCCAGGGCGACCGGCGTGATGCCGGCGGTCTTGAGCTTGCCGACCACGTCGAGCAGGCCGGCCCAGGTGGTGGGGGCCTCGGTGATGCCGGCACGGGTGAAGAGATCCTTGTTGTACCAGAACCCGACCATGCCGATGTCGAACGGGATGCCGTAGATCTTGCCGTCGATCGTGTACGGCTGCATCGCGGCGGGCAGGATGCCGTCGACCAACGACTTGACGTCGTCGGTGAGGTCCTTGACCAGGCCCGCGTCGACCTGCTGCTTGAGCACGCCGCCGCCCCACGACTGGAACAGGTCCGGCGGGTCGCCGGCCTGGGTGGCGGTGGTGAGCTTGGCCTTGAACGCCTCGTTCTCCAGCGGCTGGATGGTGAACGTGACGTTGCTGTGTGCGGTCTTGTACTCGTTGGCCATGGCGGCCCAGACCGGCAACATCGGTTCGGTGTTCTGAATGTGCCACCAGTTGATGGTCTGCGGCGCGTTGGGGTCGCTGGACTCGCCGTCGCCGCCACAGGCGCTCAGCAGGTACGCGCCGGCGCCGGCACCGGCGAGGCCGAGCAGCGTTCGGCGGGAGAGGTGCGTAGTCATGATCCATCCCTTCGGGGACTCAGGGGGTGCTCGGACGCCGGCTGAGCCGGCGGGCTGGCGATCTATGGATCTCCGAAACTTTCAATGCTTCGCCGGTATTACCGATCGATGGCCGGCACGCTACGAGCTGTTTCCGCAACGGTCAAGACCTCTGTCCTATTGCGAAAAGACCGGCTAGCGTAGGCAGGACTTCTAGCAATCCGGGACAGCAATTTTCCGGAAGTTCCAGACAGCCCGTCCAGAGGAGCCCTCGTGTCGACCGACATCGCTAACGTGGCGACCGCTACCCGGTCGATCCGCAATCCCGTCCTCGCCGGGTTCCACCCGGACCCGTCGATCCTGCGCGTCGGCGATGACTACTACCTGGCCACCTCGACCTTCGAGTGGTATCCGGGCGTGCTCGTGCACCATTCGCGTGATCTCGTCAACTGGCGCAGCCTGGGTGGGATCATCACCGAGCGACGCCTGCTCGACCTGCGCGGCTGCGGCGACTCCAACGGGGTGTGGGCGCCCGACCTCACGTACCAGGACGGTCAGTTCCACCTCGTCTACAGCGACGTGGCGAGCTTCGCCAGCGGTTACTGGGATCCTCAGAACTTCCTCGTCACCGCCGACGACATCGCCGGCCCCTGGTCGGACCCGGTGAAGCTGCACGGGCGCGGATTCGACGCGGCGCTGTTCCACGACGACGACGGCACCAGTTGGCTACTGAGCATGAGCGCGGACTGGCGCCCCGGCCGGGACCGCTTCGGCGGCATCGAGATCCAGCAGTACGACCGGGCCGCGCGCCGCCTGGTCGGCAGCCCTCGGATCCTGTTCACCGGCACCCCGGTCGGCGTCACCGAGGGTCCGCACCTGTACCGCCACGACGGCTGGTACTGGCTGATCACCGCCGAGGGCGGCACCAGCTGGGAGCACCAGGTCACCGTGGCGCGGTCCCGGGAGTTGTTCGGGCCGTACGAGGTGGATCCGGCCGGGCCGCTGCTCACCTCGGTCCACCGGCCCGACCTGCGCTTGCAGAAGGCGGGGCACGGCAGCCTGGTCCGCACCCAGGACGGCGAGTGGTACCTGGCTCACCTGGTCGGCCGCCCGTACTCCCCGCTGGGCAGTTGCGTGCTGGGCCGGGAGACCGCGATCCAGCGGGTCGAGTGGCCGTCGGGCGGCTGGCCCCGGATCGCCGGAGGGGTGCCCGCGGATGAGGTCGTCGCGCCCAACCTGCCCGCGCATCCGTGGCCGGCGGAGCCGGAGACCGACCACTTCGACGCCCCCGAGCTGGGCCGGTGCTGGTCGACGCTGCGTCGGCCGGCGACCCCGGACTGGGTCGACCTGCGCACCCGCCCGTCGCACCTGCGGGTCCACGGCGGGCAGTCGCCGGTCGGTCGACAGGCCCCCAGCCTGGTCGCGCGACGCGTCGGCGCGATGCGCTGCTCTCTGGAGACGGTGGTGGAGTTCAAACCGGCCGACCATCGTCAACTCGCCGGAATCACCGCCTACTACAACACCCTGAACTGGCACCACCTCTACCTGACCCGCGCCGACGACGGGCGGACCGTGCTGGAGCTGCTCAGTTCGGACAATGGGCGGCGCACCGCGTACCCCGATCTGACCGTCGATGTCGGCGGCGTCACCCGGGTCGGCCTGCGGGCCGTCTTCGACGGCCCGGTGGTGCGCTTCGACTATGACCTCGGCGACGGCTGGCAGGGACTATCGGTCGAGTTGGACGCGACCATCCTGTCCGACGAACACGCCGCGCTGATCATCGACGGTGAGCCGGCGGCGTGGGGCTTCACCGGGTCGTTCCTCGGTCTGTGGGTGCAGGATCTGGGCGGCGACGGCGTGTACGCCGACTTCGACCTGGCCACCTACCGGGAGCAGTGACCACGCGGACGGCACCCGCCGGGTGCCGTCCGCTCCAGTTCGTCCTACTTGACCTCGGCGGCGACGGCGCGCAGCTGACCGAGAGTGGTGCGGAAACCGTGACCGGACGCGGCCGGGTCCTCGGCGACCAGGCCGCTGACGGCCATGGTCTGCGAGCGGGTCACCGCGACGGCCTCCGCGCCGGATCCGCTCAGGTCGAACACGCCGAAGTCGCCGCTGAGGGTGCGGAACGTCGGGGCCGTCGGGTCCTGGGCGAGGTAGAGCACCACGACCTGGCCCGCCGTGAGGGTGGACATGTGTGCCATGTCCGCCACCTGAGCGTCCAGGCTGGCGAGCGTGATCCGCGCTCCGGCCCGCACGGTGGACCCGGCCGTCGCCCGCAGCACCTCGTCGACCCGGAATCCGGCCGCCTCGACCTCGCCACGGACGACCAGGTCGGCGGCCTCACTGAGCTGCCGCACCGTGCCGTACCCGCGCAGCTTGCCCTTGGCCGGCGGGGGCGTGCCGTCGGTCGGCGGGGTGGCGCTGCTCGGCGCGGCGCTGCCCGGGGCGGGTGCGGCGCTCCGGTCGGCGGCGCCGGTGCTGCCGCAGGCGGACAACGCCGCCGCGGCGAGCACGGCGGCGGCCGTGGCCCAGAGAGACCGGTTACGGCGGAGGTCGACTGCCATGGAACGCTCCTCGCGTCTCGGTGCCGTCCCGGGTCGTCTCGCTCGGAACGCGGCACTGCTTACGCCCTCTATCTGTGCGCGCCCGGCACCGAGTTCCATTCTTTTTCTCGGGCTCAACCCCGCTCGTGCGCGAGCTGGCGAAGCTCGGCCAGCGAGGTGTCGAAGGCGCGCCCCATCCCGGTGGCGTCCTCGGTGCGCAGCCCGGTCACCGACATCGCCGGCGACCGGCTGGTGACCGTCTCCCCGGCGACGTCGAAGATCCCGAAGTCGCCGCCGAGCGGGGCGTAGACGTGCGCCGCCGGGTCGCTGAGCCCCAGGTAGAGGACGGTCGGTTGGCCCGCCCTCCCGACCGACTCCGCCGCCACCGTGATCTCGGCGGACACCGGTGCGTCCGGGGCGTGGTAGAGCACCTCGGCCACCCGGTAGACGGCCCTCCCGTCCGCCACCGACGTCACCTCGCCACGGACCACCAGGTCGGCCGTGTCGGTGAGTTGGCGCACCGTGCCGTACCCCCGGGTCTTGGCGGCCGGACCCGGTGACGCCGGTCGAGCGGCCGGGCCGCTCAGCTCGGGAGACGGGAGCGCCGCCGGGGGCCCGTCGCCGGACCGGACCGCGATCCCTGCGCCGATTCCGGCCGCGACCAGGACCAGGGCGGCCGCCGCGAGCGCGGGCCGCAGCGACAGGCGGGCCCTTCTTTGGGTACGCGGCTCCTGCGCGATCGCCGTCAACAGACGGCTCCGGTGCAGCTCGTGCCGGTCCGCCGGCAGGTCGTGATCACCGGGGTGCGGGGCGATCTCCGCCCACTCGGCCGGGTCCGGCGCGCTCACTGGCTGCCCTCCCGCACGAGCGAGGCGTCCACGACCGGCGGTCGGGAGGCGCGTGGTGGGGCGTCGACGAGGGTCCGCAGCCGAGCGCGAGCGCGCGACAGCCGGGACCGGACCGTGCCGACCGGAACACCCAGCGCCTCCGCCGCGGAGTCGTAGTCGAGGCCCTCCCACAGGCACAGGGTCAGCACCTCGCGCTCGGGTCGGCGCAACCGGGCCAACGCGTCGATGGCGGCGGCGATGCGTCGGCTGTCGTCGAGCCGACCGGCGACCTCGTCGGCGTGGTCGGGCAGGGTGACGTCCGCGGCGAGCAGCGCGGCGGCCACCCGACGGTAGCGGCGGTTGCTGCGGGTGTGGTTGCGGGCTTCGTTGGTGGCGATGCCGAGCAGCCAGGGGCGCAGCGATCCGCCCTCTTCGGTGACCCGCTCCCGGGAACGCCACGCTTGCAGGTACGTGGCGGCCATGACGTCCTCGGCCGTGGCCCAGTCGGCGGTGAGCCGGAACGCGTGGTTGTACACCGAGCGCGCGTACTGGTCGAACAGCTCGGCGAACGCGCCGGGATCACCGGCGCGCACCCGGGCGCGCAGACTCGACTCCATGACCATCTTCTGTCCGTCGGACGGTGCTGGTTCCGATGGACCGGCCCGTTGATCAGTTACGCCCCGACGATAGTCACGGCCGGAACGTCCCGCCAACGACAGCATGAACAGGTCCGGTCACACCGCGCGGTCGTCGATTGACGAGGAATCGACGTACTGGTATCTGTTAATACAGTTTCCTGATGCTCGCGGTGCCCGCCGGGGCCGAACCGCCGCGGCGTGCCACCGACCGGCCGGCGGCCCGCCGCCCCTTCCCCGAGGAACACCATGGTTCACCAGAGAACAGCCGCCTACGTCGTGGGCACCCTGCTGATCGGCGTCGCCGTCGTCGGCTTCGGCCTGCCCTCGGCGAGCGCCGCGACCGCCGGGCCGATCACCGGCCTCGCCGGCAAGTGCATCGATGTCGCCGGCGCCAACTCGGCCAACGGCACGCCGGTCCAGCTCTACGACTGCAACGGCAGCGCGGCCCAGACGTGGACCGTCGGCAATACCGACAACTCGATCCGCGCACTCGGCAAGTGCCTCGACGTCACCGCCGCGTCGACCGCCAACGGCGCCAAGGTGCAGCTGTACGACTGCAACAACACCGGCGCGCAGAAGTGGACGGCCAGCAACGGCGCGCTTGTCAACTCCGGCTCCGGCAAGTGCCTCGACGTCACCGACCGGAGTACCGCAAACGGTGCCCGGCTGCAGATCTGGACCTGTGGTGGCACCAGCAACCAGCAGTGGACCCTGCCCGGCGGCGGCACCCCCACCCCCACCACCCCGAGCGGGACCAACCTCGACGACCCGGCGAAGAAGGACGTCGCCATGCAGCTCGTCTCGGCCGCGGAGAACTCCTCGCTCGACTGGCGCGCGCAGTTCTCCTACATCGAGGACATCGGCGACGGGCGAGGCTACACGGCCGGCATCATCGGCTTCTGCTCCGGCACCGGTGACATGCTCGAACTGGTCGAGGCGTACACCCGCACCAAGCCGGGCAACGTGCTGGCCGGCTACCTGCCGGCGCTGCGCGCCGTCAACGGCACCCCGTCGCACGCCGGCCTGGACCCCAACTTCCCCCGCGACTGGCGGACCGCGGCCAACGACTCGGTGTTCCGGGCCGCCCAGGAGGCCGAACGCGACCGGGTCTACTTCAACCCATCGGTACGCGACGGCAAGAGCGACCAGGTCCGGGCGCTCGGTCAGTTCGCCTACTACGACGCGGCGGTCATGCACGGGTACGAGGGCATGCGCCAGATCCGCAGCCGCGCCCTGACTCGGGCCAAGCCGCCGGCCCAGGGCGGCGACGAGCGGACCTGGCTCAACGCCTTCCTCGACGAACGGGTCATCGAGATGAAGAAGGAGGAGGCCCACTCGGACACCTCCCGCGTCGACACCGCCCAGCGGGTGTTCCTCAACAACGGCAACTTCAACCTGAACACCCCGTTGGTGTTCGCCGTCTACGGCGACCAGTTCCGCATCGGCTAGGTCGCTGGGTGGTGGCGGGGTCGCTTGCACGGAATCTCCATTCGCCGACGACCCCGCCGCACTGCCCCTGCCCCGCCGCCTGATACTTGCCTGGCCGCGGGGGGCCAGCCCGGCCGCGTGACGCCTGCTCGTACCTGCCCGGCCACGACCTGCCGATCGAATCGATCATGTTGACTGAAGATGTCGTACACCTGTTCTAGTGTCGGGGCATGGTTGAGGAGTTGGCGCAGGCAGACGACGCGATCGCCGCGTGCGTCGACGCCCCCGCTTGGACCCTCCCGGAGCACGAGCTGGTCGCCGCACTCGATGCCGCGCATCGCTTGGAGCACCGCCTCGCCGCCGTGAAACTTGCTCTGGTCCGGGAGCTCGACGGTCGCGGCACGCCCCGCACACAGGGAGCCTCCGGCACTGCGGTCTGGCTCAGCGAACGACTGCGGCTGACCGTTCCCGCCGCCCGCCGGCTCGTCGACCTCGCCACCACCCTGGACAGCGGCAGCCCCGGCATCCGACAAGCGCTGGCCGATGGCGCCATCAGCCTGGATCAGGCCCGGGTCATCGCTGACACCGTCGACACCGTGAGGAGGTCGGCCAGTGCCGAGGCCGGCGACAAGGCGGTCGGCGTGCTCGTCGACTGGGCCGGCCAGTTCGACCCCACCCACCTGCGCAAACTCGGCACCCGCATCCTCGACCACGTCGCCCCCGACCTCGCCGACGCCGCCGCCCAGGCAGCCCTCGAAGCCGAAGCACGACGCGCCGCCCGCGACCGGCACCTCACGTTGTCCGAGCAGACCGACGGCCGCCTCCGACTCACCGGCACCCTCGACGCCGAAACCGCCGGCCTGTTCCGCGCCGCCATCGACCCACTGACTGCCCCGTCCGGACCGGACGATTCCCGGTCCCCCGGTCAACGACGCCATGACGCCCTCGCAGAGGTGTGCCGACTCGCCCTCTGGACCGGCGAGTTGCCCGACAGCGGTGGCGATTCCGCTCAGATCGTCGTCACCACCAGCTACGACGGGCTGACCCGGCAGCTGAGCAGCGGCACCCTCGACACCGGCCTCACCCTCACCCCCGACACGGTGCGCCGACTCGCCTGCGACGCCACCCTGCTACCCGCCGTCCTCGGCGGCGCCGGCCAGGTCCTCGACGTCGGTCGACAACGCCGCCTCATCACCGGGCCGCTACGCCGCGCTCTCGTGCTACGCGACCGTGGCTGCGCGTTCCCCGGATGCGACCGACCACCCCGCTGGTGCCACGCCCACCACATCCACCACTGGGCCGACGGCGGCGCCACCAGCCTGACCAACGCCGTCCTGCTCTGCGGCCACCACCACCGCCACGTCCACCAGACTGACTGGGCCGTCCGAGTCGGCGACGACGGACATCCGGAGTTCATTCCACCCGCCTGGCTCGACCCCGAACAGATCCCCCGCCGCAACCATTACCACCGACGAGCATAGGAGCCGCCAGCAGAGAAATAGCACCCTTCGGAGACAACTCGCTACGCAGCTGCGCTATCGCGAATCCGGGGGTCCGGCTGTGCCGCCCGATGACCAGCACCGGCCCGCCCTTGCCCTGGCGGGGGTCGTCCGTCCCCGAGATCGCGGTAAGACTGGCTGGAAGACCGGCGACCCCTATTGCCTCAGGAACGTGGTGACCGCCTGCCGGAAGTCGTGCGGATTCTCGACCCACGGAAGGTGGCCGGCGCCGGCGAGACTCACCCGTTTGCTGTTGGCCAACGCGCGGTGCAGCGAGTCGACGGCCGAGCGGGGCCGGATGTCCTCGGTGCCGTCGATGATCAGCACGGGCAGGTCGAGCGCTCCGCACCGCGCGGCCATGTCGGATTTGCCGAGCTCTTGCTTGACCTCGGCGTTGACAGCCTTGTTGCAGTCATAGTTGATGCCCAGCCACGGCGTGGCCATGCGATCGGCGTGGCGCAGTGCCACGCCGTGGTTGGCGAAGTCGGCCGACGATTGCAGCACGGCCCATTCACGTTCCTCTGCGGGCGTGCGGTCACGCGCGCTGAGGGCCTCCCACCGGTCCAGATTGGGCCCGAGCCGCAGCCTAAGATTCCGCTCATAGTGCGGGTGCCAGCCACGATCGGGATCGATGCCGGTCCCGGACACGTAGATCAGATGGCTGACCCGTTCGGGGTGTTCGATGGCGTACCGCAACGCCAGGTGCGCACCCCACGAATGGCCCAACAGGGCCGTCCGTGGACCGGCCAACTGGTCACGTACCGCGTCGAGATCGGCCACGAAGCGGGCGATGCCGTACGGACCGCGCCGCTGCGAGCGCCCACAGCCGCGCTGATCCCATCGGATGGTGTGGGCATGGTTTTCGAGCAGCCGGGTTACCGGGGCGAGATAGTCCCACAGCCCCGGCCCTCCGTGACAGAGCACCAGAGGCAGCCCGGTGCCGGCCTGTTCCGCCCACAGGCGGCAGTCGTCGTCGCAGCGCACGCCCTGGTCCACATCGACAGTATCGCGTGGCGACTTGACCTGAAGCTCGGGTGAGGTCCTAGCCTCCGACATCGGAGGTACCGAATGAGTATGGAAGTTACCGCGTGGATGTCCCTGCACCACGCGATGAACGCGCAGGACGAGCGCCCGCTGTCGCGCGCCACGTTGAAGCGCATCGCACAGTTCGCGCGGCCACACCGCACTTTGATCATCAGGTTCCTGCTGTTGAGTGTGGTGACGGCGGTTCTCACCGTGGCGGCGCCCGTTCTCGCCGGCCGGGTGGTCGACGCGATCGTCGACGGCGCCGACAGCGGCGTCGTGATCCGGTTGGCGGCGCTGATCGCCGTGATCGCCCTCGCCGAGGCCGGCCTGGGTCTGGTGACGCGATTTCTCTCCGCGAGCATCGGTGAGGGGTTGATCGTCCAACTGCGGACGGCTGTCTTCGACCACGTTCAACGCATGCCGGTGGCGTTCTTCACCCGGACCCGTACGGGCGCGCTGGTCAGTCGACTGAACAACGACGTGATCGGCGCGCAGCGGGCCTTCAGCGACACCCTGTCGAGTGTGGTCGGCAACGCCGTCACGCTGATCCTGACGTTGGCCGTGATGCTGACCTTCTCCTGGCAGATCACGCTGCTGGCGCTCGTCCTGCTGCCCATCTTCGTTCTCCCGGCTCGCCGGATGGGTTCACGGTTGGCCCAGTTGCAGCGGGAAGCGGCCGAGCACAACGCGGCCATGAGCACTCGGATGACCGAGCGGTTCTCCGCACCCGGCGCCACGCTGGTCAAGCTGTACGGGCGGCCGGCCGAGGAGTCCGCCGAGTTCGCGGTGCGGGCCCGACGGGTACGCGACATCGGCATCCGCGCCGCGATGCTGCAGTGGGTCTTCATCACCGCGCTCACGGTCGTGGGCTCGCTGGCGCTGGCCCTGGTCTACGGGCTCGGTGGTCTCTACGCCCTGCGGGGCAGCCTCGACGCCGGGACGGTGGTCGCCCTCGCGCTGCTCCTGTCGCGCCTGTACGCACCGTTGACATCGTTGGCCAGTGCCCGCGTCGAGGTGATGAGCGCGCTGGTGAGCTTCGAGCGGGTGTTCGAGGTTCTCGACCTCAAGCCACTGATCCTCGACAGGTCCGACGCCCGGCCCCTTCCCGACGGCCCGGTCGCGGTGGAGTTCGACGAGGTCCGGTTCGGCTATCCGTCAGCGGACAAGGTGTCGCTCGCGTCGCTGGAGGACGTGGCGAAGCTCGATACGCGCGGCGGCGAGGAGGTGCTGCACGGGGTGTCGTTCCGCGCCGAGGCGGGGCAGATGGTCGCCCTCGTCGGCTCCTCCGGGGCGGGCAAGTCGACGATCGCGCAGCTCGTGCCCCGCCTCTACGACGTCGAGGACGGTGCGGTGCGGCTCGGCGACGTCGACGTGCGCGATCTGTCGTCCGAGTCGATCCGGACCGCGTTGGGGGTGGTGACCCAGGACGGGCACCTCTTCCACGAGAGCATCCGGGCCAACCTGGCGTTCGCCCGGCCGGACGCGACCGAGGACGAGATGTGGGAGGTGCTCCGGCGGGCCCGGCTCGACGACCTGATCCGCGCACTGCCCGATGGGCTCGACACCGTCGTCGGCGAACGCGGATACCGTCTGTCCGGCGGGGAACGGCAACGACTCACCATCGCCCGGCTGCTGCTGGCCCGTCCGCGCGTGGTCATCCTCGACGAGGCCACCGCGCATCTCGACTCCACCTCGGAGGCCGCGGTTCAGGACGCCCTCGCCGAAGCTCTGACCGGCCGCACGAGCGTGGTCATCGCGCACCGGCTCTCCACCATCCGGGCGGCCGACCAGATCCTCGTCGTCGAGGACGGACGCATCGTCGAACGCGGGCGACACGGTGACCTGCTCGCCGCTGGCGGCCGTTACCAGGAGTTGTACCGCACCCAGTTCGCCCAGGAGGAGCCGACGGTCCAGGAGCAACGCGTCGCCATCTGACGTCCAAGTGGTGTCACCGCCCGCCGCGATGATCTCCGTCGCGGGCGGTGACACCGGCCGGTCAGTCGGCGTCGTTGTCGTCGGCGTCGACCGGCTCCTGCTCGGCCTTGACCACCGAACCGTTGTCCCGGTCGACATCCACCTCATGCTCGGTGTCGCCCGCGACGATCTCGACGCTCCACACCGGCCGGCCGTGCTCCTGCTCGGCTTCGACCTCGACGATCTGGCCGCCACCGGCCTTGGCGAGCGCGATCTCGCCAGCGCGCTTCTCGTCGACCGCGCTGCCCGTCGGCGCGCTGCCGGACGATGGGGTACCGGACGGCACGGTGCTCGATGACGTACTCGATGGGGTCGACGGCGAACCGGCGGTCTCCGGCGCGACGGTGGCCGTTGGCGCGCCGGTTGCCGCGGCGAGTGCCGTGCCGCCGGTCCGCGAGTCGTTCGCGGCGGTGACGCCGAGCGCGACCCCGGCCACCGCCAGCACCGCCGACCCGCCGACCGACGCCAGAAGCAGATTGGTGCGCTTCATCGTGGTGTCCACCTCTCCTCGGTTGTCGACTCCGAGGATCGGCCGGATCGGGATAGCGCCGCGCTGTCCGGACGCTGAGGCCGGGTTAAGGCGGTCGAGGGGCGGGTCAGCCGCGCCGGTTGAGTTCCGCTTCCAGCCGCTGGACGAGCGTCTTGCGGTCCTTGCTGGCCCGCTCGTTCCGCAGCGCGCTCTTGAGTTGTCGGGTGTCGAGGCCACGGACCAACTTGGCCGCCTCCGTGACCGACATCTCCGTCATCCGCCCGGCCGTGGTGGCGTCGCGACGCGCCCGCCTGGCCGGCCCGGTGTCGGCGACGTACTGCTTGCCGGTTCGGGACGCTTCGCGCTTCTTCGTGTCGGTCGCCCGCTTCTGGCTCTCCGACATCTCGTCCCAGGCCTTCTTGGGCAGGTAACGGCTCGTCGTGCCGTCCTTGCGGGCCCTGGTGTCGCCCTCCTTGGTCTGCCACTTCTCGTTGCCCCAGCGCTGGAGCGCCTTCTGCCGTTCGTCCTTTTGACCCAGGAATTCGCCGCCGCGCCTCTTGTACTCCTGAGTGACCAGCTGCGACTTACGCGCCGACCACTGCCCCGGCCGGCCGCCCTTGTCGGACGCCTTTACCTCTTCCTTGATCTGCTCTCTGAGCTCGGGTTTCGTATACCGCGCCATGACTGGCAGCTACCCGGCACCGCAGCGCCTATGCGTCCTGCGGCGACGTCGGAGGCCCGAGCCGGAGCAGCACCTGCGCGCCACCGCCCGGGCCGGTGAGGACCACCTCGCCCACCTTGCCCACCTCGCGGGCGAGCCGGACGGCGAACGGCGTGCCGTCGGGGGTGTGCGCGAAGACGTTGCCGAGCAGGGCGTCCACGGCCGCCGTCAGGTTGTCGGCGGCCACACCGACCGGGAGAGGGCCGGGGCGCCAGGTCGAGGGGTACGAATCGTCAGGTCGTCCTCGATGGGCCGCCGTTCGATCCTCATCGCCACCGAATGGGTGGCCACCGCCGCCGTCGCCACCCCTGATCGGGTTGGGTGCCATCCGGCTGGTGGGTGAGAGCATCACCGGCACCCCGGGCGGGGTGCGCGGCGAGGCGGAGATCGAACGGGCGCTCGCCTCGCCCGAGCCGGCGCCCGCCGGCACCACGGGCGTCGGGCCGGGCCCGACAGGCACCGCCGGAGCAGGCACGACGAACCCCGCGCCGAGCGCCAGCGCCGGGGCTCGGCGGGGGTTCGCCACCGACGGCGGCACGGCCGTGGCCGAATGCGGCCCCGGCGGCGTACACCTCGTCTCCTGGGCGCCCGCGCAGGGTTACCGGGTCCGCGACGTGGACCCGGGCCCGGACGACGACGTCGAGGTCACCTTCCAGGGGGCGAGCCGGGAGTACGAGTTGAAGGTGCGCTGCATCGGCTCGGAACCGGTGGCCGTCGCCGACGACTAGGTGTTCTGCTCGCGGTCGGCGTTCCGGCCGAGGGCGACCATGCGCAGGGTCTCCTCTCGACGTCGGACGAGTAGCGCCCCGGCCAGGAAGGTCACCGGCGCGACGAGCACCAGCATCGCCCACTGCGCCGGCACCAGGGGGATGGCGTGCCCCATGTTCATGGTCGAGGTGACCCAACCGGCGAGGACGCTGTCGATCACCAGGGCGAGGGCTGCCACGGGCAGGAGCATGACGACGATCCGTCGACGTACCTCCGGGGTGAGCGTGGCCACCGCGATCACCATGGCCAACGCGGCGGCCGCCAGGCCCGCGACGTAGAGCCACAGGACCAGCTCACTGCTCGCCTCGATGTCATAGAAGACCTGGTAGGAGACTCCACCGCCGACGAAGGCGAACGCGGGGCTGGTGACCCGGTTCGTCACCAACAGCGCGACCATCGCGGCCGGCGCGAGCAGCAGCGCCAGCAGTCGGCGTACGCCCAGCACCGCGATCACCCGGCGGCGCGGCACCGGCACGGTGAGCGCGCCGGCAGCCACCACGGCGAGGGCGAACTGCGGCAACGTGTCCACCACGTACGTCGGGTTGTCACCCGTCTGCGGGGCGACGAGCGCACCCCAGCCGAGCACGCCGGCCCAGGCCAGAGCAGCGGCGACCCAACGCCACCCGACCAGCACCGCGGCGCAGACGCCCGCCCAGCCGGCGACGCCCAGCCAGTCGACGAGATCCGGGCCGCTCGGCTCGAACCCGGGCGGCAGGCTCGGCACGAGGACGAGCTGGTCGAGCAACGCCTTCCCGGCGAGGGCCAGCAGGACGACCCCGGCCAGCAGGCCGGTCACCGTCGCCGCGTCCGCCCAGCTCGGCTCGGTGAACCCCCGTGCGCCCACCCGCAGCCGCGCCCGCAACCCGGCGCCGACCAGATTCCGCACGTCGGCGGCGCCGGGTCGCCGCTGCCCCGGCCGCGCGCCGGCGAGGAGCACCGCCAGCATCTCGTCCTCGTACACCCGACGGTGTTCCCACGGATAGACGGCCAGCAGCCGCCGGTAGCGGCGTTCCAGTTCGTCGCTACTCACGCCGCACCCCCGTCGGTGAGTAGGCCGCCGCGGCGCAGCCGCACCCGGGCGGCGTCCGCGTTGTGTCGCAGCCGGGACGCCTCTTCGGTGAGCCGCCGCGCGCCCAGGGCGGTGAGGCGGTAGTAGCGGCGCAGTCGCGACTGCACCACTTCTTCGCGCTCGACCTCGATGAGGCCGTCGGCGCGGAGCCGGTCGAGGACGGCGTAGAGGGTGCCGGCGCGCAGCCGCACCCGGCCGTCGGAGATGCGCAGCACGTCCTCGATGACGGCGTACCCGTGCAGGGGCGCCTCCGCCAGCGCGGTGAGCACCAGGAACGTCGGTTCCCGCAGTGGAGCCTCAGTCATAGCAGGGAGCATATACCGATAGTCGGTATATGCAAGAGCGGCGAGAGTGGCGCGACGAACGTGGCCGGCACGCATCGCCGTGCCGGCCACGTCATCGGTGGTGGTTCAACTGGTGTACGCCTCCACCTCCCAGAGCGAGTGGCCGTATCCGGTGCCCCGGGCGGTGCCGTAGATCCGCAGGTAGCGACCGTTGGCGCCGAGCCCGGTGTGCTCGTCCACGCCGCCGTCGGCGCCGGTCACCGTCTTCACGGTGGTCCAGGTGGTGCCGTCGTTCGAGGTCTGGATCTGGTACGCGCTGCTGTACGCCGCCTCCCAGCTCAGCTTGACCCGGCCGATCGCGGTCGCGCTGCCGAGGTCGACGCGGATCCACTGCGGGTCGGAGAACGTGCTCGACCAGCGGGTGGTGAGGCTGCCGTCGACCGCCTGGGCGCCGGTCACGTCGGCCCCCTCGTTGCTGGATGTCGACGTCGGCTTGTTCAGCAGCAGGTTGCCGCCGGTCGGGCTGCCGGTGCCGCCGTACACCTCGAACTCGAACAGCGAGTAGCCCCAGGCGGTCCCCCGGGTGGTGCCGAGCAGCCGGACGTACCGGCCGGAGCCGCTGAGCCCGGTCAGGTCGTCCACGCCACCGTCGCCGCCGGTCACCGTGCGGATCGTGGTGAAGGTGACCCCGTCCGGCGACGTCTGGATCTGGTAGCCGCTGCCGTAGGCCGCCTCCCAGGTCAGCTTGACCCGGTTGATGGCGTACGTGGCACCGAGGTCGACGTCGATCCACTGCGGATCACCGAAGGCGCTGCCCCACCGGGTGCCGGCCGCGCCGTCGAACGCGTTGGCCGCGACGAACGCGCCCTCGAAGCTGGACGCTCGCGCCGGCTTGCCCCGGGCCAGGTTGGTGCCCGGCTCGGGATCGGGGTCCGGGTCCGGCCCGGGTCCACCGGGGCTGGTGGACAGGGTGAACTCGTCGATGTCGAAGTACGGGCCGGTGCCCTTGAAGACCAGGAACAACGTCCGGGTGCCGGTCGGGGCGGTGACCCCGCCGGTGACGGTGGCGAAATTGGCGTACCCGCCGGTGGGAACCACGGTGGCCGAGCCGACCAGCGGCCCGGTGGGTGAGTCGACCCGCAACTCCAACGTGCCGCCACCGCCGGCTGGGGCGCCGACCCGCGCGCTGAAGGACTGCACGCCGGTCAGGTTGTAGGGGCGGAACGAGATCCAGTCGTTGTTGTCGACGTAGCCGACCGCCGCGCCGCCGTGCCCCGCCGCCCCGGCGACGATCTGGATGCCGGACGAGTCACCGAAGTGCTCGGCCTGGCGTACGCGCGGTTGCAGTACCGCCTGGGTGTGCGTGGTCAGCGGCGGTTGGCCGCCGCCACCCAGGTCGGTGTACTCGGCGTCGATGATGCCGAAGATGTTCGCCGCCGTGTCGTGCTCGCCGTCGGCCGAGGTCTGGATGACCCCGGTGCAGCCCTGCACACTGCCGAGCTGGTGGCCGTGCGAGTCGTGCCCGAGGACGTAGTTCACCTTGACCCGGGCACAGTTGATCGCGCCGTCCTGGGCGTCGGTGACGGTGACGGAGAACGGCACCGCGTCCCCGAAGGTGAAGGTCCGCCCGTTCAACGGGGTGTTCACGGTGACCACCGGGGCACTGTTGCCGACCGTGACGACCACGCTCGCGGTGGCCGTCTTGCCGGTGGTGTCCCGGACCGTGAGCGTCGGGCTGCGGGTCCCGTTGGTGGTGTACGTGAAGCTCGGGTTCGCCGCGGTCGAGTCGGTGCTGCCGTTGTTGTCGAAGTCCCAGGCGTAGGTGAACGGGTCGCCGTCCGGGTCGAGGGTGCCGGCCGAGGAGAAGGCCACGGTCAGCGGCGCGGTGCCACTGGTCGGGGTTGCCGACACCTTCGCGACGGGTGCTCTGCCCTCGCGGGCGTACTCGATGCGGTAGAGCGCCGAGTTGGCGTCGCCGTTGAACCAGCCGGTCCCGTAGTCGAGCACGTAGAGCGCCCCGTCCGGCCCGAACTCCATGTCCATGACCTGGGTGCCGGTCCACGGGAACGGGTTGATCTTCAGGGGCTGGCCGGTCGAGTCGAGCTTGATGTTCTTGATCCAGCGACGGCCGAACTCGCCGGCGAAGTAGGTCCCGTCGTAGTACTGGGGGAACGCCACGGGCGAGGTGTTGTTCGGGTCGTACCGGTAGACCGGACCGCCCATCGGCGACAGGCCGCCACCGGTGAACTCCGGCGGCGAGCCGGAGCCGCCGTACGGCAACCAGGCCGGGATGGCCGGCGGCAACTGGGTGATGCCGGTGTTGTTGGGCGAGTTGTTCACCGGCCCGCCGGCGCAGTTGAACTTCGCCCCGGACGGCCCGGACGGGAAGGTGTAGTCGTTGTACGCGTCGTTGCGGGCGGTGCAGTACGGCCAGCCGTAGAAGCCGGGCCGGTCGATCCGGGCGAACTCGACGTTGCCCGCCGGCCCCCGGTTCGGGTCGGCGGTGCCGGCGTCGGGGCCGTAGTCACCGAGGTAGACGATCCCGGTGGCCTTGTCCACGCTCATCCGGAACGGGTTACGGAAGCCCATCGCGTAGATCTCCGGGCGGGTCCGCGCGGTGCCCGGGGCGAACATGTTGCCGGCCGGGATGGTGTAGCCGCCGGCCGCGCTCGGCTTGATCCGGAGGACCTTGCCGCGCAGGTCGTTGCTGTTCGCCGAGGTGCGCTGGGCGTCGAAGGCCGGGTTACGCCCGGCCCGCTCGTCGATCGGCGTGAAGCCGGCCGAGTCGAACGGGTTGGTGTCGTCGCCGGTGGACAGGTAGAGGTTGCCGGCCGCGTCGAAGTCCATGTCACCGCCGACGTGGCAGCACATGCCCCGGCTGGTCGGTACGTTCAGGATCAGCGTCTCGCTGGCCAGGTTGATGGTGTTGTCCGCGTTCACGGTGAACCGGGCCAGGCGGTTGACGCCGTCCCAGACGGCGAAGTCGGCCGGGGTGCCGGTGGCGGGCGCACCACCGCCGGGTGTGCTGAGCGGGGGCGCGTAGTAGGCGTACACCCAGCGGTTGGTGGCGAAGTTGGGGTCGGCCTTGATGCCCTGCAGGCCCTCCTCGTCGCCGGTGTAGACCGGCAGGGTGGCCGCGATCTTGGTGTTGCCGGCGGCATCGGTGTGCCGGATCACGCCGTTGCGGGAGGTGTGCAGCACGCCCCGGTCCGGTAGCACGGTGAGGCTCATCGGTTCGCCGGTCTCGGCCGCGCCCTTGGCCAGCTCCACCTGTTGGAAGCTGCTGGTGACGGTCGGGCCACAGTCGGCGTCGACCGCGCCGGCGGCGGTCCGGATGCCACCGAGCAGGTGCTGCCGGAAGTTCGCCTCGGTGTACGACGCGTCGGTGTGCCCCAGGCCGGTGTACCAGGCTCGACCGCCGGAGTAGTTGTGACACCAGGAGATCGGGTGGTCGGCACCCATGCTGCCGCCGGTGTAGGTGGTCTCGTCCAGGGTGGCCAGCACGTGCACGTTGCCCCGGGGGTTGGTGCGGTAGTTGTACAACTCGTCGAACCGGCTCCACCGCTGCGGCAGCGTCGCGGTGGACGGGTGCACCTGGTCGGCGACCTTCACGGTGGCGGTCTGCTCGGCCGGGTGCGAGGCGAAGTACGCCCCGACCAGCCCCCCGTACCAGGGCCAGTCGTACTCGGTGTCGGAGGCGGAGTGCACGCCCACGTACCCGCCGCCGCCGGTGATGTAGCGCTCGAACGCGGCCTGCTGGGCGGCGTTGAGGACGTCGCCGGTGGTGGAGAGCCAGATCACCGCGGCGAACCGGTCCAGGTTGGCGTCGGTGAACTGGCCGGAGTCCTCGGTGGCCTCGACCGTGAAGCCGTTGGCGGCGCCGAGTTGCTGGATCGCGGCGATGCCCGGGGTGATGGATCCGTGCCGGAATCCGGCGGTTTTGCTGAAGACCAGCACGGTGAACGGTGCGGCGCTGGCCGTGGGTGGTGCGGCGACGATGCCGCCCGCCACGAGGATCGCGCTCAGCGCGACGCCGAGCCACGATCTCAGGGATCTGCGCACGGTGGGGTCCTTTCGCAACACGGGACGGCGTGCGCCGATCACGCCTGGTGGTGGGACGAGACATGTGAATGCATCGTTGCGTCCGGGTGACGGGCGCGTCAAGCGCCCTCCCACCATCCGTGAGAGCGTTATCTCCGCAGGTCAGCGGCGACCGCGCCGAGCAAGATCGAATAACGGTTTTCCGGCCACGAACCTCGCCGGCGACCCGCCGCGCGACGGCCGTCCCCGCTCAGCGGCCGCCCGCGACCAGCTCGGCGATCATCCCCTCGCAACTGCGGACCACGACCTGCGCACCACGCCGCTGCGCCAGCGGGAGCAACGGATCCTCCGCCCGGTCCCGCCACCGCCACTGCGCGTCGGCGGCGACCTCCCAGAGCCGCCGCACGTCGGCCTCATGCTCGACACCGAGCCGGGCCGCGAGGCCCACCCCGTTGCCGCCGACCAGCCGCTGCGCCTCGGCGGCCAGCTCCGCGTCGAACCCCAGCCGGGTGTTGCGCAGCGCCACCAACAGGCGTAGCTCCCGGAACTCGTGCGCGCCGGCGAGGATCTGCTCCACGGCACCGACCAACTCGGCGGACCCCCGGGTGGGTTCGGCCCGCAGCAGCGCCTCCACCGCGGCCAGCGCGGACCGGGCCTTGAGCGCATCGCGGCGATCGATGAAACAGCGCGTCACCGACTCACGCAACTCGGTGAGACCGCTGCGCCGAATGAGCTCGGCGGAGAGCTTCACCCGACTGTCGAACCCGCTGCGCACCAACGTGGCCGCCAACCGGACGCCGAAGAGCCCGAACCGATCCAGCAGCGCCGCGCGCACCTCGGTCTCCAGCCGTACCGGCAGCTCGCCGCGGAGGAACCGATCGGCCGAGATGAGGTGCGCGTCCAGCTCCGCCCGGGGTGCCTGGGCCAGGGCCGCGAGCGCGGCGAAGTCCGACTCACCGAGCATCCGGCCCGCCAGGCCGATCATCCCGCTGCACGCCACGACGTTCACGCTGAGCGCGTTCACCCTCGGGTCGCGGTAGTGTCGTCGAGCGAGCTGGCGGGCCGTGAGCAGGCCGTCGATCCGGCCTCCGCCGGTCTCGTCGGCCCGGGACAGCACCATGATCACGTTGACCGGAGCGGACTGGCCGACGGCACTGTCCCTTCCGGACTCCAGCACCCGCAGATCGCTGTCGCGACCGTCGCGGGTCAGGTACAACACCGCGTCCGAGTCCCGCAGAACCCGCTCCAACACGGGAACCCCACCCTGCTCGACGCTGCCGCCGACCGCCGGGGTGTCGATCAGCGTGATCTGCCGCAGCGCCCGTGTCGGCCACTGCACCACGATGTCCCGCACGTCCCCCGCGCCCCAGCCCAGATCCACCCGCAGCCCGGTCGCCGACTTCACCACCGTCAACTCCTGCGGAGGCTGGCCGACCGGATAGGCGGTGGCCCGGGGCGCGGCCCCGTCCTCGTACCAGGTGAAGGCCCCGTCCGCCCGCTCGACCGGCGCGACCTCCTCGCCCATCAACGCGTTGAGCATCGTCGACTTACCGGATCGCCACGGGCCGACGATGGCGATCCGCAGCGGCTGCTCCAACCGGGCCACCTGATGGCGCAACTCCCCGACTGCCCGGGGATTGTCCTGGTAGAGCTCGATGGCCTGGTGCAGCAGCCCCCAGGCCGCCTCGTCCAGTCGCACCCCCACCGTCATGCCTGCGGCTCCAGCAGCAGCGGGGCGGAGCGGGCGCCGGTCAACTGCTGAGCCTGCTCGTAGACCGCGGCCAACCGGGTCATCTTCAGCCGGATCTCGCGCTGCCGCTGCTCGCGCAGGGAGGCATCGGTATCCGCCTCCTGCTTCGCGCTGCGGAACGACTGCACGATGGCCTCCTGAAGCTCCTCGGTCAGGCCCGTGAAGTGGTCCCGCAGCATCCGTTGCACCTGCCGGGCGGCGTCGCGGCAGTCTCGGACGATCCGGACGAAGAAGTCGTCGACGTGCCGCTGGATGGCTGTCTTGACGGTCGCCTGGCGGCGACGGAGCAGTTGCTTGCTCTCGTCGCGGATGCTCTTGCCGCCGAAGAGCGCGCCGATGCCGACCGAGACCGGATTGATCATCGGCATTCCGGCCAGGGTGGTCGCCAGACCGAACATCAGCATGCCGCCGTATGAGCCCTTCATGCCGGTGAAGAGCTTCTGGCCGGTGGTGAACCTGTCAATCGTCGGCCGTTGCAGCTCGGGCAGTCGCTCGCCGATGTCCTCCGGCATCGTCATCGACCAGGGCGGCAGCACGTCGTAGCCGTACCTGTCGAAGTTGGCGGCCACCCGGCGGGCGATCCAGTCGCAGCGCTGGATCAGCCACTCGTGGTTCGCCTCCGCCGCCTCCACCAGGCTCCGCTCCAACCAGTCCTGGAAGGTGTCCCAGGCGACCAACGGATCGGCGGTGTCGAACGCCTCGTCCACCGCCCGCAGAATCTGGCGGGTTCGGTCACGAAGGTCGTACTCGAGGTCGGCGAGCAGGTCGGTGATCTCGTCGTTCAGCGTGTTCTGCCATCGGGTGGAGCACCGGCGCAACTCATCGACCTCGCGCTGCGCCGCGTGCAGCCGGGAGATCGGCCCGGACTGCTCCTCGGCCTCCTGGGTCGCCAACTCGGCGCGCAGCGGCGCGGCCAACTGCTCCACCACCGTCCGGGCCACCGTCTGCACGGCCGCTCGGGCCAGGTGGTCCGCCTTGCCGGACAGGTCGCGTTGCAGGCGGGCGATCAGCGCGGGGAAGCCGGACTCGGCGTTGAGACCACGATCGTCGGCCGCGGCCGCGCGCAGGCGCAACGTCGCCGAGACCGGGATCAGCGTCGCCGGGACGCCCGCCTCGGCCAGGTGCTGCCGGTTGCGCTCAGCGACCGTACGCCAGTCCGCCACCAGATCGGTCTTGCTCTGCACCACCACCACGTTCGGGTGCGAACGCATGAGGTGCAGCAGCATGTTCAGCTCGGCGACCGACAGTTCCCGAGTGGAGTCGGAGACCAGCAGAACGGTGTCCGCGCGGGCGGGCGCGGCGACCGAGGCGGCACCACCGACACCGGCGACCTCGTCGGTGCCGGGAGTGTCCACCAGCACCAGCCCGGCACCGAGCAGGGCGCGGGGCAGTCCGATCTCGACGTACGCCGGGCCGCCGCCCGGCCGCCGCCCGACCAGGCCGGCCACGCCCGCCGCGACCTGGTTGAGCGGCACCGAGGTCCGCTCAACGGTCACCTCGGCGGCGGTGCCGGCGGGGCGGCCCGGGGCTGGTGGCGGAGCCTGAGCCACCGCCGCGGTGGGAGCCTCGGCGTGCCGCACCACGGTCGGCAGGACGGTGGTACGGCCGTCGCCGACCGGGCAGGCCGGAGCATTGATGATCGCATTGATCAGCTGACTCTTGCCCTGGTTCGGTTCACCGATGACCAGGACACGCAGCGTCGGATCGAGCAGTTGCGCACGCTTCTGCCGCACCGTCTGGAGCAGGTCACCGCGACCGTGGGCAGTGCACGTGCGGGCGATCTCGTCCAGCACGTCCAACCAGATCCCGGCCATCACCGCACCAAGTGTGCGGATTTCGGCTCAATTATCAAGAGGGACCGGATGTGGAACCCGGAAGGGCCGGATCGCCCGAGACGATCCGGCCCTTCGCTCCGCCCGGAAATCCGGGTCAGAGCAGGCCGCCGGTGATGCCCAGCAGCCCGTGATCGGACGAGGCGTGCGAGTCGCCGCCGAGCACACCATTGGTGGCCCCGCCGGTCACGTCACCGACCGTGTCGGTGACACCGGGGAGGAGGCTGTCCACCTGGTGCGTCACGCCACCCACCGTCGACGGCACGTCGAGCGGCGGGACCACGCCACCGACGACACCGTCGCCGTGCCCGAGGCCCAGCCCGCCGAGGGTGTCGTCGACACCGAGGGAGCTGACGACCCCGCCGATCTGACCGTGCGTGCCGGAGAGGACACCGCCGGTCAGGTCGCCGCCGATCAGATTCGAGTCGGTGACGCCGAGCAGACCGCTCGGGTCGCCGACGGTGCCGGTGACGTCACCGAGCACCGGGTCCGCGATCGCGTCCACCGGCTGCACCACGTCGGCGTCGAGGGTGTGCGCCACGTCGGAGACACCGGCCAGGTCGGTGTCGAGACCGGACGGACCGACGCCCAGACCGATACCCGGCAGCACGGTGACCCCGGCGGCGGCGGTCGACGGGTCGATCGCGATGGCGCCGAGCACACCGGCCTTGACGTCCACGCCGCTGGGCGAGCTGGTGACGCTGATCTGCTGCGCCACGCTCTGCAACTGACCAACCACGTCGGTGGTGTCGGTGAGCAGCGGGTCCAGCCCGAGCTGCCCGACCGGCGAGGCCAGCGGCGCGAGGCCCGCCCCCGGCGCGTAGTCGACGACCAGCGGTACGACGTCCTGCACGTCCGCGGCGGTGATGTCGGTGAGCCCCGCGCCCCGCAGCGCACCCTCGGGGTCGAGGTCGAAGGCCGACCGCGCGTCCGGGTTCGTCAGTAGGTCGAGCACGAAGTCGTGAAGCGTCTGGTGCGAGTCCATGTGCCGGTTCTCCTCGGATGTGGCATCTGCCGGTGTCGTACGTCGACAGTGACGCTATTGCCGGGGCCCCGCTGCGGGCATCGGGGTTCAGCCCGCATCCGGGCCGGTTGAACTAGGGGCTCCGCCACCTCGTACGTTAGGGGGACAGGGGGAAACCGTCCCGACGAGATTAGGGTCCCGACCAGGGACTGATCTCTGGTACGAACGTAGGAGCCCGCGGGGTTCGCCGGGGGTGGGTCGTCGGGCCGCCGACGCCATGCCACCGATCGGTCGACTCACGGGGGGAGACAGAGACGATGCCGTACGTCCTGGGGATAGACATCGGAAGCACCAACACGGCTGCTGCCGTCGCACGACGACACGGCGCGACCTGGACACGTCCCGAGGCCGTCCCGCTGCGCACCGGCTCACCTCTCATGCCCTCGGTGCTGTGTCTGGCCGAGGACGGCTCACTGCGCGTCGGGGAGCCCGCGACCGACGACGGCAGCCGCACCACCCGGGACTTCGTCCACCGGATCGGCGACGACGTGCCCGTGCTGCTCGGCGGCGAACCGTGCGCGCCGCAGACACTCACCGCCGAACTGGCCGCCTGGGTGGTCGAGCGGGTGCACGCCCTGGAAGGCGAAGCGGCGCAGGCGATCGTGCTCAGCCACCCGGCGGGGTGGCGCCCCTACCGGCGGGAGGTGCTGCACCGGGCGTTGTCGGGCCTCGGCCTGGGGCACGTGACGTTGCTGCCGCGCACGGTCACGGTGGCTGAGAGTCACGCCGCTCGCGGGTTCGCGGGCAGCACGGCGGTGGTCTACGCCCTGGGGGGCAACAGCTTCGAGGCGGCTCTGGTGCGGCGCACCTCGCGCGGGACGTACGAGACGTTCGGCACCCCGCAGGGTCTCGACTCGATCGGCGGTGCCGACTTCGACGAGGCGCTGGCCGAGCATTCTCGGACCATGCTGGCCCGGGAGCTGGCGGCGAGCGCACGCCGCGGCACTCAGGCCGCGTTGCGCGGACTGCGCGCGGAGTGTGACCGGGTCAAGCGGGTGTTGACCGTCGACCTCACGGCCGACGTGGTGCTGCCCCTGCCGAGCGGCCCGGCCCGCATACCGGTGACCCGGGCGGAGTTCGAGGCCATGATCCGCCCGACCGTGCAGGCCACCGTCGATCTTCTGCTGCGGGCCGTGCGCACCGCCGAGCTGACGCCGGAGCAGCTCGACGGCGTGCTGCTGGCCGGCGGCTCCACCCGCGTCCCGCTGGTGACCGAGCTGATCAGCGCGGCCCTCCCGGTGCCCATCGAGGTGGAGCCGGACGCACAGTTGACCGCCGCCACCGGGGCGGCGATGGCCGCCTGTCAGGTGGTGTCACCACGCCCGCGCCAGCCGGCACCGGCCCGCGTTCCGGCCCCGGTCAGCGGTGCCGGGCGGGCCACCCTCCCGGCACCGCGACGTCCCCAGCACCACACCACCGTTCCGGGCGATCCGCCACCGCGGCCCCCGGTCCGGGTCCTCCCACTGGAACTGCCGAAACCGTCCCGTCTGGCGTTGGCCCGCAGCCGGGGACGCGAAGGATGACCCCAATGATCATGAATGACCTCGCCGCACCAGGGTTGACCCTGGACAAGGGGTTGCAGGCCCTGCTGGACACGGTCACGCAGCATCCGACCGGCCCACTCGCCATCGGCGTCACCGGGCCGGGCGGGCACGGTAAGACCGCGCTGCTCGCGGAGTTGGAACGGGTGCACCAGCGGGCCGGGGTCACCGTCCGCACGGCCGCTCCGGAACCGGGTGACGCGGTCGACCCCGACACGGTGCTGCTCGTGGACGACGCGCACCTCCTCGACGACGCGCGGATCGGGGCGCTGCTGCGCCTGGTCGCCGCCCGTCGACACCGGTTGGTGGTCGCTCACCGTCCCTGGCCGCGGTCGGCGGCACTCAGCGAACTGGTCGACGCCCTGCGGCGCGACGGGCAGGCCGTGCTGCTCACGCCGTTCACCCGGGAGCAGACCGCCGCCTACCTCGCCGCGTGGCCCGAGCTGGGCCGCCCCGCCGACCTGGTCGACGTGGTCCACACGCAGACCGCCGGCGTACCCCGGGACGTCGAACGACTGGTCCGCGGCCTGGCCGGCGCGGAGACCCGGACCGGCGCGATGGCCGAGCCACCCCGGTCCGTCGTCCTCGAATTCGGGCCGGACCTGGACGTTCAGCCCACCGCGGTACGACGACTGCTCCTCGCCGTCGCGGCCGGTGGGGCGTTGCCGGTGAGCATGCTCGGCGCCCTGCTGGGCCGGGATCCGGCCGGGGTGGACGAGCTGATCGCCACGACCAGGGCGGCCGGGCTGCTCGGCGCCGACGGCCGGCTCGCGCCGATCGTCCGGCGGGCCGTCGCCACACTCAGCCCGACCACCGACCGGACGGCCGTCTGGCGCCAGCTCACCGAGTTGCAGTTGGCCCGGGGCGGCGCGGTGCTGCCGCTGGTCCGCTCCCTGCTCGCGGTCGGCGCGCTCGGGGACTGCCCGGCCGCGACCCTGGCCGCCGCCGCGGACGAGGCGCTGGCCGACGAGCCGGCGTTCGCCGCCGAGCTGTTCGCGGCGGCCACGGCGGCCGGACGACCGCCCAACGCCCAGCAGGCGCTCGCCGCCGCGCTCGCCGGCGACCTCGACGACGCCCTGCGGCTGGCGGACCGACTGCTGGCCACGGCCGCTCCCCCGGATCGCGCGGAGGCGGCGGTGGTCGCCGCCACCGCCCTGGCCCACCGTGGTCACGTCGGTCGCAGCGTCGAGCTGTTCCGGTGGTCGGGCACCGCATCGGCGGCGGCGTTCGCCATCGTCGGCGGGCTCGCCACCGGCGACCCGGGTGCCACCGCCGAGTCACCGGCGGGTGACCCGGCCGGCGAACCACCCACCCTGCACGCCAGCGCCGCCCGACTGATGGCCAATGGGGTACGCGAGAGCGTGACCGGCCCGCCGACCGCCGCGCTCTCCGCGCTCGTTCAGGCCGCCGCGCTGCTGGAACCGGACGGACGAGCGGCGCTGCTCCCGGACAGCCCGGCCGCCCTCGCCGCGTTGACGGCGGTGCACTGCGGTGAGCTGGAGATCGCCGAGCGGGTGCTGCACCGAGCCCTGGGTGCCGGTGTCGGCGGCCCGCTGATGGCTCGCCGTCACCGGCTGTTGCAGGCGTGGATCCTGATGGTCCGTGGCGAGATCCACGCCGCCACCGAGCGCCTCGCCACGGTGACGCTCGACGGGCGGCAGTTGGAGTCGCGCGACCTGCTCTTCGCGGCCGCGATCCGGATGGGCATCGCTCGGCGCAACAGCGACCTCGGGGCGCTCAAGCGGGGTTGGGGGCAGGCGCTGGAGGCGGTGGTGCGGCACCCGGTCGACCTGTTCACCCTGCTGCCGCTGGGTGAACTGGCCATCGCCGGCGCACGGCTGGGTGACCTGGCCCGACTGGAGCCGTACCTGCACCAGGGGCGTGCACTGCTGGACCGCCTCGGCAATCCACCACTGTGGAGTGTCCCGCTGCACTGGAGTGGTCTGCACGCCGCCATCCTGACCGGTGAGCCGACGGTCGCCGACGAACACGTCACGGCGCTGCTCGCCGCCGCGGGCCACAGCCGGTACGCGGCCGTGGTCGCCGCCGCCGCGGAGAGCTGGGTGGAGGTGCTCCGGGGGGTCGTCGACCCGGCCCGGGTCGAGGCCGCCGCCCGAGGGCTACACGACACCGGGTTGTGCTGGGACGGCGCCCGCCTCGCCGGGCAGGCCGCGATCCGCACCGCCGACCGGAGAGCGATGACCACCCTGCTGGAGTGCGCCCGAGCATTGCAGGGCCGGCCGCCCGGCGGCCACGACGGGCAGACACCGACAGCTGGCGCCAGCACGGCACGGGCCACCGGCCCCACCCAGCAGGGGCTCAGCGACCGCGAGTACGAGGTCGCCGAGCTGGTGCTGGCCGGACTGACCTACCGGGAGATCGGCGACCGGCTCTTCATCTCGGCCAAGACCGTCGAACACCACGTGGCGCGGATGCGCAACCGGCTGAACTGCGCCAACCGCGCCGAACTGCTGGCGCTGCTGCGCACCCTCGTCGCCGACCGGGCCAGCGACACGGCCGGGCAACCGTGGCCGCAGCGGGCCAGCCGATGACCCGTACCGACCTTCGGCTGATCCGGACCAGACTGGCCGTGCTGGCCGCCGTGCTGATCACGCTCTGGTCGTACGCGGCCTACGTGTCCAGCCAGCAAGCCGTCGACCTGCTGCGGGTCCGGGCACTGGCGGACACGCTGGGTCAGCCCATCGACCGCCTGATCCTGGGTCTACAGACCGAACGCCGGATCACCGCCGAGACAGTCGCCGGGGCGGGGCAGCCGACGCCGGCGCTGGTCGGGGCACGCGCGGGCACCGACCGGGCCGCCGCCGAGGTCCGCGAGTTCACCAAGGGCCGCGACCTTCGGCTGCTCAGCGCCGGCAGCGTCCGCGACCGGGCCGGGGAGCTGGTCCGACGGCTCGACGGGCTGGGCACGACCCGATCCCAGGTGGACACCGGGCGGCTCGACCAGGCCGCGGCGGTCGAGGGGTACGACGAGGTCATCGACGTCGCCTTCCGGGTGTACGGCCCGGAGTGGGGCGCGTACGAGAGCGGGTTGGCCGCCGACACCCGCGCGGTGATCGCACTGGCCCGCGCCCGGGAGCTGCTGGCCCGGGAGGACACCCTGGTCAGCGCGGCGCTGACCGGTGCCGGGCTCGACGTCGACGGGCGGCTTCGGCTGGCTGCCCTCGTCAGCAACCAGCGGTACGCGCGCACCGAGGCGGCGGCCGGGCTTCCGGCCGGCGGTCAGGGCGAGCACCAGCGACTCGCGGCCGGCCCGGAGTTCGCCGGTCTGCTCGCTCTGGAGGACCGGCTGCTGGCCCAGACGGGCACCGCCAACGCCCTGGCCGGTCTCACCCTCCCGGACTGGCGGGCCGCGGCGGACGCCGCCCTCGGCGCGCTGCAGGCGCTGGTGACGAGCACCGCCCGCAGCAGCGTCGAGCGGGCCACGCCGGGCGCCGCCGTGCTCGTCGCGCGTACCGGGGCGGTGGTGGGGCTCGGCCTCATCGTGGTGCTCGTGCTCCTGTTGAGCTGGGCGACCACCGTCCGACGCCTCACCGACGAGCTGGCCGGGCCGGACGCCGAGCCACCGGCTCCGGAGCGGGACACCCCGGCGCCGACCCCCGGCGCCGAGCGCGAGCTGTTCCTGCGGCTGACCCGACGCAACCAGGTTCTGCTGCGCGAGCAGCTCAGCCTGCTGGACGGGATGCAGCGTCGGGAACGGTCCGGCGAGGAGACCAGCGAGCTGTTCCAGCTCGACCACCTCACCACCCGGATCCGCCGCAACGTGGAGAAGCTGATCGCCCTGGCCGGCGCGACGCCCGCCCGTCGTTGGCGACGCCCGGTGCCCCTGCTCGACGTCGCACGCGGAGCGGTCGCCGAGGTGCCGGACTACCACCGGGTCCTGATCGCGCCGCACTGGCCGTGGTCGCTCGCTGGTCCCGCCGTCACGGACGTCATCCACCTGCTGGCGGAGTTGATCGAGAACGCCCTGGCCTACTCCGGTGCGGACACCACCGTCCGGGTCAGCGGCGAGCACCGACCGCAGGGGTGCGCCGTCCTGGTCATCGATGACGGGCCCGGCCTGGACGCCGCCGCGCTGGCCGAGGCGAACCACCTGCTCGGCAACCCACCAGCGGACGGCCCGCCCACCGGCGCCTCCGGGTGGTACGCCGTCGCCGTCCTGGCCGGTCGCTGCGGCGCCCACGTCTCGCTGCGCCCCAGCCAGCGCGGTGGGACGGCCGCGATCGTGCTCCTGCCGGCCCAGTTGGTCACGGTCTCCGACACTGGCCGCCCACCGGCCACCACCGCACCCCACACCCCGCACCCACCGGCCCGTACCGGCGCCGACCTGCCCGACCCGAGCGGCGACGGCGCGCTGCCGACGCGGGTCCGCCAGACCGGGCCGATCGGCCCGGAACACGGCAGGACCAGCCTCGACACGGTCGAGTTGCCAGTCGCGAAAACAGCAAGGAGACATCAATGACGTCTGCAGTGGTCACCGAGGACGGCCTGACCGACGCCCTGAACCGCCTGGTCGACCGGGTGCACGGCGCGGAGTTCGCCGTGGTGCTCTCCCCGGACGGGTTGCCGCTCGGCGGCTCCCGACGGGTGGAGGCGAAGCTGGCCGAGCAGATCTCCGGCGTGGTCGCCGGCCTGATCGCGTTGGGGCTGGCCGCCACCCGGACCTGCGAGGCGGGTCGGCTGCGCCAGATCGTGGTGCAGATGTCGCGCGCGTTCCTGTTCATCGCCACCATCCCGAACGGGACCATCCTCACCGTGCGGATCGCGGGTGACGATGTCGAGGTCGGCGACATGGCGTACGAGGTGGCGCTCTTCGTGGGGCAGGCCGAGCAGCACCTGCCGATCACTCTGGGACCGGCCTCCTCGGTGACGATCGGGGACACTGGTGCACACCAGCGGCACCACTGACGAGGCGTGGTACGACGACGACGCCGGTCCGGTCGCCCGCCCCTACACGATGACCGGGGGGCGCACCGCGCCCGCACGCGGCCGGTTCGACCTGATCTCACTGGTGGTCGCCCGGCGGGGGGTCATGCCGCGCACACCGCTCTTTCCTGAACAGGCGCGAACCGTCGAGCTGTGTCACCATCCAGTGTCGGTGGCGGAGGTCGGTGCCGAGTTGGACCTTCCGGTGGGGACCGTCCGGGTGCTGCTCGGCGACCTGCTCGCCGCCGGTTTGATCGAGACGCACGAACCGCCGATGCTGTCGGAGCTGCCGACCGAGGATCTACTTGAGGCGATACTCGTCGGGCTTCGCGCTCTGTGACCGGGCAGGCGCCATCCGCGACCCGGACGGCTCGTGAGGGCGCGCCCGCCGACGAACTGAAGGAGAGACAGGCAGTGCCGGCAACACCACCCCAACCACGCCGTACCGTGGCGATCATCCTGCTGGATCGGGTCGTGGCCCTGGCCACGGCCACACGGCGGGTGCTCACCGGTCGGGAGGACGTCTCGCGGGCCGCCTGGGTGGCCGTCCTCGCGGCGCTCGGGGTGCTGGTCGCGACGGCCGTGTCCGTCGTCGGGGTGCTGCGTACACCGGAGAAGCTGACACCGGTGACCCTCGACCCGCCGCCGTCGGTGAAACAGGTCGGCACGTCGCCGCCCGGTACGCCCCGGGCGCAGGCGCGACCGGCGGTCACCAGCCCGGCGGCGCCCGCTCCCCCGCCTGCCTCGGCCACCTCGGTCCCGCCGGCCGTCGCGGCGTCGACCAGGCCCACACCGACCGGCGCGAGCGCCACACCCACCCCGGCGGCCCTGAACGCCGACTTCGCCGTCGCGGACAACGCCCTGCTCAGTTACGGCGCGGTCGTGACGATCGGCAACCCCGGATCGGTGCCGGTGCCACAGTGGACACTGGTTATCACCCTGCCGCGAGAGTCGCTGGGGATCAGCGGGGTCGAGGGCGCGCAGGCCACCCGGGACGGTGCGGTGTGGACGTTCGTGCCGGACGGGAACACCGGTCAGGTGCCGGGCAGCGCCTCGGTCCGGGTGACGTTCCGAGTCAATGGTTCGTTGACCGGTTCCGCCCCGAAGGCGTGCACCATCGACGGGGCCGCCTGCGCTGGCCTGCCGAACTGACCGGCCGCGGCCGGCACGATCGGGCGCGGTACACCCGGCGTTCCGGCGGCAGCCATTCGTCATTGATCATCAGTTCGGGCGCGCTTCGTACCGTTCCGACCATGACTGTCCTACCCGCATCATCGTCGCTCGGCCGCGCCGGGTCGCGCCTCGGTGCCCTGCGCACCCGGGCCGCCGCCTCCGTCGCCGCCCTCGCCGTCACCGGCGCCGCCGTCGCGGTCGCCGTCGCGGTCTCGCCGCCCGCCACCGCCGAGCCGGGCAGCGTCGTCGTCTCGGAGAACTTCTCGGCCGGGTCGCTGCCCGCCGGTTGGCACGCGGTCGACGGCGCCTGGAGGGTCGAGAACGGCCGGCTGTACGGAACGTCCGCCAGCTCCAGTGAGAACAACAAAATCACCTTCGGTCGGCACCTGAACGACTTCCGCCTTGAGGCGACCATGCGCTTCGAGTCGGTCTCGGCCGCCACCCGCTGGGCCTCGCTCGGCATCGACGTTCCCGCCAGCGGCGCCACGCCCTGGTGGATCGCCACCATGCGCAGCGGTACCACCGCCGCCAACGGGCTCGAATTTGCCCAGCGGACCACTGCCAACGCCTGGGTCGTGACCAACACCGCCTCCGCCCCGTCCGCCGCCGGCACCGGCCGGGACGTCCGCGTCGCCGTCGAGGTGCACGGCAACCAGGCCCGCTGGATCTTCGACGGGCGGGAGGCGATGCGGACCACCAGCCTCCAGCGCTCCGCCGACGGCGTCCAAGGGCTCTTCGTCAACGGCGCGACCGTGTCGTACGACGACGTCGTCGTCACCGAGTTGGCCCCGAACGGCTACCTCCGCCCGGAGGGCAGCCCGTTCACCGTGATCGCCCACCGGGGCGCGTCCGCCGCCGCGCCGGAGAACACCCTCGTCGCCCAGGAGATCGCCCGTAGGGGCGGCGCCGACTGGATCGAGAACGACGTCCAGCCGAGCAAGGACGGCATCCCGTTCATCCTGCACGACGGCACCGTCGACCGGACCACCGACGGCACCGGCAACATCCGGGACCTGACCGCCGCGCAGATCAAGGCGCTCGACGCCGGCTCCTGGTTCGGCCCGCAGTACGTCGGCGAGCGGGTGCCCACCCTCGCCGAGCAGCTCGCCGACCTGCGAACCCGCGGCGGCAACCTGCTGGTGGAGATCAAGGGCAAGCACACCCGGGACGAGGTCGCCACGATCATCCAGGTGATCCGGGACGAGCAGATGATGGGCCGGGTCTTCATCCAGAGCTTCGAGGTCGACGCGCTCAGGTACACCTACGAGATCGCCCCCGAGCTGCCGCTCGGCCTGCTCCGCAGCACCCTCGACGCCGACCCGGTGGCGATCGCGAAGGAGCTGCACCTGACCGCGTACAACCCGGACGGCAACGCGCTGCTGGCCAAGCCGGAGGTCGTCGCCCCGCTGCACGCCGCCGGGGTCGCGGTGATGGCCTGGACGATGGACTCCGCCGGCCTCTGGCAGCGGTTGGAGCGGATCGGCACCGACGCGATCATCACCAACCGGGCGGCCGAACTGGTCGGCTGGAACTCGGCGTTCCTCCAGCGGGCTCCCGCCGACCCGACCGTGCAGATCACCTCGCCGGCCGACGGGGCTCGACTGGACCGGGCGCAGTCCCCGGTGATCGCCGTCGCCGCGACCAACGCGGACACCGTCACCGTCACGCTGGACGGCAAGAAGTCGGCCGCCGGGCGCAAGCTCGACCTGGCCAAGCTGACCGCCGGTCGGCACACCATTTCCGCCGTGGTGACCGGGCCGGAGGGCACCGCCACCGCGAGCAGCACCTTCACCGTGACGGTGAGCCAGGCCGGCCTCGGCTACCTGATCCTCACGTCCGCCGCCGACCCGGCCGCCGTCACCGCGATGGCCACCAAGCTGGCCCACGCTCAGTACGCCGAGCTGGCCACCTACGCCGACCGGCAGGCCGGCAAGCTGGTGCCGGCCGAGGTCGCCAGCGTCATCGCCGCCGACGCCCGCACCCTCGCGCTGAGGTAGCGGTTCTGGTCGGCGCTGGCCCCCGGGCCAGC
The DNA here is from genome assembly GCF_044459545.1 of Micromonospora sp. NPDC050276. Classification (NCBI taxonomy): domain Bacteria; kingdom Bacillati; phylum Actinomycetota; class Actinomycetes; order Micromonosporales; family Micromonosporaceae; genus Micromonospora; species Micromonospora sp. NPDC050276. Next base: position 56,893 of record NZ_JBITJA010000018.1, on the reverse strand, counting down.
GCCGCCCAGGTTCGTCAGTGGATGGCGACGGGCGATCCGGCTGGCTCGTCCTGCTGCCGCAGGAGCGGCAGCGCCGGCGCCATGCACAGGCCGCCGATGGGGAGCAGGTCGAGGGTGACCGCCGGCAGGACGACGCCGACAAGGAGCAGCGGCGCACTCCACCAGGGCAACCGCCTGCCCGCCATCATCTGGGCGCCAGCGTCCGGCCAGCCTCCGGGAGCTTCCCCCGCATAGCCCTGGGTTCCGGCTCAGGCCTTCCACCGAGCGACCCTGAGCCGCCGCGCACCGGTCAGGGGCGAAACGGCCTGCCCGCCAGAGCGGAGTCTTCCGGGAAGGCCAACGAGCTGAAGAACTTCTCCGTCTCGGCACCGCGGATGGCTTCGATCTTCGACAGCAGCGCCTCGGTCGCCTCGTAGGCTCGCTGCTCCCGCTGCGCCGGATCGGTGGTCGCCTCGGCGCGGCCGAACGCGAGCCTCCACTGGTTGCTCGCCTCGATGAGCCCAAAATGGGTACGCCGCAGCAGCGCCCACATCTGATCCCACTGATAAAACGTCCGTAGTGCGGTGGCCGTTGCGATGACCACGCCCGAGACCGCGATTACGAGGTTCTTACCCGGATAGCTGAAGCCGGCGAGCAACGGCAGTGACGCACTGACGACGATGACCAGGATGCCGGTGAAACGAAACAGTCGACGGTGCCATTTCGCCCGCCAGTCGTAATGGTCCCTGAGTTTGTTGACGCTGTCGTGCGCCAGCGCGCGATAGACCTGTAGCGGATCGCTGGGAGCCCCGTTCTGCGACTCGGCGAGCAACCCGCTCTGTGCTCGGTCAACAGACACGTCACGATGTTAGAGGCTGCCCATGCGACGGTCTATAGCCCGAGAATACGATGTTGTCGGAGTATTGACGGGCGAACATCTCCTGCTCCGGCGAAGCGACTGGCCAGGCAATCACCGGAACACCGCGTCGACGCCACCACGCCGTCAGGCCGGACGGAAAAGCGTCCACCTCGTAGGCCAGAAAGTCCGGTCGGGTGACCAGGTTGCTGACCATACTGCGGCCCACCAGCCGGGTCAGCGGCCCGGCGGTGCGCAGCAGCCCGCAGATGCGTCCCACCGGCACGCGGCGGTGCGGCGGCATCCGTCGTACCGCGATCCGCAGCGCCGCCACGAGCAACGGGTCGAAGGATTCGACCGCGTACCGCCCGTGGTAGTCGGCGGTTTGCCGCAGCACCTGGTCGACGAGACCGAAGTTGAGGTCGGGCGTCGGCCGTTTCAACTCGATCAGCAGCGGCACCCGCCCGGCGACCCGATCCAGCACCTGCGACAGCGTGGGCACAACCTGTTCGGTGCCGAGTAACCTGAGCCGCTGCCGATCGGCCGGGGTCAGCTCCGCGGTGGTGATCGCCGCACCGGTGAGCGCCGTCAATTCGTAGTCGTGCGTGACCACGAGCTCACCGGACCGGGTGAGCTGCACGTCCAACTCGCAGGCGTAGCCCGCGTCGGCAGCCGCCTCGAACGCCGCGAGCGAGTTGGCGGGTCGATTGTCGCCGGTCAGACCGCGGTGCGCGATCGGGGTGTCGAGCAGCCAGCGGTCATCGGATAGCACGCGTTCCTCCTGAGCCGCCGCGAGCGGGCTGCCGCACGTCGAAACGGGGCCGTGAAACGGCTTTCGCGTACCTTACAGCGGTCCGGTGGCGAGCATGTCTCATGCTGGAGTGGTGATTCGTTTCGTACTGAACGTGCTGTGGCTCGTCTTCGGCGGTGGCCTTGTGCTGGCGGTCGGCTACGGCATCGCCGCGCTGATCTGCTTCGTCCTGGTCATCACCATCCCGTTCGGTGTCGCGTCGTTGCGCCTCGCCGTCTACTCGCTGTGGCCGTTCGGCCGCACCCTGGTGCCCAAGCCGGGCGCGGGTGTCGGCTCCGGGGTGGCGAACATTCTCTGGGTGGTGCTGGCCGGATGGTGGCTCGCGCTCTCCCACATCCTCGCCGGCATCGCCCTCTGCGTGACGATCATCGGGATCCCGTTCGGCGTCGCCAACTTCAAGCTGGTTCCGGCCGCGTTCTGGCCCCTCGGCCGCGAGGTCGTCGACACGCCGTGACCCGCTCCGGGTCGGTCCATAATGGGCGCCGCGCGGGCAGCCGCCCCCCGATCAGGTGATGAAAAGTAGGGTCGAAAACGTTCCTGGCGACTATTTTCCATCACCTGATCATGTCGTGGAAGCGCGTCGACTGAGGGCTGGGTCATGGACAACTGGTGGAACGGATCCCCTGATCGGTTCGCGGTCTGCTCGCGTACCGACCGGCTTCGGGTGGAACTGGGCCGTTGTCCGACTGCCTCCGAGATCTGCACTGGTTGCCCGCAAACGGGTATCTGGTGGTGGTCGAGAACGTTCGGCACCTGCTGTCGAGCAGCGCCGAGGATCGACAGATCCTGTTCCAGATCCTGTGGCAGGCCGTCGAGCGCTGGGCGAGCCCGCTGGGCGGCGGGGTCGCCCCCTTCACGGTGCTGCTGCTCTGCGACAACGCTGAGGAGGCGGCTGCGGTGCGGCAGGAGGTCGCGAATGCGTCAGGACGATCACGGGAAGGGGCAACAACGCACCCCTTCCACTCCTAACGTATAGCGCACTGGGGGGCTTGCGGCAAGACCCGGGTTGTGCCGCAAAATCGTCGGCCGATGCCTGAATCTGCCGAATTGGAAGTCATGAAATGAATTCCTTGCCTACCTCCGTGTTCGAACTTCCCGATCATCTCTCCGCCAAGGCAGACCCGGCGCTGATCGCCCGCGACGAGCGCCACTTCGCGGCCATGGCGCAGAGCCTCGCGCAGCTGACCGCCGAACTGTCCGACCGTCTCGACACCGCGCGGCGGGCGCCCGGCGGCAAGGGCCGGCAGGCCGTGGACCGGGACGAGGAGGTCCGGCGGCTGACCGCCCGCCTGCGCACGCTGAGCCGCTACGGCCTGGACCTGTGCCTCGGCCACGTGGTGGAGGCGGGCAACCCCGAGCCCGTGTACGTCGGGCGGCGCGGGCTCACCGACAGCGCGGGTCGGCGGCTGCTGCTCGACTGGCGCTCACCCGCCGCCGAGCCGTTCTTCGGCGCGACCCACGCCAACCCCATGGGTCTGGCGAGCCGCCGCCGGTACCGCTGGACCCGCGGCCGGATCAGCGACTACTGGGACGAGGTGTTCACCCCGGACGGGTTCGTGGGGCACGCCGTCGCGCTCGACGATCAGTCCGCGTTCATCGCCAGCCTGGGCAGCGCCCGGTCGACGCGGATGCGCGACGTGCTCAGCACGATCCAGGCCGACCAGGACGCCATCATCCGGGCTGGGTCGGCCGGCGCCCTCGTGGTCGACGGCGGTCCGGGCACCGGGAAGACGGTCGTCGCCCTGCACCGCACCGCGTACCTGCTCTACTCGGACCCGCGCCTCGGTCAGCGCCGGGGCGGGGTGCTCTTCGTGGGGCCGCACCAGCCCTACCTGGCCTACGTTGCCGACGTCCTGCCCAGCCTCGGAGAGGAGGACGTGCAGACCTGCACCCTGCGCGATCTCGTCCCCGAAGGGGCCACGGCGAGAGCCGACACCGACCCGGAGGTCGCCCGGCTGAAGTCCTCGGCCGCTCTGGTCGGGGCGATCGACGCGGCCGTCCGGTTCTACCAGGACCCGCCGGTCACGCCGATGACGATCACGGTCGGCGACTCCGACATCCGACTGGGCGCCGACGACTGGGCCGACGCGTTCCAGGCGCCGGGTCCGGGCACGCCGCACAACGAGGCGCGGGAGGAGATCTGGGAGGAGTTGCTCACGATCCTCATCGACCGGTACGACGGCGACGAGCCGGACGACGTGCTCCGCGCGTCGCTGCTGCAAAACCGGGAGCTACGAGCTGCGGTCAACCGCGCCTGGCCGTTGCTCGACGCGGCCGATCTCGTGGGTGACCTGTGGTCGGTGCCCGCGTACCTGCGCAGATGCGCGCCGTGGCTCAGCCCGGCGGAGGTCCGCACGCTGCAACGCGACGAGCCCCGGGCCTGGACCGTCTCCGACCTGCCGCTGCTCGACGCGGCCCGGCAGCGGCTCGGCGACCCGGAAGGGGCAGGCCGCAAGCGTCGGTCCGATCCCGCCGCTGCCGTCGAGCGCGACCAGATGGCCCGGGTCGTCGACGAACTGCTCGCGGCCGACACCTACGACGACGGCGAGGGCCTGCTGACCATGCTGCGCCAACCGGACCTGCGGGAGGTCCTGGCCGACGACTCCGCACTGTCGGACGCCGATCCGGACCTGCTGGCCGGCCCGTTCGCGCACATCGTCGTGGACGAGGCGCAGGAGCTGACCGACGCCGAGTGGCAGATGTTGTTGGCCCGCTGCCCGTCGCGCAGTTTCACCATCGTGGGCGACCGTGCCCAGGCCCGGCACGGGTTCACCGAGTCGTGGCCGGAGCGCCTCAAGCGGGTCGGGCTCGACCGGGTCGCGCTGGCCTCGTTGAACATCAACTACCGGACGCCCGCGGAGGTCATGGCGGAGGCCGAGCCGGTCATCCGGGCCGTGCTCCCGGACGCCAACGTGCCAACCTCGATCCGTGGCAACGGGCTCCCCGTCGTCCACGGGTCGGTCGCCGACCTGGACTCGATCCTCGACACCTGGCTCACCGCGCACGCCGACGGGATCGCCTGCGTGATCGGCGACCCGACGTTCCCGCCGACGTCCCGCGTCCGGTCGGCGAGCCCGGAGCAGGCCAAGGGGCTGGAGTTCGACCTGGTCGTCCTCGTCGACCCGGAAGCGTTCGGCACCGGCATCGAAGGGGCGGTCGACCGTTACGTCGCGATGACCCGGGCCACCCAGCAACTCGTGCTCCTGACCAGCGGCTGAGGGCACGGATCGCGGCAGGCGGCTGGCTCAACCGGTAGTGCCGGTCGAGAGAGCCGGAGTCCAGGCGTCGTCCGGCAACGCCGCCGGGCGGCGGCTGGGCCCGGGCGCAGCCCGGCCAGCACTGCCGAAAGCCGCCCTAGTTGCCGAGCGTGACGTGGAGGATCCTCTCGTTGCTGTTGTTCGGGGTGCTGTCCTTGTCACCGACGTTGGTGGTGGTCAGCCACAGCCCTCCGTCGGGAGCCGGCTCCACCGTCCGCAACCGACCGTAGGTGCCGCTGAAGTACGTCTGCACGTTCGTCAGGCTGCTGCCGCTGATCACCGCGCGGTACATCCGCGCGCCCCGGGCACAGGCCACGTAAAGGGCATCGCGCACGATCGTGATGCCGGAGCAGGACCCTTCGGCGGTCGGATAGGTACGCGCCGGGGCGATGAAACCGGCCGTGCCGCAGTTGCCACTGGTGCCCTCGCACGCCGGCCAGCCGTAGTTGCCACCCTTGGTGATGAGGTTGGTCTCGTCCATGATCGAGTTGCCGAACTCCTGCTCCCAGAGGCGGCCCTGCGAGTCGAACGCCAATCCCTGCGGGTTGCGGTGGCCGTAGCTCCACACGTAGTTGCCGAACGGGTTGTCCGACGGGACGGTGCCATCCGGGTTGAGCCGCAGGATCTTGCCCTCCAGGCTCGACCGGTCCTGGGCGTAGTTGCCGTTCTGGGCGTCACCCGTGCTGGCGTACAGCTTGCCGTCCGGGCCGAATCGCAGTCGACCGCCGTCGTGGTACTTGTTCCGCCGGATGCCGGTGAGGAGCACCTGCTCGCTGCCGGTGTTGAGGCGCCCGTTCTCCAGCTTGATCCGGACGACGCGGTTGTCGCTGGGTGACGTGTGCATGATGTACAGCCAGCGGTCGCTGGTGAAGGTGGTCGAGATGGCGAGCCCCAGGAGGCCGCCCTCACCGTCGGTGCTCTGCACGTTCGGCACCGTGCCCAGGGTGGTCTTGGCCCCGGTGGCCGGGTTGAGCTGGATGATGTCGTGCGCGTCGCGGCGGTTGTAGAGGACGCTGCCGTCGGGCAACGTCACCAGACCCCACGGGATGTCGGTGTCGGTGGTGACCTGCCGCACCCCGCACACCGGGTTGGCACACGCCGCGCCGGTGGTCACCGTGGTGGTGCCGCTGCGCGCCGAGGCGTTGTCCTGCGCGTCCCGGGCCACCAGGTAGTACTGGTACGCGGTGTTCGCCGCCAGACCGCTGTCGGTGAACGTGGTCGCCGGCGGCGCGCCGGTGACCGTGCCCACCTTCACGCCAGCCCGGTAGATGTCGTACGCCCGGACCCCGATGTTGTCGGTCGACGCCGTCCAGCGCAGGGTCACCGTGGTGCCCGACGCGCTGCCGGTGAGCTGTTGCGGCGCGGTCGGTGGCTGACTGTCGGCCTGGCAGGGCGGCGGTGTGATCGAGACGGTGGTGCTCGCCTGCGACACGTTGCCGGCGGCGTCCCGGGCATTGACGTACAGACCCCAGGTCGCCCCGGCGACCACCGTGAGGTTGGTGGAGAGCGTCGTGCCGCTCACCGAGGTCATCAGTTGGCCGTCGTGGTAGATGTCGTAGAAGGCCACCGCGACGTTGTCCGTCGAGGCGTTCCACGCGAACGTCACCGAGTTGCAGGTCAGGCCGCTCACCCGAGGGCTGCCCGGCGTCGTCGGCGGCTGGGTGTCAGCGCTACCGAGGGACGTCGTCCACCGCTGGTTGGACTGCCCGTTGCAGGTCCACAGACCGACGGTGGTGCTGTTGGCGGTGCCCGCGCCGGTCACGTCCAGGCACAGACCGGACTGGACGCCGACGATGGTCCCGGAGGTGGTGATCCGCCAGCGTTGGTTGGCGCCGCCGGTGCAGCCGTTGATCTGCAGCGCGGCCGGCGCGGTGGTGTCCTGGCCGACCACGTCCAGGCACATGGTGTCCTCGTAGACCCGCAACTCACCAGTGGAGGTGAAGGTCCACGCCTGGTTGGCCTGCCCGTTGCAGTCGTAGATGTTGATGCCGGCACCGGCGGTCCTGACGTTGCCGACCACGTCCAGGCAGCGGCCGCTGGCGACGCCGACCACCGTCGACGGCGCCGCGGCGGCCGCCGGCACCCCGACGGCCACCGTCAGCAGCGTCACCGCCACCATGGCCACCGGCAACAGCCGGCGTCGTGGGCGACGTGCGTTGGTCCGCGCGGTGACTCGCATCCGTCCTCCAAGGTCAGGGGTGCCGGCCGGCCCACCCCGGGCAACCATGCGCCCGGACAGGCCGAACAAACACATCGACCATCAAAGATGCATTCGCCGCCCAATTCAATCGATGTCCCTCGATCGAGGGCAAACCCACAGATCGGCGTACGCTTCGCTCAGCCGCCCTGCAACGTCTCCCAGACAACCGGCAGCACTGCTCACGGTGAGCGCCACCCTCGGTGCACACGTTCCTCCTCCTCAGGTCGTAAGCGCATTGCCGTCCTGCGCCAGATGGTTGACCGTGATCGCTCGAACAGGCTTGTGCCAGGCATCGGGTGACGCCGTACGGACCTGCTCCGGACACCCGTCCGCCTGGAAAGGCACTGGCCGACGATGCGTTCTCTTTCTCATCCTCAGTTGCGCTCGCCCCGATCCACCCGGCCCCTCGTCCGAGTCGGCGCGGTGATGGCGACCGCGGTCGCCATCGCCGTGAGCACCGCGGGCTGCGGCGCGGCACAACGCACGCCCGCACCATCCATCGACACCCCGGCGGCCCCCGCCACGGCGCGCGGGGCCGGGTCCGCCCTGACCGACACCGACGTCAACGCCTGGCTCGACGGCCTGCTACCGGCCGCGCTCGACCGCACCGGCATCGCGGGGGCCACGGTCGCCGTCGTGGACGACGGCAAGATCATCACAACCCGGGGGTACGGGTACGCGGACACCGGCGCCAACGGCAACGGGGGCGTACCGGTCGACCCGGACCGGCATCTGTTCCGGGCAGGGTCGGTGTCGAAGCTCGTCACCGCCACCGCGGTGCTGCAACTCGTGCAGAGCGGGAAACTCGACCTCGACGCCGACGTCGAGACGTACCTCGATTTCGAGCTGCCGCGCCGCTGGGAGCGAGCCGTGACCCTGCGGCACCTGCTCACGCACACCGCCGGCTTCGAGGAGCGCATCGCCGGCCTCATCGGCACCGACGGCGGCGACGTCGACCTACGCAAGGCCCTGGTGACCGACCCACCGGAACAGATCTACGCGCCGGGCACCGTTCCCGCCTACTCCAACTACAGCAACGCGCTCGCCGGTTACCTCGTCGAGCGCGTCAGCGGGACGCGCTTCGAGGACTACGTCCAGCGCAACATCCTGGACCGCGCGGGCATGCCGTCGTCGACCTTCGAGCAGCCTCTCCCGGCACCGCTGCGCGACCGGATGTCCAAGGGGTACGACACGTCCGCCGGACCCGCCGCGCCATTCGAGATCGTCGGCACTCCCCCGGCCGGCGCGTTGAGCGCCCCGGCGACGGACATGGCGCGATTCATGCTGGCCCAGCTCGGCGAGCAGGTGGGCTTCACGCCCCTGCTGGATCAGCCGACCCGCGAGCTGATGCAGCGTCCGGCGCTCGACTCGACGTCGCTGGGGACGCTGGCCGACGGACCCCGGATGACCCTCGGGTTCTTCCAGGAGGACCGCAACGGCCACCGGATCCTCGGCCACGGTGGCGACACCATGTACTTCCACTCCCACCTGCAGATCTACCCCGACGATCGGGCCGGCATCTTCCTCTCCCTCAACAGCAACGGCTCCGGCGCCCTGGACAGCCACGAGCTTCGCGAGTCGGTCGTGAACGGCTTCGCCGACCGCTACTTCCCGGCCCGCGACGACCAGCCGAAGGCGGGCGTGGACCCGGCGATTACCGCCGAGCACGCCGCGCTGGCGGCCGGCACGTATGAGTCCTCGCGGGCGGTGCGCAGCAACTTCCTGACGGCGATCGGCCTGGTCGGGCGCACGACGGTCAGCGTTGCCGACGGCGACCGGTTGTTGTTCGAGCCGGGCCCGCTGTCCGACTCCCCGGCCCGGTACGAGGAGGTGGCGCCCTGGGTCTGGCGTGAGGTCGGCGGGCAGCGCACGATCGCCATGCGGGTGACCGACGACCGGGTCGAGGCGATCGGTTTCGACTCCGCGTTCGCGTTGCTGCCCGTCGAGCCCGCCCGCGCGTCGACGGTGGCCGTCCCGGTGCTCGCCCTGTCGACCGTCGTGCTGCTCCTCGCCGCCCTCTCCTGGCCGGTTGGCGCGATCGTCCGCCGCCGGCTCGGCCGCGCTCCCCGTGAGCGGGCGGGGCGGACCGCGCGGGTCCTGAGCCGCCTCGCCGTCGCCGGTACGCTGCTCGCGTTCGCCGGTTGGGTGCTGAGCATCAGCAGCATCATGACCCTGCACGACGTTCCCCGCGCGGTCCTGCGCGCCATTCAGGTGCTGCAACTGGTCGGTCTGCTCGGCGTGCTGCCCGCCGCGGTCCGACTGGTCGACGACGTCCGACGCCACGTCGGCTGGCGACGGATCGTCGGCAGCGGTCTGCTCCTGCTCGCCCTCGCCGGCGCGGGCTGGTTCGCCGTGGAGTTCCGCCTGCTCGCGCCTAGCATCTCCTACTGACCCGCCCGACCCGGGACGATCCGGAGCAAGGATGCGCACGGCATGAGGGACCACGCCGGCACCGAACCCGGCTCACCACGACTGACGAAGTGGCTCGACGGACGGCTCACCCGACTCGGGGTGAACGGCGTGTTCGCCCGGGACTGCCTGCTGGCGGCGGCGCTGACCGTCCTGACGTTCATCCTGCTGACGGTGCTGCTCTTCTTCGTGGCGCCGGAGGACGGGGTGTCCTTCGACCCGACGCGGGCCTGGGTGCTCGTCGCCATCTGCTGCCTCCAGGCGACACTGCTGTGCCTGCGTCGGGTCCGGCCACTGCTCTGCCTCGCGCTGGTCGTCGGCCTCCAACTGCCCGTCATCGGCGTCGCCCTGCCCGAAGCGACCATCCGCGGCATCGCGCCGTTCGTGGTGGCGTACACCGTCGGGTCGTTGCTGCCGGTTCGACGCGCGTTGCTGGCTGTCGGCGCGGTCGTGGTGGTGGAGTCGCTCGGGGCTGCCGTCCTGGTGACGCCCGATCTGCTGACCGCCGTCGCGTACGTCTCGGCGAGTGCTCTGACCTACGCCAGCGCGACGTTCGTCGGCGGTTACGTGGCCACCTACCGGCGCTACGTCGAATTGGTCCGGGTGCGGGCGGACGAGGCGATCCGGGAGCAGCGGACGAAGGTTCAGGCGGCGATCGGCGCGGAGCGCTCCCGGATGGCCCGGGAGTTGCACGATGTGGCGGCGCACCACCTCTCCGGCATGGTGGTGCAGGCGGCGGCGGTCGAGCGACTGATCGACCGTGACCCGGCGGCCGCGAAGGCCGGCGTGGCCTGGATCCGGAGCCAGGGCAAGGAAACTCTGGACAACCTGCGGCTGGTCGTCGGCGTGCTGCGTGGCCGGCCGGGGCACGAGGGCGGCGACGGTGGCGCCCCGGTGCCGGGGCTGGGCATGCTCGACGACCTGGTCCGCACCGCGGGTAACCTCGCCGGCCCGGTGGAGCTCGTCCGTGAGGGTGCGCAGCGTGAGGTGTCGCCGATCGCCGATGTCGCGCTCTACCGGATCGCGCAGGAGTCGCTCAGCAACGCCCGTCAGCACGCACCGGGCGCCCCGGCACGGGTGGTCCTCCGCTTCGCGCCCCGCTCGGTGTCGCTGGAGGTGGTGAACGAACCGCCCCGCTCGCGAGGCGTACCGGCGGCGCGGACCGGCGGCGTCGGCCTGGTGGGCATGCGCGAGCGCGCGGAGCTGATCGGGGCGACGTTCACGGCCGGCCCGACGGCGGCCGGTGGCTGGTCGGTCACCGCGACGCTACCGACCAATGGTCCCGCCACGTCGCGGCCGAAGGAAGAGGCCCCCGCATGATCAGAGTGATGCTCGTCGACGACCAGGCGGTCGTCCGCGCCGGCTTCCGCGTCATCCTCGAGCAGGCCGGCGACATCGAGGTGGTGGCGGAGGCGTCGAGCGGGTCGGCCGCGGTCGAGCTGGCCCGCCGGCTACAACCGGACGTCATCTGCATGGACGTCCGGATGCCGCACGGCGACGGGCTCACCGCGACCCGGCAGATCGTCGCCGAGGCATCCGGAACGCCGCCGGCGGTGCTGGTGGTGACGACCTTCGATCTCGACGAGTACGTCTTCGGCGCGTTGGAATCCGGCGCCAGCGGGTTCATCCTCAAGGACTGTGAGCCGGAGGACCTGATCGAGGCGATCCGTCGCCTGGCGAGCGGGTACGGGCTGGTCGACCAGGCCGTCACCCGACGGGTGATCTCGGAGTTCGCCAGGCGCACGCCCGCTCCCCGCTCCGACGCGGCGGCGGCACATCAGCTGACCGCGCGGGAGACCGAGATCGTGGAGTTGCTCGCCCAGGGCCTGTCGAACGTGGAGATCGCCCATCGGCTCTTCATCGAGACCAGCACGGTCAAGTCACACCTCGGGCGCGCCATGGCCAAGATCGGCGCTCGGGACCGACTGCAGACCGTCGTGTGGGCGTACCAGAACGGGGTGGCCCAGCGGTGACAGCGACTCCGAGTGCACCTCACGACTCCCTGGTCGACAGTGGACAGCGTCGGAGTACGATCCCGGTCGTACCGCTGTGGTGACCTCCAGCTGACGACCCCCCTCGATAGGAGCCTGGCATGGCCGGCCCGGATGCCGAACTCACCGCGAAGCTTCAGCCCGACGTGCCGCACGCGGCCCGGATCTGGAACTACTGGATGGGTGGCAAGGACAACTTCCAGTCCGACCGGGCGGCCGGCGACGCCGTCGCGGAGGTCTACCCGGAGATCGTGCTGATGGCACAGCAGTCCCGCGTCTTCCTGGTGCGGGCCGTGCGGTACCTCGCGGCTGTGGCGGGCATCCGGCAGTTCCTGGACATCGGCACCGGCCTGCCCACCATGCAGAACACGCACGCGGTCGCGCAGAGCGTCGCACCCGAATCACGGATCGTCTACGTGGACAACGACCCGATGGTGCTGGTGCACGCGCGGGCACTGCTGGCCAGCACGACGTCGGAGGGCGTCACCACCTACGTCCCCGCCGACTACCACGACCCGGAGAAGATCCTCGCCGAGGCGGCGCAGACGCTCGACTTCACCCAGCCCGTTGCTGTGATGTACATGGGCGTGATGGGCTACGAGCCCGATCTGGCCGTCGTGCGCTCGATCGTGGGGCGCACGATGGACGCGATGCCGTCCGGCTCCCACCTGGTGCTCTGGGACGGCACCAACACCAGCCCGGCTGTGGTTTCCGGTGCCGACCGGCTGGCGCAGAGCGGCGGAGTCCCATACATCCTGCGCAGCCCGGAGGAGCTGGAGAGTTGCTTCGACGGGCTGACGATGGTCGAGCCGGGCCTGGTGCCGATCCCGCTGTGGCGGCCGGAGGAGCCCGACGCCGTCGGCATCGACGCCTACGGTGCCGTCGCCCGCAAGCCCTGACCGAAACAGCGTCCGCCCCGCTCCCCGCCATCGCGCCGGCAGCGGGGCGGACGTCGTCTCACCGCTCGCACGTCAGGGTCAGGCCATCGGGCACCGCGCTGGTCGCCACGAGTAGACCGAACGTCGTCACCGCGTCCAGGGCCAGCGTGCCGTTGTAGGAGGCGTTGCGGACGGTGACGTCGGTGCCGGCCGCCTCGACCACCCCGCCCCAGGACGTCTGGACCCGCTCGTCACCCGACCACTGCCAGGAGACACGCCACCGGTCCAGCGGCAACGTCCCGGTGTTACGGACCGTGACCGTCGCGACGAAGCCACTGCCCCACTGGGCGTCGATCGTGGCCGTCGCACGGCACGAGGTCAGCGAGGTGGTCCGGGCCGATGAGAACGCGTACGGATCCCGCCGACCGTCGGCGTCGGTGAACCGGTACCAGTACTCCGTGCCGGGCGTGAGCCGGTCGATGGTCACCGAGCCGTTGAGCTCCGGCCCGGAGACACCCTCGGCGACCGCAGCCCGCCACTGTTGGGCGTCCTCGCGGCTGCTGAAGAGGCTGACGGTCATCGGCGGGTTGTACCCGCAGGGCGGCCGGAAGAACACGAAGTACGAGATGGTCAGGCTCGTGCTGGTGGCACCGCTGACGTTCGCGGTGAGCGGCAGTGCCGGTGGGCAGGCGATCGTCGGCGTCGGCGACGGTGTTGGCGTGGCCGACGGCGGGGCGGGCGTCGCCTCAGCGGCGCTGGTGGTCCCGGTCCAGGCCGCCAGCGCCATGGTCGTGACAGCGAGGAACATGCGAAGCATCGGTGCCTCCGTGGTTGCCGGGCACCGATGACCGAGGTGGTAGCCGGTGCCGCACTCGGGTTTCCGGTCGCCGACGTGGGCTGCCCGGCACAGGCGGCATGGCCACCTCGTGCGCCCCGTGGACCGGAGGAGATGTGGTGCGCGCTGGCTCCCCGAGCACGACCGAACCACAGCATGGCAGCCGACAAGCATCGATACAAGGCAGTTCCGATCCCGTCGGGCATCGTCCTTTTCCTCTTCAACGGAGGGACACCCGCCGGGCGTCCGCGCCAAGAATGATCCATTGCGGTCTATCCTTTCGGACACGGGAGCACACCATGCTCGACGTAAGAACCACGACCCGGCGACCCCGGGTGGCGCGGGCACTGATCACGGCAGCCACCGCGGCGGTGCTGACGGCTGGCGCACTGGCCGCCCCGGCCCCCGCCAGCGCCGCCGTCAGCCGGGCCGAACTGGCGTTGCGCTGGGCGCCCATCCACTACCAGGATGTCGATGCCACCGGCAGCCATGCCCTGAGCGGTCAGTCGGACTACCTCACCCGGGTCGACTTCGACGGTGACCTGGACGGACGCAACAACTGGGAGCGGACCGGCCAGGCTGGCGCCTCGCTCGGCGCGCACGTGTACTACTCGGTGCTGGAGACGAGCACCCACTGGTACATCACGTACTTCTTCTTCCACCCTCGGGACTGGACGGACCACCCGTTCTTCGAGACTGAGCACGAGAACGACGGTGAGGGCGCGCTGTTCGCGATCGAGCGCGACGGCTCGACGTACGGCGTCCTGCGCTCGGCCGTCACGGTCGCGCACAGCGACTTCTACTCGTACACGCCGACCGGCAGCACCTGGACCAGCGGCGGGGAGAGCATCGACGGCACCCTGCGGTTCGCGGCGTCACCGCACGACACGTTCCAGCACCCGGTGACCGCGCAGGAGGCGCAGGGCCACGGCCTCAAGGCCCACCCGCAGTACGACATCAACGGTGACGGCCTCGTCTACTACCCGTCGACCGTGGCCGAGACGCCGAGCAGCGGCAACGACCGCGACGTGCGGTACCAGCTGATCGACATCTTCGCCGCCGGCGGCCTGTGGGCGCAGCGGGCCAACGCGAGCCTGTTCGCCAGCCTGGGCACCTTCGCCGGCGACACGTCCGGCGACTGCGGCGTCGGCACCTGGAGCTGTTCGACCAACTCGGCCAACGCGCCCTGGGGCTGGGACGACGGCAACGACGCACCCGCGCGTGGGGAGATCGCCAGCGACCCGGCGAAACTGTCGGCCGCGTACTTCACCGTGCCGGCCGGCCTGGCCCGCACCTACAGCTACAACCCGTACGCCGGTGCGGCGGCGGCACTCGCCGAGGCGGCGAGGACGGCACCACCCACCGTCGACTGATGTCCCTCCGTCTCCCCGGGGGCCGGGCCTGTCGGGCTGGTCACCGGGGAGACGGATCGACCCGCACCCGGTCGCTCTCGTGGTCGGAGAGGAAGGACGCGAGTGCCTGCCCCTGCTCCCCCACGGCCTCCCGCTCTGCCGGGGAGAGCCCCCGCAGTGGGCTGACGGTCACCGTGCCCGACTCGACAGTCCAGGTCGCCGCGACCCGGCCGTCGACGAGCACCACGCGCGCGCCGGCCACCGAGAGGCGACGGTGGGCGTCGTCGATGATCCGGCTACGGTCGTCGTAGCCGAGGATCGCGTTGTCGAACGCCGGCAGGAACCGCACCGGGGCGGGCGTCTCCGGGTCGGGGCGCGGCGCGTCAGGGAGGTCGATCAGCTTCCGGCCGCGCTCGTCGCGAAAGGTGACCAGCTCATCACGCATCGCGGTCAGCGCCGCCGGCAGCCCGGCGAGGCCGCACCAGGCCCGCAGGTCGGCCGAGGCCGCCGGGCCGAACGCGGCCAGATAGCGGCGTACGAGCAGTTGGCCGACCGGATCGACGCCCTCCTCGGTCAACGGTTCGAGCTCCCGGCCCAACCACGCCGAGAGCGGCCGGTAGTGCGCGCCTCCCTTCGCACGCCACAACCCGCGCGGCGGCAGTTGCGTCATCGGGAGCAGCGCGACCGCCATCTCGCCCAACGCCCGCGGCTCTGCCGTCGGCCACCGGTCGCCGAGTGCCCGCCCGATCTCGGACATCGCGCGGGGCGCACCGTCGGCCAGCAGGGCGAGGGCGGCAGCGGCGAGGTCGTCGAGATCCACCCCGTCGAGCTCACCGCGATAGACCCCGAGCACCCGCTGTCGCAGCATGGCGTCGTGACGGGGGCGCCAGGCCACGGCGTCGTCGGCGGTGAGCAGGTGGACGGTGCGGCGCATGAGGTGCATCCGCACCACGTGTCGCTCGGTCAGCAGCGTCGACAGCACCGCCGGATCGAACGCGCGCAGCCGCGACCAGAGCCCGATGAACGGCTCCTGCGGCTCCTGGGCCTGAAGACCACCGAGGTGGGCGACGGCGTCGAGGGCCGGCAGGTCGGCGCGGTCGAGCAGCAACTGCCGGGCCAACGTCGCGCGGTTGAGCGCCCGGGTGTCGAGAACTGTCATCGGATCCCTTCGGTCGTTCGCATTGTCCGATCCGGGGCTGACAATCTCGACCGAGCCGGCCAGACGCGGATTCGCCCCGCCCGGCGGCACCGGGCGAGGCGAATCCGAACGGGATCGACCGATCAGTGCCGGCCCACGAAGATCCCGATGCCGTTGGCGACCATCCGCTCCGTACCGTCGGACGGGCTGTTGCGGGCGGTGGCCGCGGCCTGGCCCGGCTCGCGGACGGCGACCGTGCTCGAACCGCCGCCGTCCAGGTTCACGGCGTCCTGCGCACCGAGCGACCGCATCAGGTCGGCCAGCTCGGCGATCGTGAACCCGGCGCTGGCCGGGGCGCGGCCGGCGAGGGCGACCAGGTACACGGTCCGGCCGTCCGGGCTGACCCCGGCCGAGCTGCGCACCGCGGCGGTCTTGGTGTCCAGGCCGGCCAGCGGCGCACCGTCGCGCAGGATCGGAGCGCCGCCGACGGCGAAGGTCAGCTTCGGCTTGTCGGCGGAGACGAGCCTCTCGCGCACCTGCACCCGGTCGCCGACGGCGAGGTCGTCGAGCGCGTCCGCGCCGGCCTCCCGGCCGACCAGCACCTGGGTGTCGGCCGGGATCGCGCCCGCGCCGGGCGCCTGACCCACTGCGGTCACCACCCCGTCGCGAACGGTCACCTCGTAGGTGTGGGTGCTGCACGGGTCGCTCCGGCTCGTGTCGGTGCCGCAGGTGGCCCGGACCCGGGAGGCGGTTCCCCAGTCGGCGGTGAACAGGCCGACGCCGTCGACCGGGAGCGCGTACTGGTTGAGGCCGCCCAGGGCGATCGTCCCCTTCTGGCTGCGCACCTCGCCGTCCAGGCTCAGGGTGTCGACCCGCGCCTTGCCGTTCACGCCGACGCCGAACACATCCCGGGTCGAGGTGCCGGGGGCGAGGCTGGGGCCGAACCGCTGCGCGGTCGGCACCGCGTACTTCAACTCCTCGCCGTCGGCGATCTCCGGGCCCGACGAGGAGTAGGTGGGGGTGACCCCGACGTGGGTCTCACTGTTGTTGAAGAAGTCGCCGTTCACGCCGGCGACGGCACCCTGCTCGTTGGTCATCGCCGAGACGACCTTGCGCTGCGCGACCGCGTCGGGGTGCAGCAGGTCCAGGGAGACGTTGTTCTTCTTCAGGTCGGCGGTGAGCAGGTAACCGACGGTGACGCCCCGGGGCGTGGTCACCTGGAACGAGCCGTAGGTGACGCCCGGGGCGAGCTGCTCGGTCGAGGTGAAGGTGATCGGGGTGTCCGTCGCGGGTACCGTGGCGGCCGCGGCGTGGGCGACGCCGGCGGGCGCCCCGAGCGTGGTCAGCCCCGCCGCGAGCAGCAGCGCCAGACGTGGGCGTACGAGGTTCCGTAACCTCATTGCCGCTCCTTTCGTGGTGCGTTTCCTGGCCTGGGCCGGGATGGTCGAGCCGGCGGGCGGTTGACCGAACCGGCGATGATCTTCCTGGCCAGCCGATCACCCGGGGGTGAACGCGGGAGGCTGCGAACGTGAACCGTCCGCACCGTCTTGATCAACTGCTAGAGCGCTCCGCGCAGGTCGGCACGGTCGCCCCGGCTCGGCGGTGGCTGACGCGAGCCCGGGGTGCCAAAAACTTTTGTGCACTTCCTACAACTGAGCGACGGTTGGTTCGGTGGTTGCGCCATAGCGCTGGCAGCCGCCACCCGGAAAGGTGATCACTGCTGGGAGCCGTCGTCTCACGGCATGCAGGTCGAGGTCTAGCTAAGGGGTCTTTCGGGTGTTCAACCGTGTCGCCATCGTCAACCGTGGTGAAGCCGCCATGCGGCTCATCCACGCGGTCCGCGAGCTGGCCGCGGAGACCGGCATCCAGCTCGAAACCGTGGCTCTCTACACCGATGTCGACCGCAACGCCACCTTTGTCCGCGAAGCGGACATTGCCTACGATCTCGGTCCGGCGTCCGCCCGCCCGTACCTCAATCTGGCGGTGCTGGAGCGCGCCCTGACCGAGACCGGGGCCGATGCCGCGTGGGTCGGCTGGGGCTTCGTCGCCGAAGACCCCGCGTTCGCCGAGCTGTGCGACAAGATCGGCGTCACGTTCGTCGGGCCGAGCGCGGACGCCATGCGCCAGCTCGGCGACAAGATCGGCTCGAAGCTGATCGCCGAGAAGGTCGGCGTGCCGGTCGCGCCGTGGAGCCGGGGCGCCGTCGAAACCCTCGCTGCCGCCCAGGCGTCGGCGGCCGAGATCGGCTATCCGCTGATGCTGAAGGCGACCGCGGGCGGCGGCGGGCGCGGCATCCGCGTGATCAGGAACGAGGCCGAGCTGGTCGACGCGTACGAGCGCACCAGCCAGGAGGCCGCACGGGCGTTCGGCAGCGGCATCGTGTTCCTGGAGCGCCTGGTCACCGGGGCCCGGCACGTCGAGGTCCAGGTAATCGCCGACGGGCAGGGCACCGCGTGGGCGCTCGGTGTCCGCGACTGCTCGGTGCAGCGACGCAACCAGAAGGTCATCGAGGAGTCGGCGTCGCCGGTGCTCGACCCGGCGCAGGCCGCCGAGCTGAAGACGTCGGCCGAGCGGCTGGCCGTGGCGGTCGGATACCGGGGCGCGGCGACCGTCGAGTTCCTGTACCACCCGGGCGACCGGCTGTTCGCGTTCCTCGAGGTCAACACCCGCCTCCAGGTCGAGCACCCGATCACCGAGCTGACCACCGGGTTCGACCTGGTCAAGGCCCAGCTGCACGTCGCCTCGGGTGGCCGGCTCGAGGGTGCGCCGCCGGCCGAGCGGGGGCACGCCATCGAGGCACGGCTGAACGCCGAGGACCCCGACCGCGACTTCGCGCCGTCACCGGGCCGCATCGCGCGGCTCGACCTGCCCAGCGGCCCCGGCATCCGGGTGGACACCGGCGTCAGCGAGGGCGACACCATTCCCGCCGACTTCGACTCGATGATCGCG
Source organism: Micromonospora sp. NPDC050276 (assembly GCF_044459545.1). Classification (NCBI taxonomy): domain Bacteria; kingdom Bacillati; phylum Actinomycetota; class Actinomycetes; order Micromonosporales; family Micromonosporaceae; genus Micromonospora; species Micromonospora sp. NPDC050276. Next base: position 38,238 of record NZ_JBITJA010000018.1, on the reverse strand, counting down.
AAGATCATCGCGTACGGCCGCGACCGCGACGAGGCGCTCGGCAAACTGCGCCGGGCGATGGCGAACACCACGGTGATCATCGAGGGCGGGGCGACGAACAAGAGCTTCGTACTCGACCTGCTCGACCAGCCCGAGGTGATCGACGCCAGCGCGGACACCGGCTGGATCGACCGCGTCCGCGGCGAGGGCCGGCTCGTCACGCACCGCCACTCGGCGGTCGCGCTGGCGGCGGCCGCCATCGAGGCGTACGAGGAGGAGGAGCGCGTCGAGCGGCAGCGGCTGCTGTCCACGGCGGCCGGCGGACGCCCGCAGGTGCAGCACGCCAGCGGCCGCCCGTTGGACCTCAAGCTGCGCGGTGTCGGCTACCGGACGCGGGTGGCACGAGTCGGCGCGCAGCGGTTCCGGGTCGGCATCGAGACCGGTCCCGTCGTGCGCACCGCCGACGTCGAGCTGGACCGCTTCGACCGGCACACCGGGCAGATCGTCGTCAACGGCATCCGGTACCGGCTGCTCACCGGCACGTACGGGCCCACCCACCTGGTCGAGGTGGACGGCGTGACGCACCGGGTCAGCCGGGACGAGGGCGGCGTCCTGCGCTCCCCGATGCCCGCGCTGGTCGTCGCCACGCCGCTGGAGGTCGGCGCCGAGGTCGAGGCGGGCGCGCCGGTGCTGGTGCTGGAAGCGATGAAGATGGAGACGGTGCTGCGAGCGCCGTTCAACGCGCGGCTGAAGGAGTGCGCCGTCTCGGTGGGCAGCCAGGTGGAGGCGGGTGCGCCGCTGCTACGCCTGGAGCCGCTCGCGGACGGTGCCGACGAGACCGCCGCCGACCCGAGCGCCGAGACCGTCGAACTGGACCTGCCCACCGCCGTCGAGGACATTCCGGCGTACGAGCGCAGCCGGCGAGGTCAGGAGGACCTGCGGGGTCTGCTGCTCGGCTTCGACGTCGACCCGCACGACGACAGCCGGGTGCTCGACGACTACCTCACCGCCCGCCGGGAGGCCCTGGAGGCCAGTCAGCGACCGGGGGCCGCAGCTGCCGGTCTGCGGCCGCTGGCCGCCGAACTCGACCTCATCGAGGTGTTCGCCGACCTGGCCGAGCTGAGCCGCAACCGACCCACCGGGGAGGACGGCGGCGCCGCGCACGTGCACAGCGCCCGGGAATACTTCCACACCTACCTGCAGAGCCTCGACGTCGAGCGGGCCGGGCTGCCGGAAGCCTTCCAAGCCAGGCTCGGCAAGGCGCTCAGCCGGTACGGCGTCACCGACCTGGAGCGCACCCCCGCCCTCGAGGCCGCCGTCTTCCGGATCTTCCTCGCCCAGCAGCGCGCGTCCGCCGACGCACAGGTCATCGCGGCGCTGCTGCGCGCCTGGCTGCGGGAAACCCCGCCGGACGAGACGCTGCGCGAGCCGGCCGGCCTCGCCCTGGAGCGGCTGATCGCCGCGACGCAGGTCCGCTTCCCCGTGGTCGCGGACCTCGCCCGCGGCGTGGTGTTCGCCTGGTTCGCCCAGCCGCTGCTGCGCCGCAACCGCGCCCGCGTCTACGCCGAGGTCCGTGGGCACCTGCGGCACCTGGACGCGCACCCGGACGCGGCGGACCGCGCCGAGCGCATCGCCGAGATGGTGCGCAGCACCGAGCCACTGGTCCGGCTGCTCGGCCAGCGGCTCGTCCGCGACCACCTCGACAACGCGGTGATGTTGGAGGTGCTGACCCGGCGGTACTACGGCAACCGGGCGCTCACCAGCGTGCGTACCCGCGATGTCGCGGGCTGCACGTTCGTGGTCGCCGAGCGCGCCGACTCGAGCGTGGTCTCCGCCGCGGTGAGTTTCGACGCGCTGGGCGGCGCCCTGCGTGGGCTGGCCGAGCTGGCCGCCGGCGAGGACGCCGTGGACGCCGACATCTACCTCGGCTGGGAGAACCAGCCGGAGGACTTCGACGCGATGGCGGCCGCGCTGGCCGAGGTCATCGCCGCGCACCCGCTGCCGCCCCAGGTCCGTCGGGTGACCACCACCGTCGCGGGTCGCGGCGGGGCGGTGATGCACCACCACTTCACCTTCCGCCCGTCCGGCACCCAGTTGACCGAGGACCGGCTGATCCGCGGGCTGCACCCGTACATCGCGCAGCGGATGCAGCTGGAGCGGCTGCACAAGTTCGACCTGACCCGGCTGCCGTCCTCGGACGAGGAGGTCTACCTCTTCCAGTGCGTGGCGCGGGAGAACCGAGCCGACGAACGCCTCGTCGCGTTCGCGCAGGTGCGGGACCTGACCGAGCTTCGTGAGCAGGACGGCCGGCTGGTCGCGTTGCCGACCACCGAGGACGCCATCGCCGCCTGCCTCGACTCGATCCGCCGCGCCCAGTCACGGCGGCCGTCGAAGACGCGCTTCAACACCAACCGGATCGTGGTCTACGTCTGGCCGCCGAGCGGGCTGACCCGCGAGGAGATGGAGATGATCGCCGGGCGGGTGCGCCCGACGACCGCGGGCGCCGGCCTGGAGGAGATCCTGTTCATCGCGCGGCAGCGCGACCGCCGGACCGGCGAGCTGACCAAGATCGCCGTACGGATCTCGTTCGACGCCGCGGGCGGTGCCGAGTTGGCCGTCGGGGAGCCCCCGGTCGAGCCGATCGAGCCGCTGGACGAGTACCGGCTCAAGGTGCTGCGCGCCAGCAGCCGCAACACCGTGTACCCGTACGAGCTGACCGGACGGCTCGGTGACTTCGCCGAGTACGACCTCGACGACAACCTTGTGCTGGTGCCGGTGGAGCGGCCGAAGGGGCGCAACAGCGCCGCCATCGTCGCCGGGGTGGTCACCACGCCGACCGAGCGCTACCCGCAGGGCGTCACCCGGGTGGTGCTGCTCGGCGACCCGACGAAGTCGCTGGGCGCGCTGTCCGAGCCGGAGTGCCGGCGCGTGATCGCCGCACTGGACCTGGCCGAGCGGATGCAGGTGCCGCTGGAGTGGTGGGCGCTCTCCGCCGGGGCCCGGATCTCGATGACCTCCGGCACGGAGAACATGGACTGGGTGGCCGCGGCGCTCAAGCGGATCGTCGAGTTCACGCAGGCCGGCGGTGAGATCAACATCGTGGTCGCGGGCATCAACGTCGGCGCGCAGCCGTACTGGAACGCCGAGGCGACGATGCTCATGCACACCAAGGGCATCCTGGTGATGACGCCCGACTCGGCGATGGTGCTCACCGGCAAGCAGTCGTTGGACTTCTCCGGTGGAGTGTCCGCCGAGGACAACTTCGGCATCGGCGGCTACGACCGGGTGATGGGGCCGAACGGGCAGGCGCAGTACTGGGCGCCGAACCTGACGGCCGCCCGGGACGTGGTGATGGCGCACTACGACCACACCTACGTCGCACCCGGCGAGGACGCCCCCCGACGGGCGGTCACCACCGACCCGGCCGACCGCGACATCTCCGACTTCCCGCACGACGTGGCGGGCAGCGCCTTCCGCACCGTCGGGGAGATCTTCTCCGTGGAGGCCAACCCGGACCGTAAGAAGCCGTTCGACATCCGGACGGTGATGCGCGCCCTCGCCGACCAGGACCACCCGGTGCTGGAGCGCTGGGCCGGCATGGCGGACGCGGACACCGCAGTCGTGCAGGACGTCCACCTCGGTGGCATCCCGGTCTGCCTGCTCGGCATCGAGTCCCGGTCGGTGCCCCGGCACGGCTTCCCGCCCACCGACGGTCCCGACACGTACACGGCGGGCACGCTCTTCCCACGCTCGTCGAAGAAGGCCGCGCGGGCGATCAACGCGGCCAGCGGCAACCGACCGCTGGTCGTGCTGGCGAACCTGTCCGGCTTCGACGGCTCACCGGAGTCGATGCGCAAGCTGCAACTGGAGTACGGCGCCGAGATCGGCCGGGCGATCGTGAACTTCCGGGGACCCATCGTCTTCTGCGTGATCTCGCGCTACCACGGCGGCGCGTTCGTGGTCTTCTCCAAGGCGCTGAACCCGAACATGACCGTGCTCGCGCTGGAGGGCTCGTTCGCCTCGGTGCTGGGTGGCGCACCCGCCGCCGCGGTGGTGTTCTCCGCCGACGTCAACGCCCGAACGGCGGCCGACCCGCGGGTGCGGGACCTGGAGGCCCGCACCGCGGCCGCGACCGGCACCGAACGCGCCGCGCTGACCGCGGAACTCGACGAACTGCGCTCGTCGGTGCGCGCGGAGAAGCTCAGCGAGGTGGCCGCCGAGTTCGATCGGGTGCACAACATCCACCGCGCCGTCGAGGTCGGCTCGGTGGACGCCGTCATCCGCGCCGCCGAGCTGCGTCCGCGCATCATCGAGGCCATCGAGGCCCGCCTGGGATAACGCGACGACACGGGCGGGGCTGGCTCGGTTTCTGAAGTGGGAGGAACCGAAGCCAGCCCCGCCCCGGTTCTCATTCGATCGTCTCGGCGGGACGCGCGACAGCAAACACGAACCAGGCGATGGTGCAGACCGCGGCCGACATCAGCAGAGCCCACCCGGTGCCGGCGGCGGCAGCGGCGCCCATGACGACGACACCGAAGGTGGCGCCGACCTGCCGCACGGCGTTGAGCAGACCGCCCACCGCGCCGGCCGTGCCCGCCGGGGCGACGCCGACGAGGGCCGCGACCAGCGCCGGCAAGGCGTAGGAGACACCGAAGCCGGTCATCAGGAGGCCGACCGCGAGCCACTGGTAGCCGCCGTCGGCGAAGACCACCCCGGCGAGCACCGCGCCTCCGGCGGTCAGCAGGGCCAGACCGGCCAGGATCGGTCGGCGCGGACCCACCCGTGCCACGATCCTGCCGGTGAACGGCGGATTGACCGCGAAGGGCAGCGTCAGCGGCAGGAACGCCAGCCCGGTCTGCAGCGGGTTCAGCTGCCGCTGCTGCTGCATCAACAGCGGCAGCACGAACAGACCCCCCGTCAGGGCGAAATTCACCGCCGCGGCGGCCAGCAGCCCGGCCCGCACCCGCCCGGACCGCAGCAGCGCCCGGTTCAGGACCGGCGCCCGGCTGTGGCGCTCCAGGCCGAAGAAGACCAGCACCGACACCCCGCACCCCACCGAGGACCACGTGGCGTGGGCCCACGCCCGCGAACCGGCAGCGATCAACGCGTCCGTAACGAGAGCCAGCACGGCGACGGCTGCCAACTGGGCGGGCCAGTCGATTCGGCGGTAACCGCGCGGGCAGGCCACCGCCGGGCCGTACGTCAGCGCCAGCACCGCCAGGCCGATGGGCACGTTGACCAGGAAGATCGACCGCCACCCGGCCGCGCTGACAAGTGCGCCGCCGGCGATCGGACCGGCTGCCACGGCCGCACCGCTGATCGCGGCCCACGCCGAGACCGCCCGCGCCCGCGCCGCCGGTTCCGGGTAGAGCTGGGCGATCATCGCCATCGAGGCGGGCACGCACAACGCCGCGGCGACCCCCGAGATCGCGCGCAGGAGGACCAGGGCCCACAGTCCCGGGGCGAACGCGCTGAGCAGGGACGCGAGCGTGAAGACCGCGATGCCGGTGCGGAAGAGCCGCTCGGCACCGAAACGGTCCGCCGCCGCCCCCGCCGACAGCAGCAGCGCGGCGAACGCGACGGTGTAGCCGGCGGTAGCCCACTGCAGCCCGGCCATTGAGGTGTCGAGTGAGGACGCCAGAGCAGGCTCGGCGACCGATAGCACCGTCATGTCCAACAGCACCATGAAGTAGCCCAGCGAAATGCCGGTCAGGGCGGTGGAGTGCCTCCGCCGCTGACGAAGATCCGCTCGTGCTGGTGCGGACGTACTCAATAGGGTCATGACTGGCGAAGCTCCCCGAAGACGACCGTGGAAGGACGCCACCACTGTGCGTTTCGGCAGACCAGTGGCTCCACCGCCACAGCCGAACGACGCGTTCGGAATTTCCGAACGCTCCGGGCGGTTGCTCGGCGCGTGGAGCTACGCCAACTCAGCACCTTCGAAGCCGTCGTCCGCCACCGAACCGTGACCGATGCCGCCGTCGCGCTCGACCTCGCCCCCTCGTCCGTCTCCCAGCAGATCCGGACTCTCGAGGAAGCACTCGGCGTGACCCTGTTCGTGCGCGGTCCCAAGGGGATGCGGCTGACCCCGGCCGGGCAACGGTTGCAGGGATGGGCACGGTCGCTGCTCGACCAGGCCGAGCAGGCCACCCGCGACGTCCGACGGGAACGGCGCCAGCTCCGGCTCGGCGCGCTGGAGAGCCTCGCCGGCTCCTACCTGCCCGCGGTGATCACCCGGTTCGCCGAACGTCGACCCGACATCGACCTTGAGATCCACACCGAGCGCGCCCGCGACGGTCTCCTTGCCGACGTGACCGACGGACGGCTCGAGGCCGCCCTGCTGCTGGATTCCGGCGACGATGTCGGCGGACTTGGCTTCCCGGCCCCCGCCGAACCGCTCGCCTTCATCGACCTCGACCCGGTCCCCCTCGCCCTGGTATCCACGCCCGGGCACCCGCTCGCGGCCCGTGCCGCGCTGACCCCCGACGACCTCACGCACGAACGGCTCCTGGTCAACGTGCCGGAATGTTCGTTCTGGATGGCCGGGGACCGGATCCTCGGCTCCGGCCCCCAGCGGGTCAGAGCCGGCGGCGTCCCGGTGATGCGCGCGTGGGCCGAGCACGGGCTCGGAATCTCACTGCTTCCCCGCTTCGCGGTCGCCGACAGCCTCCGCTCCGGCGCCCTGGTCCAACTCGACCTTCCCCTCCCGGATCTCTACCTGCGGCTGATCTGGCGAGAAGACCAGGAAGCGTTGCCCGGCATGCGCGACATCTTGTACGCCGCAGCTCGTCCCTGAGTCAGGTGGCGCGGCGCAGCAACTCGTGAAGGAACGTAACGACCTCGGCGGGCGTGAGTTCCATGGCGTTCTCGCCGATGCTCACCTCGAAGGAGCACCGGTCGGGATCCGGCGCCGAGCGTACGCGGCCGAACAGTTCCACGCCGGTGGCGGCGAGCATGGCGTCTGCTGCCCGCATCGCGGCGTCCGGGCCGACGGGAAGGTGGACGTGGAAGATCGGCGTCTGCGGTGGGTCCGGGAATGCGCGGGCCACACCATCGGCGTTGATGGCCACCGCGATCGCCACGGCGTGCTCCCGGTGCGCTGGCAGCCGGGGCAGCAGAGTGTCCAGGCCGTGCAGTGCGGCGAGCGCCAGCGGCCAGGCGTCGTAGACGTCGCCGCCGAGCCGACGCCGCCACACCCGGGCCTCGGCCACGAGGGCGGCGTCTCCGGCCAGCGCGGCACCGCCGACGCCCTGCAATCCCTTGTAGAACGAGACGTACCCGGTGTCGAACAGCGCGGCGATCTCGGAGAACGGTCGCTGGTAGTACGTCTGCGCCTCCCACAGGCGCGCGCCGTCGAGATGGACGGCGGCACCACGATCGCGCATCGCCGCGGTCTGCGCGACGAGGTCGTCCCACTCCGGCAGCAGGCCCCCGATGTCACGTTGCGGCAACTCCCCGAGCACCGCCGCGAGCGGTTCGGCGACGGCGGCGAGATCGGCCAGGGTCATCAGCCGGTGGCGGTCGCCGACGGGATGGAAGCGCAGCCCGTGCACGACGGCGTACCCCTGCTGCTCCCAGACCTCCAGGTGACACTGCGGATGGGCGGCGAAGGCCCGCCGGCCGCGCCGGTCGGCGTGGATGCGCAGGGCGACCTGCTGCGCCATCGTCCCGGACGGGAAGAACAGGGCTTCGTCCTTGCCGAGCAGGGCTGCCACCCGCCGTTCGAGGGCGGCCACCGGCCCGTCCGGTCCGTGCGGCGGCGTGGCCGGGTCGACCTGGGCCAGCATCGCCCGCAGCAGGTCGTACGGCCGACGGCGCAGCTCCGAGTGCAGGAACAGGGAACGCCGCACAGTCATTGCGGCAGTATCCACCCTCAGCCGGTTCGTCGCTCGTGGCCCGGGTCGGTGTCGGACTGCCAGGCGGCGACCAGATCCTCGCGTGCCCGGGCGACCCGGGAGCGGATGGTGCCGACCGGGCACTGGCAGACGTCCGCCGCCTCGGCGTACGACAGGCCGAGGACCTGGGTGGCGACGAACGCCTCGCGGCGTTCCTGGGTCAGGCCGGCGATCAACTGGTGCAGGGCCACCCCCTCGTCGGCGCCGGCCGTGATCGCACCGGCGGCCTCGGCCGCCGCCTGCCAGTCCGGCACCGACGCCATCCTCGGCCGGGCCACCGCCGTCCGAACGTGATCCACGGCGACCCGCCGGGCGATGGTGAACACCCAGGTACGGGCCGACGAGCGGCCGGCGAAACCGGGCAGGTTGCGAAACGCCCGCAGGAACGTCTCCTGGGTCAGGTCGTCGGCCTCCCCCGGCCCGGCCAGGTGCGACAGAAACCGCCAGACCTGGTCCTGCAGTGCCCGGATGAACGCCGTGGCAGCCTGCCGGTCACCCTGGCCCGCCTCCCGCGCCCACCGGGTCACCTGGTCGTCGTCAGCGTCGCCGTTCCGCACGGACCACCGTCCTGTGTGCCACGGGCGCTCCCTCGTGCCGAGATGTCGTCGTCGCAACGCCGCCGGTCGGCCGCGCACTCTGGTGGTCGGCGGCGGGTCGGCAAAAGTTCCCGAGGTTGCCACCTTCGACTGATCTTCGGGAACGGCGCGGGAACCGACGCGACCCGCCATCCGACTACCGATTCCGACCGCCCCGCGCATCGAGCCGAACGGATACCGCATGACGTCCATCGTTGAGACGCCCGAGTCCACTCCCCCGCCGGCTCCCGCGCCGACGTCGGCCGGTACGACCTGGGGTGGATTGCTGCTGCGGATCCATTTCTACGCCGGGATCCTGGTCGCCCCGTTCCTCGTCGTGGCCGCGCTGACCGGCCTCGCGTACACGGTCACGCCGCAACTGGACCAGATCGTCCACGGCGAACAGCTCACGGTCGACACGGTCGGCGACGACACGCGTCCGCTGGCCGAGCAGATCGCCGCGGCCCGCGCCGCCCACCCGGACGGCACGCTCGCCTCCGTCACACCCGGGGCGGGGGACGCGACGACCCGGGTGGTGTTCGACGTCGACGGCCTCGGCGACCGGCAGCACACCGTCTACGTCGACCCGTACACCGCCGGGGTGCGGGGCACGTTGACGACCTGGTTCGGGTCGACCCCCATCACCACCTGGCTGGACGACCTGCACCGCAACCTGCATCTCGGCGTCGTCGGCCGGTACTACTCGGAACTCGCCGCGAGTTGGCTGTGGGTCATCGTGCTGGGCGGGATCATCCTGTGGTGGCGTCGGCAGCGCCCCGGCGCGGGGCGGCTACGGCGGCTGTTCGGCCCCGATCTGGCGGCCCGGCGGGGTGTCCGGCGTACCCGTGGCTGGCACGCGGCGACCGGGCTGTGGCTGGCTGTCGGGCTGCTGTTCCTCTCCGCCACCGGCCTGACCTGGTCCCGCCACGCCGGGGAGTCCTTCGGGGCGGGGCTGGACGCCCTCGACTCCCGTACCCCCGAGGTGTCCACCGCCCTGCCGGGTGCGACCGCACCGGCCGACGGTGCCGGTCACCACGAGGGGCACAGCGGGCAGGCCACCTCGATCGATCTGGCCGCGGCCGACCGGGTCCTCGCGATCGCCCGGAGCGCGGGCCTGGACGGCCCGGTCGAGATCACTCCGGCCGCCGACGTCCACTCGGCGTGGACGGTCACCCAGGTGGACAACACCTGGCCGGTCCGCAAGGACCGGGTGGCCGTCGACCCGGCCGCGGGCACGGTGACCGCGCGCAGCGACTTCGCGTCCTGGCCCCTGCTGGCGCAACTGAGCGGGCTCGGCGTCCAGGCGCACATGGGGCTGCTGTTCGGCCCGGTCAACCAGATCCTGCTCGCCGCCCTCGCCCTCGGGCTGCTCTGCGTCATCGTGTGGGGCTACCGCATGTGGTGGCAACGCCGCCCCACCCGCACCGATCGTCGCGCCCTCGTCGGCACCGCCCCCGAGCGGGGCGCGTGGCGGCAGGTGCCCCGGTGGGGCCTCATCGTCGGCGTACCCGTGGTCGTCGCCGTCGGTTGGGCGCTACCGGTGTTCGGGGTGACCCTGCTGGCCTTCCTCGTTCTCGACCTCGCCGTCGGGGCCTGGCGGGCCCGCCGAGCTGGGGCCACGGCCGGCTGACGCGCGGGCCCGCGCCGTCGGTCACTCAGCCCGCGACGGGCTGGCAGCTTGACCTGACACGCCCTCGAAGCGGGCCTCCACCGGCGGTCTACCGCTCACCCACCGTCAGCGAGTGAGGCAGGCCAAGGCCCTCGACGGCCGCCACCACCAGGTCTTCCGGGGCGAGCGACACATCGAGCACCAGCACCGACTCGTCCGGCTCGGCCGGTTCCAGCGTGGCGAGCTGGGACTCCAGCAGGCTCGCCGGCATGTAGTGCCCCTCGCGCCGGGCCAGTCGGGCTCGGATGGCCTCCGTTGGTCCGTCCAGGTGCACGAAGTCCACCCGGGGCGAGCCCTGGCGCAGCACGTCCCGGTACGACCGCTTCAACGCCGAGCACGCCAGCACAGTCGATTGACCCTCCGCACCGCGGTCGGCGAGCCAGGCGGCGATGTCACGCAGCCAGGGCCAGCGCGCGGCGTCGTCCAGCGGTACGCCGGAGCGCATCCGCGCCACGTTTCCCGGGGTGTGGAACTCGTCCGCCTCGGCGAACAGCAGCCCGGTCGCCGCGCTGATCCCGCGCGCCACCGTGGTCTTGCCAGCCCCGGCGACGCCCATCACCACGACGTGCCGGCTGGGCCGGGCGGCGCGCCGCTCACCAGTCATGAACCGTGCCGTCCTTGAGCCGGTTGAACGGCAGGTACGCCGGCTCGTACGGGAATCGGGCCGCCGCCTCCTCGTCGAGCTCCACCCCGAGTCCCGGTTGATCGCCCGGGTGCAGGTAACCATCGGTGAAGGTGAACGACTGCCGGAACACCTCGTTCGCCAACGGGGTGTGCTTCATGTATTCCTGGATCCCGAAGTTGTGGATGGCCAGGTCCAGGTGCAACGCCGCGGCCATGCCCACCGGGGAGATGTCGGTGGGGCCGTGGATACCGGACTTGATCTGGTACTGGGCGGCGAAGTCGAGCAGCTTGCGCATGGCGGTGATGCCGCCGGTGTGGGTGACCGCGGACCGGACGTAGTCGATCAACTGCTCGCGGATCAGGGTCTGGTAGTCCCAGACCGTGTTGAAGACCTCGCCGATGGCCAGCGGGGTGGTGGTGTGCTGGCGGACCAGCCGCAGCGCCTCCTGGTTCTCCGCCGGAGTGCAGTCCTCCAGCCAGAACAGGTCGTACGGTTCGAGGGCCTTGCCGAGCTTGGCGGCCTGGATCGGGGTCATCCGGTGGTGACCGTCGTGCAGCAGCGGCAACTCCGGGCCGAACTCGCCGCGCACCGCCTCGAAGACCGAGGGCAGGTGGCGCAGGTACGCCCGGGTGTCCCAGTCCTCCTCGACCGGCAATGGGGTGCGCTGCGCGGGTTCGTAGTCGTAGCGCTGGCCGGTGGCGCTGGGCTGTGCGGCCACGCCGTAGACCGCGTTGATGCCCGGCACCGAGGTCTGCACCCGGATCGACCGGAAGCCCTCGTCGAGGTGGCGGCGGATCGAGTCGAACAGCTCGGGGATGTCCCGCCCGGACGCGTGCCCGTACGCCATGATGCCGGTGCGGGACGCGCCGCCCAGCAGTTGGTACAGCGGCATGCCGGCGGCCTTGGCCTTGATGTCCCACAACGCGACGTCCACCGCGGCGATGGCCGCCATGGTGACCGGGCCACGCCGCCAGTACGCCGACCGGTACAGGAACTGCCAGGTGTCCTCGATCCGGTGTGCGTCGCGCCCCATCAGCAGCGGGGCGACGTGGTCGCGCAGGTACGAGGCGACGGAGAGCTCACGGCCGTTGAGCGTGGCGTCGCCCAGACCGGTGATGCCCTCGTCGGTGGTGATCTTCAGGGTGACGAAGTTCCGGTCGGGACTGGACACGATGATGTCTGCTGCGACGATCTTCACGGGGTGCCTTTCGTTCTTACCGGTCGGGGGTCTCACCACTCCGCGTAGGAGCCGTCGGGGTGCCGCCAGGTCGGGCTGCGCCAGGCGTGCCCGCGCTTGTCCGCGGTCCGCACCGCGTGTTCGTCGATCTCGATGCCGAGGCCGGGCGCGGTCAACCGCTGCACGTACCCGTCGACGAAGGTCAGCGGGGTCTGGTCGAGGCAGTAGTCGAGCACCTCGGCGCCCTGGTTGTAGTGGATGCCGATGCTCTGTTCCTGTATCAGGAAGTTGGGCGTGGCAAAACCGATCTGGAGGCAGGCGGCGAGGGCGATCGGCCCGAGCGGGCAGTGCGGGGCGAGTTGCACGTCGTACACCTCGGCCAGCGTGGCGATCTTGCGAACCTCGGTGATACCGCCGGCGTGCGCGAGGTCCGGTTGGGCCACGGCGATGCCAACCTGCAACACCGGCAGGAACTCCTGCCGACTGTAGAGCCGCTCCCCGGTCGAGACCGGGGTGCTCGTGCAGCGCACGACCTCACCGATCAGGTGCGAGTTCTCCGGCACCACCGGTTCCTCCAGGAAAAACGGTCGGTACGGCTCCAACAGCGGGGCGACCCGCCGGACGTTGGCGAGGGTGAACCGACCGTGGAAGTCGACCGCGACGTCCCGGGTGTCACCGAGGACCTCGCGGGCGACGGCCACCCGCTGCACCACCGCGTCCAGGTCGGCGACCGAGGCGAGCGCGCCCATCCGCCCGGAGGCGTTCATCTTCACCGCGGTCAGGCCCGCCTCGATCCGGGCGCTGATCTGGTCGCGGATCTCGGCGGGCTCGTCACCACCGACCCAGCCGTAGACCCGGATCCGGTCCCGGACCGGCCCGCCGAGGAGTTGGTGCACGGGGGTGCCGTAGTGCTTGCCGGCGATGTCCCAGAGCGCCTGGTCCAGACCGGCCACCGCGCTGGCCAGGATCGGGCCGCCCCGGTAGAAGGACCCCTTGGTCAGCACCTGCCAGTGGTCCTCGATGCGCAGCGCGTCCCGACCGATCAGGATCTCGCTGAGCTGGTGCACGGCCGTGCGTACGGTCTCGGACCGCCCCTCGCAGGTCGCCTCGCCCCAGCCGACGATGCCGGACTCGGTCTCGATCCGGACGAACAGCCAGCGGGGCGCGACCAGGAAGGTCTCCACCTGCGCGATCGTCGTCATGCGCCGGTCAGCCCTTCGTCGCACCGGCGGTGAGGCCGGAGACGACGTACTTCTGCACGAACAGGGCGATCAGCATGATCGGCAGGGTGACCACGGTCGCCGCGGCCATCAGGCCACCCCAGTCGATGCTGGCGTAGCCGACGAAGTCGAAGATCGCGACCGGGAGCGTCTTCGTGTCGGAGCCGGAGAGCACCAGGGCGAACATGAAGTTGTTCCAGGAGAAGATGAAGGACAGGATCGCGGCCGTCGCCACGCCCGGCACCGACAGCGGCAGCGTGATCCGCCGGAACGCGCCGATGTGGGTGAGCCCGTCGACCAGCGCGGCCTCTTCCAACTCGGCCGGCAGGCCGTCGAAGTACCCCATCATGATGTAGACGATCAGCGGCAGCGACACGAACATGTGGCTCAGGATCAGCACGGTGAAGCCGCCGACCATCTTCAGGTTGGAGAAGACGTAGTACCAGGGCACCAGGAGTGAGACCCCGGGGATCACCCGGGCCATGAGCACGACGAGCGCGGACTTCTTCATGCTGAACCGGCTCATCGAGTACGCGGCGGGCACCCCGAGCAGGAGCGAGAGGGTAGTGGCCGCGAACGCCACCCAGAGGCTGTTGCCGATGAACTGGAGGTAGTTCGCCTGCTGGAGGACCGTCTCGTAGTTCTTCAGGCTGGGCGAGAAGGTGAACGCCTTGGCGGTGTCGTAGATGTCCACGTTGGTCTTGAACGACGCGGTGATCATCCAGAACAGCGGCGCCATCAGCGCGAACACCACGATGACGAGAGCCGACGTGCGGAACACCCGGTACGGCTTGCTCGGCTTCATCGGCCCAGCCCCTTCTTGCGATAGGTGAGGGCCCACATCACCCCGATGATGATCAGGAAGAAGATGATGAGGACTGTCGACGAGACGCCGTAGTCGTTGTAGTCGAAGCTGAGGCCGTAGGCGTACACGTTGAGGGTCTCGACCTCGTGGAAGGACCCGCCGCCGCGACCCTTGGTGGCGTAGAGGATGTCGAACGTCTTGAGCGCGTCGATGCCGCGCAGCAGGATGGCCACGATCACCGTGGGCATCAGCAGCGGAAGCGTGACGTGCCGGAAGCGCTGCCAACTGCTGGCACCGTCGATCCGGGCCGCCTCCTGGGGCTCGTCGGAGAGCGAGGTCAGCCCGGCGAGCAGGATCAGCACGACCATCGGGGTCCACTGCCAGATGTCGATGAACATCGTCGTCGGCAGGGCCGAGTGCTGGCCGGCCAGCCAGGGCTGGGGGCCGATCCCGACCCAGCCGAGCAGTTGGTTCGCCATCCCGATGTTGGGGTCGAAGATCAGGCGCCACATCATGCCGACCGCCACCGGCGTGGCCACCAGCGGCAGGAGGATCGCGACGCGCACCCACTTCTCGCCACGGAAGGGCCGCCACAGCAACAGCGCGATCGCCATGCCGAGCACGACCTCGAAGAACAGCACGACGCCGGTGAAGAGGACGGTACGCCAGACTGCCGGCCAGAACCGGTCGGTGTCGGTGAGCACGTCGAGGTAGTTCTGGACGCCGATGAACTCGGACTCGGCGCGTACCGAACCCTCGGCGTCGGTGAGGCTCAGGTAACCGGTCCACGCCACCGGAAAGATGATCAGCACGGCGACGAACGCCATGGCGGGCGCCGCGAAGAGCCACTTGCGGTGTTCGTTGGCCCAACGCGACCAGGCCGACGTCGTGTCCAGGGACGCCGCGGCGGCCTCGGGTGATTCGGTACGGAGTGTGCGCACGGCTGACATTGGGGTCTCCGGGTTGGAGGGGTCAGGTCCCGGCGAGGCGGCGGAGCCGGTCGGCCCCGCCGCCCGACGCGTGGGTTACTTCGCCTCGTCGTCGAGGAACTTCTGGAACGCCGCGTTCGCCGTGTCCGCCGAGGCGGCGGCGTCCTTGCCGGTGATCGCGTCGACGATCGGCTGACCCACGATCTCCCGCGCCTGAGCCACCTTGACCACCAGCGGCCGGTCGTGCCCCACACCGTTGGCGGTGCTGACCGTGTTGGCCTCGGCGAGGTCCTTCGGCAGGCTCGCGGTGCTCGCCGGGTTCGCCCAGACCGACGCACGGGCACCGGGAACGCCGGCGGTCTGCTGCGCCAGCGCCTGCTCCTTGCCGGCCGCCCACTGGATGAACTTCCAGGCGTTGTCCTTGTTCTCCGAGTTGTCGTTCACCCCGAGCGCCCAGGAGGGGATGTTGTACGGCTTCGATCCGGCCGGGCCGGCCGGGAAGGCGGCGAAGCCGACGGAGTCGACGACCTTTGACCTGGTCGGGTCGGTGGCGTTCTTGTAGAGCGAGTTGGCCTCGGTGTAGAAGGCGGCCTTGCCCTGCGTGAAGATCGCCATCGCCTCCGACCAGCTCATGTCGGTGCTGATGTTCTCCGGGCCGTGGTCCCGGAGCAGCCCGCCGTAGTAGGCGTACGCCTGCTTGGCCTGCTCGGTGTTGACGGTGGCCTTTCCGCTGGAGTCCACGAAGTCGCCGCCGAAGCTGAAGAGGAAGCTGGAGAACTGGGTGACGGCGGCCGCCTTGCCGGTGCGAGCGACGAAACCGGCGACGCCCGGGTTGTCGGCCTCGATCTTCGCCGCCTGCGCCTTGAGCTCGTCAAGGGTCTTGGGCGGCGCGGTGAAGCCGGACTTCGTCAGCAGGTCCTTGCGGTAGTAG
Source organism: Micromonospora sp. NPDC050276 (assembly GCF_044459545.1). Classification (NCBI taxonomy): domain Bacteria; kingdom Bacillati; phylum Actinomycetota; class Actinomycetes; order Micromonosporales; family Micromonosporaceae; genus Micromonospora; species Micromonospora sp. NPDC050276. Next base: position 22,433 of record NZ_JBITJA010000018.1, on the reverse strand, counting down.
AGGACCTCCTGCTCGGTGATGATCGGCAGCCCGACGACCTTGTCCTCATAGGTCGTCGCCTGCATCGGCCCGGCCTGGAAGTCACCGATCTCGAAGGCGCTGTCGGACTTGACCTTGTCGCTCAGGTCGGCGAGGTACTTGTTCTTGCCGAACAGCTTCCCCTCCTGCAGCGGCCGGTACATCATCACGTCGAGGTCGCTGGAGCCGGCGTTCAGCTTGACGTTGTACTGGTCGGAGAGCTGGTCCTCGCCAAGCTGGGTGACTTCGACCTTGAGCCCGGACTGCTTCTCGAACTCCGGCAGGACCTTCTTGATGTTCTCGGTCCACACGTGGTTGACCAGGGTCACGCGAAGGGTCTTCGAGTCTTCGCCGCCGCCATCGCCGCCGCAGGCGGACAGGCTCATGGCGGCGACCACGGCCAGAGAAGTGCCGATTATCGATCGACGTCGCACGCTTGTCTCTCCTTCTGTCGTGGCCGCCGCCCCAAGGGCGCCGCTACCTCGGTGTTACATCCGCTTAACATCGGGATGCTAGGCCGAAAAAGCCGACTACTTCAAGAGGTACATGTAAATGATATGATCTTTGGGTGGAACCGTCCTCATCAGAGGTTGCCGCCGTCGCGGCCCTCCCCGCCGAGGCCGGGCTGCACGCCCGCGTCCTCGAACACCTCGGCACCGCCATCTGCGGCGGCGAGCTGGCACCCGGATCGGTCCTCAACATCGACGAGTTGGTCGACCGGTACGCCGTGTCCCGCTCGGTCGTCCGCGAGGTGCTGCGGGTGCTGGCCTCGATCGGGTTCATCGAGGCACGCCGACGGGTGGGGGTGATGATCCGGCCGGCGAGCGCATGGAACGTCTTCGACCCGCAGGTGATCCGCTGGCGTCTCGCCTCAGCCGGCCGGATGGCCCAGCTGCGGTCGATCACCGAACTGCGCACCGCCGTCGAGCCCCACGCGGCCTTCCTGGCCGCCAGCCGGATCGGCCGCGACGAGGCGAGCGACCTCGTCGGGCTCGCGGCGAAGATGTGGGCGGCCGGCGAGGCCGGCGACGAGGAGCGTTTCCTGCACCTCGACATCGAGTTCCACCGGCGGGTCCTGCTCGCCTCCGGCAACGAGATGTTCGTCCGGCTCCAAGAGCTGGTCGCGGAGGTGCTCACCGGCCGGCACAAGCACCACCTCATGCCACACCACCCGCACGAGCAGGCGCTCCAGATGCACGCCGAGGTGGCCCAGGCGATCCAGCGCCGCGACGGTGAACGTGCCCGGCAGGCGATGGTGCAGCTGATGGAGCAGGCCTTCGACGAGATGAAGTCGCTGTGGGAGCAGACCGGTAAACCCGAGCCGAGCGCGGACGGCGGCCCGACGACCACCCGCTGACCGGCGCGTGCCGGCCACCGAAACCGGTTGCCGGTGGCCGGCGTCACGTCGAGGATCAATCGATGTCCAGCGATCAGGTGACCACCGAATTCTCAATCAAGCCCACCCTCACCGGCGAGCGGGTGTACGAGAAGGTCGGCTTCGTCGTCGAGGGTGTGCTGCGGCAGACGCTGCGCGACGGTGACGACTGGATCGACGCCACGGTGATGTCGACTCTCGCGCCCGAGTGGGCCGCGCACCGGGGACACCCCGAGCGCTGAGCGAGAAGCGCGGGCCGGTCCGACAGCAGTCACGTCATGGCGATGGAGCGCGGACGCCGGTCCCCCGCAGCCAGAACCCGGCGGCGCGTCCGAGGACGGGACCGGGCTGGCCGTCGCGCAACTCCAGCTGCACTCGCCCGCGGGTGACGACGCCGAACGCGTCGTACCACTCCGTCGCGACCACCGCGGCGCGCGCGCCACCACGCAGTGTGAGCGTCCGCACCGGGACTACTCCGTGCCGTCCGCCGGCAGACGCTCCGGCAGCCCAAGCCGCGGGAACTGGTCGTCGTGGAAGGTGATGATCTCGGTGATCGCGCCGCCGGTGATGCGCAGGACGTCGATCGTCAATGGCAGGTACGCGCCCTCCTGCTCGCGCCAGTGGTAGAACGCGACGGCGGGCTGCCGGTTCACCGAGGTGGGCACCGCGCGCAGGCCCGTCATGCCAGCGAACCCATCCTCGACCCAGCTGTTCACCACCGCGTCGCGGCCGACGCACAGGCCCGGCGTGGGCGGCATCGAGCAGCGGACGTCGTCCCGCAGCATGGCGGCGAGCACGTCGACGTCCGTGGCCACACTGGCGTCGGTGAAGCGACGCACCAGCTCGCGCGTCCCGGCGTCATCCTCGCCGCCGGTCCAGTCCTGCCGCTCGGCGGGCAGGTGCTCGCGCATGCCGGCACGGGCCCGCTGCAGCGCGCTGTTCACCGAGTTGACCGAGTCCCCGAGCAGCTCCGCGACGTCCTTGGCGGGCCAGCCGAGCACGTCGCGCAGGATCAGCACGGCCCGCGGGCGCGGCGCGAGGTGCTGAACCGCGACGAGGTACGCCAGCTCGATCGTCTCCCGCGCGACGGCGACGGTCTCCGGCTCGTCCGCGTCGCCTGCGGGCAGCTCCTCGAGCAGCCGGTCCGGGTAGGGCTGCAACCACAGCACCTCGCCGCCGGTCGCCGGCTCCGGGCGGCGCTTGGCGAGCAGGTCCAGGCAGGCATTGGTGGCGATCCGGTACAGCCAGGCCCGGAACGTCGACCGTCCCTCGAAGGTCTCCCGTCGCCGCCAGGCCCGCAGGAACGTCTCCTGTACGGCGTCCTCGGCGTCCTCGAACGACCCGAGCATCCGGTAGCAGTGCACGTGCAGCTCCCGCCGGTGCCGCTGCGCCAGCCCCGAGAACGCCGGCTCGTCCACCTCGCCCAGACCGCTCACGCCCAGCTCCTTCAGCCCCGTGTCCGCACTCATCACGTCATCCTTCCGCCGCATGGTGTCCCGTCGCAGATATGACGGGCGCGGGCGCGACAACTCATCACTGAGCTGACCGCGCCTGCATGTTGTCGCAGTTCATGGGCGAGTTGAACGATCGAGACCGCCGGCCGCGGCGTACGCGTCAGCGCACCACGCCGATCCCGGTGAAGGACCTGTCGTACTCGGTGAACGACTGGGTTGGTGTACGGGGCGTAGATCCAGGCCGGTTGGCGGCGATACCGCAGTTGTAATCTCCGTTCCGGTCATCGCGGTCCTCGATTCGCAGCGGGATACCCTGGCCTGCGGTGTCTCGAAGCGGTCGACCGGAGGAACCGATGCGGAGATGACGGCGGAGCGATCGACGCCGACGCAGGACGACGTGCTCGGCTACTTCGACACGCTGTCGAACTGGGGACGGTGGGGCGACGACGACCAGCTCGGGACCCTGAACCACATCACCGACGACGTTCGGCTGGCGGCGGCGCGGGCCGTGCGCCACGGCAGGAGCGTGTCCTGCGCGTGGGAGGTAGCCGTACCGGCAGACATGGAGCGGTCGACGACGACGTGCCCGTGCGCCGCCGACATGCCGGGTGCGGAGAACATGCCGGCGCACTTCCACGCCGACCGCCGCTGGGGCTTCTCGTCCGAGCGGATCAGCCTGACGTTCCACGGCAACACGCTCACCCACGTCGACTCGCCGTGCCACCTCTTCTGGGATGGCACGACGTACAACGGGCGGTCACACTCGTTGGTCGACGCCGCGACGGGATCGGCGTGGGCGGCCGTCACGGCGGCGGCGAACGGGATCATCACCCGTGGCGTTCTGCTGGACGTTGCGGCGGCCCGTGGGGTGCCGTGGTTGGAGCCGGGGCAGGGCGTGTTCCCCGACGATCTCGAGGAGGCGGAACGTCGCCAGGGTGTGCGGGTGCGCTCCGGCGATGCGGTACTCCTGCGCACCGGCTATGGCCGCTTCCGGCACGAGTCCGGCGCGACCAGTGGTTTCACGCAGGCCGGCTGGCACGCGTCCTGCCTGCCGTGGCTGCATGAACGCGGCGTCGCGCTGATCGGCGCTGACACCCCGCAGGACGTTCAGCCGTCGGGGTACGACGCCGTGTTGATGCCGGTCCACGCGGTGGGTCTCGTCGCGATGGGCCTGTGGCTGCTCGACAACTGCGACCTGGAGGCGTGCGCGACAACGGCCGCCGAACTCGGCCAGTGGGATTTCCAGCTCGCGGTCGCACCGGTCCGCTATGCCGGCACGTCCGGCAGCCCCGTCAACCCGATCGCCACATTCTGACCGAGGACTGTGCCCGCTGCCCTGGTAAGGCCGGGGTGGCACCGCCTACTGCGCGGTGCCGCCGCCCGATCGACCCGCACCGGCGGAGGGCCGGTGCGCGATGCGGGGAGCCCGTACGACGGAGGCACTACCGGCCCCTGGCCGGAAGTCCCGGGCGGCGGCGGCCACCATCTCGTCGGAGTCGCGGGTGAGCGCCTGCCGGATGTGCGGCGGAACGACCTCGGACGTCGCCATCGCCAGTCGGACCTGCACCGCGCGGTCGTCGGCCAGGCGGGCCAGATCCGCCTCACTCAACTCGACGGCACGCACCAGGGCGGCACGGACGTCGACCACCGGGTCCGTGGCGAGCGCGCTGCGCTGCTCGGCGGTGGTCCGCGGGTTTCGGGCCACCCCCTTGCGGACGCGTGCGGTGCGGTCGGCCAGGAGAGCGGTGATCACGTCGGGGTCGTGGGTGTGGGTGGCGAGCCGTTCCCGTACCTCGGGTGAGACGTCGTCGATCAGCCGGGCGGCCAGCTCCGGCTCCAGCTCCCGGCTCTCCGCGAGGAGGCCGCGAAGCTCCTTGTCCGACGTCTTCGACATGACCTGGCGGATCGACTCGTCACAGCCCGGGTTGCCGGCGACCGCCCAGCGAACCCACCGGTCGGCGTCCTTGACCAGGCGCAGAAGGTTGGCGATCGAGGTGGAGGGGTTCCTCGCGACGGCCTCCCGGACCTGACGATCATGGTCGCGGGTGAGCGGTCGCAGGGCCTGCGCGGGCGCGTCGGCCCGACCGGCGACCGCCTTGCGGACCGCGGCCGACGGATCGGACGCCAGGTCGATAAGGGTCATTTGTGGCGTGGTGGGGTCCTGGGCGAGGGCGAGCCGAGCGTCAGTGCTGCCACCGATCGGACGGTGGGCGGTGTTGCCGGACCCGCTGTGACGGTCGGCCTCGCCGACGTCCTGCTGTTTCCCCATGGCGCAATCATGTCACGCGCCCGATCTGGCGCTGGACCGCGAAGCCGCGGATCGGGTTTCGGTGCTGGCCCATCGCGCGAGCCACCACTCACCCTCGCCACGACGAAGCCGGCTGCGCCCGGCGCGGCGCGGCGACCCGATCTTCCCACGACGAGTCTGTCGAGGCTGATCAGGGCATTAGCCGGTGTGAAACAAGGATCGGAGGATGGGCGACCACTGACCTTCGACCTCCGAGCCGTATAAGCGACGTTTGGCTGCCACATGTGCATTAAGCGGCTTAAATGGATAGGCGCCTTGGTGATCCGCTTCGACAAACTCTCCGTGGACGGCGAAGCCGACGCTCACATCGCCATCGAAGGGCGCATGATGAATGGGTGACCGCCTCGTACGATGTCGTCATCGTTAGGTGAGGAGATGACCTTGGATTGGCCGCAGGTAGGAACCATTGCCGGAGCCATCGTGGTCGCCTGTGGCGGAGTCGCGAGTATAGTTCAGGTTTTGCGCTACATTGACGATAAACGCTCAAATCGGTCAGTCCCGAAAGATCAAGCTCAGCTGTTGACCGAGCCGGGTGACCGAGTGCCTAGTCCGAGTTCGTCACTAGCGGAAAATCTTCCGCCACGGCCGTTCTTTATTGGTCGCATCGACAAACAGGCTGAGCTGATGGCAGCATTGAGATCCACTTGTCCGTTGGTGGTGGTGGAGGGGCCGGCTGGCATCGGCAAAACGACTTTGGCGTTGCACGTGGCCCTTCGCTGCCTCGCTGAGGACGAGGCGGGTGCGACCACAAGCCAATCGCCGAACAGGGGCGCCTTCGAGGCGTATGTCTGGGCAACGGCGAAGGCCAGCGTTTTCACGCTCGACTCACTGCTGGATGTGATTTGCCACACCCTGGACTACCCCTATATCCAACAATTCGAATCCAACAAGAAGTACGACGAGGTCCTCAAACTCCTGCGCAGGGTCCGGGCCCTCATCGTCCTCGATAACTTCGAGACTGTGGATGACGAGCGGGTTGCCCGTTTCATCGAGGCGGTTCCGGACCGGAGCAAGGTTCTCGTGACGACGAGGAATCAGCGCGAATGGAACAAGCCGTACATCGCCGTTGGCCTCAGCAAGTTGGTGCGTGACGAAGGCACCACCCTGATCCATGACGAAGCTCGTCGGCTCGGAATCGCAGCGGTCTCCCAACTGGGTAATGACTCACTGTTCGCACTGTACGAGGCGACGGGCGGGTCGCCGCTGGCCATCAAGTGGGCGCTCGGGCAGATTAAGCAAGGCGGACAGACGTACGCCTCGGTGCTTGGTGCGTTGAAGAACGCGCAGGGTGACATCTTCGAGATCATGTTTGCCAGCTCGTGGAAGATTCTGGATGAGAATAGTCGACAGGTTCTTCTTGCTGTCCCGATATTCGCAGCGACGGTATCCCGCTTGGCGCTGGAAGCCACTGCCCGAGTGGGTGGGGCATTCGATGAGGCGCTCGGCAAGTTGATCCGACTCTGGCTCGTCGAGTCGAACGGCGGGTCCAGCTCGAGCGACCATCGCCTCAGCCTTCATCCGCTGACCTTCTCATTCGTCTCACGGGAGTCGTCCAGATTTCCTCAACTGGAGACCGAGATGCGCCTGAGGGCGGCCGACTACTACCTTCAATTCTGCAACGACCGCCGCTATTTCCAGCACGGCCCGCAAGGCTACGACGAGCTTGAAGGTGAAGTAGAAAATATCAGCAAGGTGATTGACTGGATCGACGCGAAATGGCGCGTCGACGATTCTTTCGCGATGAACTGCCGCCTGATCATCAATTTCAGTAACGCCATCAACGTCTTCTTCTGGAGTCGCGGATACTGGGCCGAGCGGGTCAACCTGTGCATGCGGGCGCTCGATGCAAGCGTGAAACTGGAGTCATGGGCGAGTGCGGGACGCCAGGCCTATTTCATCGGCATTGTCCGCTTCTGGCAGGGCGCCGTCGAGGAGTCTGAGCAATGGGCCAGCAGGAGCAAGGAGTACATGGCGCGCACAAACAAAGCCATCCACCTGGCTCTGACGGACCACCTGCTCGGCCTGATACGTATCCAGCAAGGCGACTACACGAGCGCGGCGGCGATTCTCGAGCAGGTGTTGAACACTGTGTCGAAGCCGGGCGTGGGCTCACCCGAGGAAATTCGCATCTTCGCAGACTGGAGATGTCCCGGGCCTGACGGGTACCAGGTCGGCATCGCCTCAATCGTCCAGGACCTGGGAATCAACGCGTACAAGAATGGCGAGTTCGTCACGGCTGTCAGTTGGCTGGACAAGTCCACCGCCCTCGCAGAGGGAATCGCCGACGTCGAGGGCCTCGCACGTTCGCTCAGCCATCGGGGCCATGCCCTGTTCGGCCTGGGGCGCATTGACGACGCCAGGGCCAACTACGAACGAGGTCTCGAACTGGCCACTCAGGTTCAGCGGAAAAGCACAATGGGCAGGTGCAACCAGGGGTTGGCCGACGTCGCCGCGCACGAGGGCCGAATGTCGGACGCTGGAAGACACGGCCGAGCAGCCCTCGACCTTTTCGAGCGGCTCGGCATGAGGCAGGAGATAGCGCACGTTCATGAACTACTCAGTGCAATCTGAGAGACGCTCTCGGGTCCAGCCTTACGCCGGTAACCGCGCCGCGAATGCAACTCAAGTACGTCGGGTTCAAGGCCGCACATTTGCCATGGCCAGATTCTGTTGACGCCGTTCGGCGTGAATGAGACACTGCGGTGACGTGCGTGCGACGCACCAGTTCGTTGGCCAGCGCCAGCTCGCTCACCAGATGGAAGTGCCGCGATGTCGCTCACCGCCAAGCCGGCTGCTCTCAGATGTCCGGGGGAGACTCTTCAGGTGGTCCCTGCTGTGCAGTCGAACAGCCCTGAGAGGGCAGCAATGTCGCGATCTTTTAACCTGGACGCCTTCGGGTTCTTCCTTTTTGATCTCGACGGCGTCGTTTATAGCGGAAACCAACTGGTGCCGGGCGCCGCTGACGTGCTCGACAAACTCGATCAACTTGGCAAGCGTTACCTTTTTATCACCAATCATACTAAGTATACGAAGCTCTCCCTCGCGGCGAAGCTCGGTGGGCTTGGCATCGACATTGCCGAAAATCTACTCCTTACCGCGAATGATGCGGTGATGGAATTCATCGCTGGTCGGCATGCACGACCCAGTGAAGTCAAGATCCACCTGATCGGTTCCGGCGGGATCGGCGAAGAATTGAGCCAGTATGGCTTCGAGCTGACGTCCGAGCGCCCGAACTATGTCGTGATCGGCTGGGACCCCGAAATCAGTTACGAGAAACTGTATCTGGCGGCCAGGAATGTCCGAGAAGGCGCAGTCTTCGTGGTGACCAGCCCGGATCGATATATCCCCTCTGAGCGAGGCTGGGAGCTCGGCTTCGGGGCGCTGGGAGCCAGCATCGCCTACGCCACCGGGCGGGACCCGATATACGTCGGCAAGCCCTATCCGTCCATGATCTCCGCAGCTCTCGCCCGTCTTGGCGCCCCTCCCGAACTGACCGTGATAGTCGGCGATACGCCCGAGACCGACATCAGGGCCGGGCACCTGTCGGGTCTCGGAGGATCCCTCCTCGTGCTCACGGGAAACGCACAACGCAGCGATCTTGCAACGCTGCCGGCTGACGCACAACCAACTCTGGTGCTCGACTCGATTCTGGACATCGGCAGGCTGCTGCCCTGACGCCCAAGCCTCGTGCCTTCCGGCGGGCCGAGCGCCCTACGGGTGGGGCGTCGCGAGAAGCATGGTAAAGAAGACATCGAACTCGATGTCCCCGTCGTCCAACTCCTTGAAGTTGCGGCTGGCCTTCACACTGGCCGGTGCCTTTTGGTGCAACAACCGACCCAACCGTATCGACCTCGGGTCGAGGCCCTGGTAGCCCAGCCAGTCGTGCAACTTGATGCGTACCGTTTCAGTGATTTCGACATCCGTCTGGAAGCCCCCCTTACGCAACACTTCCCGCAGGCCGGCTGCCGTCCAGCGGTGTTGTCGTACCGGTTGCGCGACCTGCATGACCGACTTCCACCAGGACGCATCATCGCCAGACAGTGGGGTCCCCTGGATGATCAAGACACCGCCATCCGCCCTGAGCACCCTCCGAAACTCCAGGATCGCGTCGACCGGGCGCTCGAGGTAGTGCATGACTTGTCGAGCGAGAACACAGTCGAAGGAATGGGAAAGCAGCGGCAGGGCGTGCGCATCCGCCTGAGCGTACGCGGATGTCCCCCGATCTGCTTGCTGCAGCATCCGCAGCGACAGGTCAACGCCCACGTAGCGCGCTCCTGGAAATCTGTCCAACAACGGCCGCCGCATCGTACCGATGCCCGCTCCCACATCAACAAACGATGGTGCGTCCCGTTGGATCGTCAGCAGGTCGATTATTCGACCGAGGCGTTTTTGGTGAGTCCAGGTAGATGTTTCCCCATATGTTTCCGCTCGGAGGTCGAAGTGCCGATGGATCTGCCCTGTTTGTCGTCGTTCTCTGATCGGGACCACTCCTCGAGTGTCGGCGGACCGGTCAGGCTCCGAGTAGGTATCGACCTGGCGTCACGTCGTTCTGTTGCCACCAGCGTACATTGACCTCCCTAGATTGTTCATTGTCAACTTTTCAAAGTCGGTGACCCGGTCGACAGAGATCTACTCGTCGCCCCATTCCCTGCAAGATTCGTAAATTGCACCCCGGCTACAAGCTTCTGCGCGCCCATGGCTGTTCTGGACACCACCGCACTTCGCCGTGGTGTCAGTGAGGGTGTTGCGCGGGTCAGCGCTGGGCGGGCAGGCGCAGGCCGGACATGCCGCCGTCCACCGGCAGCGACGACCCGGTCACCGACCCGGTCGCGGGTGACGCGAGGTAGACGACGGCGGCGGCCACCTCGTCGGCGGTCACCAGGCGGCCGGTCGGCTGCCGGGAGGCCAGCTGCCGCTTCTCCGCCGTGGGGTCGGCGGCACCGGCGAGCAGCCGGGCCACCCAGGGCGTGTCGACGGTGCCCGGGGCGACACAGTTGACCCGGACACCCTCGGTCACCAGGTCGGCGGCCATGGCGAGGGTGAGGGCGTGTACGGCACCCTTCGACGCCGAGTACAGGGCACGTCGGGGCAGGCCGACGGTCGCCGCGATCGAGGAGATGTTGACGATCGCCGCCGACGACGATCGCCGCAGGTACGGCAGGGCGACGGCGCTGGTTCGGGCCACGCCGGAGATGTTGACGTCGAGCACCCTGCTCCACTGCTCGTCGTCGTTCTCCTCCACCGTGCCGACGGCGGAGATGCCGGCGTTGTTCACCAGGATGTCGATGCCGCCGAACGCCTCGGCGACCGAGGCGACGGCAGCGCTGAGGGAGGATCGATCGGCCACGTCCGCCCGGACGCCGAGGACGCCGGGATCCTCGGGCAGGCCGGACAGGTCCAGATCCAGGACACCCACCCGGGCGCCGGCGGCGGTGAATGCCCGCACGCAGGCGTGCCCGATGCCCGACCCACCTCCGGTCACCACCGCCACCAGACCGTCACACCGCATGCTGCTCTCCCCTTCCGAGTAGCCCGCTGAGGTGACGCACCGCCGTCAGCGAGGCCGGGCGATCGTGATTGTCGAGGGAGGTGAGCACCGCCATCAGGCGTCCCGGAGGACGTTGCGTTGCCGGCCGAGGCCGTCGATCTCGACCTCCATCACGTCGCCGGCGACCAGGTAGGGGAATCGGCCGGAGAGCGCCACCCCCTGCGGGGTGCCGGTGTTGATGACGTCGCCCGGGTCCAGCACGGTGTACTGGGACAGGTGCCAGACCAGGTACGCCACGTCGAAGATCATGTCTTTGGTGCTGGAGTCCTGGCGGGGCTCGCCGTTGACCCAGGAGCGCAGCCGCAGCGCCTGCGGGTCGCCGACCTCGTCGGCGGTGACCAGCCACGGGCCGAGCGGTTGGAACGTCTCGCAGGACTTGCCCTTCGACCACTGGCCGCCGGAGACGGCGAGTTGGAAGTCCCGCTCGGAGACGTCGTTGGACAGCACGTACCCGGCGATGTGTTCGAGGGCGTCGGCCGGCGAGGCGAGGTAGCGGGCCTGCCGGCCGATCACCACCGCCAGCTCCACCTCCCAGTCGGTCTTCGTCGACCCGCGCGGGATCAGAACCTCGTCGTACGGGCCGACGACGGTGTTCGGCGCCTTGTAGAAGATGATCGGGTCGGTCGGTGGCGCGGCGCCCGACTCGGCGGCGTGCGCGGCGTAGTTCTGCCCCACGCAGAGCACCACCCCGGGCCGGGCGATCGGCGCGCCGATTCGTTGACCGGTGACGTCGATCTCGGGCAGGTCGGTGGCCTCGCGGACCCGCCGGACACCGTCGGCGGCGAGGAACTCGCCGTCGATGTCGGCGGTGAGCGACGACAGGTCGAGGTGTCGCCCGTCGACGTACAGCACGGGGCGTTCCCGCCCCACGGGCCCGACGCGCATGAATCTCACGAACCAACCTCCAGTGCATGGGTAGGAATTGCGGTGCAGCCGGACGGCTGCTCGCGTCGGCGGTGAGACGGTGGCGAACGAACCTATTTCCTATAGGATGCTGCCTCGCTAGTGTGTACTCGCTCACACCGGCACCGTCAAGGGGTTGCTGAGGAGACGAGATGGCCCAGCAGGAAGGTCGTGAGGGTCGACTCCGTCCCGCCCGTCGACTCACCCTCACCGAGGACGTCTACGAGTCGATAAAGACCCTGGTCATGGACCACATCCTTCCCCCCGGCGAGCGGGTCAACATCGACGCGCTCGCCCGGGAGCTGGACGTCTCCCCCACCCCCGTTCGCGAGGCCCTCGCCCGGTTGGAGGCCGACGGCCTGGTCCGCAAACGCCCGCTGTCCGGCTACACCACCACTCCGCTGCTGAGCCGTGCCGAGTTCGACGACCTGTTCGACGTCCGCCACCTGTTGGAGGGCGCCACCGCCGGCCGGGCCGCCACGCACGCGTCCGACGAAGCACGGCAGCGCATCAGCGCCGAGGCGGCGGCGAGCATCGACGTGGAGGCCGGCGACGGCTATCGCCGACACGCCGCCTTCACCGCGCTGGACGCGAGGTTCCACGACCTGATCGCCGAGGTGTCCGGCAGCCCACTGCTGCGGGACACCATCACCCGGCTGCACTCACACCTGCACCTGCACCGGCTCTACTTTCCGGTCGCCGGCGCCCCGGACACCAACACCGAGCACCAGCGCATCGCCGCCGCCATCGTCGCCGGCGACGCCGCGGCCGCCACCGAGGCGATGCGCGCCCACCTCAGCGCCGCCCGGGAGCGCCACCTGCCCGCCTTCGACCAGCTGCCCACCCCGGGAGTGCCGCGCGACCCGGCGTGACCCACCCCGACCCACCCGAGGAGCCGCCGTGCGGATCGCCCTCTTCATCACCTGCGTCAACGACCTCGCGTACCCGGCCACCGGGATCGCGGTCACCCGCATCCTGCGGCGACTCGGCCACACCGTCGACTTCCCCACCGACCAGACCTGCTGCGGGCAGATGCACGCCAACACGGGTTACCGGGCCGAGGCCCTTCCGATGGTGCGCAACTACGTCGATGTCTTCGACGGGTACGACGCCATCGTCGTGCCGTCCGGGTCGTGCACCGCGATGATCCGCGACCAGTACCCGCGCCTGCACCCACCCGCCACCTCGGTGGCCGCCCGCACGTACGAGCTGTCCGAGTTGCTCGTCGACGTTCTCGGGGTCACCGACGTCGGCGCCGAGTTCCGGGAGACGGTCACCTACCATCCCACCTGCCACGGCCTGCGGATGCTGCGCCTCGGTGACCGGCCGCTGACCCTGCTGCGCCAGGTACGCGGAATCAAGCTGGTCGAGCTGGGCGACGCCGAGGAGTGCTGTGGTTTCGGCGGCACGTTCGCCCTGAAGAACCCGGACGTCTCCACCGCGATGCTCACCGACAAGTGCACCCGGGTCCGCGACACCGGCGCGCGGGTGCTCGCCGCCGCCGACAACTCCTGCCTGGCGCACATCGGCGGCGGCCTCAACCGCCACCGATCGGGCGTACGGGCCGTGCACTACGCCGAGATTCTCGCCGGAGCCAACTCATGAGCCATCCCGTCACACCGGCCACCGGGGGCGGGCGGATCCGTACCCCGCTGCCCTTTCCCACCGCCGCCCGGCCGGCGGTCGCCGACCCCCAACTCCGGGCCAACCTGCACCGGGCCACCCGCACCATCCGGGCCAAGCGGGCCCGGGTCGTCGACGAGGTACCCGACTGGGAGGCGCTGCGCGACGCCGGCTCGGCGATCAAGGCGGACGTCCAACGGCGGTTGCCGGAGCTACTGGAGCAGTTCGAGGCGTCCGCCACCGCTGCCGGCGCCACCGTGCACTGGGCCCGCGACGCGGCCGAGGCGTGCCGGATCGTGGTCGCGCTGACCCGGGCCGCCGGGGCCGACGAGGTGGTGAAGGTCAAGTCCATGGCGACCCAGGAGATCGAGCTCAACGAGGCGCTGGAGGCCGCCGGGATCGCCGCGTACGAGACCGACCTCGCCGAGCTGATCGTGCAGCTGGGCGAGGACACCCCCTCGCACATCCTGGTGCCGGCGATCCACTACAACCGGGCGCAGATCCGCGAGATCTTCCAGCGCCGCATGGCCGACGCGCCGGCCGACCTGAGCGACGAACCGGCCGCGCTGGCCGAGGCGGCCCGCGCCCACCTGCGCCGACGTTTCCTCTCGGCCCGGGTCGCCGTCTCCGGCGCCAACTTCGCCATCGCCGACACCGGCACCCTCGTGGTGGTGGAGTCCGAGGGCAACGGCCGGATGTGCCTCACCCTCCCGGAGACGCTGATCAGCGTCGTCGGCGTGGAGAAGCTGCTGCCGACCTTCACCGACCTGGAGGTCTTCCTGCAACTGTTGCCGCGCTCCTCGACCGGCGAGCGGATGAACCCGTACACCTCGATGTGGACTGGTGTCACGCCCGGCGACGGCCCGCAGGACGTGCACGTCGTGCTCGTCGACAATGGCCGGTCCGCGGTGCTCGCCGACCCGGTCGGGCGGCCGGCGCTGTCCTGCATCCGCTGCTCCGCGTGCCTCAACGTCTGCCCGGTGTACGAGCGGGCCGGCGGGCACGCGTACGGCTCGGTGTACCCGGGGCCGATCGGCGCGATCCTGTCACCGCAGCTGACCGGGGTGGCCGACAACGCCTCGCTGCCGTACGCGTCGACCCTCTGCGGCGCCTGCTACGACGTGTGCCCCGTGAAGATCAATATTCCCGAGATCCTGGTCCACCTCCGTCAGCAGGCGCCGCATCCGCCGGCCGAACGGGCCACCATGCGCGTCCTGTCCTGGGTCATGCGCAGCCCCCGGCGCTGGGCCGCCGCCCTGCGCCTGGCCCGGACCGGCGCGGGGCCACTCGGCGCGTACCGTGAACGGCGCACCGGCGCTCGCACCCTGCGGCGACTGCCCTGGCCCGCCTCGGCGTGGACCCGGTCGCGGGACCTACCGCTGCCCGCGTCGCAGACCTTCCGGGAATGGTGGGGAAAGCAGTGACCGCACGAGGCGAGATCCTGGCGCGGCTCCGGACGGCCCTGGCCGACACCCCGCCGCCGGTGCAGGTGCCCCGCCGGTACCGCCGCAGCGACGACCGGGCCGACGTGATCGACACCCTCGTCGACCGTCTGGAGGACTACCGGGCGACCGTCCACCATGGCCTCCACGCCCTACAGCGGCTGCTCAGCGAGATCGACCGGCTGGCCGTTCCCACTGACGTTCCGGCCGACTGGCTGGCCGGCTACGCCGGGCAGTTGCACCGCGACGCGCCCCCGCTGTCACCGGCGGCGCTCGACGACCTGGACGCGGTCCTGACCGGCTGCGCCGTGGCGGTCGCCGACACCGGCACCATCATCCTCGACGCCGGCCCGACGCAGGGGCGGCGTGCGCTCACCCTGGTGCCCGACCGGCACATCTGCGTCGTCCGCACCGACCAGGTCGTCGGCCTACTGCCGCAGGCGCTGACCCGACTGGACCCGCGCGCGCCGCTGACCTGGATCTCCGGCCCGTCCGCGACCAGCGACATCGAGCTCAACCGGGTCGAGGGGGTGCACGGTCCGCGCCGGCTGGAGGTGGTCCTGGTCAGCTCAGGAGGCTGACGAGGACACCTGCTCGCCCGCTGCGGCCGGCTCCCGCAGCGGAATGCCGCGAACGTTGAGCAGCATGACGATGCCCACGCCGACCACCAGCGCGATGTCGGCGACGTTGCCGACGAAGAACCCGGCGTAGTCGATGAAGTCCACCACGTGCCCGCGAGCGAACCCCGGCTCGCGGAACAGGCGGTCCAGCAGGTGCGTCGTCGCGCCGCCGAGCACCAGCCCCAACGCCACCGCCCAGGCGCGCGACGTGACCCGTCGCGCCACGACCGTCACCGCGACCACGGCCGCCGCCGCGAACACCGCGAAGATCCAGGTGTACGCCGCGCCGATGGAGAAGGCCGCGCCCGGGTTGTAGACGAGGCGCAGTTGCAGCAGCTCGCCGAGGAGGGTGATGGTCTGCCCGTCGGACAGCGCGGACTCGGCCCAGTATTTGGTGAGCTGATCCGAGGCGAGCACCACGGCAGCGATCAACACGACGGCGCGGAACACCCGGGAACCCTAACCGGTCAGCGGTGACCGTCACCACCGTCGGTCGCGGTCAGGCCACGACCCGCCGTCGACGCCGTCGCCACCACACCAAAAGCGCCACGGCAGCGACCAGGAGTGCGCCGCCGCTGAGGACGACGACCGGGACCGGGGCGCCGCGGCCGGGCTCGGCAGCGCCGCCGGGCTCGGTGCTGCTCGCGGCCGGCGCGCCGGCCAGGGTCCAGTCGTGGGACTCCTCGTCCGAGCCGTACACCGCGTGTTGACCGCCGGGGCCGGTGGCCGTCGCGCGGTACGCGGGGTTGAGGTCGGTCAGCATCCGCACCGCGACGGTAACCGTGTCGACCGGCTCCGGACAGGTGTAGTCGAGGGTCACCCCGGCCCTCGCCAGGGCCTTCGACTCGGTGACCGCGCCGAGGCAGCTACGCGCGCCGTCGGCCACCGTGATCTGCCGGAGCAGGTACGCCGAGAACCTCTCGGACGACGCGATCAGCGCGGGATCCGTGCTGCGGTAGTCGACCGCACCGTCGAGCAGCACGCGGTCGGTCGGCAACAGGCCGAGCGAGACGCCCAGCAGCGTCAGATCGTCCGGGCCGCCGACGCGCCAGCGCACCCGTACCACCTCGGGCCGCTGTTCGTCGCGCGCGATCGACACGGTCTGCGGATCGCCGGACGGGTGCGCCACCGCCGGGGCCGGCAGGGCCGTGACGGACGCGGTGACGGCGAGCACCGCCAGCGGGAGGACAGTCACCGCGCTTCGTCGACGACGTCTGGGCAGGGGCACGAAGCGCTCCGGGATGGCGGCTGCGGGGGTCGTGCCCCACCGTGCCGAACGCACGGAAACGCGCAGCTCTGGATGGGTGTTCGGCACCAGACCGCGACGTGAACAGTTGTTGATCAACAGCATGACGCACAACCTTGGTAATTGCCAAAGAGTGGCAACTGTGGCACCGTGATGATCAACGGTTCCGGCGCTGCGCCCACCCGACCAACGATTCCTCCCCCACCACAGGAGCCCTCTGTGACCCGGATTCGTCCGACCTTCCGACGCCTCGTGGCGTCGACCGCGGCGGCAGGGACGCTCATCCTCGCCGGATGCTCGGCCCCGGCCACCCCCGACGCCTCGTCCGGCAGCATGACGCTGGTCGTGGCCACCTCCGACGAGCCGGACGCGTTGAACCCGGTGCTCAACTACGGCGTCGACGGCGCCTCCTTGATCTTCGACGGCCTGGTCAGCCGGGACGCCGACAACCGCCTCGTCCCGGGGCTGGCCATGGCGTTGCCGGAGCTGTCCGCCGACGGACGCACCGTGACCGCGAAGCTCCGCGACGGCGTGCGGTTCCACGACGGCACCGCGCTGACCGCCCAAGACGTCGTCTTCACGTACCAGGCCGTGCTGGATCCGAAGGTCGACTCGACGCTTCGCTCCGACCTGGACATGGTGGAGTCGGTGACCGCACCCGATGCGGCAACCGTCGTGTTCAGGCTGCGCTACCCGTACGCGCCGTTCCTTCAGCGGCTCACCCTCGGCATCGTGCCGTCGAAGCTGCTCAGCGGGCAGGACATCAACACCACCGGGTTCAACCGGAAGCCGGTCGGGACCGGGCCCTACCAGGTCGAGTCCTGGACGCCGGGTGACCGGCTGGTACTCACCGCGAACGAGCGCTACTTCGGTGGCCGGCCGAAGAGCAACCGGGTGGTGGTGGCGTTCGTCGCCGACGACAACGTCCGCGCCCAGCGAATGCGAGCCGGTGAGTTCGACGCCGCCGAGCTGCCGCCGAAGCTGGCCTCCGGGTTCGACTCCGATGCCGCGTACCGGGTGCAGCGGGTGCCGACCGCCGACTACCGGGGCGTGATGCTGCCGATGGGCAACCCGGTCCTCGCCGACCCGGCGGTCCGCCGGGCGCTCAACCTCGCCGTCGACCGGGCCGCGATGGTGTCCGGCATCCTCGGTGGCGCCGGCGAGCCGGCGTTCGGGCCGATCCCCCCGACCTCCGAGTTCGCCGACCCCTCCATCATCGGCAAGCCGACCGCCGACCCGACGGCGGCGAGTGCGCTGCTCGACGCGGCCGGCTGGACCCCCGGTCCGGGCGGGGTACGCATCAAGGACGGCCGACCGGCCCGGTTCACGCTGATGTACCCGGCGAGCGACACGCTGCGCAAAGACCTGGCGCTGGCAGTGACCGCCGACGCGAAGAAGATCGGCGTCGAGGTGACCCCGGCGGGGCTCACCTGGGACGCCATCGACCCGCGCATGAAGGCCGACGCCCTGCTGATGGGCTACGGCACGCCGTACGACCCGGACTTCGTCTCGTACAAGCTGTTCGGCTCCCGGTTCGCGGGGCAGGGCTACTTCAACCCCGGCTCGTACCGCTCCGAGGTGACGGACCGGGCCCTGCAGGATGGCCGCGACCAGATCGACCCGGACCTTCGCAAGGCCGCGTACGCGCGGTTCCAGAAGCAGTTGGCCGCCGACGTTCCGTGGCTCTTCCTCACCTACCTGCGGCACACCTACGTGCTGAGGTCCTCCGTCCAGGGCGTGGCCCCCCGGGTCGAGGCGCACGAGCACGGGGTGGCGAACAGCATCTGGTGGAACATCAACACCTGGACCCGCTCGTGACCCGCTCCGGTCGACTGGCCGGGGCCGGCGCGGTGATCCGGCGTCGGCTCCTGGTCGCCGTGCCGGTGCTCGCCGCGACCAGCATCGGGATGTTCGCCCTGGGCGCCGCGTCGCCGGTCGACCCCGCGAAGCAGTACGCGGGTGCGGCGGCCTTCACCGCCAGCGAGGAGAACCTGGCACAACTCCGCGCCAACTGGGGTCTCGACGACCCGCTGCCGGTGCAGTACCTGCGCTGGATCAGCAACCTGATCCAGGGCGACCTGGGCTGGTCGACCAGCCGCCACGAGCCGGTCGCCTCGGTGCTCGCCTCCCGGGCCGGCTGGACGTTGCTGCTGATCGGGGTGACCCTCGCCCTGGTCCTGGTCGCGAGCCTGCTGCTGGGCGCGCTGGCCGCGTACCGCCGGGGTGGGTTGTTCGACCGCGCGTTGCGGACGGGCGCCTATGCGGTCGAGTCGATGCCGGTCTTCTGGTTGGGCCTGGCCGCGATCGCCGTGTTCGCGCTGGCCCTGGGCTGGTTTCCGGCGGGCGGGCTCACCGACGTCACCGCGACCAGCACCTCCTGGGGCGACGTGGCGCACCACCTGATCCTGCCGGTCGGGGTGTTGGCCGTGTCCCAGGCACCGTGGTTCGTGCTGTTCGTCCGGGACGCGGTCGCGGAGAGCATGCGTGACGACCACGTGCTCGCGGCGCGAGCCCGCGGGTTGCCCGGTCGGACGGTGCTGTTCGGACACGCGCTGCGGACCGCGCTGCTGCCGTTCCTCACCCTGGTCGGCACCCATCTGCCCGAGCTGGTCGGCGGGGCGGTGCTGGTCGAGACGGTCTTCTCGCTGCCGGGCCTCGGCGCCGTCACGGTCGCCGCCGCGCTGGGCAGCGATTTCCCGCTGTTGGCGGCGATCACGCTGGTCACCACCGCGGTGGTGCTGGCCGCGAATCTCGTGACCGACCTCGCCTACGCCGCGGCCGATCCGAGGGTACGACTCGATGGCTGACCTCGCTGCCCGACCGCCGCTGCTCCGGGTGGCCCGGCTGCGGCTGCGGCCCGGCCAGACCGGTGTCGTCATCGCCGGTCTGGTCCTCGTCGTCGCCGTCGTCGGTTCGCTCCTGGCCCCGCTCGTCTGGCCGCTCGACCAGAGTGCGGTGGCCCTGGACCAGACCCGGTTGGCACCGTCCTGGAGCCACCTCGCCGGCACCGACGACCTGGGCCGCGACGTGGCACACCGCGCCGTCTACGGGCTGCGGGTCTCGCTGCTCGTCGGCGCGGTCGCCGCGCTCGTCGCCACCGTCCTCGGCGGCGTGGTCGGCGGGATCGCCGGCACGCTCGGCGGCCGGGTGGACCGGATCCTGATGCGGATCGTGGACACCATCGCCGCGATGCCGCACCTGCTGCTGGGCATCTTCATCGTCGCCATGCTGCGTCCCAGCCTCGGTGCCGTGATCGCCTCGGTCGGGCTCACCCACTGGCTCTCCACCGCCCGCATCGTCCGATCCGAGTTGCTCAGCCTGCGGACCCGACCGTTCATCGACGCCGCCATCAGTGGCGGAGCTGGCCGGCTCCGGGTCCTCACCCGGCACCTGCTGCCGCACGTCCTGCCCCGGCTAGCGCTGGCCACCACGCTGATGATCCCGCACGCGGTGTGGCACGAGACCGCCCTGTCCTTCCTCGGTCTCGGCCTACCGCCGCACCTCGCTTCGCTGGGCAACATGATCAACGATGGTCAGGGGTCGCTGCTGACCGGTGCCTGGTGGGCCAGCCTGGCACCGGGCGCGGTCATCGTCGTCGTCACCCTCGCCATCGCGGTCCTCGCCGCCCGCTGGCGGGACCGCCTCGATCCCCGGGTCCGAGCGGAGTTGCACCTGTGACCACCACCGAATCCGTTTCCGCCCCGGCGTCTCCCCGCGCCGCCGCGAACCAACCACTGCTCGCCGTGGACGGTCTCGGCGTCGAGTTCCGGCTCCGCGACACAACCGTGCGTGCCGTCACCGACCTCAGCCTCACCGTACGGGCTGGCGAACTGCTGGCCATCGTGGGCGAGTCCGGCTGCGGCAAGTCCGTCCTGGCCCACGCCCTGCTCGGCCTGCTGCCCGGCAACGCCACGACCACCGGCCACGCCAACCTGCACGAGCCGGGCAGCGAAGCGGTCGACCTGGTCACCTGCGGTCAGCGCCACCTGGCCCACAGGGTACGCGGGCGCCGGGTCGGGCTGGTCCCACAGAGTCCGGCCACCGCGCTGAACCCGGTGCGCACCGGCCGGCGACTGCTCGCCGAGACGCTGCGGGCGCACGGCCGCGACCGCGCGGACGCCGACGAACTCGCGGTCGATGTCGGGCTCGACCCGGCGGATCTGGACCGCTACCCGCACGAACTCTCCGGTGGCATGGCACAGCGGCTGGTCACCGCGCTCGCGCTGGCACCCGACCCGTCGCTGCTCATCGCCGACGAGCCCACCACCGGGCTGGACCGACCGCTGGTCGATCACACCCTCGACCTGCTGCGCCGCCGCTGCGACAGGGGCGCGGCCGTCATGCTCATCACGCATGACCTGGCCGCCGCACGCCGGGTCGCTGAGACCGTCGCGGTGATGTACGCCAGCCGCATAGTGGAACACCGCGACACCGACCAGCTCTTCACCGCGCCGACCCACCCGTACGCCTCGGCGCTGCTCGACGCCCTCCCGGACCGGGCCTTCCAGCCGGTGCCGGGCGACCCGCCGATGCTCACCGCGCTGCCCCCCGGCTGCGCGTTCGGCCCACGCTGCCCACGCCGCTCCGACACCTGCGCAAACCGACCACAGCCGACACCGGTCGCCGGTGGCGGCACGGTCGCCTGCCACCACCCGATCCTTACCGGAGCCACGACGTGACCAGCGCGCAGCATCTGCTCGCCGACGAGGTGACCGTCGGGTACGGCCGCCAAGCCGTCCTCGACGGCGTCACCCTGCGGATCGGCCGGGGAGAGACGGTCGGACTGCGCGGGCCGTCCGGCTGCGGCAAGTCGACCCTGGTTCGGGTCCTGGCCCTGCTGCACCGCCCCGATCGGGGTCGGGTCAGCATCGACGGCACCGCTGTCGACGCCGTCCGGTACGCCGCGCCGGTCGCCCTGCGGACCCGCGTCGCCGCCCTCTTCCAGAGCCCGCGTGCCGCCGCCGACCCCCGGCTGAGCCTCGCCGACCTGATCGCCGAACCGCTGCGCGCCAACCGGACGCCCGAGGCGACGGTCCGCGAGCGGGTGGCCGAACTGGCCGACCTCGTCGGCCTCACCACGGACCTGCGCAGCCGGCGTCCCCACGCGGTGTCCGACGGGCAACTGCAACGGGCCTGCCTCGCCCGGGCCCTGGCGCACCGCCCGGACTACCTGCTCTGCGACGAGGCCACCGCGATGCTCGACGCCTCCACCCAGGCGCACGTCGCCGGCGTGATCCGCGACTACCAGCGGACGCAACGCGCCGGTGTCCTGGTCGTCAGCCACGACCAGACTCTGCTGGAGCGGTGGAGCGACCGGACCGTCGACCTCGCCGGTGCGGCGAGGACCCGCGCCTGACCCCCGGTCGGGACCCTCGGCATCCGCTGGGTCCCACCAACGGTGGGACCCAGCGGACCGTCACGCGGGCGGTGACTGGGCGGTCTCGGCCAGAAGTAGGGACAGCTCCCGGACCAGATCGTCCATCGTCTGCCCGGTCTGCGCCTTGACCAGGCCGAGCGCGAGGTCGGCGACCAGAACACCCCACCCGGAGCCCTGCACACCCTTCGTCGCCGCCGACAACTGGCCGGCGAAGCCGTCGAAGACCGCCGCCAGGGCATCGACAACGTCCAGCGCTGGATCGAAAGCTCACGAGCAGCACTCAAGACAGCCAGCGCCCACCGCCTCGCCGACGCCGCCCTCAGCGGACAACCCTTCGCCTGGCTCATGTCCCACCAAGGAGTAAGCCGTCAGCGCTTGGCGTTCTATTAGCCAATTGCGGGGGCCTAGGCCGTGTTTCGTAGGACGTCGATGTTGGGGCGTGGCGGTGGTCGCTAATTGAAGAGGTCTCCGGTAGTTGGTTCAGCGACCAAGCTAGAACTTCACACCGGAGACCTCGTG
>NZ_JBITJA010000017.1:0-127811 GCF_044459545.1 Micromonospora sp. NPDC050276 | reverse complement strand
GGCGCGACGGTGAAGTCCTTCAACGACACCCAACCCGACCTCGGCTGCGCCAACGCTCCCGTCGACGACCACCGGTACGTCGAGGGAAGGTCGCACGTCTGACTGGGCGGCGGGTCGGTCGGCGGCGGGGTCGTGGGCGGCGGAGTCGTCGGCGTCGTGTCACCGGTGCAGGTGACATCGTTCAGGGCGAAGCTGGTCGGGGCGGGATTGCTGCCCGTCCACGACCCGTTGAATCCGAACGACACCGTGCCGTTGGTCGGCACCGAACCGTTGTAGCTCACGTTCCTCGCCGTCACCGCCGAGCCGCTCTGCGTCAGCGACGTGTTCCAGGCCTGGGTCACCGTCTGCCCGGCGCCGTACGACCAGGTCAACGTCCAACTGCTCAACGGATCACCCAGGTTCGTGATCGCCACGTTGGCGCCGAAGCCGCCCTGCCACTGCGACGACACGGCGTAGTTCACCGAACAGCCCTCGGCCGCGGCACCGGCCGGCAGCGCCGCGACGACTGTCGACGACACCAGTAAGCCGACGCCGGCCGCAACCAGGCCGACATTGGTGGCTCTGGATCTGGTCATATAGCACCCTCCTCGCGGGACGGCGGCCGATGCATTGGTGGTGGTCGCTCGTGGTGACCAATTGTGAGCGTTAACAGGCCGCGTCAGATATGCTACGGGAGCGCTCCCATACCCTCAACGGTCGTCTATCTCTGATGCTGAGCTCCGGGCGCGGCGACCGGGACCGAGGCCGCGCGTCAGACGACCGTGAGGGTGAAGGCACCGAACTGGTGGGGACCCTGCACGTAGTGCGGAAGATAGAACTTCCATGTCACCGTCAGCTCGCGGCCGGCACGCATCGAATCCGGCACCTCGGTGACCATCTCGAACACGGCGCTGCCACCAGCGGGGATCCGCGCGAGCGGTCGGCAGTTCAGCCGGTACAGCTGGGACTTGTTCACCGCGTCGTTGGTCGCGTCGCCGAGAGAGAACCGTTCCAGCAGATAGGCCGGGCAGGGGTCCAGCGCAAGCGGGCCGTCGGTCGGGTTGGCGAGCGTCACTCGGAAGGTGGGCCGCGATCCGGCGACGGCGGTCGCCGGCCCCTCAACGGCGACAGTGAGCTGGTCGAGCGGCGAGGACGGGGGCCTCGACACCGCTACCGGCTCGGTGAAGCCGCTCGCGGACAGCGTCCCCCGTGCACGGGGATTGGCACCCTCCCCCCGGGGGCAGCCCGGACGCTCATCGGCGGTGACCGGTGCGCGTACCGTGCCGCCGTCGTGCGGTAGCTCGATCGCCAGCGTCAACGGGCCGACGGTCGGCTGACAAAACGGCCCGGACCAGTCCAGGCGCAGGCTTGCGTGGCCACCCGCCGGCACGACGACCACTCGCGTCCGGCCCTCTTCGCTGATGCCGTGGGTGTAGAGCATCGGGACCTCGCGGCCGTTGGCGAGCAGGGTCGTCGGCACCTCGCCCTGCAGGGTGCACTCCACCTTCGACGAGTTCCGCACGTCCACTTCCCCGATGAGCGTGCCGCTGGCGGCGTCCCAACCCCGGGGGGTCTCACCGCCGGTGCCCGGTCGGGTCCAGCCGCTGAGCCGGCCGGTCAGCTGCTCCGCGCGGCATGGCGCACTTCCGCTGGCCGGCACCCTCGGCGGGGCGGGGCGGCCGTTGAGATCCTCGTCGGTGATCCTCAGGTCGGCCCAGGGCACGCTGCCGTCGGCGAGCAGTGCGGTGGGCACCGGCTCCGCGGCCGTCGAGGCCGGGCGCCCCGGCTCGGCGCACGCCGTAGCGACAGCGAGCACGATCAGCAGTTGCACCAGGAGTCGACGCATGCCGCCACCCTCACACGAACGGAGCGCACCGGACCTGAGTACCCGCGCTCAGCCAGCAGCCTCGACGATCGAGACGGGAGTACCGAGCTCGACGGTACGCGAGACGGTGCACAACCGGTCGTGCGACTGCTGCAGCGACCGGGGCAGCGCCTCGCGCGCCCGGTCGCCGTCCGCGCCGTCCGGGAACGTCACGGTGAACTCGACCCGCAGGTTGCGCATCCGGTTACCGCCGGCCTCGTCCCGGATCTTGTCACCGGTGACGGCGACGGCGAACTGGGTCGGCTCGGCGCGGCGGGTGGTGATGTGGTCGACGTCCACCGCGGTGCAGCCGCCGATCGCAGCCAGCAGCAGCTCCACCGGCGTGAAACTGCCGTCCTCGCCCGTGCCCACCGACACCGCCCCGCCCCGGACATTCCGCACGACGTAGTTGCCCAGGCTGGTGCGCTCGATCTCCACCGAACGGAAGGTGTCCTCACTCATGCCAGCAAACTACCGGCAGCCGCGATCACGAGTACATGAGATGCAGCGTCATCCCCGCATCGGCGTGCTCCAGGTTGTGGCAGTGGTTGGCCCACACTCCCGGGTTGTCGGCTCGGAACGCCACCTTCCACACCTCCCCGGGGCGGACGTCGAACGAGTCGAGCCACAACGGACTCCCGGCCGCCGGTTCTCCGTCGCGGGACAGCACCAGGACGTGATGACCGTGCAGATGCCACGGGTGCACGATCGGTGATCGGTTGACGATCGTGAAAAGCACGACGTCGCCGAGGCGTACGACCTGCGGTGGGATGTCCGGGTCGGCCGCGCCGTTGATGGTGTGGGCGTAGCGCGGCAGCAGGTTGTGCAGATCCAGGCCGCGATCGAGGACGAGGGTGAAGGTCCGGTCGAACCCCGACCAGGGCACCGGCGCGGCCGTGCCGTAGGTGAGCGGGTCGAGCAGCGGCCAGGCGCCGGTCGCCGTCGACACCGGGCCGGTCGAGTAGACGGCCCGACCGTCGACGAACAGCGCCACCGGCGTGGCCGGCGCGTCGAACACCAGGTCGTAGCGACCACCGGCCGGGATCAGCACGGCGGTGTCCACCAGCGACGTGGGGCCGCGCAGGTCGACGCCGTCGATGGCGGCGACCCGGAACGGGGTGCCGGCCAGGGCGTAGCGGTGCGTCGTGCTGTCAGTGTTGATCAACCGCAGCCGCACCGGCACGCCGGCCTCGACCCGCTCCACCGTCGGCGCGGGCAACGGACGGCCCGCCAGCGTGTGCACCGGCACGGTGACGTCGAGCCCGGCCACCGGGCCCGGGCGCACCACCAGCACACCGTAGAGACCCATCCGCACGCCGACATCGGAGACCGAATGCGTGTGGTACCAGTACGTCCCCACCTGATCGGCGCGGAACCGGTAGACGAACTCCTGCCCGGGCAGCACCGCGGCCTGCGTCACCCCGGGCACCCCGTCCTGACCGTTCGGCACGTCGTACCCGTGCCAGTGCAGGGTGACGCCACGCCGAATGTCCCGGTTGCGCAGCGTCACTTCCAGGACGTCGCCGACGGTGGCGGTCAACTCCGGTCCGGGTACCTGCCCGTTGAAGGCCCACGCCGCGACATCCCGGCCACTCGCGCTCACGGTGGCGCTCCCGGCGGTCAGGGTGAACCGCTTGGTGGGTTCGGCGGCGATCCGGGTCTGCGGATAACCATGGTCATGTGGTACGCCGGGCGCGGCGCCCGGGGCGGCGGTCAGCCCGGTTCCGGTCACCAGCGTCGCGACCGCCACCACCACGGCCACCCGAGACACGCTCCGGGACGGGCGCGCGCCGAGGGCACGCCAGGAGACCGCCGTCGCCGCGACGACCCCGGCGACCGCGAGCAGTCCCGCCCCCGCCGACGCCGGATAGCCGTGCAGGATCGTCACGAGCAGGGCGCTGCTCGTGGCGTACCCGGCGAAGAGGAGCGGGACCGCGACGGCCCGGATGTCGCCCGGGGCCCGCAGCAACCGCGGCCCGGCGACGCCCACCGCCGCGAGCGACAGCGGGGCGGCGATGAGCACCTTCTCGGCGGCGAACCACCAGCCGGCGCGGGCGAGCGCGGTGATCGTGATCGCGCGGGCGAGGGTCGCAACCAGCGCGAAGGCCGCCAGGCCCAGCGCGAGCGGACGGCGCCGGGCGGTCGACGCGGCGCCTCCGCCCAGCCAGGAGGCGGCCGCGAGGACCGCGATCACGAGGTCGGCCGCGAGCAGTGACCCGGTGCTCACGCCGGCTCCACTTCCCGGGCGGGCACCCCGGTGTCGCCCGGCACCAGGCCGGCCAGCTTTCGCGCTGCCCGATGGACGCCGACCACCACGTGCACCACGATGATTCCGTTGAGCGCGTGCAGCCCACCGATGGTCAGGCTGAGCGGAGTGCTCACACCCGACGCGTCGGTGAACGCGTTGGCGAGCATGGCGATGAGCGCCTGCACGACGACGAGGCCGATCGGCACGAGCGCGAGGCCGACGAGCCGGCCCGGCGCCTTCGCCAACGCGGCGATCAGGGCGGTGAGCAGGGTCAGGATCGGGATGACCACCATGCCGTTGACGCTGTGCAGGGCGTACGCGCCGTCCCCGGCGGGTTTCGTGAACGCGCCCACGGCGGCGAAGACGAACTGCACGACGAAAGCCACGAGCAGCACAGCGGTGATGATGACGAGTGCCTTACGCATGAGTGACCTCCTAGAGGTGCGCCGAGGTCAGGGCCCGGGCGACATGATCGGTTGCCGTGATCGCCCCGTACGCGACCAACCGCACGAGGTCGGCGTCGGCCGGGTGGGAGAGCCGCCAGAGGGCCACGTCGCCCGGACTGACCGCGCCCGGTGCGAACGCCGTCAGCAACGCGATCCGCGTCCCGATGCGGTCGGCGCCCGGTACGTCCCGGACCAGGTCGACGGCCCAGTCCGTGGGTCGAGCCGGGAACCGCCCGTCCTCCCAGCGCACGGTGGCCTCGACGGTCTGTCGCGCCACGTCACCCAACAGGTCCGCACCGTGGTTGGCGGCGTCGCGCAACGACGCGTAGGCGACGCCGACCGGGCTGTCCCCCGCCCAGGCGGGTGCCGCCGTCGTACCGGCGTCGAGGAGCGACAGGCTTGCGCCGGGTTCCTTCGGCTCCCGGGCCGCCCTGGCATAGAGCCGGCCTCCCACCGAACGCACCAGCGGGGAGCGCTGCAGACCGCCGGGGAGCAGATCGGGGTCGAGCAACGCCGAGACCACCCGGTTGATGAAGTGGAACGCGAGCAGGGTCCCGGTGATCTCGGGCCGGTACGGGCTGGTCCAGTCGGCGCCTCGGGGGCTACGGCTCGCCTGCGCCCACCGGACCAACTCGGCGTACCTCGGCTCGGGCGGCAGGTCGCCCCGGGCGACGGCCTCGGCCAGCTTCGGTTCGCGCAGCGCGTGCAGCAGCAGCACGTGGGCGTCGACGCAGAACTGACAGCGGTTGGCCCGGGACACCGCGGCGGCGACGAGTTCGCGCTCGACCCGGGAGGCGTCCCCGGCGAGCAGCGCCTCACGCATCAGAGCCCAGGTCGCGGCCAGCACCTCCGGCACCGCCGAGAGCGCCTGGAAGGTGGGCAGCGGCCCGAGAAAGTCATCGCGCAGCTGCTGGTACACCGCTGCGGTACGGCCGGTGACCGCCCTGGTGGGTGTGGGGGTGAAGAAGCGGTATGTCATGGACTTGATGCTTGCCGTGGCGGGCGGGGAAAGCGTCGTTCCGCCGCAGACACTTGCCACGCCGCGAATACCACGTCGGTGGTACGCCGGAGCTACCACGTCCGCGGGATGCTCCAGCGACGACGGCCGTTCTACAGTGCGACCATGCGCCGCGACCTCCCGTACGCCCTCAGTGGCCTCGCCCTCGGCGCCCTGCTGCTCGGCAACGCCGCGCTCACCCCGGACGCCGCGACGGTCGGGGCGCTCGACGTCCTCCTGGTCCTGGCCATGGCGGTGGCCGTGGCGGCGTGCCGGCGGTGGCCGGTGTTGGCGCTGGGCGTGGTCACCGTCGCCATGCTGGCTCTGCACATCCGGGTGCACCCCGGGGTGTCCGCCGCGTTTCCCGTGCTCGGCGCGGTCTACGTCACCGCCTGGCAGGGGCACCGGTCGGCCGCCGCCGTGGCCAGCGTCGTCTTTCTCGGCGGCTTTCTGGCCCACGACATCTCGGTGGCGCCGCCGGGCCGGCCCGGCCAGTTGATCGTCGAGCGGACGGCTCTGCTGCTCGGCTGGTTCGTGGCGGCCAACGTCGCCGGGCTCGTCGGGCGGCAGCGCCGGGCGTACCTGGAGCAGGTCGAGCAGCGGGCGGTCGAGGCCGAACGCACCCGGGAGGAGATGGCGTTGCGGCGCGCCGGGGAGGAGCGCCTGCGCATCGCCCGCGACCTGCACGACTCCCTGACCCACAGCATCTCGGTGATCAAGGTGCAGGCGGGAATCGCCGTGCACCTGGCCCGCAAGCACGGCGAGGAACCATCGGCCACGCTGCTGGCCATCCAGGAGGCCAGCGGCGCCGCGATGCGGGAACTCCGCACGACCCTCGACGTCCTGCGCGCACCCACCGACGACGACCGGCTCGGGCTGGCCCGGGTGGACGAGCTGGCCGAGCGGACCCGGGCGGTCGGAATACCGGTGCAGGTGACCGTCACCGGTCAACGCCGGGACCTGCCCGACGAGGTCGAGCAGGCCGGGTACCGGGTCATCCAGGAGGCCCTCACCAACGTGGCTCGTCACGCCGGCCCCGCGACCGCGCACGTCCAGGTGCAGTACGCCCCGGCGGGGCTGACCGTCGCGGTCACCGACGACGGACAGGCGTCGCCGGGTGAGCCCCTGACCCCGGGCGTGGGGCTGCGCGGCATGCGGGAACGCGTCACCGCGTTGGGTGGCACACTGCGGGCCGCCGCGCACGACGACCACGGTTTCACGGTACGGGCCACGTTCCCGCTGGACGGTCCACGATGAACGGACGGCGGGAGGAGCCCGGATGATCCGCGTCCTGCTCGCCGACGACCAGGCGCTGATGCGAGCCGGCTTCCGGGCACTGCTCGACGCCGAGGACGACCTGGAGGTCGTCGGCGAGGCGACCGACGGCACCTCGGCCGTCCACCTGTCGCGTTGCCTGCGCCCGGACGTCGTCCTCATGGACGTGCAGATGCCGGGCCTCGACGGCATCGAAGCCACCCGGCGCATCGCGGCTGATCCCGAACTTGCCGCGATCCGCGTGCTCATCCTCACCAACTACGGGCTCGACTCGTACGTCTTCGCCGCCCTCCGCGCGGGCGCCAGTGGTTTCCTCCTCAAGGACGCCGACCCCGCCGACCTGCTGCACGCCGTCGCCGTCGTCGCGCGCGGCGACGCGCTGCTCGCGCCGACCGTGACCCGCACGCTGATCAGTGAGTTCGTGGCCGGTCCACCGCCGGCCGCGCCGACGGCCGGACGCGACGTGTTGACCGCCCGGGAGCAGGAGATCGTCGAGCTGGTCGCCCGTGGGCTGACCAACGACGAGATCGCCGCACGCATGGTGATCAGTCCGTTGACCGCCAAGACACACGTCAACCGGGCGATGACCAAGCTGCACTGCCGCGACCGAGCTCAACTGGTCGTGTGGGCGTACGAATCGGGGCTGATCACACCGCGTCGCCGCTGATCGCCGGCGGCGAGGGCGGTGTGGGACGAGCCCCCTTCGGAACACGAGGAAGGTTGCACGCACTAGCATTGCCGCCGTCCGCGACGGCTCTGCTGAAACGAGGCGACATGCGTTGGCTCCGTCGGTTGCTGGGCGGTAGACGGGTCCAGCTCGATCCGGGACGCCAGCAGGCGCTGCTGCACGACGTCCAGTCCCGCTACGGCACCCACGCGCGCATCCGGTTCGACGACCAGGTCGAGGCGCTCACCGGCTCGCTCGACAGCGACGACGGCCTGGTAGTGGCGGCCCGGATCGTGAGCCAGGTCGCCGACGAGGCCCATGTGGACCTCCAGGCCCAGGCACAGGAGATCCACCGACGGACGGGCCGGCGGCTGCTGGTGCACCGCCGTAACTACCGGCCGCTGTGGAAGGAGGCCGGCCCGGCCCTGCGCTGGCCGCTGTTCGCGTTGCCGTGTGGCTTCCACCCGTACGCGCAGGTGGCCGCCGCGGTCTCGGTGGTTGGCAGCCGGGCTCGTCGGCTCGACCGGGTGACCGATCCGAACCCGCTGCTGACCCGGGTATTCGAGGTGCTCGACCTCACCACCTCCGGCTGGGAGTACGGCCGGGTGCGGGTGGACACCGACGCCGCCGCGCTGGCCGACCGACTGATCACCAGTGCCGGACAGGTCCTCGTGGCGATGGACGACCCGCCCCGACTGCCGCCCGCGGTCCGTGAGCTGATGCGTCGCAACAACACCGTCGCCGTGCACGATCCGGCCGGCCCCCGGGCGGTCGGTGGGATCAACCTGGGCGCGCGGATGCGCGAGGAGTTCCTGGTCTGAGCGCCCTCGGGCGTTAACTCAACGGCGCTCAGGGATCTGCTGGCTCGCCTAGACGAGTAGGTCCTAACTCAAGATGGGCTGGGGTCGCAGCGAAGGGCGCTCGCCATCCGCTTTGGCTGCCCGCGATGTCGATGTGCTGTTGAGCGGTATACCTCAGAGGTATGAGTATGACTCTGAGGTATACCGCTCACTACCGCATCCGCCCCATGGAGGTGACTGACGCTCACCGCCGGCCGCCGGCCGCCGGCTACGCCCACCGCCCCGGCCAGGGTTAGGAATTACTCGTCTAGGCCATCACGCGCGAACTGGACCGCCTCGGTTGCACACCCGCCGGGGCGGTTCGCCGTTGGATGCGTAACCCGGTCCTCAAGACGTACAGCTCGCGCTTGGTCGTAGCCAGCCCCTTCGTGTCGAGCACGTACCCGTTGATCCAGATCCAGTCGTTGTACGGGTCGGTCTCGCCGATCGACACCAGACGCAGCATCAGGGCCCGATCCCCCGAGAACTGCACCGAGCAGGCCGCCCCGATCAGCACGACGTCTCTCGGCCTCATGCCAGCCACCCGAGGAATCTGCGGTACACGGTGTCGGCGGGAGCCCAGGACAGGTCCTGCATGGCTGCGGTGAGATGCGAGCCCATGTAGATCCGGAGGACCACCGGAGACGTGGCGTACTCCCCCAGCAGCTCCCCGCGGCGGGTGGGACATGGCCAGGGCCGGTCGCACGCCGCGCACAGCCACAGCGGGAGGACTGGCCCGTGTGTGGTCATCGGCTTTCACCCGGCCAGTGGCCCCGGTTGATCGGGATCTTGTGTCTTGCTCGACACGGCAGCTCGTTCCCGCACTTGCAGACGTTCCGCCACTTGATCCACGACCACACCGGCTTATGCCTGCGCGCCAAGGTCATGGCTACCGCCGCCAGGTACTCGCCGTAAGGCACGTGCCTGCTCATCTGCCCTCCCTCGTAGAGGTTGGCGGCAGCACGGCTACTCAAAGCGACCCGACCACCACACCCAGCGCAATGGTTTACCGGTCAACGTGGATATGCAATATTACATTTTGGATGAAACGTAAGAGCAGATTTCATCTTGATAGATTTCATTGCTATGCGTGACCGACAGGAGTTACATACCGAGTGCAAGCTGCGCCCGGTATGTAGTCACGGAAAGGGGAGCGGCAGTGACGACAGACACCGGCTCCACAGTCCCGAGGCGACAGCTAGGGCGGTACCTGCGGCAGCTTCGCGAGGAGGCCCGCGTGACGGTCAAGGCAGCAGCCGACGCGCTGGAGTGGTCGACACCGAAGATCTGGCGCATCGAGACCGGCGCTACTTCGATGAGATCGCTCGACGTAGAAGCGATGTGCAGGATCTACAAAGCGTCACCAGAACTGACCGAGGCCTTGATGGGCCTCGCAAAGGAGACGAAGGGCCGAGGCTGGTGGCACTCCTACGGCGACGCCATCCCCGAGTGGTTCGAGCTGTACGTGGGACTGGAAGCCGCAGCAGCTCGACTCCGGACGTACGAAGCGCAGCTTGTCCCCGGCCTGCTCCAGACCGAGACGTACGCTACCCGCGTCTTACAGGTAGCCCGTCCAGACATCACCCGGGCGGAGATCGAGCGACGGCTAGCCGTGCGCCTCGGTCGTCAGGCGCTGCTGACACGCTCAGCCCCACCCGCTCCGCAGTTCGACGTTCTGCTTGAGGAGGCTGTCTTGCGGCGAGGGGTGGACGCAGAGCAACTACAACACCTGATCAGGGTCAGCCGGCAGCCGAACGTCTCGCTGCGAGTAATTCCGTTAGCCGGGGGTCTGCACCGGGGCAACATGACCAGCGGCACGTTCACGATCCTCGAATTCGAGGGGGGAGCCGAGCCGTCGATCATCTACTCCGACAGCCTCACAGGTGCGCTCTACCTCGATAAGCCCGCCGAGGTCGCAACGTACGGGGAGGCCTGGGACATCATGGAGAAGCTGGCGCTGACCGAAGCGCAGTCTCGCAAATTTATGGCATCGATCGCAGAGGAACTAACATGACCACGGTCAACTGGAAGACGAGCACCCGAAGCAACGAGGGAAACTGCGTCGAGGTTGCCACGCCAGCCCCGATAGTCATGGTCCGTGACTCCAAGGACCGAGAGGGACCGGTGCTGTCGTTCGGCGCGGGTCAGTGGGCCGGCTTCGTCCGCGGCATCAAGGGCGGCAAGTTCAACGTCTGACATCGGTGCCGGGTGGATGAAGCGCTCGGTCTCCCTTCGTCTTCGGCGTTCGGCCGGTCATGCGGATGGCTCAACAACCATCGGCTCTAGCGTGCCGGTTGTCGTGCCACACGACACGACAACTGCGCGCAACCGCTTGCCCACCTTTCGAACGCCGCCCGACCATGTGCTCATGGGGCCGGAGCGTCGTGTCATCCTCGGGGTCGACGTGGGCACCACCGCCGTGCGGGCGGGCGCGTTCGCGCTGGACGGCTCCGCCCGATACGTCCGGACGCAGGCGTACCCACTGCTCCAACCGCTGCCCGGCTGGCAGGTGCAGGACCCCGACGTGCTGGTAGCGGCCACCCTGGCGGCGGTGTCCGCGTGTGTCGCCGACACCGCCGGGGCGGAGGTCGTCGCCCTCGCGGTCAGCTCCCCCAGGTACGGCGTGATCGGGCTGGACGCGGCACTCAGCCCGGTGACGCCGCTGCTGACCGGGCGTGACACGCGGTCCGCGGAGGTGGCCCGCGACCTGCGGGTCTCCGGCCAGAGCCGGGAGCTGCACCGGATTACCGGCACGCCCGTGCATCCGGGAAGCCCGCTCTGCAAGCTCATCTGGTTCGCCCGTCACGAGCCGTACCTCTGCACCGCGACGCGGTGGTGGATCGGTCTGAAGGACTACCTGGTCCATCGGCTGACCGGGACGTTGGTGACCGAGTTGTCGTCGGCGTCCGGCACCGGCATGTTCGACGTCCATCGGCGGGTGTGGAGCGCGGGTGTGCTCGACTTGGTCGGGGTGTCCGGCAGCCAACTGCCCCCGGTCCTGCCCACGACGGGCGTGTTGCGGCTCTCGTCGGCGGCCGGGCAGGCAGTGGGCCTGCCGTCCGGCACACCTGTCGTCGTGGGCGCGGGTGACGGTCCGTCGAGCAGCCTGGGCATGGCGGCGATCGACAGCACCGTCGCCGGTCTGACGCTCGCGGCCACCGGGGCCCTGCGGACGGTCGTCGCGGCGCCGCTCGTCGACCCGGCGGAGATTTTCTCCTGCGCTGCGCTGACCGAGGACGCGTGGGTGGTCGGCGAGACGGTCAACAACGGCGGCAACGTCGTGCGGTGGGCCGGTAGCGCCCTCGAACCCGACTTTCGGCGGGCGTCCGATGACCAGTTCGGCGCGCCTGGGCTCCTGGCCTGCGCCGAACGGATCCCCCCGGGAAGCGACGGACTGGTGATGCTGCCCTATCTGCTGGCCGAACGGACACCGGAGGGGGATTCCGGCCCTCCGGGCGCGTACCTGGGGTTACGCAGCGAGCACTCCCGAGGTCACCTGGTGCGGGCGGCACTGGAAGGTGTGTGCCTGCAACTCGGCAGCGTCCGCGACCGCCTGGCCGAGCTGACGCCGATCAGCAGCGTTCGGTTGACCGGCGACGCCTTTCGTCATCCGCTGTGGCGTGCGGTGATGGCCGCGGTCCTGGACTGTCCCACGCAGGTGGCGGGCGAGGACGATGATGCCGCCCTCGGCGCGGCCGCGCTCGGGCTCTTCGCGATCGGCCTCGCCGCCGATCTCAAGGAGGCCGTCACCCTCCTCAGTCCCGAGAGCCCCTACACGGAGCCGGTCGCGGTCGATCCGGCCCTTGCCACGACCTATCGCGGCCTGCGTGTGAAGCTGCCCGCGCTCCGCACGGTCGTGGGCCGGGCCGGCGAGATCCTCGACGAGGTGGCCGCCGGTCCAGGCGTCGACAGATGGGCCGAGGCGGTCCCGTGGGCGTCATGAGCGGCTGACCGGACCCGCCGGGATGGCGCGGCCTCAGTGCTCGGGCTCGTCCTTGACCTGCGCGACCAGCTGGGTCGGGTTGACGTAGCGCAGTGCGACGACGAGCAGGACCAGCATCATCGAGGTGTAGATGACCGCCATGGCGTCGACCGACTGCTGGGCCCTGATCCCGGACGCGGACATCGAGTAGTAGAGCGCCACCACGAGGGTCTGCGAGTCGGGCCCCGCGGTCAGGAAGGTGAGCTCGAACATGCCCACGGTCCGGACGAGCACGAGGATGGCGGAGGCGAGGATGCCCGGCACGAGCAACGGCGTGAGGACCCGGAGGAACACCGTCCGCAGGCCCGCGCCGCACATGCGCGCCGCGCTCTCGATCCGCGGGTCGATCTGCTCGATGAACGGGGTCATGGTCAGGATGACGAAGGGCACCGAGGGTACGAGGTTGGCGAGCACGACGCCGGACAGGTGCCCGGCCAGGCCGAACTTGTAGAGGACGGTCGCCAGCGGGATGCCGTACGTGATCGGGGGCATGAGGATGGGCAGCAGGAACACGAGGAAGATGAGCCGTTTGCCGGGGAACGAGCGCCGGGCGAGGGCGTAGGCGGCCGGCACGCCGATCACCAGCGAGAGGCCCACGACGAGTACCGAGACCTCCAGCGTCACGACGATGACCTGCAGCAGCGCGAATTCGTCCCAGGCGCGGGCGTACCAGTTGGTGGTGTAGCCGTCCGGGAGCCAGGTGTCGAACCACCGTTGGCCGAAGGAGCTGACCACCACGGACGCCACGACGCCCAGCAGATTGAGGAAGAAGAAGATGACGACGCCCCACACGATCCAGGCGGCCGGCCGCGCGGCGATGCGCCGCCGCTCGGCGGTGCCGACGGGGGGCCGCGCCGGTGGCGCCTGGGTGATCGAAGCCATCAGCCCTTGCCTCCGGTGGAGCCGATGTAGAAACGGCTACGCGCGGCCAGCACCACCGCGATGACGACCAGCTCGACGAAGCCCATGATCATGGCGATCGCCGACGCGTACGGGTAGTCGTACTGCTCGTACGCCGCCTGGTAGGCGGCGAGGGAGATGACCCGGGTCTCGCCGGCCGGGTTGCCGACCAGCACCGCCGACGGGAACACGCTGAACGCGAGCACGAAGGTCAGGCAGAAGGTCGTGGCGAGGCCGGGCATCAGCAGCGGCAGGGTGATCCGGGTGAACCGGCGACGCCAGTCCGCGCCCAGCGTCGCGGCCGCCCGTTCCAGGGTCGGGTCGATGCCGGACAGGTACGAGAGCACCAGCAGGAACGCGAACGGGAAGCCGGTGATCACCAGCGAGAAGAACACGCCCCAGTAATTGTGGGTCAGCCGCACCGGCTCGTCGACCAGGTTGGTGGCCAGCAGGATCCGGTTGAACCAGCCGGTCGGGCCGAGGAAGTTCAACAACCCCTGTGCGGTGAGGACCGTGCCGAGGGTGATCGGCACGACCAGCAGCGTGGTGACCAGCCGCTTGCCCCGGAACCGTCCGCGCATCCGGTAGGCGATCGGCACCGCGGCGAGGACGTTCAGCAACGCGGCGGGCAACGCGATCCGCAGCGTGATCCAGATCGTGCCCCGCTCGTAGGAGTCGGAGAAGAACCGGGCGTAGTCGCTGAACGGCCCGCCCCTGGTCGGCTGGAACGAGAGGGTCAGCCCGTAGAAGAACGGGTAGAGGAACAGGGCGATGACGAAGACGAGGGCCGGGACCAGCAACCAGAGCTGACGATCGACCCCCCGCTCGGCGAGACGGTGCTGCCAGTGTGCCAGCGGCCTCCCGGACCCGGTGCCGCTCACCGCGTCGCCCCTGCGGCGTCCGCCAGGCGGTCGGTCTGCACCGACGTGTCGGCCGGATAGACGAGCAGCCGCTGCGGGTCGATGGCGAGCTTGACCTGGTCGCCCGGGGCGATCCGCTGCTCGGTGCGCAGGTGCAGCAGCAGCCCAGTGTCGGTGCGGGCCTCGGCCGCCAGCTCGCGGCCCTGATACTCCACCACCTCGACGGTGGCCGACATGGCGTTGCGGATCTCGCCGGGGCCGTCGACGCGGATGTCCTCGGGGCGTACCGCCAGCACGGCGTCCGTCCGGGCCTGAAGGTTTCCCACCGCCTCGCCGAGCAGGCGATGACCGGACGACTCGACGGTGGCCCGGCCGCCCTCCGCCTGCTCCACCCGCCCCCGCCACAGGTTGCGGTAGCCCATGAAGTCGGCGACGTGCCAGTTCGCCGGTCGGGTGTGCAGCGCACGCGGCGAGCCGACCTGCTGCACCCGCCCGTCGCGCAACACCACCAGTCGGTCGGCCAGGGAGAGCGCCTCCTCCTGGTCGTGGGTCACGTAGACGGTGGTCAGCCCCAGCGACTGGTGCAGCCGGCGGATCTCGGTACGCATCTCCAGCCGCAGCTTCGCGTCGAGGTTGCTCAACGGCTCGTCCATCAACACCAGGGACGGCTCGAACACGACGGCGCGGGCGATGGCGACACGTTGCTGCTGACCGCCCGAGAGCTGACCGGGCAGCTTGTCGACGTGCTCCTCCAGTCGCACCAGCCGCACCGCCTCGTCGGTACGCCGACGGGTCTCCTCCTTGGGCAGCCGCCGCATGCGCAGCCCGAAGGCGATGTTGGCCCGGACCGTCAGGTGCGGGAAGAGGGCGTAGGACTGGAACACCATGCCGAAGCCGCGCCGCTCCGGTGGCAGCGTGTCGATGCGGCGCTCGTCCTGCCAGATGCTCCCCGCCGTCAACGGCAACAGCCCGGCCAGGCAGTTCAACGCCGTCGACTTGCCACAACCGGACGGCCCGAGCAGGGCGATGAACTCCCCCGCCTCGATCGTCAGGTCCAGCTCGGTGAGCGCGGCCTGCCCGCCGAACCGGCGGGACACACCGTCCAACCGCAGCTGGGAGAAGGCGCTCATCCCTGCTTGACCTTCCCGCCGCCGATCTCGCGGTCCCAGCGGCTGAACGCCGCCACCAGGCTCTTCGCGTCGAGCGGGACCTCGGTCGGGTTACCGGCGATGAGCGCGTCGTACTCGGGGCGTCCGAACTCCCGGATCGCGTCCTGGCTCTTCTGCGGCGCCGACGAGAGCTGGACCCCCTTGATCGCCGGGCCCGGGTAGAAGTAGCCCTCGTCGTACGCCTTCGCCTGCTGCTCCGGCGTGAGCATGAACGCCAGCAGGGCCAGCACCGCCGCCTGGGTGTCGGTCGACACCCCCTTGGGCAGGACAGCGTAGTGCGCGTCGGTGACCCAGTGGAAGCCGTCGATCGGGGTGATCCTGGCCTCCTTGGGGACCGTGCCGAGCACGCGCGGGTTGATGTCCCAGCCGGTCGTGCTGACGATGAGGTGTGCGGTGCCGTTGGCGAGGTTCTTCATCGTCTCGGTGGTGCCGGACGGGTAGTAGTCGACGTACTGGCCCAGCTCCTTGAGGAAGGCCCACGTCTTGTCCCAGCCCGCGGTGGGGTCCTTGGGGTTCGTGTCACCCAGGATGTAGGGCAGACCCATCAGGAACGTCCGGCCCGGGCCGGAGTTGGCCGGCCGGGCGTACTGGAACTTCTTGGGGTTGGCCTTGGCCCAGGCGAGCAGCGCCGCCGCGCTGGTGGGTGGTGTCGCGAGGCGGTTCGGCAGGTATTCGAGCAGCGGGCCGGACGGGTAGTAGGTGACGGTGACGCCCGCGTTGCCGGCGAGCTGCTGCATCGCGGCGGCCGGTTCGAGGTAGTCGCGCATGCCGCCGAGGCGGTCCTGGAAGGTCGGCAACACGTCGATCCAGAGGCCCTGCTCGATACCGGCGGCCAGGCCGTCCACGCCGGTCAGCACGAGACCGATGTCCACCCGGTTCGCCCCCTGCTGGGCCTTGATCTTGCCGGCCAGCTCGGGCGCCGGCGCCTTGGAGTAGGTCACCCGGGAGATCACGTCGGGGTTCTTCGAGACGAACTCGTCGATCATCCCCTGGGTCAGCTGGAGGTTGCCAGCCACGTCGAGGACGTTGAGCGTGACGGCCTTGCCGGGCCGCTGCGGCACCTCGCCCGTGTTGTCACCCGTGGTGTCGCCGGGAGCCTCGGGCGCTCCGCACCCCACCGCGCCCACCAGCAGCGACGATGCCGTGACCAGGAGAGCGCCGCGCCGCGTCATACCCATGAGCCGTTCCCTCCGCCAGGTGTCATCCCCGCTGATTGAGACAGCCGGCGCGCCGCGACGGCAACGGGTTGCCATGTATTGCCTCGCGCGAATGCGATCGGGCAGCCAGATTGTTGCCGGGGCATTGCCGAGTATTCACGACCGCCATACCATGATCACGGCGCGTAGCCGGGAGGAGCATGAAGATGCCCGACCACACCAGGCCGCCGGACAAGAGGGTCACGATCTACGACGTCGCCGTCGAGGCCGGCGTCTCACCGTCCACCGTGTCCCGCGCCTTCTCCCGACCGAGTCGGGTCAACTCCGAGACCGCCGAACGGATCCGCCAGGTCGCCGAGCGGCTCGGCTACCGGACCAACCCCCTGGCTCGCGCCCTCAGCACCTCCCGCACCCAGATGATCGCGCTGGTCATCGCCGACATCACCAACCCGGTGTACGCCGAGATCGTGCGCGGCGCGCAGGAGGCGGCGACCGACGGGCACTACACCACCGTGTTGATCGACGCCCAGGAATCCGACCGGCTGGAACGGGCGGCGATCGAACGGACGATGTCGACCGTCGACGGCATCGTGCTGGCCAGCAGCCGGATGTCCGACTCGGCCATCCGGATGTTCGCGAAGCAGCGGCCGGTGGTGGTGCTCAACCGCGCCCTCGCCGACGTGCCCTGCGTCGTCACCGACGACCCCCGAGGGGTACGCCGGGCCGCCGAGCACCTCGGCGAGCTGGGGCACGACCACATCACCTACGTCGCGGGTCCGCAGGCGTCCTGGCCGAACGGCATCCGTTGGCGGTCGCTGCTCGAAGCGGGCATGGAACTGGAGATCAAGGTGCGCCAGATCGGGCCGTTCAGCCCGACCATCGCGGGTGGCGAGCGGGCCGCGCAGGAGCTGCGCGCACGCCCCGCGACCGCCGTCCTCGCCTTCAACGACCAGATGGCCATCGGGCTCATCCGTGGCCTCACCCGAATGGGTGTCAACGTGCCGGGAGACGTCAGCGTCGTGGGTTTCGACAACATCCTCGCCGCCGACATCGTCACGCCCGGGCTGACCACGATCGCGGCACCGCTGTACGCCGAGGGCTCGGCCGCGACCCGGCACCTGCTCACGATGATCGAGGGCGCGCCGGGGCACACCGGCCGGCCGATGGTCCTGCCGGTACGCCTCGTGGTCCGCCACTCGACGGCCGCACGCAATCCGAGCCCTGGTCGGGCCCGAGCGCAGTGGTTGCGGCAGCGGCCCGCGCCCAGCCCGGCGGCCCACCTGCCGTAGGGCCGCACGAGCCCGCGACAAGAAATGACAACTCGTTGCCGAGGCGCAGCCGAACCGGACAGGATCGACGCGCATCCATCCATCAGCGTCGTCGCGCCCGCGAGACGGGCCGGGCGGCGTCCCCAGCGGACGAACGAGGAGATGGCGATGAACCGAGCTTCGGTGCCCCGGCTACGGCGAACCCTCATCGTACTGGGCACGGCACTCGCCACGGTCGCGGCCACCCTCACGGTCGCCACGACGCCCGTTGCCGCGGCTCCGTCTCCGGACGACTACAGCGGCTCCGACCTGTGGCTACGGTACGTGCCGGTCGACGACGCAAAGCTGCTGCGCGACTACCGCCGCGCGGCCAGGGCGATCGTGGTCGAGAACGCCGACGCCACGAAGGTCCATCGGCACACGACGAACCTCGCCATGGCACCCGGGTCCAGTGAGAAGCTGGCCGAGAGCACCCTCGGCGCCGCTCGCGACGAACTGGTACGTGGCCTCGGCGGGCTGCTCGGCCAGCCGACCCCCGTGGCGACGGTCGACGGCGGCTCGGTCCCGGACGGAGCGGTCGTGGTGGGCACGCCGACGAGTTCGCCGCTGGTGAGCCGCACCATTGCGACCCGCGACCTGGCCAAGGTGGGCGACGATGGTTACCTCGTCCGCTCGGTGTCGAAGGGCAGGGCACGGTTCACCGTCATCGCCGGCAACACCGATCTCGGCGCGCTGTACGGGACCTTCGCCTTCCTCCGGCTCATCCAGACGCAGAAACCCATCGACCACCTCCGCGTCGCCGAGTCACCGAAGATCAAGCATCGGTTGTTGAACAACTGGGAGACCGAGCGTCTCTACGCGGGCAACAACGCCTCCGGGCTGGGCGGGCTGAACGGGGAGAGCGGGGCGATCTTCAACTTCGCCGCGACCGGCGCCAGCGCCGGCCGGAACCTGCCCGTCATCCTCGACCGCTACCTCGTCACGGCCCGTGCGCTGGCGTCGCTGGGCATCAACGGCATCACCATCAACAACGTCAACGCCGACAACGCGTACCTGACCAGCGCCCGTATCGCGCAGGAGGCGGCGCTCGCCGACGCGCTGCGCCCGTACGGCATCCGGCTGGGCCTGTCGATCCGCTACACCGCGCCCACCGACAGCCGGTTCGCGCCGGACACGCTGACCAACAGCCAACTCGACCCGTACGGTGCCGACTTCCGGGGCTGGTGGCACCGTCGGGCGCAGCAGATCCAGACCGCGATCCCGGACTTCATGGGACTCACCGTCAAGGCCAACTCGGAGGGGCAGCCGGGGCCCCAGGATTTCGGGTACGACCACGGTGACGGCGCCAACGCGATCGCCGCCGCCGTGGCGCCGCTCGGGATGACCGTCCACTGGCGCACGTTCGTCTACAACGCCGAGGTCGACAACGACCGGCTGAAGCGGGCCTACCTGGAGTTCGGGCCGATCGACGACGAGGTCCAGCCGGACGGCAGCCGGGGACGCTTCGCTGACAACGTGTTCCTGCAGACCAAGAACGGGCCGCTGGACTTCCAGGCCCGGGAGCCCATCCACCCGATGTTCGGCCGGATGGAGAACACCAACCAGGCCCTCGAACTCCAGATCACGCAGGAGTACACCGGCCAGAACTGGATGCTGGCCTACCTCGGTCCGATGTACGAGGAGATCCTCAAGACCGACACGTACGCGACCGACGCGAACGGGAAGCTGCTGAAGAAGCGCCTGGTCGGCAACATCGTCGACGGCAGCGCCCAGCACCACCCGGACACCGCCATCGTTGGTGTCGCCAACCTCGGAAACGCCGACAACCTGACCGGGCACCACTTCTCCCAGGCGAACCTCTTCACCTTCGGGCGCCAGGCATGGGACTGGACGCTCGACTCGGCGGACATCGCCACCGACTGGGTGCGGATGACCTGGAGCAACGACCGGCGCGTCGTCGACACCATCCGGAAGATGATGATGGGCTC
The DNA here is from genome assembly GCF_044459545.1 of Micromonospora sp. NPDC050276. Lineage (NCBI taxonomy): Bacteria > Bacillati > Actinomycetota > Actinomycetes > Micromonosporales > Micromonosporaceae > Micromonospora > Micromonospora sp. NPDC050276. The sequence continues at coordinate 108,172 of NZ_JBITJA010000017.1, read as the reverse complement.
GTGGGAGTCGCTGGTCAGCTACCAGACGCCGCTGGGCATCGGCCACCAGTTCGCCGAGGGCGCCCACTACCGGCCCGACCCCGCCGACTGGGCGGGCCGCGACGACTGGAGCCCGGTCTACTACAACAAGGCCGACAGCGTCGGCCTCGGCTTCGACCGCTCCCCCACCGGCAGTAACCTGGTCGCCCAGTACTTCCCGCGCCTGCAACAGCGCTACGGGAACATCGACTCGGTCCCGGAGAACCTGCTGATGTGGTTCCACCACGTCCCGTGGGGCCATCGGATGGACAACGGCCGGACGTTCTGGGACGAGCTGGTCTACCGCTACCAGATGGGCGTGCAGTACGTGACCTGGATGCGGGAGACCTGGGACGCGCTCCAGCCGCACATCGACGCGCGCCGGTTCGCCGAGGTACGCGCCAAGCTGGCGGTCCACGAGGCGGACGCCGCCGACTGGCGGGACACCTCGGTGAACTACTGGAAGGAGTTCAGCGGGCGGGACATCCCGGTCGACGACGCGCCACTGTCGGCGACGATCGTCGTGAACGGAAGGGAGTTCGGCGGCTTCAACCTGTCGGACCCCTCGTACACCATTCCGGTGCCGGCCGGGGGTTCGCCGACCATCACCAAGGTGCGGACGGCCGACCGGAAGGCTCGCTACGAGATCGTCTCCCAGGCGGCCGGCGTACCCGGTCAGGCGGTCGTCAAGGTCACGACGGAGAGCTTCTTCGGCCCGCTGGTGAAGAACTACGTCTTCAACCTGGTGCCCGACACCACGCTCACCGCGCTGCGCATCGACGGCAAGCGCCTGGCGTCCTTCACGCCGACGGTGCTGCGCTACAACGCCCTCACGCCGGCCGGCACCACGACCGTGCCGACGGTCACCGCCAGCGCCGCCGACCCCGCCGCCTCGGTCACGGTCGAGCAGGCGACCAGCCCCACCGGCCAGGCTCGGGTCACCGTCACCAACGGCGGCGCGTCGTCGGTCTACACCGTGGACCTGAACACCGTCATCACGGGCAGCGACGAGTTCGACTCGACCCAGCTCGGCTCGCAGTGGCAGTGGGTCCGGCCGGACGAGAGCAGGCAGCGGCTGGCCGACGGGTCCCTGATCATCACCGCGCAGCAGGGCGACCTGCAGGGCAGCACCAACACCGCGAGGAACCTGGCCCTCCAGGACGTCGACGGCGACTGGACGGCCGAATCCAAGGTGGTCTTCTCCCGTCCGCTCGCCACCAACAACGAGCAGGGCGGGCTCCTCGGGTACGCCGACGACAACAACTACGTGAAGCTCGCCTGGGAGATGGGCAACGCCACCGCCGCCGTCAACAAGGCCCGCATCGTCTTCCTCCGCGAACAGAACGGCACGGCGTCGACCCTGGAGATCACCGGCGCGGACGCCCAGCGGATCGTCGGGGCGGACGGGGCCATCTGGCTCCGACTGACCAAGATCGGTGACAGCTACCGCGCCTACTACTCCAGCGACGGGGAGGTGTACCGCTACCTCGGCGCCACGACGCTGACCGCCGAGCCGACGAAGGCCGGTCTGCTGGCCTTCAACCGGGCCGGCACGTCGACCGATCTCGACGTCGCCTTCGACTATTTCCGGATCGAGAGCCGAGGTGAGCGTATCCGCTGACGACAGGCGCGTCCGGGCCCGTCCCCACTGGGACGGGCCCGGACGCGTTCCCCGATGCCGGGTACGTTGCGGTCAGCCGCCGATCGCGATGGCGAAGATGTGCATGGTCGGCACGTTCGTCGCCGGCCGAGCGCTGATGTTGGGCAACACGACCGAGGCCACCGCCTTGCTCTGCAACGCGACACCCACGTAGTAGATGCAGGCCGCGGTGGCCTGACGGCCGTTGTTGGGCCGGTTCTGGTAGGCGGACACGATGGCCGCCGTTCCTCCGGAGTGCGGCCCGCCGTACCAGTCGGGCGAGCTGAGCGTGAACGTCTGTCGGGTGCCGTCGGCGTAGACCACCGTGCCGGTGCCCGACACCGCGCCGTAGGTGCCGGTCAGCAGGAAGCCGAGCGTGCTGCCGGTGCCGCTGATGCCGATGGTCTGGCCCGAGGCGATGGCGTTGTCGGCCACCCCGGGGCTGACGTTGGGCCAGCGGAAGGTGACCCCGTTGCGGCTGATCGTGCTGCCCGGGCTGGCGCCGGCCTGCGCCAGGGCCTGCGCGGAGAGCGATGCCCCGCCGCCGTCGAAGTTCCCCACGTTGGTGTTGTTGTCGTTGGTGATGCCGGCGTTGGTGAAGCTCTGCTCCAGCGTCGGTGTGGTGGCACCGGAACTGGTGACCCGGTAGGTGCGCCCGGCCTGCACGGTGACCTCGATCAGGTCCGACTCGATCCGGGTGGTGCGGGGCGCCGTACCGTCTGCGGTGTCGACCACCGTGACGGTGCCGGTCAGGATCCGGGAGCGCAGGCGGACGGTGCCGGCCCGGTCCGGTCGGATGAGGATCTCGGTGGCCAGACCGCTCGCCCACGTGATGCCGACCGTGTGCCCGCCCCGACCGCGCAGACCGGTCACCCGCCCGCTCGGCCAGGCCGGCGGCAGCGCGGGCAGGACGTGCAGCTCGCCGACGTGGCTCTGCAGCAGCATCTCGGCGATTCCCGCCGTCGCGCCGAAGTTGCCGTCGATCTGGAACGGCGGGTGCAGGTCGAACATGTTGGGCGCGAGCCGCGCGGTGGTGGCGAGGTAGCGGATCAGATCGTGGGCCCGCTTGCCCTCCTCCATCCGAGCCCAGAAGTTGATTTTCCAGGCCAATGACCAGCCCGTTCCGTCGTCGCCGCGCAGCGCGAGGGTCCGCCGGGCCGCCTCGAAGAGCTGCGGGGTGCCGCGCTTGGTGATCTGGTTGCTGGGGGCCAGCCCGTACAGGTGCGAGATGTGCCGATGGTTGGGCTCGGTCTCCACCCAGTCGTAGAGCCACTCCATGATATTGCCGCGCGAGCCGATCTTCATCGGTGGGAGCCGGTCCCGGGTGGCCCGGACCTGGGCCCGGAACGTGCTGTCCACGTTGAGGATCTCGCTCGCGCGCGCGCACGCGTCGAACAGGTCCCGCAGGATCTGGTTGTCCATCGTGGGGCCGGCGCACACGCTGGCGTTCGCGTGGTGGCTGAGCTCTGGCGAGTTCGACGGGTTGGTCACCAGGTAGCCGAGGGTCGGCTCGGTGACCAGGGTTTTGAGGAAGAACTGCGCCGCGCCCTTCATGGCCGGGTAGTTCGTCCGGAGGAACTCGATGTCGCCGTTGAACAGGTAGTGGTCCCAGATCAACGTGGACAGCCAGGCGCCGCCGGTCTGCCACATGCCCCAGAACGCGCCGTCCACCACGGCGGTGGCCCGCCACGCGTCCGTGTTGTGGTGGGTGACCCAGCCACTGGCGGCGCCGTACTGCACCTGGGCGGTCCGCGCTCCGGCGACGGCGAGGTCTCGGACCATGTCGAAGACCGGGTTGTGGCACTCGGCCAGGTTCGTGGTGTTGGCCGGCCAGTAGTTCATCGGCAGGTTGGCGTTGATCGTGTACTTCGAGTCCCACGCCGGGGCCAGGGAGTCGTTCCAGATTCCCTGCAGGTTCGCCGGTTGGGTGCCGGGGCGTGAGGACGAGATCAGCAGGTACCGGCCGTACTGGAACAGCAGCGTGGAGAACTGCGGGTCGTTGACGCTGTTGTGCTGGGCGATCCGGACATCGGTCGTCTGGTCGGCCGCGGACGTGCGGCCCAGATCGAGGGTGACCCGACCGAACAGCGCCTGGTAGTCGGCCACGTGCCGGCTGCGCAGCTGGTCGTAGCTGCTGGCCCGCGCGGCGCTGAGGCGCTGCCGGGCGATGCCCTGGTAGTCGCCGCTTACGTTGCGGTAGTTGACGTAGCTGGAGCCGATCGAGATCAGCAGGACCACGCTGGTGGCGTTGGTGACCCGCAGGGTGCCGCCGGAGCTGGACACCGTACCGCCGGTGACGGTGGCGTTGGCCAGGGCCAGGAAGCGGACCGCGCCGGTGACGCCCTCCATGTTTCCGGAGACGCCGTCGAGGCCGATCATGCTGCCGTCCGGGCTGGACACGGTGGTGCGCTGTGGGCTGTCGAAGGTGGCGGTGAAGCTGATCGAGCCGGTCCGGTCGGCGGTCAGTCGCATTGCGATGACCTGGTCCGGCGCGCTGGCGAACACCTCCCGCTGGTACCGAATGCCGTTCAGCACGTACGTCGTGGTGACGGTGGCGGTGGTGAGGTCGAGCGTCCGGTTGTGCTGCGAGGCTCCGCTGGCCGATCCGAAGGCGAGCCGCAGGTTGCCGACGGTCTGGTAGGCCAGCTGGCCGCCCGGGTTGCCCATCATGGTCTGGTTGATCAGATCCTGGGCCTGGGTCCACTGGTTCGCGTTGACCAGCCGCCGGATCTCCGGCAGCGCCGCCGCGCCCCGGGGGTTGCTGGGGTCGTGCGGCCCGCCGGCCCAGACCGTGTCCTCGTTGAGCTGGAGCCGCTCGGTGTCGACGTTGCCGAAGACCATGGCGCCGAGCCGGCCGTTACCGATCGGCAGCGCCCGCAGCCAGTCGGTGCCGGCCCCTTCGTCGTACCAGAGCGCGAGGTCCCCGGCGGCCAACACCTGCGGCGGGGCCACCGAATCCGCTTTGGCCACGGCGGTCCAGGGCAGCGGCAGGAGAGCACCGCCCGCACCGGCTGCGCCGATCTTGAGGGCTTGCCGCCGGGTCAGGTCTGACATCGATCCTCCAAACGGTGACCAGTCCGGCCACCCCGAAGCGTGACAACTGTGGGACCCCGTGGGGATCCGCGTGGTGGGGCCAACCGGGATCCGTGCTGAGCAGGCCGACGTCGAGCCCTGACGAGCCAGACATCTGATGTGTTTCGCGAAGGTTACTCCGGGGGCACAGAATAGGCAACGGTCGATCGACGGGCCGGGCACCGCACCCTGCGGCCGGTCAGCAAGATGCCGAAGTGGATGAGCAGGCGTGGATCCCTGCGGCACCACACGACGATTCGCCAGAATGACGGCGACTAGCACCCGGCCGGGCGGACATACATCAGATGTACGCGGTCGAGAACGCCCGACGACACAAGAGCCCAATGCCGTTGGGTCACACCGCCGCCACGGCGTCCGGCGCGGGGCGTCGCCTGCCGCGTCTGCGGCCGGCGTCCCCGACGATCAGCAGGCCAGGGATGGCACCGAGCAACCAGACCGCGATCAGCGGCCAGTGGATCAGCGCGCCGACCGCCCCGCGGATCCGCGGAACCTCTCCGACCGAGTACGACGCCTGGGGATGCGAGGTACGGCAGGACAGCGAATAGCTCCCGCTCGCGGGCACGTCGAAGGAAGCGACCCAGGCGTAGGAGGCGTAGTCACCCCCGTAGTCACCGGGCGCGATGGTGACCGGCGTCGCCGGCACGACCACCCGGTCGGCGCCGGTGATCCGGCAGTCCGGACTGCCGGGCGCGGATCCCACGGCGAAGATCGCGTACTGGCCGGCAGCGGGCAGCCGCAGGTCACCCGACTGGCTGGCCGAGGCGACGTACGGTCCCACCGCCCCGTACTCGACCGGGTCGTACCGCACGGTGGAGCCCTCGGCACCGAGCTGCACCGTCGTCTGCGCGAGCAGGGCGCCCACCGCGGCGACTATCGCCCCGGTGACAACGCCACGGCGGGACGGCACGTGCTTCCGCCGCAGACGACCTCGGGCCAGCAGGTGACCGACCGCCGCGCCACAGGGCACCAGGACGGCGCTCCCGACCAGTACGCTCCGCCACGGCGCCGAACCGGTGAGCGGAATGACCCACCGATAGACGGCCAACGACGTACCCACGAAGACCGCGCTGGTCGACGCGGCCGCGACCAGGGCGGGGGCGGCGCGACGCCGACCGGTGCGCCAGGTCCACCGGGCGGCCGCCACAGCGGCGAGCACGGGCGCCGCACCCACGGTCCACCACACTGCCGCCGCGACCGTTGGGTCCTCCTCCCACCGGTGCGTCCACTCGAAGAACACCAGCGGGGCCGGCACCGTCACCAGCAGCCACACCGCCAGAGCCACCGGGCCGGGAAGAGACCGCCCCACCAACCGCCAGGTCGCCGCGCTCATGCATCGATCATCGGCCAAGGCTCCCATCGAGCACAGCGGTCGCCGTACACAATCGGGTTGTTCTCGGGCCGGCACACGGGTGACCATGGGCGGCATGGCGGGAGCTCGGGGGTGAGGTCGCCTCTTCAGGGTGGACTACCGCCGAGCGGCGCGGTGGTGGTCGGGGCCGCCGTGGAGATCGCCTGCGACGAGTCGGGATTCTCGGGCACGAATCTGCTGCACTCGTCCGCCCCGGTGATCACGCACGCGAGCGTCGACCTGGTCGTCGACGAGGCCGTCACGCTCATCACCGCCCTGCGGTCCGGATTCCGGTTCGCACCGCACGAGCTCAAGTCCGGGCGGTTCCTGCGCGGTTCGGGTGCGACCGAGGCCCTGGAGTGGTTCCTGGCGGCGCTGGCCGGCCGGGCGCACGTCCACCTCATCGACAAGGAGTTCTTCCTCGTCACCCGGATCGTCGACTTCCTGCTGACCGAGCCGTCGTACGCGGCCGGTACCCGTCTTGCGGGCGAGCACCGTCCGGCCGCTCGTGCCCTGCACGAGGCCGGGCGTTCGGCCGGAGGCGACTGGGACGCCTTCCTGGCGGCGTTCGTCGATCTCGTCCGGATGAAACGGCGACTTCCGGTCGACCAGACGGTGCGGCGGTTCTTCCAGGCCCGCGACGCGCTGCGGCAACGCCGGCTCGGCGGGGCGGCCAACGCCGTCCTCGACGGGCTCGACCCGAGCCACGTGCGGGCCGTGGTGGCCCGGCTCGACAGCGACGACCGTTCGGTTCCGCCTCCGCTGGAACCGCTGCTGCCGGCACTGGCGGAGACGGTGCTGGCCTGGAGTGGCGGCCAGCGGCAGGTGCTCGTGACCCACGACGAGCAGAGTGCCCTGACGGCCGACCGGTTGACCCGCCTCCAGCGGGTGCTGGGCGACGCGTCGGCGGCCGACGCCAACCGGACTGGGGCATTGCCGCGCGGCGTGTCACCCCTGGCAGGGCTGGTGGTGGTCGACTCCCGCGACGATCCGCGCGTCCAGGTCGCCGACCTCCTCGCCGGAGTCGCCCGGCGGATGCCAGGCCTCATCGACGACGCGCTACGGCAGCCGCCGCCGATTCGGTCTGGCCGACCGTAGTCTCATCGGCATGACGGACATCCAGACGCACACCCTCGTCATACCCGGCGTCGACCTGGTCTACGACGTTCGCGGCCCGCTACCTCCCGCGGGCGGCCAACGGGCGTTGCTCATGATCGGCCAGCCGATGACGGCCGAGGGCTTCACCGCGCTCGCCCCGCACTTCACCGATCGCACGGTCATCACCTACGACCCGCGCGGCCTGGGCCGCAGCGTCCGTAACGACGGTCGGACCGACCACACGCCACAGCAGCAGGCGGCCGACCTGCACGCGCTCGTCGACGCACTCGACGCCGGTCCGGTCGACGTGTTCGCCAGCAGCGGCGGCGCGGTGACCGCACTCGAACTGGTCGCCACCCACCCCGGCGACGTCGCCACGCTGGTGGCGCACGAGCCGCCGATCAACGCCGTGCTCCCCGACGCCACGGCCGCCGAGCGCGCCCGCGCCGGCTTCTACGAGGCGTACCAGGCGAAGGGCACGGGCGCGGGCATGGCCGCGTTCATCGCGATGACGTCCTGGCAGGGCGAGTTCACCGATGCCTACTTCGCCCAGCCCACGCCCGACCCGGCGATGTTCGGCATGTCCGCCGAGGACGACGGCAGCCGCGACGATCCGCTCCTGTCGCAGCGCTCCTGGGCGATCACCGACTACCGCCCCGACCCGAGCCTGCTCACCGCCGCGCCCACCCGGATCGTGATCGCGGTCGGCGAGGAGTCGGCCGGCACGTACACCGCGCGCACCGCCCTGGGCCTCGCGGCGCTGCTCGGCCAGGAGGCCGTGGTGTTCCCGAGCCACCACGGCGGGTTCCTCGGCGGCGAGTTCGGCTACGCGGGCAAGCCCGCGGAGTTCGCCGCACGGCTGCGGGAGGTGCTGGACGCCGGCTGATATGGCGGCTCGACAGGCGGCCGCACACTGAGGCCATGCTGGTCGTGTTGGACGTGCTCGCCAGCGCGGCGTGCGGCGCGACCTACCTGCTGATGCTGCTCGGCGCCATTGCCGCCGGTCTGCTGCCCCGGCGGCGGGGCGCAACCGAGTCGACGCCGTCGGGTACCGCGTCGACGGTCCCCCGACAACGGGTAGCACCCGACTGGGGCGCATCCCTACCGGAGCGAAGAAACGTTCCACCACCGCACGAGTGGACATGCATGGGTGACGGTCGCTAGCGGCGATAAGCGCCTCAGTCGCACTCGAAGGAATTCGGATGCATTGACCAGCATCTTTGCCAATCGTTGCCGATTTCAGTGAAATAGCTGTTACGGAAACGATGCGACCTGCTGGTCCGTCACCTATGCTGCCTCATGCCCCGCTCGACGGCCCGCATCACCCGCCGGGCCAGGCCCGGCCACCACGCCGTCGACCACCCCATTTTCGCAATCATCGACGCCGATTGGAGTATTCGATGACCTGGCGTCCAACCATCGCCGCGCTGGCCGGCCTGTGCCTCACGACCGTTCCCAGCGGTGCCGCCGCAAAACCCGGGGGGTCCTTGAACGTCGCGACTGTTAGCGCTCACGCCGCGCTCGCCGGCCCGCCCGGCGCACCGGCGGGGGTCTGCCCGACCGGGGCCAGTTACGGTCCGCCCCTGCCGACGACGTCCGTGTCGGCCACGAAGATCCAGGGTGGATTCTCCTTCCTCGAAGGGCCGGTCTGGGTCGCCGACGGCGGCTACCTGCTGATGTCCGACATGGCCGCCGGCACCGGGCCGTACAACATCCAGCCGTCGACGATCCGCCGGTTCACCCCGCCGGCGACCTTCGACACGTTCATCGCCAACGCCGGCAGCAACGGTCTGGCGCTCAGCGCCGACGCCCAGCAACTCGTCGCGGCCACCCACGACCAGCGGAGCGTCTCCGCGTACCGGCTGAGCGACCGGACCCGAAGCGCCGTCGCGGGGAACTACCAGGGCCGGGCGTTCAACTCGCCCAACGACGTCGCGGTCCGCTCCGACGGCGTCGTCTACTTCACCGACCCCAACTTCCAGCGCGGCAACCGCTCGGACCAGATGAACGGACGTACCAGCGTCTTCCGCGTCTCCGGTGGTCAGGTGTCGTTGGTGGACGACCGGCTCCGCCAGCCCAACGGCATCTCGCTCTCGCCGGACGGGACCGCGCTCTACGTGGGCGCGTACTCGGAGAACAAGATCTACAAGTACGCGGTCCAGCCCGACGGCAGCATCGGCGCCCGCAGTGTCTTCGTGAACTACATCGGCGGTCCGGACGGCGGCACGATCGACTGCGCCGGCAACGTGTACTGGGCGTCGGGCGGGGATTCCCTGGTCCACGTCTACTCCCCCACGGGCACCCAGCTCGGCACGATCCGGCCCGGCAACTCCGGCACGACCAACGTGGCCTTCGGCGGCCCCGATCGGCAGACCCTCTTCATCACGTCCGGCCCGTGGGGCGACTCCGGGCTGTACAGCGTGCGGCTCAACGTCCCGGGATACCCGTACTGATCACGGCGTCTCACGCGACCTCCTCGGCCGGTAGAGGCTGCTGCGTGGCCAGGCACAGCCTGGCCACTCAGCGATCAGGGCAGCTGACCCGGTCGGTCGACGATGGCGACCCGCAGAAGCGCGATTGCCGCCTTCCGTCCGTGGGCGGCCCGGTGGGCGAGCCGGATCGGCTTGTTGGGCCGGGACGCGGACGAGTTGCGGGCAGAGCTGGAACAGCTTGGCGCGGACCTCGCTGTAGAGCCAGGGACGTGCCGGAGACCGAGGGCCGCCTACCGGGGTGACGTCCGGTGCCACTGCCGCTGGGCCGCTGGCAGAACGATCCTCTGCCGAAGCGGCCCAGCGACCCCCACCAACGCGGCGGCCGGGCCGGGGCGGTCTGCCGCCACCGACCGACGCGCCAGCCAACGCCGTGGGAGGAGCCCCCGTTGTGCTCCTCCCGGAGCTAACCCCTCCCCGATGGCTCCCCCGGGTTTGGCTGGCCGGACCACACCCCCGCCGGCCACGCAACGGGTGTTGAGCCGATCGGGTTCGCACTCAACGCACGTTGCTCCAAACAGGAGCGAGCATACGCTCACGTTCCGTACCTGTGTCAACAGCTGTTTCGCCGCGCCGCGCATCTGCGACACTGTCGTTTAGGCCGCTGGAGGGTGGAGACCATGGTTGACGATCGGCACGCACAGCAGGAGTTGCCGCCCCTCGACACGCTGGCCGCGAGGTTGGAGTACCTCTTCGACAAGATCCGCCCGACGCCCGACGAGCTCAGCGACTCCGACGAGCCTGGGCGCAGGTACACCAACAAGGAGATCGCCGACAAGATTAATGAAGTGGCGGCCGAGACGGGTGTGACGATCAGCGCCGCCTACATCGGAGAGTTGCGCCGTGGCGTCGCCAGCGATCCCCGTACCTCACACGTCCGCGCCCTGGCCGCCGCCTTCGGCGTCAACTCGGGCTACTTCGTCGACGACGCGGCGGCACGACGAATAGAGGACCAGATCACCCTGCTCAACGAGCTGCGTCGGATGGACGTCAAACAGGTGGCGCTACGACGGGTGCTCGCTGACAACGGGCTCTCCGCGACCGACACACAGCTGATCGAGCAGATGGTCGCCCGATTGCGAGCCGTAGCGGCGGGCACCGCCCCTGGCACGACCAGTTCCGCGCGGGCCGATCGCGGATAGCCATGCAGATCCTTCGGTGGCAGTACACCGACGAGCGGGAGAACGCTGACGTGAAGTTGCACCGGCTACGCAGGCGCTGCGAGCAGATCGTTGCCGAGCTTGAGGTGCCCGAGCCTTTCGACATCCAGAAGCTGTGCGACGTCCTCGCCGAACGGCGTAACCGGCCCATCCACCTGGTGCCGATCAAGCTGCCGGCCCACACCGTGTGCGGGATGTGCGTGCCAACCAGCGACTTCGACGCCATCTTCTTCGAGCAGGACACCTCACCGCTGCACCAATTGCTGATCATCGGTCACGAGTTGGGTCACCTGCTCGCCGGACACCGGGCGACCGAAGTCCTCGACGCGGACGCCTCCCGGTTGCTGCTACCGGACCTCGACCCGCAGTTGGTGCAGCGCAGTCTCGGTCGCAGCAACTACGCCGCCGCCGAAGAACGCGAAGCGGAAATGATCGGTTCACTGCTCCTCCGGCGGGCCCGCGGCAACCACGGCGACGCGGACGACGGGCCGTTGAACGGCCAGGACGTCGAGCTGTACGGCCGGCTGCGGCACTCACTCGAACACCCCCACCGGTAGCGCCGAGATGGACACCGTCCTCTACGCCGTATGCGCCACCGCCGGCTGGATCGCCCTCGGGTACATGGTGCGGCTCCAACGCCGGCACCCCAGCCACGCCCGCCGCGCGATCTGCTTCGGCCTCGGAGCGTTCGCGGCCGGAATCACGGTCGCCATTCCGCCGATCGCGACCACGATCGACCAGGTGTCGGGTCTACCCAACCTGGCCAAGGTCATGGCCCACGCCGGCGCTCTGACCATCTCGGTGAACGCCGAGATCATGCTCCTGCACTTCGCGCTGCCGCCGGCGACGGCCACAGCCCGGGCCCGCAAGTGGATCTGGGTCACCGCGTGCGCGTTTCTCGTCATGGTCGGTCTGTTCGCCTACACCCTCACCTACGACGACCCGGTGCTCCTGACGGTCGAGTACGCGACCGACCCCGTGGTGACCGCATACCTGCTGATCTTCCTGTTGCTCGGCTTCTTCGCCTACTGCTTCGACATCACCCGGCTGTGCTGGAGCTTCGCGAAAATCTGCGGGCGACCCTGGCTGCGCCGCGGCCTGCGCATCACCGCGGTCGGTGCCGCCTTCGCGTTGCTCTACAGCACCAACAAGATCGGGTATCTCATCGCCTACTGGGCCGGCTACCAACCGGCCGGTGAGCGACAGATCGCCGCGGTCCTGGTGACCATCGGCGCTCTGCTCATCACGATCGGCCTCACCATGCCGGCGTGGGGGCCCACCCTCAAGATCACACGAAGGTGGGAGGACTACCACTCCTACCGACGACTCGAACCACTCTGGCGCGACCTCATCGCGGCCCTACCCGAACTCGAACTCGACCCCACCCTGCGCCGCCGCCTGGCCGCCGTCCGCGACACCGACTACGCGCTGACCCGCCGGGTGGCCGAGATCCGGGACGCCCGCCTGGCGCTGCGCCCGTACATGGAAGTCGGTGTGACGGCGCTGGCCGAGCAGTTCGCCAAGCAGGCCGGGCTGACCGCCGAGGAGAGGCAGGCAGCCGTGGAGGCCACCCACCTGGCCTGCGCACTGCGTCGCCATGGTGCCGGCCTGGTGGCCGCGGTCCCGCAACCCGCCGACGAGTTGCACCGCCCGGACGGCGGCTACGCCGGTGAGGTCGCCTGGCTGACGCTCGTCACCGACGTCTACAACCGCTCGCCGGTGGTGGCGCGGACGATCGCCGCGACCCGACAACTCACCGCTGGAGACGCCCGCCGATGAAAGGCCGCCACGAGAACCTGACCCGTACCCGTGCTCTCGACCCGGAGCGGGACTACCTGAGCATCTACCAGACCATGCTGCGCTACGAGTTTCCGTGGGACCTGAAGCTCGGGCTCAACCTCGCTTTCAACCGGTCCTTCTCCATCCCCGCCATCGCCAGGGTGCACACCGCCACGGGCGAGCTGACCGAACGCACCCAGAAGCGGATCGACGACACCGGCCTGCTGATGTATGAGATGGTGCTCAACGGCTTCGAACAGCCTCGGGGCCGCGACGCGTTACGGCGGGTCAACCAGATCCACCGTCCGTACGACATCAGCAACGACGACTTCCGCTACGTCCTCGGCTGCCTGGTGGTGATCCCCACCCGGTGGTTGCAGGAGTACGGCTGGCGCCCACCCTGCTGCCACGAGCGTCAGGCCACCTACCTGTTCTACCGGGAACTCGGTCGGCGGATGGGTATCACGGACATCCCCGCGTCGTACGAGGAGTTCGAGGCCTGGTTCGACGCGCACGACGCCGCTCACCTGCAGCCCAACGATGACGCGGCGGCCATCGAACGAGCCACCCGCATGCTGATGCTCACCCGGCTCCCCCGGATGCTCGCGCCACTGGGAAACGCACTCGTCAGCGCCCTCTACGACGCCCCGCTGCGGCGCGCGACGCGGGTCGACACGCCGGCCTGGTCAGTCCGGGCGGGGTTGCATCTGGCCTTGAAGACACGTGCGCGGCTGCAGCGGTGGTTCGGAGCGCCACCGGCGACGGCGCTGTTCGCCGACGGGATCAAGACCACGAGCTACCCCGACGGGTACGAGATCAGCCAACTGGGCCCGCACCACGACCGCGCGCACGAGTAGCACGTCGGCCCCGCTGGCGCCGTGGCATCCAACGCGCGCGCCGGACTGCCGTCCGGCAGGGTGACCGGGGGGGCCGGTCCGCCGACTGCCCGGTGGGCACGACGGCGGACCGGCTTTCAGCGGATGTCGGCGGTGGTCCAGCGTGGGGACGCGTTGGTGACCGCGACGGTGTCACCGACCAGCGTGGTCACCGCCTGGATGTCCCGCCGTGCGCTGGTGCCGACCCAGAGTTCCACGTCGCCGGGCTCCACGACGCGGGTGAACGTGCGGTCGGAGAAGGCCAGGCGGGTGGTGGGGACCATCAGCTCGACCGTGACGGACCGGCCCGGTTCCAGGTGGACTCGCCGGTAGCCGAGCAGCTGCGCCACCGGCCGGGTCACCGAGGCGACCAGGTCGCGACCGTAGAGCTGGACGACGTCGTCGCCAGCGACCGCGCCGGTGTTCGTCACCCGCACGGTCACCCGTATCGCCCCGTCGGTGGGCACGGTGGCCGGCACCGCGAAATCGCTGTACGTGAATGTCGTGTAGGACAGGCCGTGGCCGAACGGCGCCACGGGCGTCGCCGGCAGGTTGGTCACCTCGTTGCCGGCACCGAGGGTGGGGTGCAGGTAGGAGTACGGCTGAGCGCCGGCCGACCCCGGCAGGCTGAGCGGCAACCTGCCCGACGGGTTGACCCGCCCGGAGAGCACCCCCGCGATCGCCCCGGCACCCTCCTCGCCCGGGAAGAACGCCTGCACCACCGCCGCGCAGCGCGAGACCGCCCAGCCGATCGCGTACGGCCGGCCGGTGACCAGCACCAGGACAACCGGGGTGCCGGTTGCCAGCACCGCCTCGACCAGTTCGCGCTGGACGCCGGGCAGTTCCAGGTCGTCCCGGTCGCAGCCCTCGCCGACCGTGCCGCGCCCGAAGAGGCCCGCGTGGTCGCCGACGACCAGGACGGCGACGTCCGCGCCGGAGGCCGTGGCGACAGCATCGTCGAAGCCGGATCGGTCGTCGGTGTCCACGTCGCAGCCGTGTGCCCAGGTGACGAGATCGTCACCGAACTCGTCCCGCACGGCGTCGAGCACGGTCGGCACCTCGATACCGGTCTCCACGCCGGGATGCTGGACGAGGACGTGGTTGAGGAACGAGTAGCACCCGAAGAGCGCACCCTGCCGGTCGGCGTTCGGACCGATGAGGGCCACCCGTCGCCCCGCCGGCAGCGGCAGCACGTCCCGGTTGGCGACCAGCACGATCGATTCCTCGGCGAGCCGGCGGGCGATCGACCGGTGCTCGGGCGAGTCGAGGTCGATCGCCTGGGGTGGCTCGTCGTCAAAGGTGGCGTCGAGCAGACCCAGGTCCTGCTTCTGGCGCAGCACCCGCAGTACCGCGCGGTCGATGATCGCCTCGTCGAGCTTGCCCGCCCGCACCGCCTCCGGCAGGGTCAGATAGGCGTCGCCGGTCGGCAGCTCGACGTCGACACCGGCGGTCAACGCCTGCCCGGCCGCCTCCGCGTGATCCCTCGCCACGTGGTGCAGCAGGTTCAGGAACGCGACCCCGTAGTAGTCGGCCACGACCGTGCCATCGAAGCCCCACTGGTCCCGCAGGATGCCGGTCAGCATCGTCGGATCGGCCGCGACGGGCATTCCATCAATCTCGGCGTACGAGTGCATGACACTGCGCGCGTCCCCGTCGAGGATCGCCATCTCGAACGGGAGGAGCAGCACGTCGGCCAGTTCCCGGCGGCCGACGTGCACCGGAGCGAAGTTGCGCCCGGCGCGCGAGGCGGAGTAGCCGGCGAAATGCTTGAGGGTGGCGTGCACCCCCTGCGACTGCAGGCCGCGCACATACGAGGTGCCGATGGTGCCGACCAGGTACGGGTCTTCGGAGACGCACTCGTCCACCCGGCCCCAGCGGGGGTCACGGATCACGTCGAGCACCGGAGAGAGCCCCTGGTGGACGCCCAGCTTCCGCATCGAGGCGCCGATCGCCGCGGCCATCTCGGTGACCAGCTCGGGGTCGAACGCGGCACCCCAGGCGAGCGGGGTGGGGAAGGTGGCCGCCTTCCACGCCGACAGCCCGGTGAGGCACTCCTCGTGGACGATCGCCGGAATGCCGAGCCGGGTCCCGGTGACCAGGTCCCGCTGGAACTTCCACAACCAGGCCGCGCGCTCCGCCGCGTCCACGGGGCGGGTGCCGTAGGCGCGGGTCAGGTGACCGAGCCCGTGCCGGGAGAAGTCTTCGAGCTTGAAGACGTCACCGAACTCCCCCTGCAACGGTGCGACCGCCTCGCCGTCCTCCTTCTCCCAGAAGCCCACAAGCTGGGCGATCTTTTCCTCGATCGTCATTCGGCCGAGGAGATCGCGCAGGCGCGCCCCGCCGTCGCGCCCATCCGGTCGGCCGTGCTCCGGACCCGCCTGAGCCGGCGCCGGCCCGCCCACTACCGCGTGGACCTCAGTCATGCTGTGCCTTCCTCTGGTTGTGCTCGTACCGCTGCCGCTCAGCCCTTGACCGCACCCTGCAGGCCACCGACGATCTGCTTCTCCGCGAGCGTGAAGAAAAGCAGCGCCGGCAACATCGCCAGCGAGGTGAAGGCGAGTACGCCCGCCGTGTCGGTGGTGTACTGGCTGGAGAAGTTCTGCACGCCCAGCGGCAGGGTGTGCAGGTTGACGTCGCTGAGGACGAGCAGCGGCAGCAGGAACGAGTTCCAGCTCGCCACGAACGCCAGGACGCCAACGGTGACGAGCGCGGGCCGCGACAGCGGCATCGCGACGCGCCAGAGGAAGCCGAGCCGGCTCGCACCATCGATGGCCGCGGCGTCCTCCAACTCTCTCGGGATGGCCGAGAGGAAGGGACGCAGGATCACGATCGTCAGTGGCAGTGAGAAGGCGACCTGCGGCAGGATCACCGCGTAGTAGGAGTTGATCAGGTTCAGGTCACGCAGCATGAGGTAGAGCGGCAGGATCGCCGCCCCGGCCGGAAACAGCAGGCCGAGGGTGAAGAAGGTGTAGAGCCCTTCCCGCCCACGGAAGCTGTAGCGGGCGAGCACGAACGCGGCGGCCAGTCCGAGCACGACCACGGCCAGCGTGGTGCCGAGGGCGATGACCGCACTGTTGAACGCCTGTTGCCAGAAGTTGCTCTGGGTCAGCACCCTGGCGTAGTTGTCCCAGACGAACGGGTCGGGCAGGCCGGCCGGGTCCGCGACGATCTGTGGGGTGGTGCGGAAACCGCCGATGACCACGTAGATGACCGGGGCGATCGACACTGCTGCGATCGCGAGGGCGAGCGCGTAGGTGAGCGGCGTGCCCCAGGAAACCTGACGGCGCCCGCTGGACGGGGGGAGAACCGAGTTCACGGCCATCGTCACTTCGCCCTTCCGGTGATGGCGCCCTCGATGTCGCGGCGGAGCAGGAACCGCTGGAACAGCAGCGCCGCCACGAAGGAGATGACGAACAGGATGACCGCCACGGCGTTGCCGTAGCCCCACAGCCGGGCGAAGAACCCGTTGTCCACCATGTAGGTCGCCATGGTGGCCGATGCGCCGAGGGACCGCACCGCGGGCACCGAGGTCACCCAGATCATGTCGAAGATCTGCAGTGAGCCGATCATGGACAGGAACATCCAGATCCGGATCGTCGGGCCGAGCAGCGGGATCGTGACGTGCCGTTGGATCTGCCACCAGCTCGCGCCGTCGATGGCGGCCGCCTCGGTCAGCTCGTCGGGCACATTGGACAGTCCGGCGAGGAGCAGGATGATGGCGAAGCCGACGTATTTCCAGGTGAGGATGGCCAGCAGGGTCCAGATGACCACATCCAGGTCGGCCAGCCAGGCCTGCACCAGACCGCCCATCCCCAGGGACCGCAGCAGCGCGTCGACCGTGCCGTCGCCGGTCAGCAGCAGCTTCCACATGATGCCGACGGTGACCTCGGCGAGCACGTACGGCACGAACACCAGCAGGCGGAAGACGGCCCGCCCACGGAAGCGACGGTTGAGCAGCAGGGCGACGCCCAGCGCGATGGGGCCCTGGATCAGCAGCGACCCGAACACGATGATGGCGTTGTTGCGCAACGCGTCGAGGAAGATCGGGTCCTGGAAGGCAAGGGTGTAGTTCCGCAGCCCGACGAACTCGGTGGGAGGCCCGACCCCGCGCCACCGGAACAGGCTGTAGTAGACCGCGAAGCCCATCGGCACCAGCACGAACATCACGTAGATGGCGACGGCCGGTGTGGTGAGCCCAATGATCTCGAACCACTTGCGGCGGTTGTCGGCTCGGCGGCCGGGCGCGCGTCCGGCCCGGTGGGGGCCCGCCGGCGACGCGGAAGCGCCGCCGGCGGGCATACGGATCTGGTTGGCGGAGGTCACTTGCTTGCGGCCGCCTTCATTGCCGAGACGACCTTCTCAGGCGTCCCGTTGCCGGCGAAGATGGCGACGATCGCGTCGTTCATCGCGGTGCCGACGGTGCTGCCGTAGGCCGTGTCCAGCCAGAGCTGGACGTAGCTCGCCCCGGAGGTGGCCTCCAGGATGGACTTCAGCGCGGGGTCCTTCACGGCGTCCGCCGCACCCTTGGCGACGGGCAGTCCGGTGCCGGTCTCGGCATAGCCCTTCTGCACCTCGGGGCTCACGATGTACTTGAGGAACTCGACGCACTCGGCCGGGGCGTTCTTGGCGCAGGAGAACCCGTCGCCACCGCCGAGGGCCGCCTTCGGGTCACCGGGGGAACCGGAGATCGCCGGCACCGGGAACCAGCCGAGGAACGACGCGAGCTTCGCCTTGTCCGTGGTGACCGTGTCCAGCGTGCCGCGGTTCCAGTCACCCATGAGCTCCATCGCGGCCTTGCCGTTGGCGAGCATGCCGTTGGCGCTGGTCGGGTCGTTCTGGCCCGGCGTGGCGATGAAGTTGGGCTGGAACGGCTTGGTGTCGATGAACGCCTTCAGGTCCTGGCCGGCCTTCACGAAGCACGGATCGTCGAAGTTCTTCTCCGCGGACGCCTTCTTGAGGGTGTCGACCGAGCAGGCGCGCAGCGCCATGTTGTACCACCAGTGCGCGGCCGGCCACTTGTCACCGGCACCCACGGCGATCGGAATGACGTTGATCGCCTTGAGCTTGGTGACCGCGGCGTTGAGCTCCTCGAAGGTGGTCGGCGGAGCCGCGATGCCCGCCTGGGCGAACATCTCCTTGTTGTACCAGATGCCCTCGATGCCCATCCGGAACGGCAGGCCGTACTGCTTGCCCTTCACCTGCCAGATCTCCGCGGCACTGCCGATGTCGCTGACCTCGGTCTTGACCTGGTCGGTGATCTCCTTGAGGTAGTCGGCCTCCACCTGCTCGGTCATCTCGCCGCCGCCCCAGGCCTGGAAGATGTCCGGCGGGTCGCTGCTCAGCAGCGCGGCGGGGAGCCGGGTGCGCTGGAGCTGATTGGTCTCGATCGCCTCGATCTCGATCTTGACGGTGGGGTGGAGTGCGGAGAAGTCCTTGGCGACCTTCTCCCAGTAGGTCTTGCCAGGCCCGTCCTGCGAGGCGTTGTGCCACCAAGTCAGGGTCACCGGGTTCTTGTACAGCTCGCTCTGCGGGGCCGCCTCTTCGCCGCCGCCGCTACACCCGGCGACAACGAGAACACTTGTCATTAACAGTGCCAGGACGGCACTCGTACGGCGCTTCGCCATCGATGTCTCCTCGACTAGTCAGTCGCGGTACTCGGCTTTGCGGCGAAGTTTTACAGTCACGTAACTTGAAGTCAATCGGTATCGATAACGTTTTCGAATCGCTGGCGACGCACCCCCGGCGGCGGCCCTATCATCATCGGCGTGGTGTTTCAGCAGCGCGTCAAGATGTCGGATGTCGCACGGACCGCCGGCGTCTCGGTCGCGACCGTATCGAAGGTTGTCAACGGCCGGTACGGCGTGGCGCAGGCAACCGTGGAGCGCGTCCAGCAGGTGATCCACGAGCTCGGCTACGAGGCGAGCCTGGGGGCGCAGAGCCTGCGCAGCCACCGCACCAACGTGCTCGGCATTCTGGTCGCCGAGTTCGAGCCGTTCTCGACCGAGCTGCTCAAAGGTGCGTCCCAGGAGGTCGCGGGGAGCGGATACCAGCTGCTGGCCTACTCCAGCGGGGACGGCGAGGGTGCCGCCGTCGGGTGGGAGCGGCGCTCGCTCGCCCGCCTCTCCGGCACCCTCATCGACGGCGCCGTGATCGTCACGCCGACCGTGGTCGAGACCGAACACAGCTTCCACGTGGTGGCCGTCGACCCGCACACCGGACCGTCCGACCTGCCGACCGTCGATTCGGACAACTTCGCCGGCGCCGTGCTGGCGACCAACTACCTGCTGTCCCTCGGCCACACGCGAATCGGCCACATCAGCGGACGCACCGATCTGAAGTCGGCGCAGCTGCGCGAGGCGGGCTTCCGCAGTGCGATGGCCGACGCCGGCGTGCCGGTGGACGAGCGGCTCGTCCGCGTCGGCGGCTTCCGGATCGAGAGCGCCGCCGGCACGGCGGCGGAGCTGCTCGCCCTCGCCGACCGGCCGAGCGCGATCTTCGCGGGTAACGACCTCTCCGCGATATCCACGATGACCGTGGCCCGCGACATGGGCCTCTCGGTGCCCGATGACCTGTCGGTGATCGGCTTCGACAACGTACCGGAGTCGGCGCTGGTCAACCCGCCGCTGACGACCATCATGCAACCGCTGCAGCGGATGGGCGCCGAGGCGCTGCGCCTGCTCATCGACCTGATCGCCGGCGTCGAACGCGACACCCACATCCGGCTCCCCACCGAGCTGGTCATCCGTTCCTCCTGCCGCCCGCACCGCTGACACCCGGGGCCAGCCACGGGTGCGGCTGGCACCCCGGCACGTCGGGGGGTACGCGACAGGGTGGCGGAACGTGAATCTCACCTAAGTCGACAATTCTCCCCCTAGGTTCGATGCGCAGGACGCAGCCGAACCGGGGAGAGACGTGGACAGCTATCCGGCGATTGAGGATCACGGACTCATCGGCGACCTGCAGACCGCCGCGCTGGTGACGTGTGACGGGACGGTCGACTGGTTCTGCGCGCCGCGCTTCGACTCGCCGAGCATCTTCGCCGCGCTGCTGGACAAGGAGAAGGGGGGCTACTTCCGGATCGCGCCGCACGACGTGCGGTACGTGACCAAGCAGCTCTACCTTCCCGGCACACCAATCCTGATCACCCGGTTCATCAGTGCCGACGGCGTCGCCGAGGTGATGGACTTCATGCCCGTCACCGGCGAGCGGGCCACCGACGCGCACCGCCTGGTGCGCATCGTCACCATGGTGCGGGGCAGCATGCGCTTCCGGGTGGAGTGCCGGCCGCGGTTCGACTACGCCCGCGAAGAGCACCAGTTGGAGCGACACCGCAACGGCTACGTCTTTCGCAGCCGGTCGGCGACGATGACGTTCAACCCGGTCGACCCGGTCCGGAAGTTGATCTCCGAACGCGGCGACGTCCGTCTCGAAGGCGGCGACCTCGTCGCGTACGGCACCCTGAACGAGGGCGACACCGGCGGTGTGGTCCTGGAGACGGGCGAGGCCGAGCCGCGGATCTTCCCGCCGGAGGAGATCCAGGGCATGTTCGAGTGGACGAGGGACTACTGGCGGCGCTGGCTCGAGCGCTCACGCTACACCGGCCGCTGGCGGGAGATGGTCGAGCGCTCCGCCATCACACTGAAGCTCATGACCTACGCGCCGACCGGTGCGATGATCGCCGCGCCCACCGCCGCACTGCCCGAACTGGCGGGCGGAACCCGCAACTGGGACTACCGCTACACCTGGGTAAGGGACACGTCGTTCTCGGTGCACGCGCTGCTCGGCCTCGGCTTCACCGAGGAGGTCAGCCGGTACATGGACTGGCTGGACGAGCGGATCCGCGAGGCCAGCGACCACCAGGACCCGCTGAAGATCATGTACCGGGTGGACGGCTCCTCCGACCTGCACGAGGAGGTTCTCGATCACCTGGAGGGCTACCGCGGCTCGCGACCGGTGCGGATCGGCAACGGCGCCGCCGACCAGCTCCAGCTCGACATCCACGGCGAGGCGCTCTACGCCATGCATCTCGCCGACGAGCAGGGCATCCGCGTCTCGCACCAGGTATGGAAGAGCACGGTCCGGCTTGTCGACTGGCTCTGCCACAACTGGGATCAGCGCGACGCCGGCATCTGGGAGAGCCGGCACCACCCCCGCAACTACACGTTCGGACGGGTGATGTCCTGGGTGGCGCTGGACCGAGCCATCCGCCTGGCCACCCGCACCGGCCGCCCCGGGGACCTGACGTGCTGGTCCGAACAACGCAACCGGATCTACAACCAGGTCATGGAGCGCGGGTACGACCGCGGTCGCGGCACCTTCGTGCAGGCGTACGACGAGGCCGTGCTGGACGCGGCGCTGCTCGCCATGCCGGCGGTCGGCTTCGTCACGCCGAGCGACCCACTGTGGCAGTCCACCCTCACAGCGATCGAGCGCGAACTGGTCTCCGACAGCCTGGTCCACCGGTACGACCCGGTCCACTCCCCCGACGGTCTCCCCGGCCACGAGGGCACTTTCAACATGTGCACGTTCTGGTACGTCGAGGCGCTGGCCCGTTCCGGCCGCCTCGACGATGCCCGGCTCACGTTCGAGAAGATGTTCACCTTCAGCAACCACCTCGGCCTCTACGCCGAGGAGATCGCGTCGACCGGCGAGCAGATCGGCAACTACCCCCAGGCGTTCAGCCATCTCTCGTTGATCAACTCGGCGCTGACGCTCAACGACCTGCTCGACGCCGAGGCCGAGGCCCGCCGCCGCCGATAGCGCGGGGTTCGGTCCGGTCAACCCGGAGCCGACGATGGGAAGGGCTTGACGCACCGACGCCCATCCCGCATGGTCAAGCAGGCATCGACAGCAGCAAATGGATTGCCATGGGGAGGACCGATGAAGGCCGTCGTCACCGCCGCCGCCTCGGCGGCGGCGCTGCTGCTCCTGACCACCGCCAGCGCATCCTACGGTCGGCCAACGGCCGAGGCGCCCTGCTCCGGGCAGATCCACCCCAACCCCGGGTTCGAAGGCGGCACCACCGGCTGGACCGCCGGCCCCCGCATCGTCGTGTTGGGCGACGCGACCCGGCCCGCACACACCGGCCGCGCGTACGCCACCTTCGCCGGGCTGGACGTGACGCGTACCGATCTGCTGCGCACCACCGTCACAGTCCCGGCCAACTGCAACCTGACGGTCCGCTTCTGGGTTCGCACGACCACCAGCGAAACCAGCCGCGGTGACTACCTCAACGTCGGGCTGGCGGTCACCGGAATACCTCCGAAGACGAGGTTCTCGCTGGCCTTCGACGGCGGGTCGCAGTGGCGGGAATACTCCATGGCGACCGGGACGGCGGCGACCGAGCGCACCGCGACGGTCAGCTTCGTCGGCAGCGAGACGGCTGGCAACGGCGCCACGGCCTTCGACGTCGACGACGTGACCCACACGTTGAGCTGACCACGACGAGCCGCGGCCGACCGTCCGTCAGCTGTTGAACGACTGCGCGCCCAACTCCCAGCGGCGCGGTTATCGTGACCTGCTCGTCAAGTGACCCGGTCGGGCACTGTTACGCCGCCCCGCCTCGTCGTTTGCACGGCGGTGGCTCAGTGGCCTCGGAACGCGTCCTCCAGCCACCACGAGGCGCGCGCGCCGGAGACCTTGGCGTCCAGCACCAGCGGCCGGGTCCGGGGACCGGCGAGCCAGCGTCGTACCGGCTCAAGGTCTGCGACGGTCCGGACGGTCAGCCCGTCGCAGCCGTAACCACGGGCGATCGCGGCCAGGTCGGTCTCGGGGAAGGTGACCGTCTCCAGCGGGTGCCCGTCGGGGCCGAAGTGGTGCACCTCCGCGCCGTACGCCGAGTCGTCGTAGACCACCACGAGCAGCGGTAGCGCCAGCCGGACGGCGGTGACCAGTTCGGTCGCGGACATGACGAAGCCCCCGTCGCCGACCGCGGCGACGGTCAGCCGGTCCGGCCGGGCGACCGCCGCGCCGAGCGCACTGGCCAGGCCGAGCCCGACCGACTGGAACGCCTGGGTGAAGCAGAACCCGGCCACGTCCGGCACGTCGAGCCACATCGACGGGTAGCCCATGAAGTTGCCGGAGTCGACCACCACCGTCCGGGCGGGCGGCAACAGGTCGTCCAGTGCGGCCGAGAGCGTCCTCGGGTCGATCGTCGCCGGGGCGTCGTCCCGTGCCGGCGCACCCTCGTCCCGGTACGGGACCGTCCGCCACCGGCCGTGGTCGCGAATCCGTCGTGCCAGCTCCGGCGTACGCCAGCCACCGGCCCCGGCGTCGAGCGCCCTCGCGGAGTCGACGTCCAGCCGACCGAGCACCGCCTCGGCGACCGCCGTCACCTCGCCGGTGACCGTCAGGTCAACCGGGCGGTTCACCCCGAACGCGGCCGGGTCGTGGTCCACCTGGACGACGACGGCGGAGGGCGGGATCAGTTCGCCGTGCCGGGTGGTCCACATGTTCAGCGTGCTGCCCCACGCGACGACCAGGTCCGCCGCGCCGATCAGCTCGGCGGCGAGCGGGGTGGCGAAGCCGCCGGCCACGTCGAGGTTCCACGGGTTCCCGGCGAACAGACCCTTCGCCGCCGCCGACACCGCGAGCAGCGCGCCGCACGCGTCGGCGAGCCGGGTCAACGGTTCCCGGGCCGCCCGGGCGCCCCGACCCGCGATGAAGACCGGCCGACGTGCGGCCCGGAGCGCGTCCCGCAACGGCTCGACGTGTGGGCCGGTGGCCGGGGCCGGCGCGACCACGGAGACCGGGCCGGACCAGGGTTCGGTCACGGTGCGCTGTACCTCCAACGGGAGGCCCAGTACCACCGTCGCGCCCCGAGCGGCGGCCCGGTACGCCGCGCCGGCGTCCTCGGCCGCGTGCGTCGCGCGTACCCGATGGAAGTCGGCCCCGACCGAGGCGGCGAGTGCCGGGAGGTCGAGAAAGAAGTTCGACCGCGGCGCGGTCGCCTCCGGGGCCAGGACCACCATCGGGGTACGGCTCTTCGCGGCCTCGGTGAGGCCGGTCAGCGCATTGGTGACACCCGGCCCCTGGTGCACCGAGAGCACGCCCACCGACCCGGAGGTGCGGGCGTAGCCGTCGGCCATGCTCGCCGCGCCGCCCTCGTGGGCAGCCGCCACGAAGCGGGCACCGGAGGCCACCAGCGCGTTCGTGACATGGAAGTTGCCGCTGCCGACCACCCCGAAGACGCACCGTGCGCCGTGTGCGTACAGCACCCGACCGACCACCTCGGCTACCCGCATCGGTGGGCCGGCCCTACCGTTCGACGAGCGCGAGAACCCGGCACGGGCTGCCGGACCCGGAGACGATCGGCAGCGGCCCGGCGATCACCACCGCACCGGTCGCCGGCAACCGCGCCAGGTTACGGAGTTGGGTCAGGCCGTACTTGTCCTGGCCGAGCAGGAACGAATGGCACGGGAACGGCGGGTCGAACGAATGCGCGGCGCCGGCGTCGGTGCCGACCGTCTCCACCCCGACGCCCTGAATCGGCGACTCCTCGGCCAGCCAGCGGGCGCACTCGACGGAGATGCCCGGGGTACGCCCCGAGTTGGCGTACCGCTGCGGATCGTCGCCGTACGCGTCCCAGCCGGTGCGGTAGAGCAGCCAACCACCGGCGGGCAGGGCACCATGTTCCGCCTCCCACGCCTTGATGTGCTCGACCTCCAGCAGGAAGTCTGGGTTGTCGGCGGCGTCGGCGGCGTGGTCGATCACCACCGCCGGGGCGATCAACTGGCTCGCCGGGACCTGCGACACGTCCGTGCCCTGTTGCCCGCTGACCCAGTGCACGGGGGCGTCGAAGTGGGTCCCGGTGTGCTCGCCGGTGGAGAAGTTGTTCCAGTACCAGGCCGGGCCACGGTCGTCGTACCGGCTGATCTCGCTGAGCTGGAACGGCCACGTCTGGCCGAACTGCTCGGGCAGACCCAGGATCGGGGTCTGGTCCGAGAGTGGAGCGGTGAGGTCGACAACCTGGATCCGGCCGCTGGAAAGAGCGGCGACAAACTCCTGCAGCACCGTCATGCGGCGACGGTACACCGCGTCGACACTCCACCATGGACTGGCGAACGAGGCGTGTCAGCGACGCTGCCCGCCCGACCGCGCTCCAGTAAGACCTGCGTCGCGCCCGACAGGTCAGACCACGCCCACCTATCGGTGGGGCACACCGGAAGAAGGCTCCGGCCCAGGGCGCAAACGCCCTGGGCCGGAGCTGTGTCGCGACTGTCGGTCGCCAATCAGGTGACGTTGATGTCGCTGCACCACATGTAGGTCTGGTCCAGGTGCGACGCCTTCCAGATCACGAACAGGACGTGACCTCCGCTGCGCCCGGAGGCCGAGACGTTGAACGAGATGTTCTGCGCTGGCGCGTACCGCCCGGTCGTCGCGATCAGGTCGAGGTTGCCCCACCCGACCTGCTGCGTAGCCCGGTTGAACCCCTGCTTGGTGATGTAGACCCGGAAGAAGTCAGCACCGTGGCTGGCCTGGTCGTACAGCTGGACCGTGAAGTTGGAGCTGACGTTGGTCGCCTTCCAGGCTCCGGGCTGGTTCAGGCTGTTGTTCCGGGAGAGGGCGTTGCTGCAGAGCTGCCCGTTTGGGGTACGAGCTTCGTACTGGCCGGCGAGGCCGTCCCGCAGCTGGCTCATCCAGTTCCACATGGTGTCGGGGTTGGCCTGGAATGCCTGCCAACACATGGGGTCTTGCTGCTGCATGACCGGGTTCATGTGCTGGTTGCCCCAGGTCTTCCAGCACTGGTAGGCGCGACTCGCCGGGTTGATGATGGTGCCGTGGGCCTGGGCTGCCCCGGCGAAGGGCAGCATGCCGGCCACAATGGCGAACAGCATGACGAGCGCCCGGACGGACTGACGGACGGGTGACCGGGATCGTCCGCCGGATAGATCGGACGTGTGTGAACGCACTGTTCATCCTCCGCTCTTCGGTACTAAAGATCAGAATGGGAACGCTCCCAAGCCCACTGTTGCATCTATGGGCGCAAATATCAATCCTGATCTATTTATAGTCGGATGTGGATCGAGCTGACCGGATCGACCGCTTGGTCGGGCCGTGGAACCGTCGACGACATGCCAACCCCTGGGGTCACCATCACCCATCCGACGGCCGGCACAGGTTGCCGACCCCTGCCTCATCGACGACGGGTCCGCGTTCACCGAGACAGCTACCGCAGGGGCGGTGAAGCAGCTGCCCAGCCTCCGGATTCGCAGGTTCGGACCCGGCGGACGGGCGGGTGCGAGTACGACCGCTCCGCCACCTCGCCCGGCATGGTCAAAGCCCGGCTGCGGCGTCGTACCGGCGGCGCTGGTCGGCCATCTCCGACTCGGACAGCGCCTCCTTGAGCGCCAACTCCTCGTACTTGTCCGGGAACATCTCCCGCAGCCGGTCCACGAACCTGACGTCGGCGGTCGCCTCGACCACCTGGATGCCCGGAGGATCGGTGGACATGTCCATGATCACCGGGCCGGCCAGCTTGACCGCCACGTCCCAGGGGCGCTTCTGTTCGGCGACCCCGCAGAGATGGAAGCCGTAGACCGTCTGCACGTCGGCGAGCGCGGTGACCTCGGCCGGCTCGTACCCATACACGCGGACGCCGCAGATCACTGCCGGCTTCTGCTGCGTGGTGGCCGCCTGCTGGACATTGTGTCCGGCGTGATTGTGCTGCCCCGGGTCCGCCTGCTCGAGCGTGGTACGCATCCGGCTCATGATCTGCCCGTGCAGATCCGCCGGGGCTGCCTCCGGGGCGGCAGCCCGGTTGACCAGCACGGTCGTGCCGACCGACACCGCCAACAGGATCACCGCCACCCACACGAAGCGGTTTCGGTACCAACCCGCGAGACTCTCTCGGGAAATCATGACTGCTTCTCACCTCGTCGCCGGTTCTGGTGCGTTGGCAGACCGAATCGGACGCCCCCGGCGGGTCAGACGTCGAGCGCGTCGGCCATCGGGGACATGTACCGGGGATTACGGACGGCGGGCGAGGATGCCTGCCCGGCACAATGCCCGTCGTCAAGAAGATGGCCCGGCGATGCGGCATGCGAGCGTCTGCCAAAGCGGCACGCTGTCGACACTGCAGTGCTCCCGTGCTGGCCGTTCCCAGCGCGGTTGCCCCCGCGCTGCGGCGATGTACGCCATTCCAACACGTCTGGATCCCCTCTGGCAACATCGACGATCCTCGACGTTGAACCGGTCCGGTCACCCGTTCGGCACCGACGGGGGCCCCTCTCCCGAGTGGACACACCCCCGCCGACCGGAAGGCGGCGAGACGGCGAGTTTGACATTGGATTACGTCGATGTATCGTGGGAACGCTCCCAGGTTGCGTCCCCCAATCCACTACTCGAGGAGCTGAAACATGCCGCGACGACGTCGTCGCCCGGGCACCATGCTGGCCGGGCTGCTCGTTCTGGGCCTTTCCGCGTCCCTGTTGTCACCGACGCCGGCGGCCGGTACCGCCGCAGCCGGCACATCTCACACCCGTGCCGCGCCACTCACCGAGCTGACCGTGGTATCCGAACAGGTGGCTTTCGGTCTGCAGCGCCCGATCGCGATCACCGGGCTGCCGGACGGCCGGATGCTGATCGCGGAGAAGAACGGCACCGTACGCGCCTACCACCCCGACACCGGCTTGGCGGCCGCGCCGGTGCTCGACCTGACCGCCCGGATCGACACGTCGGACAACGAGCGCGGCCTGCTCGGCATCACGCCGGCGCCGAACTTCGCGCAAACCGGGATGCTCTACGTGGCCTACACGAGCCTGCCGGCCGGCGCGCTGACCCTGGCACGAGTGCCCATCAGCGCTCCCAGCCGGGTGCAGGTGCTGCTCACCCAGGAGCACGCCCAGTACGGCAACCACAACGGCGGACAGGTGGCCTTCGGTCGGGACGGCTACCTCTACTGGTCCCTTGGCGACGGTGGCTACGCGAACGATCCGTTCAAGAGCGGCCAGAACCTGGGCACCCTGCTCGGCAAGATTCTGCGGATCGACGTCAACCGCTCCTGCGGTGGCAAGCCCTACTGCGTGCCTCTCGACAACCCGTTCGTCCGCACGCCGGGCGCGCGCCCGGAGATCTGGGTCTACGGGCTGCGCAACCCGTGGAAGTTCTCCATCGACCCAGTCGACAACTCACTGTGGATCGGTGATGTCGGCCAGGGCCTGATCGAGGAGATCAACCATGTCCGCCCGTCGCAGCGCGGCGCGAACCTCGGCTGGTCCTGCCGAGAGGGCACGCCGGTCTTCGACCAGACGCAATGCCGGCCGGGCGTGCGGCTTACCGACCCGGTCGTCGAATACGACCACTACATGACGGAGAACTGCTCCATCATCGGCGGTCTGGTGTACCGGGGGTCCGTCACCCCGGAGGCGCGGGGGACCTACATCGCGAGCGACTACTGCTCGACCCGCGCGTTCGCCGTGCGTCCCAAGTCCACGGGTGGCTACGAGTCCGCTGAGATCGGCACCTTCCCCACCCAGCCGACCGCGTTCGGCGCCGATGTGAACGGCGAACTGTACGTGCTCAGTGACCTCCCGGGATGGCTGAGCAAGGTGCGGTTCGAGCGGGTCCAGCCAGCCCGGAGCGGCGGGGCGGCGAACCGCTGAACCCTGGGGGCAACCCTGCGCACCCGTGATACTGGGGACGGCCGCCTAGACGCGGCCGTCCCCAGCTCGATCAGCCGGTCAGAGGCCGGCGGCGTGCGCGGCGGCCGTGCCGCCGACCACGGGCAGGACAATGTTGCTGCTCTTCAGCGCCACCTGCAGGTTCGCGGCGGTGGTGTCCGCCTGGCTGGAGTACTGCGGGTAGCTGGCCACGATGATCACGCCGATCCGGTGGCCGGGCTTGAAGACGTAGTCCTCCGGCAGCAGAGGGAAGCTGAAGTTGTACGACTCCCCCGGCACCAGCGGCACGGCGACGCGGATCGACTGCCGATTCTGGGCGTCCATGATGCCCTTGGTGACCAGCTCATAGTCGGCCGTGGCCACCCGCTTCGCCGTCTGCTTGTAGCAGCCGTCGTCCGTCGGGCTGCTCTGGCCCCAGCAGTCCTCCGTGGTCAGGGTGATGATTCCCTCGCCGGAGGCCCGGTGCGCGACCCGCTCGTCGGTGCCGTAGTCGACCAGGATCGCCCCGAGGTTGGTGTCGGTCTGGTCGGCGGAGGCCCGCAGTTGCACGGTCGGGGTGCCGGAGATGTGCAGCGGCGCGGAGAGCGGCGCGGAGAGGAAGGCCAGCCGGTTGGGCTGCACCACGTCCGGGTCGAGGATCATGGTGTTCTGGCTCTGCGTGCGGCTGTCCTGGAACCTCCCGGTCGCCGGCTTCGCGGTGGGCACCAGCCCGAGACCACCCGCGCCAGTGGTGCCGGGTTGGAGGTACACCTCGGTGTCGGCCTTGCCGGGGATCGGCCAGTCGGCGTGGGTTTCCCACACGTCCGCGGACCGCTCGAGGTCCACCCGCGGCTCGTCCATGATGCCGTTGGCGACGCCCTGCAGCCAGAAGTCGAACCACCGGTGCAGCGTCGACACCCACACCGCGCGGCGTGAGTCGAACGGGTCGACGTGACCCTCCTGCGACAGCCACAGCTTGCGCGGCACGTTGTTCTGCGCCAGCGCGTACCAGAACTTGCTGAAGTGGTCCGGCCGGACGTTGTCGTCGTTGAGGCCGTGGTAGAGCAGCACGCTGGCGGTGACGGTGGGGACCTTCTTGACGTAGCTGCGCTCGTTCCAGAAGGCCGTGTAGTCGCCGTGCTCGTCGCCGTCGGCGGCGGCCATCGCGTCGCGCACCGGCTTGCAGTAATCCCGGCGCTCGGGGTTGGTGACCGTGTTGGCCAGCGACGCCACGTAACTGTTGCCACGGGTGATCACGCCGTTGCTGCGCACGTAGTCGTAGTACTCGGTCGGTCCGCTGATGGGCACGATGGTGGTCAGGCCCGGCACGCCGGTCACCGCCGTGGCCATGGCCAGCGAGCCGTCGTACGACTTGCCGATCATGCCCGTCTTGCCGTTGTGCCAGTCCGCCTTGACGATCTCGCCGGCGGCGTTACGGGCGGTGGCCCGGCCGTTGAGCCAGTTGATGGCCTGCTTGGCGCTCAGGTTGTCCTGGTTGGCGTTGGTGGTCGGGCAGCCGGTGGAGTTGTTGGTACCGACCATGTCCAGCAGGATGACCGCGTAGCCGCGCGGCACGAAGTAGTTGTCGTAGAACAGCGGCCACTTGTCCAGCAGCCCGTCGCCGTCGAGGTCCGCCTTGCACTCGGACTCGTTGCCCCGGCAGACCGTCGAGTAGTAGGGGCTGGCGTCCATCACCACGGGGGCCTTGAGCCCCTGCGCGGTGGCCGCCGGCCGCATCAGGTCGAAGGCGATGATGTCGCGCAGACCGTCGTTGTCACTGTCGAAGGTGGAGTCGATGAAGAGGCGTTCCCGAATGGCGTCGGCGTAGCCGAACACCGGTTGGGTGACGCCGTCCTGGACGACGATCGACGGCGGGCCGTCCGCCGCCAGCGCCTGCGGCGCCGCGCCGAGGGCGGCGAGCACTGTCGCGGACAGTACGGCCACGCCTGTGCGCCAGCGCGTTCCCACTGTAGCCATGCAGTCTCCTTGATGTGTCCGAGGCTGCGTACGCTACGAGCCGGTGGCCTGTGTCACCACCTGCACGTGTAGGAAGTTCGCCGGGCGTGGTTCGACGAGGTGCGGCCCTTGCCCGGCGGGCAGCCGTGCTCCGGGGCCCGGAAAGGCCTCGGTGCGGCACCGACCGGTGCCGGGTCGGGCCGCACCGAGGTGCCTGGGCGACGAGACTACGGCTGGCCGGCCAGCACCAGCTCTCGCAGCCGCTGGTCGAGTGTCGGGGCGTCCAGCCCGCCCGGCCAGCCGCGGAGCAGGGCGCCACCCTTGGCCACCAGCACGACGGCCGGCGGCTCCCGCACCGCGTACGAACGCCAGATCGTCTGCTGGTCGTCCAGGACGACCGGATACTCCACCCGGTGCGCGCGCAGGTAGTCCTGGACCTCGTCGGCCTGGTCCGTGCCGACCACGCCGACGAAGACCACCCGGTCCCGATAGCTGCGGGCAAGCTCGCTGAGGGCGGCCTGGCGGCTGGCACAGGTGGTGCACCAGGAGCTGAAGAAGGTGAGCACGACGGGACGCTGCGCCCACAGCTCGGCGGCGGCGAACGGTGTGCCGTCGGTCAGCGCGCCGGTGAACGCCGGGGCGGCCGGTGCGGTGCCGGGTGCCGGGCGCAACACCAGGTCGGCGGGGACCGGGCCGGGCAGCGCCGCAGCTCCTCCGGCGGGCGTCGGCGCGGGCACGGGATCGGGCGTGCTGCATCCGCCCAACAGCGCCGCCGCCAGCAACAGTGGCAGGAGTGCGTGCCTCATGACGGCACCACCGCCACCAGCGCCGGGCCCTCGCTGCTGTCCGGCGTCAGGTCGAGCGCCGCCCGGCCGTCCACCTCCAGCCGATAGGAGGCCCGCTGCGGCACCCGCACACCGACGGCGAACTCGCAGTACGTGGGCAGGCGCTCGACCCCGAGATCCTCGGCGAAGGCGGCCACCGCAGTCCCCGCCGGCAACTGCCCACTGGCCAGCGCCGTCCCGTCCGGGTCGAGCACCCGGAACGGCGCCCGGTTGTGGAAGTGCTGGTACGGACCGGTGCCGGCGCAGTCCACCCCCGCGGCCCGGATGTTGATGTCGCGAACCAGGACCCGGACGGTCGTCGGGGAGACCGCCTCCTGGGTGGCGCCGACGGCGCCGCAGCCGGTTGCGCCGGCCAGCAGCAGCGGTAGCAGCGTCATGATGCTTCGCCGCACGTCATCCTCCTTCCGCCCGCCTGCCGGGTCCGCGGCGACAGGCCGCCGCGGACCCGGCAGGAACGGGGTCGACCTCGGGCGTCGGTCAGGACTTCTCTACCCGGCACTGCTTGGTCACCGTCTTCGTCGGGTCGCTCTCCGAGGTCGCGGTGAGCTTCACGAAACCGGTCGCCGCGGCGGTTGCGGTGGCGCCCACCGACACCTTGACCGTGGTGGCCTTGCCGAACTGCGCGGTGGCGAGCTGGTTGGGCAGCCAGGACCGCCAGCCCTTACCGGCCACCTCCGCTGACAGGCGGTAGACGTCCGACTTCAGGTACGCGCTGACGTCCTCCGGGTGCTGCTGGCCGCCGGCCGAGTACGAACCGGTGTTGGTCAGCTCGAACGAGCAGGTCACCCCGCGGCTCGTCGGCTTGCCGCCGCCAGTCACCTCGCCCTTGCCCAGCGTCACGCCGTGACTGCTCGGCCCGCCGGTGCCGTCGAGCGAACGCACCGCCACCGTGTAGGAGAGCAAGCCGGCCGCGTCCCGCTTGAGGTCGATGATGTAGAAGTGCAGCCGGTTGGCCTCGTCGACGAACTCGTACTGGCTGCCGGTGTCCGCGCCGGCGTGGAACAGCGCGTCGGAGAGCTGCCGGTAGTCACCCATGGTGATCTTCTGTGGAGTGCCGTCGGGCCGGTAGAAGTCGATCATGTCGATGTCCTGCGGGTTGGCGTCCACCACCCATTGGAACGGGGCGCTGTCGGCGTTCTTGGTCTTGCTCAGCAGCACGCCACTGTCCGGGGTGAAGGAGTCCGCACCCATCCGGTCGACGACCTCGACGGTGTAGTTGTTGAAGCTGCCACCGTCGCACAGCGGGTCGGTGCTGACACCACACGCCGGCGACAGGTCCTTGTTCAGCGCGATGTTCACACCGCTCAGACCCTTCGGCCCAGCGTCAACCGCGCGGGCCGTGACCTGCGCGACCACCAGGCCCGAGGAGGCCAGCGACTCCCGCGACAGCCGCAGCACGTGCTCCTCACCGAGCAGGCCGATCTTGAGCTTGTCCCGCACGGTGTGCAACGAACCCATCGAGCCGCCGTTGGTCGGCGGAATCTGCCAGCGGGTGTGCGGACCGCCCGGGCCGTTGAACGACCCGCGCGACATCATGCTCCAGATCCCGGTGTACGCCCTGCGCAGCGGCTCGCCGTACGGGTTGTTGTAGTTGTCGCCGATGCCCAGCAGGTGGGTCAGCTCGTGGGCGTAGACGCCCATGCCGGAACTCTCCCCCTGGGTGGAGGAGCCGCCGCCGGCGTTCGGCCACAGCGTCGCCGCCGCCTTCCACGAGGTCCAGTCCACGTAGCGGGTCTTCGACCAGTTCGGCAGGTTGGGGTCCGGCGGGCCCCACGCGTCCGGCACGTCCTCCTTGTTCTGGAAGATCATCTGCCCGAACTCCTGCCAGGTCGACGACTCGTCCTGGCCGGCGCTGAGGATGAACACCAGCTCGTACTGGTTGGCGACCTCCTCGCCGACGGCCGCCCGCCAGGCACCCAGGCCGTCGGTGCGGATGTTCTTGCCGCACACGTCCCCGCTCGGGCAGGCGCCCGGGTTGAACCCATTGTCCAGTCCGTACTGGTAGGACTTGGCCGGCATCTGGTACGGCCCGAACCCGGTGAGGTCGACGCCGTAGCGGCCGTTGGAGTCCTGCATCCAGTACTCGTGCAGGGTGTGGCCCTTGTTGAGGGTGTTCGGGGTGTTCAGAAAGTCCTGGTAGAACTTCGGCACGTCCGCCCGGGGAACGTTGGTCGCGACGGACTGGGGGTTGCCGAAGACCGTCGACCGGGCCCGCTGGGAGACCGCGAACGTCTCGTCCGGATAGTCGAGCGCCACCAGGGCGATCTTGAAGTTGCGGACCGAGCCCGACACGCTCGGGTCGGCCCAGTTCTTGCCGGGCACCGCCTTGAAATCGTTCCAGGTCATCGTGTCCGGGTTCTGCCAGGCCTGCGGGTCGAGGACCTGGAACGGCGCGGTGCCGCCGGCCGGGTTGGCCGGGGCCGCGGCGGCCTGCGCCGCCCCGGTCGCCACGAGCGTGGTCACCACGGCTGCGGCCAGGACGGCCCGCCTCAGCCGGGTGCGGTGGGGGGTAGCACGGTGCACGGAACCACCTCTCGTCGGAGGAAAACGCGGCGCCGGCGTCCCGGTGGGGGTTGCGCGGAACGCCCGTCAGCAGGCCGCGCAGCGAATCTAGGAGGGCGGACGGGTGCCGGTCACCGTGCAGATGTCGGCAGGTGGGCCGGCGACTTCCGACACCTGAAGGACCGGCACCCGTCGGCGGATCAGCCAGGACCGGCACCGGGAGCCGGTTCGCCCGTTGCCGCGAGGGCCCGCAGCACGTCCCGGCGCACCTGGTCGGCGGCCGGCCCGGACAGGGGTCCGCGCGGTGGGCGGCACCGCCCGCCGAACCGCCCGGCGCACTGCATGGCGAGCTTGACGGCCTGCACGGCTTCCGGCCGGGAGGCCCATCCGAGGATCGGGTGCAGCTCGGCGTAGAGCGGCAGCGCCCGGCCCAGATCGCGGGCGACGCACAGGTCGTACAGGCGCACGGCCTGGCGGGGTAGCGCGTTGGGCAGGGTAGCGACCCATCCGGTGGCGCCGCACAGCACCAGTTCGAGCACCACGTCGTCGGCGCCGACCAGCACGTCGACGTGCGGGCAGAGGTCCCGCAGGCGATGCAATCTGCGGACGTCGCCGGTGACCTCCTTGACCGCGACGATCCCGTCGATCTCGGCGACGGTCGCCAGCAGGTCCGGCGTGAGGTCCAACCGGGTGTCGTACGGCTCGTTGTGGGCGACCACCGGCAGGCCGACCGCCGCCACCTCCCGGTAGTGGGCGAGCACGTCGGCGGCGCGGGCGGGCCCATCGGGTGGCCGCGCGAGCACGCCGTGGGCGCCGGCCTCGGCGGCCTGCTCCGCCCAGCGGCGGGCCTGCCTGCTGCCGTAGCCGCCGACGCCGGGCACCACCGCGCAGCCGGCCGGCGCGGCCGCCACCGTCGCCCTGACCACGGCGGCCCGCTCCCCGTCGGAGAGCGCCCGGTACTCCCCCATCGACGCGCACGGCGCGACCCCGTGGCACCCCTCGGCGGCGAGCCAACGGACGTGTTCCTGGAGCTGGTCGAAGTCGACCGACAGGTCGGCGCGAAACGGCGTGGTGACGGCCACCAGCACACCCCGCCAGGGCCTACCAGTTCCCACTCGGAAATCCCCTCTCCGCGCCGGCACCGCCCCACCTTCCCGCCGCACCGTGCGCGGCGCCGCTGGTGCGGTCCGTACCGAACCCTAGGAACGTCTGTCGCCCTCGGTCTTCGGACAGATGCCGGAACAGTCGCGTTGCCGCCCGTCTTTTTGTCGTCAGTTCGACAGTGGACCTTGCGCGATGACCCACCCACACCGGAGGGTAAGGACTGGCGGTCGCGCGATCCCTGTCACGCAGTGCAACCAGGGGAGTTACATGCACGGTGAGCTCCAGCGAATCGTCGACGCCGTCGCCGCCCGGGTGGGGCGACCCGCCCTCATCGAGGACCGGCGACAGCGGGTGGTCGCCTACAGCGAGCACGACGGCCCGATGGACGACGTCCGCCGGACGTCGATCCTGCGCCGGCAGACGACGCCGGAGGTGATCGCCTGGTTCCGAGGCATGGGCGTGCTCACGGCGCACGCGCCGGTCCGCACCCCCGCATGCGCCGAGCTGGACCTGCTGGCGAGGGTTTGCGTGCCCATCCGGCACGACGACCTGCTGCTCGGGTTCGTCTGGTTCATCGACGCGGACGGGTCGATGACCGATGCCGACATCGCCACCGCGACCGGCCCCTTCACCGACCTGTCGCTGGCCCTGTACCGGGAGAACCTGCTCGGTGAGCTCGCCGCACAGCGGGAGACCGAGGCCACCCGCACCCTGCTGGTGGAGAGCCGGCAGGCGCGCGAGCACGCGGCGCGGGCGCTGCTGGAGGAGGGCGTGGTGGCCGCCGACGGGTCGACCGTCGCACTCGTCGCCCAGCTGGTGCCGGGCGGCGGGCGGCAGCCCGACGAGGTGGCCCGGATCGCCCTGGAACAGGCCCTGGTCACCACCCGCCGGTGGATCGGAGTACGGGAGACGCTGCACCTGGTCTGGCACGACCACGGTGTGCTGCTGGTCTGCGGCGACCGGGTCGCCGGCCGCCCCTCGCCGGAAGCTGCCGCCGGGCACCTCGACGAGGCGCTGCGCACCGCGACCCGGGGCCTGGCCTCGGTGGACCGGACCGTGACCGGAATCGGCCAGCCACGCGCCGGGCTGTCCAGCGCGGTCGAGTCCTACCAGGAGGCCGCGCAGGCCGCCCGCGTCGGTACGCAACTGCCCGCGCTGGGCCGGGTGGTCTCCTGGGCCAGCCTGGGCATCTACCGGGTGCTGTCTCAACTGGACAGCCAGCACCTCGACGTCGCGGGCGTCCATCCCGGGCTGGAGCGGTTGCTGCGCGACGACGCCCACCAGGTGCTGCTGGAGACCCTGGAGGCCTACCTCGACCTGGCGGGCAACGCGCATGCCACCGCCGAGAAACTCCGACTGCACCGGACCACTCTCTACTACCGGCTACAGCGGGTGGAACAGCTCGCCGGGACCGACCTCAAGGACGGCAACGAACGGCTGTGCCTGCACCTGGCCATGAAGCTCGGTCGGCTCACCGGCCACTACCGCACGGCGTGACGCCGCCGGCCCGGCCGGCCGACGAGGTCCGCGCGGCTGCCTGCGTTGCTCCGAGGGATCACCTGCGGCAGCACCATCACGATGCCCGTCGCGGCCACCGGGAGTGTGCAGCCCTCCGTCAAGGCGTGCCGTTGGATGCGGTTGCCCGTGCTTCCTCGAGCTGAGACAGCCGGCCAGGCTCAGGCAGGGAACGAAGCAACACCGGCAGGGTGCCAAACACGAGGGGTCGACCGCCCAGCTCGCTGATCCCGACCCAGGCAAGGTCGTCATGCTCCTCAGGTGCGCGGTTGGTGGGAGAGCCGACCCAGTCTCTGATGTGCCAGACGCCCACGTGGACGCCGTCCTCGCCACTGCCGGCACGCAGGTCGCCCAACCGTGACGAGGACTCCGCCACAATGTGAACCCCCAGTTCCTCGTGCATCTCACGCGCGAGGGCCTGTAGTTCCGACTCACCTGCTTCGACGTGCCCCCCGGGCAGATCCCAGAGATCCGGGTATGCCCGGCGGGCCGCGCTGCGGTGCACCAGCAGGACCGCCCCGTTCTCCACGAACGCGCCACAGACGACGATATGCATGGCGGAATTGGAGCACAGGGATAGGACAAACTCGCTTCAGCCAGAGGGCACGCGGACATCTGGCTCTACGCCACGCAGAGTGCCGTCGGCGCGGATGAGGCGGCGCAGGTCTCCCAACGCGGCGGTCCGATTGTCGGCGGATCAGCAGATCGGCGAGTTCGGCGGCGTCGGCCAGCGCCGGCACCGCGCCAGCGGGCACCGCGCGTAGCCGGCTGGCGGCTCCTGGATCGCGTCGGCGTCTGACAGCTGGCCGCCCCGGCGTCGTGATGGACGGGGTCACACCGCGCCGTCACGTGCGCCGTCGGCTAACGCCTATGACACCGGAATCGAGGCGATAGGGTGGCGCGGTGTTCTCCGGCGGCAAGCGTGACTCGATCCGGGAGCAGTTGCTCGCCTTAGCCGAAGGTGACCCCGCCGTCGTCGGGGCCGCCATCACCGGATCCCACGCTGTCGGCGACAGCGACCGGTGGTCGGACATCGACTTGATGTTTGGTATCGAAGGTTCGCTGGACTCAGCAATGCACCGCTGGACCGAACTGCTCTACCGTGACTTCGCCGCCGTTCACCACTGGGACTTGCCGTCCGGCTCGGCGGTGTATCGGGTGTTCCTGCTTCCCGGAATGCTCGAACTGGACATCGGTTTCACCCCGGCTGCGAAGTTCGGACCGCACGGTGCGCACTGGCGTACCGTCTTCGGGCATCCCGCGCTCGCGAGGGACGATCCGCCACCCTGTCGGCGGACCCTGGCCGGGTTGGGATGGCACCACGCCCTGCACGCGTGGATATGCATCCAACGCCACCGTTGGTGGCAGGCGGAGCAGTGGATCAGCGCCCTACGCGGCCAGGTCCTCGCCTTGGCCTGCTTGCGCCTCGGTCATCCCACCAGCTACGCGAAAGGCGCCCACCTGCTTCCCGCAGAGGTGACCGCATCGCTGAACACCACCCTGGTCCGTGCGCTCGAAGGAGCGGAGCTGACCCGCGCTCTCTCCGCAGCTACGGCTGCGCTGACCGCGGAACTCGCGCTCGCCGATGCGGCGCTTGCAGCCCGACTCGCCTCCGCCCTCAGTGACCTGCGCGTCGATAGCCCACCACCAGGCTCGAGTATTCCGCTCTGCTAACGGCTTTCGCTCACCGGCTACTTATAGACGTGGGACAGAGAGATCTGAGGTCGAAAGAATATCCGCTGGAGTCGACCGGTCAAGCTCTACACGAGAGCATCCCCCGGGGAGCACCCTCCCGCCAGGAACGAATCGATCGTGCAGCGGCACGGCGGCGACCTGCGCACTGCTCGGAGCCGCGTAAGATCTGGCCAGTGGGGTGGGAGGCACTCGGGCAGTGGGGTGAAGACGCTGCTCGCATCGAACCGCTTGCTGGCGGAATCGCCAACGACGTGTGGAGTGTGCGCGTCAACGGGCAGCTCGCGGTCGGTCGTCTCGGTGCCAGGAGCGACGCTGATCTGGCGTGGGAGACCGGGCTCCTTCAACACCTCGACCGTGCGGGTCTGACCGTGCCGCTGCCGATCCCGACCAGGGACGGCCGACTGTTCGCCGACGGTCTGGTGGTGATGACCTACATCGAGGGCGGACCGCCCGAGACGCAGGCCGACTGGCGGCGCGTAACCGGCATGCTCCGTGAGCTGCATCGGTTGACGCAGGGTTGGCCGCAGCGCCCAGGTTGGCGGTCGTCGACCGACCTCCTACACGCCGAGACCGGGACGAAGATCAACCTCGGAGCGATGCCCCCTGAGGGCGTCGCGCGATGCCGAGCAGCGTGGGCACGGCTCAGCGGACGTCAGACATGCGTCGTCCATGGCGATCCCAACCCTGGCAACGTCCGCCTGACCGCGAATCAGGTCGCGCTGATCGACTGGGACGAGTCGCACGTCGACGTCCCCGACCTCGACCTCGTGCTGCCCGACAACGCCGCCGGCCTCGACGCCGGCGCGTACGACATCGCCGCGCAAGCCTCAGCCGCATGGGAAGCCGCCGTCTGCTGGGACGACGAGTACGCGGTCAAGCGGCTCGCCGAGGTTCGAGCGGTCTGAGGCCGCGTTCGAGGAGTGCGGCTACTCGCGCTCGAGTGCGCGCATCCGCCGCAACCCGTGCTCGTGAAGGAACGATTCGTTGGGAGCGATACCAGGCGGGGCGGAAATAGACCCTTCCGATCGCTACACTCGCCGCAACGCCGGCACCGCCCGCAGACCCCAGCCTGCGCCCATCCCCATCGAATGGAGACGCCTGTGACCCGCGACAAGGCGGCGCCCCCCGGCATCGACCCCCGCATTCCCAGCGTGGCCCGGGTCTATGACTTCTTCCTGGGGGGCAAGGACAACTTCGAGGTCGACCGGCAGGTCGCCGAGCACGCCCTGCGGATCACACCGGACGGTCCGGCAGCCGGCCAGGCGAACCGGGCCTTTCTGCGTCGAGTGATTCGCTTCCTTGTCGCCGAGGCGGGCATCGACCAGTTCCTCGACATCGGGTCGGGGCTGCCCACCCAGGGCAACGTGCACGAGGTCGCCACCGAGCAGA
The DNA here is from genome assembly GCF_044459545.1 of Micromonospora sp. NPDC050276. Classification (NCBI taxonomy): domain Bacteria; kingdom Bacillati; phylum Actinomycetota; class Actinomycetes; order Micromonosporales; family Micromonosporaceae; genus Micromonospora; species Micromonospora sp. NPDC050276. The sequence continues at coordinate 68,068 of NZ_JBITJA010000017.1, read as the reverse complement.
ACCCGAAGGCTCAGGTGGTGTATGTGGACAATGATCCGATCGTTCTGGCACACGGACGGGCCCTACTCGCCGCGGAGGGCACCGCGACCGTGATCCAGGCGGACGTTCGGGCACCACAGGAAATCCTCAACCACCCGGACGTACGTCGGTTCCTCGATTTCGACCGGCCGATTGGTCTGTTGCTCTTCGCGATCCTGCACCACCTTGGTGACGACGAGGACCCGCGAGCGGTGGCGGCGGAGTTGATCGACGCGCTGCCCTCCGGCAGCTACGTGGCGATATCGCACTTCCGCGACCCGGCCGAGCGGGACCCAGAGGGCTCCCGCAAGGCCCGCGAGGTCGAGCGGGTCTTCAACGAGTCGCTGGGCACCGGCCGCTGGCGCACCGACGAGGAGATCCTCTCGTTCGTCGATGGGCTGACGTTGCTGGAACCGGGCCTGGTGCCGCTGGCCGAGTGGCGTCCAGAGTCGGGTACGCCCGCTCCGAAGCAGACCGACACCTATCACACCTTTGTCGGGCTTCTCGCCCGCAAACCGTAGGAGGGTGTCGTCGCCGGAATGACGCTGCCTGACCTGGTGCCCATTGCGCGCGAACCGGGTTGCCGTACCGACCGGGTAGGGCGATACTCCGACGGACAGTTCTACGCGGCGGTACACGGCGCGCATCGCGACGACGACCATGAGTCGGATCCGGACCGGGAGCGGCTTCGCTGGTACGCCTACCTGCACCTGTTCGACGTCGACGGCCGCCACCGCCGGTCAGACATCTCCCTGGTGGCCATCGCTCCGTATCTACGAGGTGAGCTTGGTGACCAAGCCGAGGCCCGCTTGGTTGGCCTGCTCGATCAGTTACCCGGACGGCAGTATGGCGACATCGCCGTCCAGCTGTTTCGCGTGGTCCATGACGGTGTCACATTCGGCCTGATTGACGAGTCAGACGTTGAGCGAGGCGACTGGGTCGAGTTGTGCCCTGACCGCCTCGGGTTCACGGAACCGTGGGATGGGCTGTACAGCACCTGATAGATGGAACCCAAAAAGCCCTGACCAGCGTTCTCGCTGGTCAGGGCTTCCTTCTTTCGGGACGACACCGGCCTATTCGCCCGCTGCGATCCCGTTACCGGGCGTATGGCCTCTCGGAACGCACCCGCAGATCAGATAAGGACCGGACTGTCAATAAGCGAATCAAGATTGGATGAGGCCACAAGAAACCCGGAACGGCAAGGCATTGAGACTCCCATCTCTGTCGCCGGAGTTCCTGGCCGACGAGAGAAACGAACTCTATGCTTGCCGCCGAATGAACTGCGGCTCGTCCGCGCCGAGGAACACCAATCAAGGATTTGCGCATGCGCCCGAAGTCTGCTCTGAACAACGACACTGCTGGCGTCAGCGACGTAACACCGGACGGCGAACCGCCGACCTCTACCGCGGAGGGCGTCGCGCGCCGATCCGCGGTCGCCGAGGAACAGGCGTTTCTCGACATGGCCACGGCCCGGCGCGACAGGCTGGCCGATCACCTGCAGGCCGAGCTTTCGGCAGAGGCCCTGGACGCGTTGGAACGGGCCCGGCAGCGCCTGCTCCGCCAGCAGTACGAAGAGCTACGGCGAGCACGGGAAGGGCTGGTCTTCGGCCGCCTCGACGGTCTTGATGGCACCGTGCGACACGTAGGCCGTGTCGGTCTCCGCAACGATGACGAGGACGGTGAACCGCTACTGGTGGACTGGCGCGCTCCCGCAGCTCGGCCGTTCTACACCGCGACGGCTGTCGACCCACAAGGTCAGGCACGGCGCCGCCACATACGCACGACGGGATCGACCGTTGTGGGCGTGGACGACGAGCCACTGGACGGGACCATGACGGCGGAACTCGTCGGTGAAGGCGCTCTACTGGCCGCCCTCGACCAGCGGCGCACCGGTCGGATGTCGACGGCGATCTCCACGCTGCAACGCGAACAGGACGACATCATCCGGGCTGAGGCGACCGGCCCGCTGATCGTTCAGGGCGGTCCCGGCACGGGGAAGACCGTGGTTGCTCTGCACCGCGTCGCGTACCTGCTGTTCACTCACCGAAACATGGCCGACCAGGCGGTCCTGGTCCTCGGCCCCTCGCCGCGTTTCCTCCAGTACATCGCCCAGGTGCTGCCCGCACTCGGTGAGACCGCCGTCGTCTCGGCGACCTGCGACACCCTGCTGACCGGCGTCCAGGTGGGCCGCAGCGAGAGCAGACCGCTCGCCGAAATCAAGGGCCGCGCGCTCTGGCAGCCCACGCTCGAAAGCTACGTCGCGTCACTACTCCCCCGGCCGCGCGAGCTGAGGCTGCGCTGGGAGGGCGAGTTCTACGTCATCGCGGCCGCACCGGTGGCACAGGCGCTCGCCTCGGCGATACAGGGACGCCCGTACCACCGCGCCCGCGCGGCGTTCGCCGAGCAGTTGCACCACCTCCTTGCCGATGTCGTCGCCGAACAGCGCGAGGCGCTGATGGACGAGATGGAGGAGGGTTTCGAGGACATCCTCGCCCGCGTCGACAGGAGCATGGGGCATGATCACCACTCCACCCGGACGTCCACCGGCAGCGAGATCGACGGATTGCTCTCCGAGGAGGAGCTCGAGCACCTGCGTTGTCGGATCGCCGAGAACGCCATCATCGCCCGGTTCATCGAGGCATGGTGGCCAACCCTCGACCCCGAGACCCTGCTGGGTGATTTCCTGACCGACCGCACCCTGCTGGCCCGGTTCGCCCCGCAGCTGTCCCCCGAGGAGATCGCCGCGGTCTCGGCCGAGCCCGCCTCATGGGCATCAAGCGACATCCCTCTGCTCGACGCACTCGCCGACCTGCTCGGCGAGGTCGACGCCCCGCAGCCACAGGGCGAGTTCGTCGCCGACCGCGCTCGCCGGCAGCGCGGCTGGGTGTACGGCCACGTCGTCATCGACGAGGCGCAAGAGCTGTCCGAGATGCAGTGGCACATGGTCCTACGGCGCTGTCCCAGTCGATCCATCACCGCCGTCGGCGACATCGACCAGGCAGCGGCAGCGCACCGGCACACCAGCTGGGCGCAAGCGGTGCAGGCGGCTTTCGGAGACCGCTGGAGCGCCGCTGAGCTCACCATCTGCTACCGGACCCCGCGCGAGGTCATGGACCTCACCGAACCGGTCTTGAAGAAAGCGGGCAGCCACAACACGCCGCCGCGGGCGGTACGCTCCTCCGGCATCTCCCCCTGGGAGCTCACGATCACACCCGCCGACCTTGCCGACGCCGCCGTCCGCGCTGTGCGCCAGCTGCAGCAACGGTGGCATGGCGGCACCGTCGGCGTCATCGCCCCCGCCGACCGCATCGCCGAACTCCTCGCCGTGCTGAGCGATGTGCCAGTGCTCACCGCGACCCAGTCCAAGGGATTGGAATGGGACGCGACGCTACTCATCGACCCCCCAGGCATCGCCGCCGAGCCGCGCGGCTGGAACGGCCTCTACGTCGCGCTCACCCGATGCACCCAGGAGCTCGGACAGCTGATACTCACGCAGCAATCGCCACACCCATGACGGGAGCAGCGCCCGGCCGGTCCAGGCGACCGGCAGGTACTCCGGCCGTGAGCGTGCGGCCGGCGGCGTCCCCGACCGGGGGGAGCCGGGCGGAGGCGAGTACGCCAAGATTCCCACATGGACGCACCCGCACCGGCCGCTCACATCACCGTCCGGGATGCCGTCGCCGAGGACGTGCCGTTCCTTCGCGAGGTCCTGGCCGACACGTTCGGCAGCACCATGATGGCGGTGCCTCACGGGCACGGGCTCGCCCCCATGACCTGCCGTGACTCTGGCACGGTCGTCGCCTTGGCGATCAGTCGGCACATCGCCCGCAACGGCGATCAGTGACCTCGGTCCCGGCGAAGGAAGCACGACAGCAGTTGCCGGAACTCGTGCGGGTGCTCGATCGCCGGCACGTGTCCGCATCGGCCGAGCACGTGCAGACGGACATCGGCCAGGTGTTCGAGCAGGGGCTGGGCTGCCGTCTCGAGCGGGGTGACTCGGTCGTCTGCGCCGTGGACGAGCAGCACGGGCGCGCGGACCGCGGCCAGCGTCTGCGCCGAGAGGGTGAGCTCGTCGACCCATCGTGCCCTGGGTGGAGGGAACAGCGACGCGAACGCGGCCGCGCCCGCCCGCATCGCAGTTGCACGGGCTTCGACGGCCGAATCGGTTATGAGCGCTTGGTCGAGGACGAGGCGACTCAGCATGTCTCGGGCCCCGAGCGGGCCGGCGGGGGCGGCCCAGATCGCGTCGAGCTCGGCGGACAGCGGTGCCCCGGGGGCGCCCATCGTCGAGACCGCCACGACACGGGTGACCTGCTGGGGGCGCGCGGCCGCCAACGCCAGCGCCACGGCACCGCCCATGGAGTGACCCACCACGGCGTAGTGCTCGATACCGAGAGCATCCATCAGGCCCGCGGCCTGCTCCGTCCACAGCCGGAGCCCGCCCCTGGAGCCCGCCGGGACAGGTGTACCGCCGAACCCCGCCTGGTCCGGAGCCACCAGATGCCAGGACGTGCCCAGCGCCTGCGCCGTCGCTGCCCAGGCTCCGGACCCGGTCGTGCCGGGTCCGGAGCCGTGCAGCATCAGCACCGCGGGCCCGGTGCCGCTCTCCAGGACGTGTACGGGCGACCCGTCGACTGTGACGGTCCGAAGTGCCGTCACCGGGGCAGGCCAGGTGTGCTCATGCCGAGGCGGAGTTGACGGACTTCGAGAAGAGCTCCATCATCGCCCTGCCGAATTGCGGCATGTCGGGCCAGCCGCGGCAGGAGACGAGGTTGCCGTCCACGACGTCGGGAGCGTCGATGACCGTCGCGCCCGCGTTCTCCATGTCACCGGTGATGGGTGGGAAGCATGCCGTCTTTCGGCCCTTCAGCAGCCCGTACACCGCTGGTACCTGCGCGCCGTGGCACACCAGCGCGATGGGGAGGTTGCGCGCGAAGAAGTGCTCGGTGATGCGCCTGACGTCGGCGTCGACCCGGATCCACTCGGGGGCACGTCCCCCGGGGATGATGAGGGCGTCATAGCGCTCGACGTCTACCTCGGCCCAGGGCACGTCGACGGGCAGCTTCCGGCCGTTCTTCTCCACGTAGGCGTCGGAGTTGGGGTCGAACTCGTGGATGACCAGTTGCACGTCACGCATCGTCCGTGACGAGACGTCGACGTCCCAGCCGCCCTCCTGCACGCGATAGTAGGGATACATGGTGTCGAGTTCCTCGGCGGCGTCGCCGGTCAGGAGCAGCGCTCTGGGCACCTGCTTCTCCTCGCATCTGGGGGTGGTGGAGGTAGATCCAATCCGATCCGATCGAGTTAGCATTCCTCGGCCCTGCCCGCCCGTCAAGCCTCCACCGCCATTCCGTCCGCGTCCTTGACCTCGTCGAACAATCGCCGGAAACGCTCGCCGGACCGCAAGATGTGCCGACGCATCGCGTAGGCGGCGGCGTCGGGGTCACGCGCGGCGATCGCGGCGACGACGTCCTCGTGCTCGGCCATGGCCAAGTGCGTGACCTGGGTGTCGTGGTGAAGCCGGAAGAGGTGCACGTGGCTGTGCAGGCGGGCGAGTGCTTCACGAATGACCTGGTTCTCCGCGCTCAGGGCGACGAGATCGTGGAAAGCGGCGTCGCGTAGCCCGAAGGCGCCATAGGCCATGGGACCGTCGCCCCTCTCCAGCTCCGCCATCTCCGCCAGCATTCGCCGCAGAACGGCCACCTGCTCAGCGGATGCGCGTTCGGCGGATCTGCGCGCCGCCGCCGGCTCGAGGAGCAGGCGGACCTCGAGCATGTCCTCGAATCGTTGACGGGTTATTTGGGGGGGAATGCGATAGCCAGCATGGGGTACGCGCACGACCAGGCCCTCGGCCTCCATGCGGTTCAGAGCGTCTCGGATCGGCGTCTGCGAGACCCCCAACTCTCGCGCCAGGACGTCGATCGTGACCCGGGAGCCGGGCTCGATCCGTAGCGACATCAACTGGCCGAGCAGCGTGTCGTACACCTCGTCGGCAAGCCGGCCGGCAGTTCTTCCCGCCGGCATTCCGCCCGTCACGGCCCTACGGCCCCGCGTGATCATCGCTTCGTCGTCCATCGTGACGTGAGGTCCTTCCTTGCGTCTTCGGGAACCTGTTGACATCAGTCACAACGCTGCGACATGCTGACGCCCCAACTCGATCGTATAGGAAAAGTGACGGACGCCCGCCATCCTGCACCACCGCGGAACCGCCGGCCATCGCTCTACTTCGATCACCCGGAGCCGCGATGAGCATGCAGGAAGACCCCGTACATCGCGGCGTACCCGTGACGCCGGTCCGCGGGTCGGCCCCCGCGACAGCCCGGCGACACGCCTGAACAACCCAGCAACTGCTCGGCGAAGCACATAGCGAGGTTCTAGAAGTCCCCACCCAGAAAGCAGGCATAAAAATGCGCTATCCGAAGCAAATAGGAAGAACATCCGCTCCCGGACGAAAGGTGCGGCTGGCGACGGCGGCCATGCTGCTGGTGGCCACGGCCGTAACGGCTTGCGGCGATGGCAAGGACGACGGCGGGAAGGCGAGCGCCCCCAAGGCACCGGCGACCATCCCGGAGCTCACCAAGGATCCGCTGACTCTCAGCTTCATCTGGTTCGACTGGCCCCCGGCCCAAGCGCTGGAAGCCTTCGCGAACGCGGAGTACAAGAAGGAGCGGCCGAACGCGACCATCAAGGTCAACACCGTGCCGAACGCGAACTGGCACGACGCGATGTTCACCCAGTTCGCCGCGCGCAAGACCGACTTCGACATCGCGATCCTGGACTCGCAACACATCGGCGAGGCCGTGACGAACGGCAACATCCTCGACCTCACCGACTTCGTCAAGAACAACATCGACGTCACGGCCTACAACCCGTACCTCCTGGCGGCGTACGGCCAGTTCCCCCAGGCGGAGACCGGCAAGCGCGACGAGAACGCCAGCCTGTACGGACTGCCGCTGCTCGGCGACACCTGGACGATGATCTACCGCAAGGACCTGATCGGCGACAAGCCACCGCAGACCTGGGACCAGATGATCGCAGCCGCCGAGAAGTGCCAGGCGGACAACCCCGGCGTCAGCGGGCTGGCTTTCCACCAGGCCAACGGCTCCGACGCCGCAGCCGTCACCTACAACACGGTCAACGGCGTCTACGGCGGCAACCTCTGGGACCCCAAGAACCGCAAGATCGAGGGCGTTCTCAACGACGCTGCCGGCCAGGAGGCGATGGACGTCCTGGTCAACAAGATGAAGCCGCTGACTGCCAAGGGCTCCGGCAACTGGTTCATCGACGAGGTGAACGCGGCGGTCGCCCAGGGCAAGGCCTGCATCGCGTTCAACTGGATCGCCGCGAGCGGCGGCCTGCTCGATCCGAAGCAGTCGACGCTCGGCACCACGCGGGAGCAGATTCTCGACAAGTTGGGTTTTGCCACCCTGCCGAGCCAGAAGACGAACCTGGTCCCGCTCGGCGGTATGGGGATGCACGTGTCGGCCTACTCCTCCACGGCAAACCAGGCGGAGGCCCTGAACTTCATGAAGTGGTTCGAGCAGGCTGACATCCAGAAGAAGTGGGCCGCGGCCGGTGGCGTGCCATCGCGGACGGACGCCCTGGAGTCGCCCGAGTTCCTCAATGCCGGACCGTTCAACCAGGTGTACACCGACTCGGTTCCGCGGATGCGGGACATGTGGAACGTGCCCGAGTACGCGCGCCTCGTCGACATCGAGAACACCAACGTGAACGCGGCTCTCAACGGCGCGAAGAAGCCAAAGGATGCGCTCGACGACATCGCCAAGGAGCAGCAGAGCGTGCTCGACTCGAGCAACCGCAAGGGCGGCGGCGGACTGTGAGTGACGCCGTCCCTCTGACGACCGATCACCCCGGGCAGGTGGCGTCCGCGACGCCACCTGCACCGGGTCGGTCCCGCCGGTTGAGCGACCGCTGGCTCGCCGTGACCTTCATCTCCCCCGCGATGCTGCTGTTGCTCGCCATGTCGGTGTTCCCGTTGCTGTGGGCGTTGTACCTGTCTTTCACCGACTACTCGGCCACCCGCGGGGGGCCCGCCAACTTCATCGGGTTCGGGAACTACACCGCCATCCTGACGTCGGCGCAGGTCCACACGAGGGCCCTGACGACGTTGATCTACGTGGTCGGCGCGGTCGGCCTGCAGATCGTGCTCGGTTTCGGCATCGCCTACCTGATCTCACGACGCACGCACGGGCGAGGAGTGCTGACCACTCTGTTCCTCGTTCCGATGATGCTGTCGCCGGTCGTGGTCGGGCTGTTCTGGCGATTCATGCTCGACGCGCAGTTCGGCGTGGTCAACAGCATGCTCGGCTCGGTCGGTCTGGGGCAGGTGGAGTGGCTCACCCGGCAGCGAACAGCACTGCTCTCCCTGATCGTGGTCGACACCTGGCAATGGACGCCGTTCATCATGCTCATCGCGCTCGCGGGCCTCACCGCGGTTCCCAAGTATCTCTACGAGGCCGCCTCGATCGACCGGGCGTCCGAGTGGTTCAAGTTCCGCACCATCACTCTTCCGCTGGTCTGGCCACTGCTTCTCATTGCCGTGATGTTCCGGGCCATCGAGGCATTCCGGCTGTTCGACCTCGTCTACATCCTCACCAACGGAGGTCCGGGCGTCTCCACCGAGACGTTGTCGTTCCACATCTACAAGGTCGCGTTCCTCGGCTTCAACACCGGAACCGCCTCGGCGTACGGGATCCTCATGGTCCTCGTCGTCATCGTGCTCACGCAGTTCTACCTGCGCTACCTGAACAAGCTCAAGGAGGGCTGATGGCCGTCTCCGTCGACGAGGCCGTGTCCACAGGTCCTGCCCGGGATCACACGCCCCCCGTGCGCCGCCTTGGCGGCCGGGGCCGCTCCGTGCTGGAAATCGCGCTGCTGACCGTGCTGGCCGTCGTGATGCTCTTTCCGGTGCTGTGGATGATCGAGACGTCCATCAAGGAGAACCGGGACGTCTACGCCATCCCCGCCAAGTTCTTCGACTTCACGGTCACTCTGGACCACTACAAGGACGTGTTCGTCGCCCCCGCCGGCGGTCGCTCAGCCTTGTCCGTCTCGTTCCTCAACTCCGTGGTGGTCGCCGGTGTCTCCACGGTGCTGGCCACCGTGCTGGGGGTCCCGGCGGCCTGGGCCTACGCACGCTTCGGTGTGAAGGCCAAGAAGGACCAACTGTTCTTCATCCTGTCCACCCGCTTCATGCCGCCCGTGGTGGTCGTGATCCCGATCTTCCTCATGTACCGCCAGGTCGGGCTCATCGACAACAAGCTCGGCCTGATCCTCATCTACACCGCGTTCAACGTCCCGTTCACGATCTGGATGATGAAGGGGTTCGTCGACGAGGTGCCGGCGGAGTACGAGGATGCCGCCATGCTCGACGGCTACACCCGTTTGCAGGCGTTCTGGCGGCACACCCTGCCGCTGCTCGTGCCCGGCATCGCCGCAACGGCGGTCTTCGCACTCATCTTCTCGTGGAACGAGTTCGTGTTCGCCACCTTCCTCACCTCCAGCGACAGCGTGCGGACGGCCCCACCCGCCATCGCCGGCCTCATCGGCGGCACCACTACGGACTGGGGTCTCGTGGCCGCCGCCTCCGTGGTGTTCGCCCTACCGGTGCTCGTCTTCGCGTGGCTGGTGCGCAAGCACCTCATCGCCGGTGTGACGCTCGGGGCGGTGCGACGCTGATGGCGGGCATCGAGGTGAGCGCCCTGCACAAGCGCTACCCGGACGGGACGGTTGCAGTTGACCACGTGGACCTGTCCATCGGCCACGGCGAGCTGTTCGTGATGCTCGGCCCCTCGGGTTGCGGCAAGACGACCACGCTGCGGGCCATCGCCGGCCTGGAGCGGCAGACGACGGGCGACATCCGCATCGACGACACGCTGGTCAACGACCTGCCGCCGGCCGAGCGCGACATCGCCATGGTGTTCCAGTTCTACGCTCTCTACCCACACCTGCGAACCCGCGACAACCTGGCGTTCCCCCTGCGGGCCGAGGGACTGCCCAAGCAGGAGGTGCACGCGCGGGTCGACGAGGCCGCCCGGCTGATGCGGCTCGGTCCGCTCCTGGACCGGCGACCACGCCAGCTGTCCGGCGGGGAGCAGCAGCGTGTCGCGCTGGCTCGCGCCCTGGTGCGGCGACCGCGCGCATTCCTCATGGACGAACCTCTCACCAACCTGGACGCGGAACTGCGGGCGGACATGCGCACGGAGATCAAGCACCTGCAGGGAGAGCTGGGGGCGACGATGGTCTATGTCACCCACGACCAGGTCGAGGCGATGTCGCTCGGTCACCGGATCGCCATCCTCAACAAGGGCCGCGTGGAGCAGATCGGCACGCCGCTGGAGGTCTACGACCGTCCGGCGAGTCTCTTCTGCGCCGCGTTCATCGGCTCCCCGCCGATGAACCTGATCGAGGTGGAGGTGGCCGACGGGAAGCTGCACGGTCAGGGCGGACTGGTCCTCACGCCACCGCCGGGCCTGCCGCGCGACCGTTCCCTGGTCGCCGGCGTCCGGCCGGAGGCGCTGGAAGTCACCGCACCCGGGGCGGAGGGCTCGATCCCGGCCCGGGTGGTCTCGGTCGAGTGGCTGGGCGACGAGATCATCTACGTGGTCGACCACAGCGGCCAGCGTGACGTGCGGGTCCGGATGCCACCGACTGTTCGTTTCGCCGCTGACGCAAAGGTCGGGCTGCGGCACACCGGCGGGACCCCGGCGGTCTACGACGTGCGCACGGAAGAGCTGGTGGCCTGATGGGAACCGTGGCAGTACACGGACTGTGCAAGTCCTTCGGCAAGGTCCAGGCCCTGGACGGGGTGACGCTGGACGTGCCGGACGGCTCGTTCTTCGTCGTGCTCGGGCCCTCCGGTGCAGGCAAGACGACGACCCTGCGGGCGATCGCCGGCCTGGAGAAGCTTGACGCCGGGTCGGTGCATCTGGACGGGAGGGACGCGACCCGCGACGCCCCGGCCGCACGCGACCTGGCCATGGTCTTCCAGAGCTACGCCCTCTACCCGCGACACACGGTGTACGAGAACATCGCTTCGCCGCTGCGGGCACGCCGCTGTTCGTCGAGCGAGATCGCCGCTGCCGTCGAGCAGATGTCGAGCCTGCTGCACATCGAACGTCTGCTGCAGCGTCGTCCCGCGCAGTTGTCGGGCGGTGAGATGCAGCGTGTCGCCCTCGCCCGGGCGCTGGTCCGTCGCCCGCGCGCGTTTCTCATGGACGAGCCGCTGACGAACCTCGACCTCAAGCTCCGCGTCGAGATGCGCACCGAGCTCACCCGCATCCACCGGAGCCTCGGAGCGACCTTCGTCTACGTGACCAACGATCAGGTCGAGGCCCTGTCCATGGCCGACCAGGTCGCGGTCCTCAAGGAGGGCAAGGTGCAACAGGTCGGAACGCCGACCGAGGTGTACGAGCGGCCAGCCAACCAGTGGGTCGCGGGATTCGTCGGGAGCCCGCCGATCAGCCTGCTCGCCTGCCGCGCCGAGGGAGATCGTCTGGTCGGCGCGGACGGCTGGACGCTGCCGCGGCCCCGCTGGACCACGGCCGAGGACGGTCGCGCGCTCCTGCTGGGCCTGCGCGCGGAGGACCTGTCCGTCGAGCAGCGTGGGCACGCGTCGTTGTCGGGTGAGCTCTACGGGCTAGAGCCGCTCGGTGACCGAACGGTGGTCGACGTCAAAGTGGGGACGGAGATCCTGAAGGTCAAGGCACGACCCACCGTCACCGGTACGCCGGGCGAACGGCTGCTTGTCACGGTCGACCTGGACCGTGCGCACCTGTTCGATGCGGACACCGGGCTGTCGCTGTCCGAGGCCGGGCGGTAACCGCACCGGGCGGCGACGGCATCATGCGCCCGCACGTGGCACCCGATTTTCGGCGGACCGTCACCAGTGAGCACGGCCTGACGACGCGGAGACGGCCGTGGCCGGCGAGGACGGTGGTTTCGCGGGGCGTCGCCCTGCGGACCGGGCCAGGCCCACCTTCGACCCGCTCGGCAACCTCGCCCCTGACGAGGGCGGGTGACCCGTCCGTCTACGCGCACAGCGCGACCGCTGAGGCACGCCGGACCGCACCAAGAAGATCGCAGGAGGCGACGCAATGAGTGACCCGATGAACGTCCTGGCCCCGGAGCACCGGCGGCTCCGGATCGGCGACTCCTGGCGCGACGCCGCGAGCGGCGCCACCTTTGCCGTCGAGGACCCGGCCACCGGCAAGACCATCGCCGAGGTGGCGGACGCGGACGTCGTTGACGGGCTCGCCGCTCTGGACGTGGCGAGCAAGGCAATGGCGGAGTGGGCGGCGACGCCACCGCGGAAACGGTCAGAGTTGTTGACCGCGACGTACCGGGCACTGACCGAGCGATCCGAGGAGGTCGCCCGGCTGATCACGCTCGAGATGGGCAAGCCGCTCGCCGAGGCTCGGGGAGAGGTGGCCTACGGCGCCGAGTTCTTCCGCTGGTTCGCCGAGGAGGCGGTGCGCGTCGAGGGGCGCTACGGTACCGCTCCCGCAGGGGGATATCGCATCCTCACCGTGCCGAAGCCGGTCGGGCCGTGCGTCCTCGTGACGCCCTGGAACTTTCCGTTGGCCATGGGTGCCCGCAAGATCGCTCCTGCGCTGGCGGCGGGCTGCACGACGATCACCAAGCCAGCAGCCCAGACGCCACTCACCATGCTGTTCCTGGCCCGCATCATGGAGGAGGTCGGCGTTCCCCCGGGCGTCGTCAACGTGGTGACCACCAAGCGTGCCGGCAAGGTGGTCTCCGCCCTGCTAGCCGACAGTCGGACCCGCAAGCTCTCCTTCACCGGGTCGACCGAGGTCGGGCGCGTGCTGCTCCGGCAGGCTGCGGACAACGTGCTGCGCACCTCCATGGAGCTGGGCGGCAACGCGGCCTTGATCGTGTGTGCCGACGCCGACCTGGACGTCGCGCTCGACGGTGCCATGGTGGCCAAGATGCGCAACATCGGGGAGTCCTGCATCGCGGCCAACCGGATCTACGTCGAGGAGCCGGTGCGCGAGGAGTTCACGGCGCGTTTCGCCGAGCGGATGGGCGCCCTTTCGGTGGGCCATGGTCTCGACGCCGGCGTGGACGTCGGAGCGTTGATCGACGAGGCCTCGGTCACCAAGATCGACGAGCTCGTCACCGACGCGGTCGATCGCGGCGCCCGGGTCGTGGTGGGCGGCGAGCGTCCGGATGGGCCGGGCCACTTCTACCCGCCTACGGTCCTCGTCGACGTGCCCGACGATGCGCGGATGCTGAAGGCGGAGATCTTCGGCCCGGTGGCGCCGATCATCTCGTTCACGTCCGACGACGAGGTGCTGGCGAAGGCCAACGACACCGAGCACGGCCTGGTCGGATACATCTTCACCCGTGACCTCCAGCGGGCGCTCCGGTTCACCGAGGGGCTCGATACGGGGATGGTCGGCATCAACCGTGGCCTGATATCGGACCCGTCGGCGCCGTTCGGAGGCGTGAAACAGTCCGGGATCGGCAAAGAGGGGTCGCACGAGGGCATCCGCGAGTACCTCGACCTCACCTACGCGGCGATCGACCTACCGTGACTGGTCTGCCGCACCGGGCGCCCGCCCCGCACATCGCCGCCGACGTTCCGGAGAGGCACCGACATGCTTGAGACCGTCCGGGGACCACGCCAACTGATCGTGGGCGAAGGGGTCGCGCAGAACATCCCACGAGTGGTCGCCGAGAGTGGCTCGCGAGTCCTCATCGTGACCGACCAGGTTCTTCTCGGGCAGCCGGGCGTGGCCGAGATCGTGGCCGCCGTGCGGGAGAAGGTCGAGGTCGTCGAGGTGTTTTCCGACGTGACTCCAGACGTGCCACTCGCCGATGTCGCCCGGGCCGTCTCGGTCGCCGCCAGGGTGGACGCCGACGTGATCCTCGCCATCGGGGGTGGCACGGTGATCGACCTCGCCAAAATCGTCGGCGTCATCCGGCGTCACGGTGGGACGCCGCGCGACTTCTACGGCGAGTCGAAGGTGCCGGGGCCGACGATTCCTCTCGTCGCGGTCCCGACGACGTCAGGCACTGGCTCCGAGCTCACACCCGTTTCGGTGTTGACCGACCCGGACCGCGAGCTGAAGGTGGGGGTTTCCAGCGTCCACATCGTGCCCGACTTCGCCATCGTCGACCCCGAGCTCACGTACACCTGCCCGGCGACCGTCACCGCCCACTCCGGCATCGACGCGTTTTGTCACGCGGTGGAGAGCTACACCGCCCGACCCCGGGCCCACGGACCGCGCGACCCGGTGGAGCAGGTCTTCCTCGGCCGCAACCCGATCACCGACCACTACGCGCTCCTGGCCGCGGAGCGGATCGCCCGTAGCTTGCGGCGTGCTGTCCGGGACGGAGGCGACATGGACGCGCGCGCGGACATGTCCTACGGGTCCATGCTCGCCGGGCTCGCGTTTTCCCACGCGGGCACCGCGGCCCCGCACGCTCTCCAGTACCCCATCGGCGCAGCCACGCACACGCCGCACGGCCTGGGCGTCGGGCTGCTCCTGCCCTACGCGCTGGACGCGGCCAGGGATGCCATCAGCGACCGGTTGGCCATCCTCGCCGGGGTGTGCGGGCTGGACGTGACCGACGCCTCGGATGCCGAGGCCGCAGATATGTTCCTCACCTGGCTCGACGGGCTCCTTGCCGACATCGGCATCCCTCCCACCTTGGCGGACATCGGCGTGGCACGCGCCGACCTCCCCCGCTTCGCGGAGCTGGCCGGTGGCGTCACCCGATTGATCCAGAACCATCCGGGCCGGACCGACACCGCCAGCCTGACCGCGATCCTCGAAGCGGCCTGGACCGGGGACCGGACCCGACACGCCCTGACTCCGAGCAGAGACAGTGACCGGCCTTTCACCTGACGGCGAGCCCCGCCCCACGCTGGGCGGCACGCATCGCGCCCGACGTCGCAGCCCATGTGTTAGCAGCAGTCAACCCTTTTCGGGTCACTCATCCCCGACCAGGCGATAACGCTGGTCTGCGACGTCGGGTAGCCCGTCGGGCGCGATGCGTGGTGGTGAGCACGTCGGGCGCGCTGACCACGTCGTCAGCCTGCGCCCCATCTGCCGGGCAGCGCCGATCGCCGCGCCACCGCCTCCGCCGCGCCGGCGCGGCACAGCTTCAGCGGCTCACCAAGCATCGTGCGGGCAAGCAGACCACGCCCGACCTCGCCACCGTCGGCCGCCACAGACAACCGCGTGAAGGCCATGCGACCGAACCTCCCCCGTACGCACATCGGTGGAGCCGAATCGTCCCGTACGGCGTCACCGGCGGGGACCGGAGCTTTCACTTTGAAAGACCACGGCGCCATCGCCAACGAACATCCTGGATGGACCGAGGGCAGCCGACGGCGCCAGACGAACCGAGAGGTCACCGGTTCTTGATCCGTAACAGGCCCGAAACTACCGGTTGAAAAACCTGGAATCTTCTGCCAGCCTGAGAGCCATCGATAGGTGTGAACGCTCACATAGTCCACCCCCTGGAGGTGCCTCAGCCGACATCAGGCCCACCGGCCCGCCGGGTGACGACGTCCAACACCTGGGGAGCCGAACGCCCGCAACCGCGTCCCGGCGAGTGACCGGGCCGACTCATCGAAACACTCCATCCGCTGGTCAGGCGACCCGAGCGAACTCGCTCCCGGGCGGACGCCTGACCCGAGTCTCCGCCCGGCCGGGCGGGCTCACCATCGGGACCGCCGCCATCTGAGCGAGGTCTCCACCCGAACAGGACAGAGATTTCCTGCGCCACCACCGGAGGATCAGCATGAATTCCCGTACCCGTCCCGCCCGAAATAGACGACTATGGGCGGTCAGTGTTTCCGGAACGGTCGCGATAGTTGCGGCCCTCGTCGTGTCCCTGCTGCCCAATCTCGCCCAGGCCGCCGAAACGACCCTCGGTGCCGCTGCGGCCCAGTCTGGCCGGTACTTCGGTGCCGCCGTCGCCGCGAACAAGCTCGGCGACAGCGCCTACACGACGATCTTGAACCGGGAGTTCAACAGCGTCACTCCCGAGAACGAGATGAAGATCGACGCGACCGAGCCGCAGCAGAACAACTTCACCTTCAGCAACGCGGACCGGATCGTCAACCACGCCACCTCCCGGGGTTGGAAAGTCCGGGGCCACACCTTGGCCTGGCACTCGCAGCAGCCGGGCTGGATGCAGGGCATGGAGGGCACCGCGCTACGCAACGCGATGCTCAACCACGTCACTCGGGTGGCCACCTACTACCGCGGCAAGATCCACTCGTGGGACGTGGTGAACGAGGCGTTCGAGGACGGAAACAGCGGCGCACGTCGTAACTCAAACCTGCAACGTACCGGCAACGACTGGATCGAGGCGGCGTTCCGCGCCGCCGACGCGGCAGACCCGAACGCGAAGCTCTGCTACAACGACTACAACACGGACAACTGGACCTGGGCCAAGACCCAGGCCGTCTACAACATGGTGCGCGACTTCAAGTCTCGTGGCGTGCCGATCGACTGCGTCGGGTTCCAGTCCCACTTCAACGCCAACTCGCCGTACAACAGCAACTACCGCACGACGTTGTCCAGCTTCTCCGCCCTCGGGGTGGACGTGCAGATCACCGAGTTGGACATCGAGGGCTCCGGCACGACGCAGGCCAACACCTACCGCAACGTGGTCAACGACTGCCTGGCGGTGGCTCGCTGCAATGGGGTCACCGTGTGGGGGGTGCGGGACTGCGACTCGTGGCGGTCCAGTGGGACCCCGCTGCTCTTCGAGTGCAACGGCAACAAGAAGGCCGCCTACACGGCCACCCTGGAGGCGCTGAACAGCGCCGGCCCCACTCCGACACCCACCACGCCGGGTCCCACCCCCACCGTGCCACCGGGCTCCGCCAGCGAGATCGTCGGCACGCAATCCGGCCGGTGCATCGACGTGCCCAACGCCGCAACCACCAACGGCACCCGGGTCCAGCTCTACGACTGCAACAAACAAACCAACCAGGCCTGGACCTACACGTCGAACAAACAACTCCAGGTGTACGGCAACATGTGCCTCGACGCGGCGGGCACCGGCAACGGTGCGGCGGTCCAGATCTACAGCTGCCACAGCCAGACCAACCAACAGTGGAACGTCAACTCCAACGGCACCATCAGCGGTGTGCAGTCCGGACGGTGCCTGGACGTCTGGAGCACCGCCAACGGCGCCCAGGTCCAGCTCTACGACTGCCACGGACAGAGCAACCAGCAGTTCCGGCTCGCCTCCCTCGGCGGCCCCACCCAGACGCCCACGCCGACACCGACGACGCCGCCGCCGACCGGTGGCACGTGTGACCTTCCCTCCTCGTACCGGTGGTCGTCGACGGGCGCGCTCGCGCAGCCGAGGTCGGGGTGGGTGTCGCTGAAGGACTTCACCCACGCGCCGTACAACGGCCAGCAGCTGGTCTACGCGACGACGCACGACACGGGTACGACGTGGGGTTCGATGAACTTCGGTCTCTTCTCGAACTGGAACCAGATGGGTTCGGCGTCGCAGAATCAGATGCCGTTCGCGGCGGTGGCCCCGTCGTTGTTCTACTTCGCGCCGCGCAACCTCTGGGTGTTGGCCTATCAGTGGGGTGGGCCGGCCTTCTCGTACCGGACGTCGACCGATCCGACCAACGTGAACAGCTGGTCGTCGGCGCAGACGTTGTTCACCGGAAGCATCTCCAACTCCAGCACCGGCCCGATCGACCAGGCCATTATCGGCGACGACCAGAACATGTACCTGTTCTTCGCCGGGGACAACGGCAGGATCTACCGGGCCAGCATGCCCATCGGGAACTTCCCGGGCAGCTTCGGGTCGAACTACACGACGATCATGACGGACTCGACGAACAACCTGTTCGAAGGGGTTCAGGTCTACAAGCTCCAGGGCCAGAACAAGTACCTCATGCTCGTCGAGGCGATCGGCGCGAACGGGCGTTACTTCCGGTCGTTCACGGCCACCAGCCTGGGTGGTACGTGGACGCCGCAGGCCGCGTCCGAGAGCAACCCGTTCGCCGGCAAGGCCAACAGCGGCGCCACCTGGACCAACGACATCAGCCACGGTGAGCTGATCCGCAGCAACGCCGATCAGACCATGACTGTTGACGCCTGCAACCTGCGGCTGCTCTACCAAGGGCGCTCCCCCAGCTCGGGCGGCGACTACGGCCTGCTGCCGTACCGGCCGGGTCTGCTGACGCTGCAACGCTGACGATCGGATATCGCCGGGGCGGGGGGGGGCGGGGGGGGGGCGGGGGCCCCCCCCCCCCCCCCCCCCCCCCCCCCCCCGGGGGGCCCCGGGGGGGGGGGGGCCCCCCCCCCCCCCCCCCGCGGGGGGCCGCCGGGCGGGGGGGGGGGGCCCGGCGGGGGGGGGGGGGGGGGGGGTGGGGGGGGGGGGGTGGGGGTGGGGGGGTGGGGGGGGGGGGGGGGGGGGCGCGGCGGGGCCCCCCCCCCGCCCCTCCCTCCCCCACCCAGCACCAGGAGGTACGACAGTGCGAGGAGATGCCCACCACCCCCCGCCCTCGGGGAGCGCCCGTGCTGAGCGGGTTTCCCCGTTGCGCGGACGGCTGTTCAAACTCGCCGCGGCCGGGATCGCCGCCGCGGTCGGGTTGTTCACCATCACCGTGGCGACCGGCTCGGCGTCGGCCGCCGACAACCCGTACCAGCGGGGCCCCGACCCCACCCAGTCCAGCGTCACCGCCGTGAACGGCCCCTTCGCCAACACGTCGGTCAGCGTCCCGACCGGGTACGGCTTCAACGGCGGCAGAATCTACTACCCGACCGACACCAGCCAGGGCACCTTCGGGGCCATCGCGATCTCGCCGGGTTACACCGCGTTGTTCTCCGCCGAACTCGCCTGGATGGGACCGTGGCTGGCCTCCCACGGCTTCGTCGTGATCGGTATCGAGACCAACAGCCGTAACGACTTCGACACGGCCCGCGGCACCCAGTTGCTCGCCGCGCTGGACTACCTGACGCAGCAGAGCCCGGTACGCGACCGGGTCGACCCCAACCGGTTGGCGGTCGCCGGTCACTCCATGGGCGGCGGTGGCGCGCTGAGCGCTGCCATCCGGCGGCCGTCGTTGAAGGCAGTGGTCGGCATCGCGCCGTACTCACCGTCGTCGAACCTGGCCAACGACCGCGTGCCCACGATGATCTTTGCTGGGCAGGCGGACACCGTGGTCACCCCGTCCTACGCCACCGGCCTGTACAACAGCCTCCCGACGACGACGGAGAGCGTCTACCTGGAGGTCGCCGGCGCGGATCACGGGTTCATGGTCGGACGGTCGAACCCGGTGATGGTCCGGACCATGCTGCCGTTCGTCAAGATGTTCATCGACAACGACGCCCGGTACAGCCAGTTCCTCTGCCCGCTGCTGGACAACAGTGGCGTCGTCACCTACCGCAGCACGTGCCCGTTGCTGCCGACCACGCCGCCGCCGACCGGTACGCCGACGCCGACCCCCACCACCCCGCCACCCGGCTCCACCAACCAGATCATCGGCACACAGTCGGGCCGGTGCATCGACGTCCCCAACGCCTCCCGCACCAACGGCATCCGGGTCCAGCTCTACGACTGCAACCGACAAACCAACCAGACCTGGGCCTACACCTCCGGCAAGCAACTACAGGTCTACGGCAACATGTGCCTCGACGCGGCAGGATCCGGCAACGGCGCCGCCGTCCAGATCTACAGCTGCCACGGCCAAACCAACCAACAATGGAACATCAACTCCAACGGCACCATCACCGGCGTGCAGTCCGGCCGGTGCCTGGACGTCTGGAGCACCAACAACGGAGCCCAGATCCAGCTCTACGACTGCCACGGTCAAACCAACCAACAATTCCGGCTGACACCCCTCACCTGACGAACGGAAGATGGGCGGGCTCGGCGACACGCCGGGCCCGCCCATCAGTACCTGTTGTCATGATCGCCCGCTTCCGCCTTACCGGCTGGGTCGCACTCCGACGCACCGCAGCCGCAGCCCACGTCTCGACGGCTGCGCCTGGCGCCGACCTCACGTCATCGGTGTGGCCGCGCCAGAATTGTCCGTGGTCAGCTCGCCGAACCAACGGCGATCGCGGCGGAACACCTCGCGTACCGTGAGCCCGGCGGCCGCGGCCACCCCGCTGACCGCCACGATGTCGAGCCGGGCCCACCGGAACAGTGGCCCGAGCCGCGAACCACCGCCGGGGGCCTGGATGGCCAGTTGGGCTTGGCCGCGCCACAATCCGGGGCCCGGTGGTTCGAGTTCGACGAGCACGGTGCCGCCGGGGCGCAGCAGGTCGTGGCACCGGCCGAACAGGGTGACGGGGTCACCGCCGATGCCGATGTTTCCGTCGATCAGCAGCACGTGCGCCCAGCGTCCCTCTGCGGGCAGTGGGGCGAAGACATCCCGCTGGAGGGCGATCCCGCCTCGGGCTCGGGTCAACCGCACCGCCCGCGCGGAAATGTCGATTCCGACCGCTGTCAGCCCGGCCCGGGTGAGTGCCAGTGTGAGCCGGCCCGGGCCGCAGCCCAGGTCGAGAGTCGGCCCGACGCACCGGGCGACGAGTGCGGCCACCGCCGGTTCGGCAGGGCCGTGCCACCGGCGTACCGGCAGGCGGGTGCGCCAACCGTTGTCGCCGTGCACCAGCCAGTGGTCGTGGGTGCGGCGCCGCAACGCGCTGCCGAACGCCTCGGTCGATCTGGCTCGAACGACGCGGCTCATCGCGGAATCCCGGGCGTCAGGCTGCGCCGAACCGTCGCAACCTGGCGCGCGAAGCGGCGGCCGTGCCGAACCGGACGGGCCTCCAGGTGGGCCGCTTCCTGGCCCCCGGGCTGCCCAGGCTGCCCAGGCTGCCCAGGCTGCCCGGGCAAGCCTGCCGCGGCCTGCCCAGGACGACCAGCGGCAGTCACATCGATCGACCACGCCGACGCATCGCCGGGAGTCGACGCGGCCACCGCCAGCGCGTCGGCCCACTCGTCGACGTCCTGGAGTAGGGGTAGGGAATCGACGCGCAAGCCCTGCTCGCGCAGGGCCGCCGTGGTGTGGTGTCCGGTCAGTGCGGTGGACATCGGCACGGCCGCCAGCACGGCGGCGTGCCGGGGGTCACGCAGACCGAGAGCCCACCACCCGCCGTCAAGGGCAGGGCCGAGCACGGCGTCGGTCAGGGCGAGGCGGTGGACGGCCGCATCGAGTTGCGCCGGGGTCAACTGTGGCGTGTCCATGCCGATTTGGAGCACCGGTCGACCCGGGTAGGCGTCAGCCACGTCGGCGTGGGCGTTGGCGAGACGGTGGCCGAGGTCGGTGCCGCGCTGCGGCAGGGTCTGCCAACCGGCGACCGCGGCGGCCAGCTCGGCGGCCTCCTCGGCGTCGGTCAGCCGACCGGAGAGAGCGAGGACGGGTGTCACGCCGGGCGTGGCGCGTACGGCGTCCAGACTGTCCAGCAGTGCTGCGGCGGCGATCCGGGCCGCCTGAACGTGGCTCGCCGGTGGGCAGAGACGTGTCTTCACCGCCCCCGGCACGGGTGCCTTCGCCATCACCAGCAGGACGGTCACCGCGATCGCTCCACCGTGCGCAGGACCCCGGCGAAGTCCCGGGTCGCGCGCAGCGTGCCGCGTACCGAGCCGGAGACCTTCGACCGGGTGCCGGCGGCTCGATGCGAGTACCGCACGTCGAGCTCGCGGATCCGCCAGCCCGCAGCTGCTGCCCTGATGAGCAGCTCCAACGGGTATCCGAAGGCGCGGTCGGTGACTCCGAGGCCGAGCAGCGCTTCACGGCGGGCCACCCGGATCGGGCTGAGGTCGCGCAGCGGTACGCCCCGGTGCCGCAGCAGCGCCGCTATCAACGCGGTGCCGGCTCGGGCATGCCACGGCCAGACACCGGTAGCGACGGGCCGACGACGACCGACCACCAGATCAGCCGATCCGCTGGCCACCGGCGCGACCAGTGCCGGGAGTTCGGTGGGATCGAACGAGCCGTCGGCGTCGAGCACACAGACCAGTGCGGCCTCGGCCGCCTCCAGACCGGTGTGCACGGCGGCGCCGTACCCCCGGCGCGCTTCGTGGACGACCCGGGCGCCGTGCCGGGCCGCGACCTCCGGCGAGCCGTCCCGGGAGCCGTTGTCCACCACGATGGCCCGGTAACCGGACGGCAGAGCGGTCAGTACGCCGGGTAGTGCCGCGGCTTCGTCCAGACACGGCAGTACCACGTCGATCAGTGCTGGCATACCGGAAACGCTAGGACGCGAAACCCGCCGAGGTAGACGAAATCGGGCCATCAGCGTCCTTGCCGGCTTCGCCCGCTTATCGAACGGGGATGTCCTGGCTGTTTTCACACCGCCGGGCCGGCGGCAGCCGTACCGTCCGGTCGTCATGAAAGTCCTCACGCCCCTGCGCCGGGGACCGGAAGTGCCCGCCCGGCGTGTCGACGCCGACCTGGTGGTGCTCGGCGTCGAGGTGGCGTTGGTCGCCGCTGCGGTGGCGGTGGGCGCGGTACTCAACGCGCACGGTGTCGGTCTGCACGCCGACGCCGCGCCGCTCTACGCCATCTGGCGTCCGCACCTGGGCTGGGGTACCCCGGCCGCGCTGCTGGTCGCCACCGGGGTGCTCGGCTGGGGCGTCCGGTGGGCCCGGACCGCCGGGTGGGGCCGGCTGCTCGTCGCGGCCTACCTCGCGGCGGTCGCTTGGACGATGTCGTTGGCGCTGGTGGACGGCTGGTCGGCCGGTTTCACCCGGCGACTCACCCCGCAGGCCGAATACCTGCACGAGGTGCCCGGGATCACCGACATCACGGCCATGCTGGTCGGCTTCAGCGCCCGGATCCTCGATTTCCAGCCGGACGCGTGGTCCACCCACACCGCCGGCCATCCACCGGGGGCTCTGCTGCTCTTCGTCGGGTTGGACCGGATCGGCCTCGGCGGTCCCACCGCCGCCGCCGCGGCATGCGTGCTGGTGGGAGCGACGGTGACCGTGTCCGTGCCGGTGACGCTGCGGGCACTCGGTGCGGTGGAAGCCGCCCGCCGCGTGCTGCCGTTCCTGGTGCTGCTGCCCGGCGCGATCTGGGTGGGAGTCTCGGCCGATGGCATCTTCACCGGTGTGGTCGCCGCGGGGCTGGCCCTGCTGGCGGTGCGCGGACTGGTCGCTGCCGCGGTCGGGGGCCTGTTGCTCGGCTGCGCCCTCTACCTGTCGTACGGCTTCGTACTGGTCGGCGTCCTGGCCCTGGCGGTGGTGGTGCTGCGACCGCGGGACCGGTGGCCGGCGCTTTTCGCGGCACTGGTCGGGGCCGTTGCGGTGGTGGCCGCGTTCACGCTGGCCGGTTTCTGGTGGCTGGACGGCTACCACCTGGTCGTTGAGCGGTATCACCAGGGTTGGGCCGCTGATCGCCCGTACGGCTACTGGGTGTGGGCGAACGTGGCGGCGCTTCTGCTCTGTGCGGGCCCGGCGCTCGGGCCCGCACTGCTCCGCACCGCGCTCGCGTCGGACGCTCCGGCGCGGACCGTCGCGAGGCGATGGCGCGGGCCTGACCGAGGCCCGGCGATCGCCTGGTTCGACGCCCTGCGGGGAGCCGGGCCCACGAGACTGCTGCCGCTGGCCGCCGTGCTGGCGGTCGTCGCGGCTGACGTGTCCGGACTGAGCAAGGCGGAGGTGGAACGGATCTGGCTACCGTTCGTGGTTTGGCTGCTGGTGGCCGCCGCCCACCTGCCCTCGCCGGCCCGACGGGTCTGGTTGGCCGGGCAGGTGCTCACCGCTCTCGCGGTCAGTCACCTGCTCTGGACGGTGTCCTGATCCGCCGACGGGCCGCACGACGGTCTCAGACAGAGAGGGCGGCTGGGTCCCGCAACGGATCGGTGGCGAAGGCGGCCACCCCCTCGGCGAACCCGACCCGGGCGGTGTAGCCGAGCAGCTCCGCCGCCCGCCGGGCATCGGCGACCACGTGTCGGACGTCGGCCGCCCGCCCGCCACCGGTGATCAGCGGCGCCGGCCCGGTCATCGCCTCAGCGAGGGCGACGGCCAACTCACCGACCGTGTGCGGCTCGCCGGAACAGACGTTGACCGGCACGAGACCCCGCGGTGGTGAGGCCGTCAACGCCAGCAGGTTGGCCCGGGCGACATCGGTGACATGGACGAAGTCGCGGCGCTGCCGGCCGTCCTCCAGCACCCTGGGCGGCAGGCCCGCCGCCAGTGCGGACCGAAAAATCGAAGCCACCCCCGCGTACGGGGTGTCCCGGGGCATCCGGGGACCGTAGACGTTGTGGTAACGCAGCGCCCAAACGCTTCCACCGGTCTGCCGCGCCCACGCGGCGGCCAGGTGTTCCTGGGCAAGCTTGGTGGCCGCGTACGTGCTTCGTGGCTCGAGCGGCGCGTCCTCGGGCACCAGAGCTGACGAAAGGTCGCCCCCGCAGTCCGGGCAGGTTGGCTCGTACCGGCCGGCGGCCAGGTCGGCGACGCTGCGGGCGGTGGGCCGTACCGTGCCGTGCGTCGCGCAGACGTATCGACCCTCGCCGTAGACAACCATCGAGCTGGCCAGCACCAGCTGGGTCACACCGGCCCGGTGCATCGCGGCGAGCAGCACCGCCGTGCCGTAGTCGTTGTGGCTCACGTAGTCGGGGGCGTCGGACGGATCCAGCCCGTGGCCGACCATCGCCGCCTGGTGACACACCGCGTCCACACCGGTGAGTAGCCGGTCCAGCAGGCTGGCGTCCCGGATGTCACCGACCACCGGGTCGTGCCGCCGGAACCACTCGGGGAGTTCCCCGCCGTGCGCCTGGGGGAGCAACGCGTCGAGCGACACCAGGTCGTGGCCCTCGGCGACGAGCAGGTCGGCGATCTGCGATCCGATGAAACCGGCCGCGCCGGTGAGCAGTACCCGCATCCCGGTGACCGTAGACCGCGCTCGGCCGGGTCGAGGTCACTTCGCCCGCCTGCCAGGCGATCGGTATCCCGGTATGCACCAAATTTGCCGCCGGCGGCGTCTAGCGTCGCGGGATATGGGCGTAACGGACCGGCAGACGGGTTTCCCGCAGCGGTGGTGGCGTGCCCTGGAACGGCACCCCCCACCGATCCCCGGTCTGGCCGGGGACCGCTGGCGCAGCCCGCTGCGTGGTCCATGGCTCACCGCCGTTTACGGCGCCGCGCTCCTCGTCGGACTCCCGCTGGTCATCATCACGGGGTTGCTCGACTACGCCGCCTACGGCCCACAGTTCGATCAGGCCCTACCCCGCGAGGTGGGCTGGTTACGGCTGCCACCGTTCGACTGGCCGACTCGGCCGTCCTGGCTGTTCCGGGTCACCCAGGGGCTGCACGTGACGCTCGGCATCGTCCTGATTCCCGTGGTGCTGGCGAAGCTCTGGTCGGTCATCCCGAAGCTCTTCAGCTGGCCACCGGCCCGCTCGCTGGCCCAGGTGCTGGAGCGGCTGTCCCTGCTGCTGCTGGTCGGCGGCATCCTCTTCGAGATCGCGACCGGCCTGCTCAACATCCAGTACGCGTACCTGTTCGGTTTCGACTTCTACACCGCCCACTACTTCGGAGCCTGGGTCTTCATCGCAGCATTCGTGGCACACGTGACACTGAAGCTGCCCCGGCTGGTCAGCGCACTCCGATCCCGGCCGGCTCTGCGAGACCGCCGCCGACCGGGGCAGCGCCAGCCCCTGCGGGCCGAACTGCGTACCCCACGTGCCGAGACCCGACCCGAGCCCGCCGATCCGGACGACCTGGTAGCCACCGCACCCGGCGCGCCGACGATGAGCCGACGCGGCATGATAGCCCTGGTTGGTGGCCTGTCGCTGCTGCTCGGCGCCCTCACGATCGGGCAGACCCTCGACGGTCGCTGGCGTCGCACCGCACTGTTGCTGCCGCGCGGACGTGAGCCCGGCACCGGGCCGAACGGCTTCCCGATCAACCGCACCGCCGCGGCGGCGGGCATTCAACCGGACGAGACCGGGCACCGGTGGCGGTTGACCGTGCGCGGCGGCGGCCGCCTCGTCACCCTCGACCGTCCCCGCCTGCTCGCCATGGGCCAGCACACCGCCCGCCTGCCGATCGCCTGCGTGGAGGGGTGGTCGACCCGACAAACCTGGTCCGGCGTACGACTGCGCGACCTCGCCGCCCTGGTGGGTGTGGACGATCCGGCGTCGGCGCGGGTGCGGTCACTGGAGAAGTCCGGGCTGTTCAACCAGGCGACGCTCCAGGCCAACCAGGTGCTCGACGCCGACTCTCTGCTCGCGCTGCGGGTCAACGGTGCCGATCTCTCGGCCGACCACGGATTTCCGGCCCGGGTGATCGTGCCCGCCCTGCCCGGCGTGCACTGCACGAAATGGGTCACCGAGATCACCTTCCGGACCGGCGCCGATGGCTGAGCCCATCCCCCGATTCCAGGCGGCCTACGGATCGTCCCTTCAGCACCTGGTCGTCATGATCGCCTGCTTCAGCCTCACCGGCTGGGTCGCACTCCGACTCAGCGAAGAGGCCACGGCGGGTCGAATGCTGCTCTGGTTCGTCGGCGCAGCCGTCGCCCACGACCTCATCCTCTTTCCGATCTACGCATCGGCCGACCGGTTGCTGCGCGGCGCGCTCAGGCACTCCGGTCCCGCCGACGGAGATGGCCTGCCGCCGGCTGTACACCACCGGATGCCGGCTCGCGCCGGGCAGCCGCCGCTGCGACGACCCTCACCCCTGAACCACATCCGGGTGCCGGCACTCGCCGCCGGCCTGCTGTTCTTGGTGTACCTCCCGGGCATCCTGCGGCAGGGCCGGGAGACCTATCTCGCGGCCACCGGTCAGAATCAGCAGCCGTACCTGGCCCGCTGGCTGGCAATCACCGCCACGCTGTTCCTGGTCAGCGGCGTCTGGTACCTGGTGCGGCAGATCCGCTGGCGACGCGTCGACGCCTCCACGCGTTGAACGGGTGATTCCCCGTCGCTGTCCCCAGGAAGGCACGAGCATGACGAGGTACGCGGACCTGCCCCGGGCCGACGTGGGCGTGATCGGCGGCAGTGGCCTCTACCAACTGGTGGACGGTGGCACGGCGGTCGAGGTCTCCACCCCGTACGGTCGCCCCTCCGACCCGGTCACCGTCGGGCACGTCGACGGCCGCGCGGTGGCGTTCCTGCCGCGGCACGGCACCGACCACCGGTACCCCCCGCACCGAATCAACTACCGGGCCAACCTCTGGGCTCTGCGCGCGCTCGGGGTACGCCAGATCCTCGCACCCTGCGCCGTCGGATCGCTCACCGCGACGCTGGCCCCCGGGGTGCTCGTCCTCCCCGACCAGCTGGTCGACCGGACCAGCGGACGGGCCGCCACCTACTTCGACGACGGTGCGGTGCACACGTCGTTCGCCGACCCGTACTGCCCGAATGGGCGCACCGTCGTCGCCGCCGCGGCCCGCGACGTCGGATTCGAACCCGTCGTTGGCGCCACGATGGTGGTGGTGGAAGGCCCACGCTTCTCCACTCGGGCGGAGTCACAGTGGTACGCCCACCAGGGCTGGCAGTTGATCAATATGACCGGGCACCCGGAAGCGGTCCTCGCCCGTGAACTTGAGCTGTGTTACACCCCGATCGCCCTCGTCACCGACCTTGACGCCGGGGTCGACGCGACCGACGCGGTCAGCCACGCTGAGGTGCTACGCATCTTCGCCGCGAATGTTGAGCGACTACGCGAGGTGCTCTACCAGGCGGTTCCGGCGCTGCCACCCGAACCGTTCGGCTGCGCCTGCGAGCGGGGCCACGAGGGTGTGCCGCTCCCGATCACCCTGCCCTGACACATCCCCGCCTTCGCCTCTGACGCGTCCCGCTGGTCGTCGAAGACCGGCGCCCTGCTGCACCTGCGCCACGACGTAGGCGTGGTGGATCATGCCCACGGGCAGTCGTACGCGGTCGCCGCGCTCGCTCGTGGCCCGGGCTCGATCTCGGGTCACTCCTGCGGCGCGATCAGCCGCTCGTCGGTGGCGTCGCGGACCGTGATCGCCTCCACCGGGCACGAGTCGGCGGCGTCGAGGATGACCTCGGCCGGGGCGACGACGTCGGCCAGCGGCGTGGACAGGCCGCCGACCAGGCGGAAGTGTTCGGGCGCGGTGCCGGCGCAGATGCTCGTGCCGATGCAGCGGCGCGAGTCCACCCCGATCCGCCACGCGGTGCTCACCAGGCCACCGGCATGCCGAGCAGGCCCCGCACCAACATGCCCCGCTTCCACTTGAGCTCGGCTTCCGGTACGGCGAGGCGCAACCCGGGTAGGCGGGTCACCAGGGTGGCGACGGCGACCTGCAACTCCATGCGGGCCAGCTGCGCGCCGACGCAGTGGTGGACACCGTGCCCGAAGCCCAGGTGCGAGTTCTGCTCGCGGTCGAAATCCAGCCGGTCCGGGTCGGTGAAGACGGTTCCGTCCCGATTCGCCGACGACAGTGAGCCGAGGACCGGCTCACCGGCCCGGACCAGCACCCCGCCGACCTCGACGTCCTCCTTGGCGTACCGGGCGAAGGAGGAGCCGACGCCGAGCGGCACGTACCGCAGCAACTCCTCGACCGCGGCCGGCACCACCGACGGGTCGGCCCGCAGCCGAGCGAGCTGGTCCGGGTTGTGCAGCAGGACGTAGACGAAGTTGGGGATCTGGGTCACCGTGGTCTCGTGGCCGGCCGCGAGCAGCCCTGCGGCCAGCTCCACCAGCTCGGTCTCGCTGAGCCGATCCTGATTCTCGTCGCGGGCCCGCACCAACGCGCCGAGCAGGTCGTCGATCCCCGGGTCGCGGCGGCGCTCGGCGACCAGAGCGCCGATGTAGCCCCAGAGATTGTTCAGGTACTCCTCGATCGTTTCCACGGGCAGCGAGGTGGTCGAGACGATCGCCTCGGACCAGATGTGGAAGCGGTCGCGGTCGGCGTACGGGACCCCGAGCAACTCGCAGATCACCTGGATCGGCAGCGGCGTGGCGACATGCTCCACCAGGTCGGCCGGAGGACCGAGCCGGAGCATGTCGTCGACCAACGCGTCGGCGATCTCCTGCGTTCGGGGCCGCAGCGCCTCAACCCGACGTGCCGTGAACGCCTTCGCCACCAACCGGCGCAGCCGGGTGTGATCGGGCGGGTCCATGGTCAGCATGCCGCTGTACTGCTGGCGCGGGGTGAGCCTGGGCTCGTCGCGCTGCACGGCCGGGGCGCGGCCGAACCGTACATCGCCGAGGACCGTACGCACGTCCTCGTACCGGGTGGCGAGCCACGCCTCCTCGCCGTAGGGGAGCTTCACCCGGGTCATCGGCTCGTTCTCGCGCAGCTCGCCATAGGTCGGATCGACGACGAGGCGGTCGGGCACACTGAACGGGTACGGCCGCGCGGGCGGAACGGTGCGGCTCTCGGTGGTCTGCGCGCTCTCCGTCATCCGGGTTCCCTTCGTCGAGACGGCGTGATCATCGGGCTGGCACCACGTCGTAGCGGCGCCCGATTGCCCGCGTCCAGGGGCTCGCGGACAGCACACATCGACGCTCGGTAATGATTCGATATCGGATCGTAGCGATAGATGTCGATGATCGCCATGGAGACTGCTCCACGTCCGTACGCGGCACGCGTGCGTGAATCTCATCCACGGGTGAAGTGTTTGTCCCCGCCCGGACTCTCCAGCTCGTCGAGGACGGCGACGGCGAGGTCGTCCCCGGAGATCCGGGACGCACCGTCGGCACCGGTGATGAGCCTCGTGGTCCCCCGTTGGTACGTCCCGGTGCGGGTTCCGGGTTCGAGGATGGCGGGCGGGCTGAGGTAGACCCCAGTGGGGACCTGCGGGTGGCCCGCCGTGGAGACGTCCCTCGACCGGTGACGGACCTCGGTGCTGGCGTCTTCGCCGGGTCGATCGCAAGCGGGCGGCGGGAGGCGACCGATGACGGCCCCCACCCGCCGCCCCAGCTCACCGCAGGCCGAAGGCCCGGGTGATGCTCTGCTCGACGCTGTTTCCCCGGGCGTCCCGGGCCGTGGTGCGCAGGGTGACGAAACCTGCCGTACGCGGGGCGTCGATCCGCGCACGCCAACCGTCACCCTTGCGCTTGAGCTTGGCGTGGTGCCAGGTGACACCGTCGTCGTAGGACACGTCCACCGTCACCGTGCCGATGGCGGACGCCTCGGTCGCCCCTGGCAAATGCACCGGGGTGACGGTGAGTTCGGCGTTGCGCTTCGCCTTGCCGTCGACATCGGTGTCGACGGCGTAGTCGAGCTGGATCAGGGACGGTTCCCACCACAGGACGCCAGGCTTGATCCTGGCGGAGGTGAAGCCCCATTCCGTCCTGGTGGCGGTGGAGTACGGCCCGGCCCAGCCGTCGCGCTTGTTCTCCGACACGAGTCGGTACGGCAGCGGCTCCGGGCTCAGGACGCTGCTGCTCAACATCGGCTGGGAACGGTCTGCCTCGCCGACGAGCTTGTTGCCCTGGTAGAGCCGGAGGCTGTTGTCGACGGCCAGGTTGCCGGGGTTGCTGCCCTCGTGCGCGGTGCCCGAGTCGCCCCAGCCGGGGATCAGTGCGGAGATCGCGTCACCGTCCCCCCGGAAGACGTTGCTGGTCGTCAGCAGCCGGGGCCGTTGCACCGGGCCGAACCACCGCTCCTGCTGGACCGAGCCGGCCCGGTAGGCGGTGGGTGCCGTCTGCTGGATCTGCTCATCCGGCAGCGTGACGTTCGTGGTCCATCGCGTCCCGGCGCTGACCCAGTCGGTGCGTTCGCCGCGCGCTGGGACCTCGTGGTATTCGAGGCCGATTGTCGATCCCGACGCGGTAACACCGCTGCGAGTCTCCACCGCCCGGCCGGGACGCCAGTTGCGCAGGGACATGTCGATGCGGGCCAGGTCGCGCGAGGTGACCCGCTGCGCAAGATCCGCCGGAATCGCACCGGTGTAGTCGCGGATCAGGTCGTAGACGTACTCGGTGGTCGGGTGGGAGGTGATATCGAGCCGGACCCGCTTCTCGCGCTTGATCCGGGCGATCAATTGTTCGCCCTCGTCCCGGCTGAGGGTGGCCACGGTGACCGGCGGCGGGTCCTGTGGCGCCCATGCCGAACCCGGCCACGCCGTCAGGCGCCCGGTGCTGTCGTTCACCACGAGCAGGAGACGGGCGCCGGCAGACGCCGCGGACGCGGCCTGCTTCTCCACGGGTACGGCGTCGTTGCGGCGCACCACGGCGGCCTTGCCACGGGCGTTCAGCGTGGTGTACCCGCTGCTGTCCCCGTCGCCGGCGAAGACCGCGTCGAGGTGTTGATTGCCCTGGGGCAGCGGCGTTCCGGCCCGCTGTACCCGAAGGTCGTCGTAGTCATGGCCGTCGACCGTCACCGTCAGTGCGGGCTGCACCGTGCGCCACTCGGTGCTGAAGCTGAACTTGCCCGTCGTGACCTTGCGATCGGTGGGCAGCACCCAGACACTGTCGTGCGCGGAATCCAGGAACCATCCGTCGGTCCAGACGTTGCCGCCGAATTCGCGAGACACTTCGAGGCGGGCACCGTCCACGGTTGATTCCTGCGGCGTGGTCAGCGTGACCCGGCGGGCCTTGGTGGCGTCGAAGTCGACGGTGCGGTCTTGGTCGAGGGTGATCTCCGGTACCGGCAGCACCGCGAGCCCCCGCGAGTTCGGCCCGTTCGCGCCCTCGACCTCGGTCTTGAGCCACGCCGCGTACGTGCCCGCGGGAAGCCGCAGCTCCAGGGTGCCGGTGGCGTCGATCTGCTGCTGCAGGACGGTGTTGTCCTGCCCGAGCAGGAGGAGATCTCCACCTGTCGGTTTGCCACTGCGGTCCTTGGCCTTGAAGGTGAGGCGGTGGCGCACGCCCTCACGACCGATGGCGAGCGCGGTACGGGTGCGGACCGTGCCGTAGTCGTCGGTGGCGGTGAGGAAGCCCGAGAAGGGGTTGTCGGCCGGTACGCGGTCGAAGTCCGTGGCCACGGTCACCGAGGTGACGCCGCGCGCCGGGACGGTGATCTGCCGGGACGACAGGGTGAAGAGGTTCTCCGGGCCGCCGTCGACGGTCGCCGCGAGGTCGAGGGTGACAGCGTTGTCACTGAGGTTCGTGTAACGGACCTCCCGTTCGGCGGTGCCCTCGGGGGCGGTCGGCCACTCGGGGTACCCGAAGTCGGCGCTGGTGGTGGCGACAACGGACGCGGCAGTGGTCGCGGCGATGTCCAGTCGGCCGTTGCCGCCCTGGTACGGGTTGAGCCCACCGACCGCCTTCGCGGTGCTGACCAGGGCTTCCTTGAGCTGCTTCCCGGTGAACTCGGGATGCTGGGCGGCCAGCAGCGCGGCAGCACCCGCGACGTGCGGGGATGCCATCGAGGTGCCGTCGCCGAGGCGGTACCAGCCTTCGCCGGCGGAGTCCTGGGAGCGGGCGGCCAGGATGCCGACTCCGGGGGCGGTGAGGTCGGGCTTGAGGGCCCGGTCGCCCAGTCGCGGGCCCTGGCTGGAGAAGTCGGCGAGGGTGTCGTTGCCGTCGACGGCGCCGACGGTCAGCGCGGCGTCTGCGGTGCCGGGGGTGCCGACCGTGTACTGGCCGGGACCGGCGTTACCGGCAGAGACGACGAACAGCGCCCCGGTCTCCTCGCTCAGCTCGTTGAGCGCCACACTCATCGGGTCGGTACCGTCGGTGGGGTCGGCGCCGAGGCTCATGTTGACGATCTTGGCGTGCTGGTCGCGGACGGCCCACTCCATGCCGCTGATGATCCACGACTCCTGGCCGGCGTTGTCGTCGCCGATGACCTTGCCGACGTGCAGCCGCACACCCGGGGCGACGCCCTTCTCGTTGCCGTCTGAGGCCGCACCGGTGCCGGCGAGGGTGGAGGCGACGTGCGTGCCGTGACCGTAGACGTCCTTCACCGTCTGGCCGGGAACGAAGGACTCGGTGGCGGCGATCTGGCCGGCGAGGTCGGGGTGGTTGATGTCGATGCCGGTGTCCAGGACGGCGACGTCGACACCCTTGCCAGTGTTCCCGGATGCCCAGACCTGGGGGGCGCCGACCTGCGCGGTGCTGTCGGCGAGGTCAGCCTCGACCTTGCCGTCCAGCCAGATCTTCGCGATGCCGCCGCCGAGTGCGAGCCGGCTGCCGGTGGAACGGGCGGTCGCCTCCCCGCCGCCGGTGATCGAGGACCAGAAGGTCTTCGATCGGTCGACGTTCAGCGCGTCGCCCTGGATGCTGTCCAGCCTGCGCACGTTGCGGGCACCCGCGGGCGCCGAGGCGCTACGGGAACGGGCGGCGGCGTCATAGGTGACGATCAGCGGAAGTTGGTCGCGCCGCGCGTCGTCGTACCCGTCCGCCAGCAGCTCCGAGAGATTGAACAGTTGCGTGTCGAGCAGCCCGGCGCTCACGTACGGCAGCACGCCGTGTGGGTAGACGTAGGTGTCCCCTCCTACCCGGGCCGAGGTGAACCCGGTCAGCCGACCCTCGGTGTCTCGCACCTGAGGGCTGAGACTTCCGTCGGCCAGCCTGGTGGCGGTGACCTTCTCCCCGGTGATCAGGGTGACGGTGGAGGTGGTCGCGGGAGCCGGGGGTGAGGCAGACGGGAGGGCGGATGAGGCCGAGGGGGCAGCGGGGCCGGGCGAGGCCAGGGCGGGCGACGGGGCGAGCACCGCGAGCGCGGTGCACAGCGCTATCGACCCTCGTCCGCGAAGACGTGGAAGTAGCAACACGATTCCTCAAGTTGATCAACACAGCAAAGGCAGATGCTAATGTTCCGGCCGTTTGTTTCGGCTGTGGATCTTGAATGTTTCGCGATGGGCGGGCACGGACGGACGGTTGAGCTGGCAGGCATCGCCGACCCCCGACCTGTCGGGTGCCGGGACGGGCAATATCCGCAACAGCACCCACTCGAGGACGGTACTGACCAACAGCACCGGGCCGGCGCAGAATGCCGTGCCACAGGATCAGGCGGGCACCTTCGAACCCCAGATCGTCAAGAAGCGGCAGCGTCGGGGGGTCGCGGAGGCCCTCAGGTGCACGCGTACGTGACATGAACGGGTGATGAGTAAATCCACGATGACGTAAAGCGGGGACGGCCGCCCGTCCCAGCGCGTGCACTGCGCGGTGCGCCGATCCCCACCGGTCGGATCAGTCCGGGTCGGGCATCAGCCCCTGCTCGCGGAGATCGTGGACCTGCCGGGCGGGCGGTGGATACGAATCGCGGTCCGAGGGGCGCAGCCCTTCCGGCCCGTCCGGTCCGACCCGGGCCACCGCCAGGTGAGGACTTCTGCGCGGGCACGACCGCGAGTTGACGGTGTGGCCTCGGGCCGCACGCACTGCGTTGACCTGGCAGCACCCCGTAGTTAGCGTTAACGCCTCCCTCCACTTGAGAGAGAGCCCCACCCGGTCAAGGAGGATCCATTGAGACTGCGACAGGGAAGGCCCCGTCTCGGGCGGAGTCGGGGGGGTAGAGGTGTCGCGGTCCTGGCACTGGGTGCGCTTCTCTCGGTCTCGTTCGCGGCGACGCCCTCGCACGCTGCCGAGGAGCAGCTCGATGCGGGTCTGGTCCACCACTTCGCCCTTGACGAGACCAGTGGGACGACGTTGGTCAACTCGGGTAGCGCGGGCTCGGCGGCGAACGCCACGCTCGTGAATCCAGAGAAGGCGACCTTGACCGGCGAAGGAGTCAGGTTCAACCCCGACTCCTACGAGAGCGCCCTCGACGGCGCGTACGTGGCGCTGCCGAACGACATCACCGCCGGCATGTCCAACCTCACCGTCGACTACGACGTGTGGATCGACCCGGCGAACGTCGGCGAGCACCAGATGTGGGGTTTTGGCCGCAAGTCCGGCTCGTGCGACGTCGACACCGGCGCCCAGGGTTCCATCTTCGCGTCGAACACCCAGCGGTTCCGCGTGGCGGTGGGTCCGGCGAACCTGCAACAGAACCGGGTCCGCATGCTTGAGGGTGCGTGGACGCATGTCACCTACACCCAGTCACTGAATTCGAACGGGACGAGTTGGACCGGCAGGCTCTACCTCGACGGCGTGCTGCACGCGACATCGACGGACCTGACCACGGCGCCGTCGGTGAACGCCGCGGGGACCAACTGCAACTTCCTCGGTCGCTCGCAGACCTCGGGCCACTACTCGTTCCGCGGATCGATCCGGGACTTCCGCGTGTACGACCGGGCTGTGAGTCTGGACGAGACCCTCATCCTGGCGGGCAGGACCGTCTCCGATGGCGTTCGCGCCGACGCCGCCGCCATCGACCTCGGCCTGACCAGTGCGGTCGTACGCGACATCGTTCTGCCCAAGGTGGGCTCCGTGGCGGGCTCGGCCATCACCTGGACGAGTTCGGACCCGTCGGTCGTCGAGGTCTACACCCCGCCAGCCCTTGCCAGCGCACGCAAGGTTGCGGTGACCGGCAGGATCAGCCGGCCCGCGCAGGGGCAGCCCGACGCGACAGCCACGCTCACGGCGACTGTTCGCAAGGGCACCCAGGAGGTCACCACGCGGGAGATCCCCGTCGTGGTGAAGGCCGAGTTCGACGATGCGCGGGCGGTTGACCGTGACACCTTCGACCTGGCCCTGAACGCCACCGACGAGGTACGCGGAAACCTCGACCTCGCTGCCAAGGGCGAGTTCGGATCCACGATCACCTGGAAATCGACCACCGGCCTCGTCACCCCCACGGGTGAGGTCACCCGCCCGGCCTTCGGCCATGAGGATGTTGCCGCCACCCTGACGGCGACCATCACCAAGGGTATGGCCTCGCAGCAGAAGTCGTTCCCGGTGACCATCGCCGCCATGCCGCGTTCCGAGGAGTACCAGCGGTACTTCATGGGGTACTTCAAGGGCGAGGGGATTGCCGACGGCGAGCAGATCATGTTCGCGACATCCAACGGAAACACCGCTCTGGACTGGACCGGTCTGACCGGAGGTCGGCCGTCACTCATCTCCCAACTGGGCGACCAGGGGCTTCGTGACCCGCACATCGTCCGCTCACCCGATGGCGACACGTTCTACATGATCGCCACCGACCTGAACTGGTACGACCAGGGCGGGTACGCCATTAATGACACCCAGTACATCGAGGTGTTCGAGTCGCACGATCTTGTGCACTGGACCCCTCAGCGGCACGTGAAGGTCGCGCCCGACAACGCGGGCAACGCCTTCGCACCGGAGTCGTTGTGGGTCGAGGAGATCGGCGCCTACGTCGTGTTCTGGGCCCAGTCGCTGTGGAGCAACCCCGTGAACCGCACCGGTCAGGGGAACGCGCAGATGTGGTACGCCACGACGCGAGACTTCCAGACGTTCTCCGCTCCGCGGGTCTGGCAGGACCCGGCCCCGCTGTCGCGGATCGACACGACCGCGATCCGGGTCGGTGACTACTACTACCGGGTGACCAAGAACGAGGCCGGAAACCAGGGCTCGGATATCTTCTCGGAGAAGCACACCGACTTCCTGGACAACAACATCGACAACTGGACGTTGGTCGCGCCGGCTCTGGGGCGCACGACGTGGGTCGCCAACCAGGGGTACGAGGGACCGGTCATCTTCAAGGCCAACCCCGGTGACACCTCCTGCCCCGGCCAGTTCTACCTCTGGGGTGACCGGTACACGAACGGAGGCGGGTACCAGGCCGCGTGCCACGAGAATGTCGAGGCTCCGACCTGGAACGCCAAGGCGATCACGATGACCAACGCGGGTGTCGTCCGTCCGCGTCACGGCACCGTGATCCCGCTGACCGTCCGCGAGTGGAACGACATCCGTGGGAACCCGAACAGCGACGTCACGACCACCACCGAGGTGGCTGTCGAGCCGCACGCGAGCGGCGCCCAGACGACCACGGCCACCGCCACGGTCAGGGCGGCTGACGGGTTCGAGACCGGCGGTCAGGTGCGGTTCAGCATCGGCTCGTGGTCGAAGCTCGCCCACCTGAGCGACGGCGCCGCCACGGTCACGCTGCCGACGGGTCTGCCGGCGGGTGCTCGGACGGTCAAGGCCGAGTACCTCGGCTTCGACTACCTGAAGGCGTCGGAGGGTACGGCGTCGTTCGAGGTGCCCTCCGGCCCGGCCGCCGTCAAGGTCCAGGCGAAAGCCGCACCGGCGTCGGTTGTCCGCGGGGGAACGTTCAGATTGAACGTGGCTGTTGAGCCGGCGGGCGGGCCGAAGCAACACGCTCCGACCCCGACCGGCGAGGTCACCGTCACCTTCGGCGGCACGGCGCAAGTCGTGCCGCTGGTGGCCGGCAAGGCCGTCGTCGAACTGCGGACCGCCGATCTGCGCCCCGGAGCCTACCGGGTCCACGTTGCCTACTCCGGCAACCCGACCTACCGGCCTTACGCCGCCACCTACCAGAAGTTGACGGTGCGGTAGCCAGCAGAGGGACGTCGAGACCCGCTGAAACGCGCCACAGTAGGGAGCGGGCGAGATCAATCGATCTCGCCCGCTCCCTACTGCATGCTCAGCAACCGGCCTATGGAGTGATCATGCCCTTCTCGACCACCAGGTTGTAGTTCTCCCCGAACACGTTGAGTTCGTGGACTCCGACCTTGACGGTCTCGGTCGTACCCAGGACCTTCAACCTGACTGCATTCGTCAGCACCCGGTCGAAGGTGACGTACTCAGCCGTGTACGCGGTGGTGTTCGTACTCCTGTCGACCAGGGGCCGCCACGTGTTGGTGGGGATATCCTTGTACTCCAGCGTGTACTGCACCGCGTTGTCCTCGGTGAACGTGCGCCCGAGTTCCTTCCACTGGATCTGCGCGGCGGAGATGTGAAATACGGTCCCGAAGCCCCTGATGTACGTGGGCGCGGTATCGCTGTCAGCCGGCTCCCACCACGTGGATAGGGAGCGGTCCCCTCCGTAGTAAGGGTTGCGCCCGGGCGCGTAGCTGCTTGCCCAGTACGCCTGGCTGTTGGTGGCCACATTGTAGAGTCCGACGTCGTCCCTGCCCGAGATTTTCTTCCCAGGGGCCAGTTGCGGCGTGTTGGACAACTCGCAATCGATTGCTCCCCGTTTCGGGCCGGCGGGAATCACGTTGCAGATGTCCATTCCCAGTCGCCGCTCGAAGAACTCCTCGTACGCGATGACGTAGGTGTAGAAGAACACCAGGTTGCCGGACTT
Organism: Micromonospora sp. NPDC050276; assembly: GCF_044459545.1. Classification (NCBI taxonomy): domain Bacteria; kingdom Bacillati; phylum Actinomycetota; class Actinomycetes; order Micromonosporales; family Micromonosporaceae; genus Micromonospora; species Micromonospora sp. NPDC050276. Next base: position 30,018 of record NZ_JBITJA010000017.1, on the reverse strand, counting down.
GTCGAGTACGAAACTGCCGTGCCCAGCGTTCGGATACACCGCACTCGGGTGGTTGTTTCCGTATCCGATCGGGTTTTGCTGAGTGACTTTGAAGCCGGACAGCGGTTTGTCCGACGTCATCACGCCGGTCGCGTACGTGGTGAACTCCGTGCCACCGGACGCGACCGAGAGGTAATACGTGTCCCTCACCTTGAACAGCTGTGAACCCTCCACGTACCCATGCGTGTAGGTCGCCTTGTTGTCACCGATGTGCTGCCACTCCTGGCGCGGGTCAAAAGTCCAGAGCACGACCGGGTCGCTGATGAGCTGCCGAGGATTGTTCGGGTCGAGTTCGGCGCCCATGATCGGTGAGCCGATGTTGTACGTCAAGTACAGTCGACCGTCCGTGTCCAGGAAGAACTGCACGTCGCCAACGCTCAGGGTCTGGCCGGTCGGGCGCAGGAAACTCCCCATGCTGGTCCACGGCCCGGTGGGAGAGTCCGCCTGATAGACCGGCGTGTTGTTGCCGGCCATGTAGAACTTGTCGCCGAGCTGCACGACGGTTGGCGCGACCAGGCCCAGGTTCATCCGATGGGGCGTCCAGGTGAGGTAGTCGGTAGTGGACCAGACAGTGCGGTTGTTGTTCGGTGCATTCTGCATGGCACCTGACGCATAGAGATAGATGGTCCCGTCGACGTTCAGCGCGGACCAGTCCGCCCCGGTCCGTGCGGAGTTCTCCGAAATCCTGGTGAAACCGACGGTGGATCGACCTGCGAGCGTCCTCCCGGACGCTGCCGTCCACGTCTCCAGGTTCAAGCTGGCCGGGATCTGCGACGTGTTTGCGACATTTTCGTCGGTGGGCGGCATCGTCCCGACGATGTTGCGCACGGCCATCCCGGGCAGATTGATCGGGTTCACGTAGGTCTGGGTCATGTCCACACCGGCCAGTGGCACCTTGGCGGACGGGGTTTGCGGTCCAACGCCCGGCGCCGGCGGCGGCACGGGCTTCTCCGCCGAGGCCGGCACGATCGGTGCCAGTTGACCCACCCCCATTCCGACCACGAGAGCAAGGCCAATAGCCGCTAAACCTCGACGTCGTTTGCCGGGAGCCCACTCGACAACCATCAGGTCCTACCTTCCGTCTAGGCGTATTAGCGCTAACAACGGGCAGAAGTGTCCGACTTTCCGGATGACCGGCCGGGCGTGGGTTAATTGCTGGGTGTGAGGCATCCTTCGATGCACGAAGGGTGGGAGAAAGGCTTGTCCGCTCGACCGGTTGAGCTTCCAGCGCACACGTCCATCGGCTCGGTCTCGTCCAAGCCGGACCATCGATCAACGGCTGTTAGCGCTAACAATGTTGCGATGATGTTAACGATGCCATCGGCAGCGTGTCAAGAGCGTCAATGTGACGCGACCAGGGCGAGCTGCCAGAATGCCGGTTTAGAACACAAACGCGATCCCGCGCTACGGGCGCGGCGACCTGCATATGCTCCCAAGGTTCGACATCGCCGTCCAGCTCGACGTCGCCGTGTCAGGAAACGGCCGGCGCCCGGTAGAACGCCGCGATGAACCACATCGACCCGAGTGCCACGAGTGCGCTGGCGGTGAACGAGAGGGCCAGGCGGCGCCCGATCCAGTCCAAGAGCTTCGTCACCTTGCCATCATGACCAGGGCCCACCACGATCCGTGTCCGGCGGGCTGAAGACAGCGTGCCGTCATGGACGCGGGGCGCATCCAACATTCATACCAGCCGTTGGTAGGAAGGGGTGTGTCTGTTCCTCGCCCGGTGTCGTGCAGCGCGGCGCCGAAGGTGGCCGGAGAAGCTGGGAGAAGCAGCATGAGAAGCCGAACGGCACATCGGCGTCGCCTCGCGACGTTGGTTGCGGTGGGCGTGCTGCTCACCGCGTGCGCGAGGCAGGGCTCCCCGGAGTCCGCAGTCCCAAAGCCGCCGGTCGGGGGCGCCACGGGGGCTGTGGTGCCGTTGGCGCCGGAGAGGCTGATCGGCTCCTGGACGCTCGTTGACGTTGCCGACCCCGGCGCTGGCACGATCCTGCGCCTCGCGGACAGTGAGCTGCACCTGATCGGCAGCCACTGCGGCACCCTGGGCGGGTCTTGGCGAGCCAACGACGAAGGTGTCTTCCTCGCCGACATCTCGTCGGCTTCCACCGCCGTCGTCGAGGGCACCCCTGGCTGCGCGAAGGCTAGTCAAGAGACGCCCCCGTGGCTACGGAGCGTGACCGCATACCAGTTCGACGGCACGGGCCACCCCGTACTCCTGGACGGGCGAGGGCAAGCGGTCGCCCGGCTGATCCCCGGGGCGAGACCGACCCCCGAGCCCGACAAGGCCGACTCCGTGCTGCAACCGCCGACGGTCACCGACGAAGCTCGACGGGCCCTGGCACCCGCCGTCGCACTACCGGCGACGCTCGTACCCGCGGACCAGCGTCAGCCGGTGGGCCGTTGGGCGCCCGCAAGCGGGCACAAGGCGGCCTACCTGGAGTTCACCGCAGACGGTGAGTGGCACGGATCCGACGGCTGCAACGACCAGAGCGGTCGGTGGATCACCGCTGCCGGCGGCACCCTGCTCGCCACCCCGAGAGCAACCACGCTGACGTTCTGCGCCCACAGCGTGCCGATCGGGCAATGGCTCACGACGGCCAGGCGAGCCGGTCTCGACGGCAAGGTTCTCGTGCTTCTCGACGCCGACGGCGACGAAACAGGACGGCTATCCCCCACGAACTGAACGCCATCGAGGTGAACGTCCTGAATCCGAAGGTCATGCCGGCCGTGGGGTATCCGTAGCCGGCCATCCGGGGACCCGGAGCAGCCGTGTTCAGCCCGCTCTCAGCCGTATTGGACCTGATCGGCCTGCGCCGCCAACTCCCGGCCGGACCTGAAGCCGGACTGCTGCCCCGCGATGCGGCTGGTCGCCCTGCTCGACCGGATCCCGTGAGCTGTTGTTCGGCTGCGTTTTCACCGGCTGTTCACGCGCGGCCATGCTGCGGGCAGAACCTGACGCCGATGATCAGCGAAATGGCCGCTCTTCGATCTCTGGAGTTCTGATGCGTCACATCCTGGCCTGGGTGACGGCCGTCCTCGCCGCCACCTCGGTGCTCCTCTCGCCTGCCCGGCCCGCTCTAGCCGCACCCGATGGCACCCTGACCGTCGCGGCAGCGTCGGTCACGATCGGCTCCGACATCCGGTTCAGCTACACGACTCCGCGCCATACCGCGATGAACTGGGTGGGGCTCTACGCTGACCCCGGCAACGGGCCCGTCCAGGAGAAATACGTCGGACCTTCCACCAAGTGGGTCTACACGCCGTCGGCGAGCGGCTCCGGCACGCTGCCCACCGCGGGCCTCGCCCCGGGCGCATACATCCTCTACTACCTGTACAACGACGGGTACACCTGGCTGGCCCAGCCGGTTCCGGTGCGGCTGACCGCTACCGGCGCCCCGCGCTTCCCCACCGCGGCGTTCACGCTGCGCAACGCCAAGGCCGGCACCGCCTACTCGGCAACGGTCGGCGGGCTCGTGCACGGCGACACCACCGGCCTGACCTTCGCCAAAACCTCCGGACCATCGTGGGTGACGGTCACCGCCACGGGCGCGATCACCGGAACGCCGCCCGCAGCAGGCACCACGACGCTCGGCGTGCGCGCCACCACGGCCGCGGGCACCGCCACCGCCACGGTGACCATCCGCGTTCAGTCCGGCGCGCTCGTCCCGCAGCTACGGGCGCTGAGTTGGAACCTGTGGCACGGCGGCACGGCGGTCTCGAACGGGCTGGAGAAGGAACTCAAGTTCCTGCTCGAACGTGACGTTGACGTGGTCGGCATTCAAGAGAACGAAGGCGGCGCCGCCCGTACACTCGCCGCCGCGCTCGGCTGGTCGTACTTCCAGGACCCGGACACCGCGGTCCTGAGTCGCTACCCGATCACCGCCACCACGCCCACCGTGGCCGGCTCGGCCGTCGCCGCCACAATCAACCTGGGCTCCCGCAGCCTACGACTCTGGAGCGCCCATCTCGGCTACACCCCGTACGGCCCCTACGACGCCTGTTTCGGCCGCCTGAGCGTGCAGCAGCTGATGAGCCGGGAAGCCTCCGCCGGCCGGACCGGCCAGATCAACAGCATCCTCACCGCGATGAAAGCCGACCTGGCCGCGTCCCCGACCACGCCGGTCATGCTGACCGGCGACTTCAACGCCCCGTCGCACCTGGACTGGACGGCCACGAACTCCCGTTGCGGCTACGGTGCCGTTGCCTGGCCCACCTCCACGGCACCCGCCAACGCCGGCATGGTCGACTCCTACCGTCAGGCCCGGCCCGACCCGGCCCGGGATCCGGGTAACACCTGGTCCCCGGTCTACAAGACCTTCACCGGCGGATACGGCTACGACTCCCACCGGGGCGATCCGGAGCCTCAGGACCGCATCGACTTCATCCACTACCGGGGTCCGCTCACCGTCCTGTCCTCCGATGCCCTGTGGACGGGTACCCCGTCCCAGTCCAACCCGTCCGCCAACGCCTGGTCCTCCGACCACGCCGCGGTGCTCACCACATTCCGCGTCAACTGAGCCACCCACCCGCCGGATCTCCTGGTTCGGCGGCAGCGCCGGCCGCTGACCCTCACCCGTCACCGGCCGCTTCGCCAGGATGCTGCCCCGTCGTACGGGGGTGTTGCCGCCGGGGTCGGGTGGCGTCGGTGCACCGCTGATGGGACACGGCCACCCGTGGCGGGGTAAGTCTCTTCGCAACGTGGCTGCCGGCAGTCCGACGCTCGAACCAGCGGCCGGGGCCACGGGAACGATGCGCGAGGCGGGTGCGGTGCACGACGGATACGGCGTCTACCTCGGCTTGGACGTCGGCAAGGGTGGTCATCACGCGGTCGAGCACTGATCAACCGGCACAACTCCCGACGTCGTGCACCGATGACCGGGACCGGTGCCGGGCCGCGGGGATCCCCGACGAGGTGCAGTTCGCCACGAAGGTCCAGATGGCCCGGGACATGCTGGCTTGGGCCCTGGACGCCGGGGCGCCGGTGGGGTGGGTGACGATGGACCGCTGCCTGAACCGAGCGGCAGCTGTACACCCTTTGATGTGCTTTACGGCCTTTGTCATCCTATGCGAGGTCTGGTCGATATTCTCGGTACTGCGTCGCCAGCCCAGTCGACGCGAGTGCAATCGGCTGTCGGCAGACGGGGGTGGCCACGATGGCCGTGGCGCAAGCAGCGGCCGCGCCAGGGGTACGGACGTCGCAGCTGCTCGTCGGTGGTGACGTCGCTGACGTGGTGAACATGTTCCGCGGGGAGGTGAACCTGCCCCTGGACCTGGTTTCGTTGACTGGCCGTGGCGGCTTGGACGTCACCGTCACCGCCTTCTACGGCAGCGGAGTGCACCATTCCGTGCAGCGGTCCAACCTCACCTCACCCACCGGGGTGCTCGGCCTGGGCTGGTCCCTGCCGTACGAACGGGTCGTCGTCGAGTCCCAGACCAGTGGCACGACGGTTGACGACGTGTACTACCTGATCACCGGCGGTGCTGCGCGACAGCTCGTGCGAGTGGGCGTCGACGGGCCGGCACAGCGTTTCCAACTTGTCGACCAGCCGTTCTGGCAGATCACCTACCACCCTGACCCCACCTGCCCGGAATCCGAGTACTGGACCATCGTCAGGGACGACGGCAGCACCTCCACGTACGGGTTGGGGGCGGTGCAGCGCGGCGTGCGGTGGGGCAACTGGATCGGCCCGTCCACAGTTCCGGGGGGGATGAGTTTTCCGCTGGCGTGGAACCTCCTGCACATCCGCTCGCTGGCGGGCGACACCGTGTCGTTCGAGTACGACATCGACGACGTGCTGATTGGGGCGAGCCCGCAGGCGCGTTGCACCCGCTCGTGCCGGCTCCGCCGGATCGTCGACGTGTTCGGGCAGACCGTCGACTTCCGTTACCTGTCGAAGGAGCCCTGCGAGACCCCGTCTCCGTACGTGCCGCCGCACGGCGGCCAGAACGCCTATCAGTTCCAGCTGGAGGACCACTACCTCGACCAGATCGTCGTGTGCGACAGCACCGGCGGCACCGTGCTGACCACGCGACTGCGCTACGCTCTGCGCAACCAATCCCGGCACGCCGACGACAGCCGGTACCTCAAGCGCTATCTCATCGCCGTCGGGCAGGAGCTGGCTGGCGGTGGGGCCCTGCCGGAGCTGGAGTTCGACTACCACGGCGCCGACAGCTCGAACCCGGGCGCGATGTGCGGCGCGCGCACGCCGCAGGGCGGGCAGGCGGGATACGAGTACCGCGCCGCCGAGCTGCCCAACACCGCGCTGCGGGTCGCGATCCAACGACCGGCCGCCGGCGGGACACCCCGGGTCTGGCACGGCCCCACCTACACCGTCCTGACCTGGGAAAACAGCTCCACCGGTCAGATCACCACCGGCGTGTACTCCTGGCACGGCAGCTGGTCCGCGCAACAGGACACCCGACAGTGGGCGGCGACGCCCACCACCCTTCGGGTGCTCACCACCGACGAGTTCTTCGTCGTCTGGTACCAGGACGCGCACACCGGTCAGTACCGGGTCCACCTGGTCCGCGCGGAGCCGTTCCGCTTCGGCGAGTGGGAACGTGATGCGTACCCGGTCACGCTCGATGAGCCGATGGCCGAGCCGGCGGTCAGCGTCGGCGGCGGGTTCGTCGCCGTCGCGGACGCCCGCGCCGAGCAGTTGAAGATCGTCACGTGGGATCCGGTCGAGCGGCGCTGGGTCGAGCAGGACTTCGGGCTGAGCGGAGTGGACCGCGTTGCGCTGGCCAGCGGCGCAGGCGTCTGCGTCGCAGTCACCTACGCCGAGCAGAGCCGAACGCTGCGCGTTGCCGTCCATCACTGCGACGCGGAGCGGCACTGGCGTCGCGGAGACACCGTCAGCGAAACCGTCGACATCGACTGGACAGCCACCTCGACCGATCGGCTACTCGCCATCGGCGCGTCCTTCGCCGTGCTCGGCTTCGTGACCGCCTTCGACGACACCGCCGGGACCGTCCGGTACGCCAGCCGGTTGGTCACCTGGTCTGCGGCATACCGGTTCGGGCAGGTCCTGAAGTCCGACGGCAGCCAGGCCGTGGACGTCCGCAACCCGGTCGGATACGCGACGGTGAACGGGTCGACCGCCGCCAACGGCGAGCATCTGTTCCGCTTCGACGGCGCCCGCTGGCAGCAGGTCGCCTCGACCCGCCCCACCGTCGGCCCCCGCTACACCTACCACTACGCCGCCGACACCGCCTACGCCATCACCGTCCAGGACAGCGGCCAGTGGACAGCCGAGCTGTACGAGTACGACCCCTACCGCAACGCGTGGCGCACCCCCACCCGGACCAACGGCACCAACCCTGGGCTGCCCACCCTCACTGAGGGCTATCGCACGGTCGGCCGCGACCTGCTCTGGCGCACACCAGAGGGCGCCTGGAGTAGCGTGTACACCCTGCCGGCCGACGCGGACCTGGCGACCCTGACCAACGCCGCGCCGGGCTATCTGAGCTATGAGGACCGCAACGGCTCGACTCACCTGGTCACGCTCGTCGACGCCGCGGTGCGGGAGTCGGTTTCGCTGCCCGGCGAACGGGTGGTGGTCCACGACCCGCAGCCCGGCCAGATCCTCACCGGCCCGGAGACGGTCGTCACCTACCGTGGCCCTGACTTCGACCACGCCACCAGCCTTGCCCTGTACCGGGTCGTCGGCGGCCGGACCGCCACCCGGCTGGTGGCCTACCCGGTGGTCCGCGTCGGTAGCGACACCGGTTACCAGGCCCGGCACACGACGCTGGACTACGACCTCGCCACGGCGACCTACGACCCGTACGGGCTCGTCACCCAGTACGTGACGGTCCGTGCCACGCCCGACGACGGCGGCCAGGGCTGCGTCGAACGAGTGTTCTTCAACGGGCTCAGCCCGAGCGTGCCCGGCGTGCTCTACCCGGTGTCCGACCAGTACAGCAACGCCCGGGCGTACTTCAGCAAGCTCAACGGGCAACTGTTCCGCACCCGCGCCTTCGACGCCGACGGTCGCCAGGTCAGCGAGAGCGTCAGCTACCCCTACGCGTACACGGGTCAGGACAGCGACCTGCGCGTCGTTGGCGCCTACACCAGAGTGCGCAGGCAGACCCAGGCGACCGCGGGTGAGCTCTTCACCGCCGACACGGACCGCGCCGATATCCGCGAGCCCGGAGCGCGGGCCGCGTTACTGACGCACTTCACCGCACACGGCCTACCCCTGACCGACCCGGTGACGGTGCACGAGGAACAGCCCGACCGGCGCTGGCGGCTCACCGACGCAAACGGCACGAAGTACCAGGTGGTCGCCGACGGGACACGGCTCACCGTGTACGGGTGGCTGGTCGACGCCACCGAACACGAGTACAACGACCGTGGGCAGCCGTGCCGCGAGATCCGTGACAACACCGACGACCAGGGGACGCGGCGGCGGCTGCGCCGCGACACGTCCTACGCCTGGCAGACCTACCCGGGCCTGCGCGAGCTCAACTGCCTCGTCCCGACCAGCCAGGTCACCACCAGCGACCTCACGGCGGACGTGGTCACCGCCAGCGAGGTCACCACCTTCCGCAACGAGTGGGGGCCCTGGGCGGCCGAGCGAGGCTACCAGTGGTTGGGCGTCGACGATCCGACCTTCCCGGCGTGGGGCTCGGACGCCGAACCCGGACCGGGCTGGCTCTGCGCCCGCCAGGTCCTCGACGTCACCGAGCGGGCCCAGCCGCTGGCGGCGCTGGACGCCAGCGGGCACGTCGCCGCCGCCATCTACGACCGCGAGCGCCGCTTCGCGGTCGCCACCACGGCCAACGCCGACCCCCGACAGGGCGAGGTCTGCTGGTACGGCTTCGAGGAGTACGAGGACGACGGCGGCTGGACGCTCACCCCCGCCGGCCTCGACCCGACTGGGTACATCACCGAGGGCCCGGCGCACTCCGGGTCACGGCGACTGGCCATCCCCGGTGACCCCGACTGCGCCATCGGCATCACCAACGAGTTCACCCCGGCCCGCGGCGACCGGCCCTATCAACTGTCGTGCTGGGTCTGCACCCAGCCGGGGTTCGTCGACGACCCGGATCTCGCCGCGTTGCGCACCACGGTCTGCGACGAGCAGGGCCGCACGGCCGAGGTCGTGCTGTCCATCCCCGCCACCGACGACCGGTGGCGCTGGCTGCACCAGCTGATCGACCCGCAGGCGCTCGACCTGGGCGCCATCGCGTCGGTGGCACTCACCCTCACCAGCCGCCAGGACCGGCGGTACCTTCTCGTCGACGACCTCGCGTTCGCCCCGGTCACAGCCAGCCTGCAGGCCTCGGTGTACTCCCCGGACGGGCAGGAACTGCGCGCCACGGTGGACATGCTCAGCGACACCCGGCACATCGGCTACGACCTGCTGACCCGACCCGTGCTGGACGTCGGCTTCGACAACTGGCCGTTGTCGGCCACCGCCGAGTACGTCTGGCGCTGCGGACGGGACACCTTCGACCCCGCGCGGCCGAACGCCACCCTGGTGGCGTCGCTGCGCGGCCCCGGCACCTTCACCGACTTCCGGCAGGGCGACCAGTGGCGCGCGCAGTGGCGTGCCGACGCCGGCTGGCAGCAGGAACCGGGCCTGCTGCGCTACGCGCAGGACGGCACCGGCACGCTCGCCCTCACCGAGACGCCCGAGGGCAGCTACCTGCTGCGTATCGCCCTGACCGCTGACCCGGCCGTGCGGCGACCGGTACGGCTCACCCTCGGCGAGTGGTGCGTACGCTGGGCCGACGGCTGCTGGACGCTGCACCAGCCCGACGGTGAGGCGGCGGCTGCGGCACCGGCGGAACCCGGCACCGACCTGATGCTCATCGTCTGGCCACACCGCATGCTCTGGTACGTCGACGGTGAGCTGCTGCTTCAGCGGGTCGCACCGGACGGCTTCGCCGGTTCGGTCGCGTTCGCCACCGACGGACCGCTGGCGCTGCGATGGATCGCGTTCGGGACCGCCCCGGTGGTCGGGATCTGCTTCACCGACAACGCCGGCCGCCCCCGGCAACTGCACCGCGTCGACGACACCCGCGTGCGGCTGTCGGCCACCGGCTACGACTGCGCCGGCCGGGCGGCGCTCACCACCAAGACCATCGAAGTCGACGGTGAGCCGATCGGCTACCGACCCGGCCTGATGACCGACCTGGATCCCGAGACCGGGGCGATGGGCGACTGCGAGCTGACCCGCGCCTACCCCGATGACGGCGGCTACCCGTTCTCCCGCACCCTCTTCGAGCCCTCGCCACTGGGCCGACCCGTCGAATTCGGACGGCCCGGCCGCGCGTTCGCCATCGTCGAGTCGATTCCCGTCGGACAGCGGCACACCGCCCGTACCGACTACCGCCTGAACACCGGGCAGCCGCTCCTGCCCAAGCTGCCCGCCGGGCAGTACTCGCTCGAGGTCAGCACCGACCCCGACGGCCGGGTGATGCGGCTGTGGCGCGACCGGTTGGGTCAGACCGTCGCCGTCGCTCAGGGCGACCTGACCGGCGAACCAGGAACCTTCGCGCTCGTGCGCAACCACTACGACCCCTACGGCAACCTCGTGCGCACGGACCAACCCAACGTCACCGACACCCGGGTGCCCGACCCGGACCGCTTCGTCGAACGATTCGAGTACGACTTCGTCGGCAACCCCGTGTCGGTCACCGGCCCCGACCTCGACGGCACCGTCAACCACGTCTACGACACCCTCGGGCGGCTGCGGTTCAGTCAGGGCCCGCAGGCCGCCAGCGATGGCTACCTCAGCTACCGGCGGTACGACAGCCTGAGCCGGCTCGTGGAGCAGGGCACCTGCGTCGCGGCCTGGAATCGCGACGACCTGCAACGACATGCCGACGACCCCACCTGGTTGCCCGCCACCGGCACCTGGCTGACCCGCTACTGCTACGACGGCGACGGCACCGACCCGCTGCTCTACGGCCGGCTGTGGCAGACCTGTACCGGCCCCGCCACCGGCGACGCGCCATCCACGCGCAGCACCTACACCTACAACCAGCGGGGCCTGGTCACCACCCGCACGATCCACGTCGCCTCCTACGACGACGACGCCCAGCACACCGTCGCACTGGACCACGACGTCACGGGCGCGGTCACCGCCATCACCTACGACGCCCAGCTCGGGGCGAACGCGTTCACCGCCCGCCTCGCCACCGACGGTTTCAACAACCTGGTCTCGGTCACCGGCGAGCATGCCGGCCAGGACACCGACCTGGCCCGGTTCACCTACACCCCCGGCGGCGCGCTGGCCACCGAGGTGTTCGCTCCCGGGACCCCGGCGGAGCTCACCCGCGCCTACCGCTACACCCCACCCGGATGGCTGACCCGCGTCGAGGACCGCTACCTGACCGAGACCACCGACTACACCAGCGGCGGATACGACGACAGCGGCTGCCACGACGGCCGCGCCGCCCGAACCGGCACCCGCTTCACCGGCGTACGCCAGGATGGCTTCCTGACCGATGTCACCGTCCGCTACGGCTACGACCCGCTGGGCCGCCTCGCAGTGGCCGACTGCAGCGCGGGTGAGCGGTTCGGGATGAGCGGACTGACCTACGACGCGAACGGCAACCTGACGACCCGCACCGCCGCCGGCGTGTCCCAGCGCCTGCACTACCGCGACGGCACCAACCGGCTGTGCACCATCGGCGACGACGACGTGGAAAGCGAGGCGTTCGGCTACGACCGGGACGGCAACGTCACCGACGCGCCGCCGCTGAGCGTAGGCGACCTACGCTACGAGGCGGTCTCCGGGCTTCCCACCAGCCTGACCGGGGCCGCTGGAGCGCTCCGCCTGACCCGCGACGCCGACGGCACGCTGCTGCTGCGCACCACCCACGACCGGCAACGGCTCTCCGTACCGGGCCCTGACGCGGTGCCGCTGGCGCTGCACCACGTCGACCCGGACGGGACCCGCCGGGTCGGCTACCTCATCCCGGGACCCGGCGGCATCATCGCCGTCTGGTCACCGCAGGGCACCGCGTACGTCCTGCGCGGCCGGCTCGGCTCGACCCGCGGCGTCTACGACTCGACCGGCCTCATCGGCGCGTTCACCTACCTGCCCGCCGGTGGATTCCTCGGCACCCCTGTGGACCACGGCGCGAGCGCCACCTACCCGTACCTGTTCACCGGCGCCGAGCGCGACCCGGGCACCGGCCTCTACCTCTTCCCACAGCGCCTCTACGACCCGGACACCGGGCGTTTCCTGAGCATGGACCCAGCCGGGCAGTATCCAAGCCCCTACCTCTACGCCGGCGGAGATCCCGTCAACGGCTACGACCCCAGCGGCGGGTTCGCCTGGTCCTGGCCGGCATTCGGCGCGGTCCTCGGCGGCGTCGCCGTCACCCTGGCCGGATTCGCGCTCACGATCGGAACCGCGGGACTCGCCTGGCCGCTCATGGTGGGCGGCACCCTGCTCGGCGGCCTCCTCATCGGCGGCGGGATCGCCAGCGCCGCCTACGGACTGGGCCACGCCAACGCCGAAGGACCGCAGGCCACCTGGAAGGAGTGGGGCATCTCGGTGGGCCTGGGAGCGGCGTTCGGCCTGGCGGCTGCCGGGCTGGGATTCGTGTCGGCGGCGGCCACCACCAGCGTGGCCGCGTCGCTCGGCATCGAGACATTCATCGGCACCGGTCTCGGCGCCCTCGACGGATTCATCAGCAACGGCGTCACCAACCACCTTCAGGGCCAGGATTTTGGCGCCGGCGCCGGCCTGTCGACCGTGCTGGGCGCGCTCGGCGGAGCCGCCGGCGGGGCCCTCGGCGGTGTCCTGGGCCGTGGCAACATGCTGCGCACGCGGATGACGGTGAGCGCCGGTCGTCGGGCACAGGCTGCCGGCGAAGCAGGGGCCGCCTACGTCATGAACTACGACCAGGGCAGCGTCTGGCACGCGCAGATCGGCACCCGCGCGCCGGGCGCGGCCACCACCAGGATCAGCGACCTGAACGCCGAGCTCGGCAACGTCAAGGCGACCTTCCGTGGTGGGCAGCGCACCACGATCAACGTCCGGAACGTGGACTACGAACCCATGAGTGGAAACGGCATCCCCCGCCGCTACGTACGCCGCATCCACCTGCCCGGACAGAACGTGCAGGCCGCCGACGAGTTCGCGCAGAGGAGCGCGGAGGCGGCGGCGGGTCGTTTCTCGGTCTTCACCAACAACTGCACCACCTACGCCAGCGGAGTGCTCCGGGAGGCGGGCCTGCACCCGCCGCTGTGGGTGCGCTCTCCCACGCTGCTGCAGCTGTGGGCCACGACCATCGGCGAGCGGATGCCGAACCAAGCGTGAGAAGAGGACTCCTGGATGCCAGCTGACCCGTCACCGGTGCCCATCGGCACCATCACCGCCTTCGCCGGCCGGCTCGACGTCTCGTGGCTGCGGCCGCAGGGCTGGCTCTACTGCGACGGCGCCGAACTGGATGAGGCGGACTATCCCGCCCTGTACGCCGTGATCGGTGGCAACTACGGCGCGGGCAACGGCAGGTTCCGCCTCCCGGACCTGCGCGGGCGGTTCGCCCGGGGCGTCAATCTCGGTGCCGGGCGGGATCCCTACGCCAACACCCGCGCCCCTTCCGGGCGCGGCGGGCTCGCCGGCAACAATCCCGGTTCCGCCCAGGACTGGTACACCGCCCTGCCAGGCACCGCGTTCTCGGTCGACGGCGGCGGGGACCACACGCACCCCGTCGAGCACATGCCGGCCGACACGACGGGAGCGGCGGTAACCGGCAGCCACTACGGAATCTGGCAGGACAGCCGGTGGATCTGGGGCACCGGCGTGCACACCCACTACGTCGACGCCGGCGGCGACGCCGAGACCCGCCCCACCAACACGTACGTCTACTTCGTCATCAAGTTCGACGGATGAGGTGACCATGACAACCAGTTCGAAAACAGAACCGGCCGGGGTGATCGGCGTCTCCGGTGTGCTCGTCGGCACGGTCGTCGGCTACGGGGCCGTCGTCTCCGGCAACGATCCCGCCCCACCGGGCTGGCTGCTGTGCGACGGCAGCGCCGTGTCCCGAACCACGTACGCCTGCCTCTACAGCATCCTCGGCGACATCCACGGCAGCGGGGACGGCACCAGCACCTTCAACCTGCCCGACTACCGGGGCCGGTTCCAGCGCGGCGTCGACGACGGCAGCGGGCGCGACCCCGACGCCGGCACCCGCACCCCCGCGAACCCCGGAGGTCTCAGCGGCGACCGCGTCGGCTCGGTCCAACCGAGGGCCACCGGCCTGCCAGCTGGCGACTGCTTCGCCACCAATCACAGCGAGGACCACCACCACTGGGTGCCGAACCTGCCGGACGACAACTCCCACCCCTGGGCCGCCGGATCGCATTACGCCGACTGGAACGACGGCAGCCGCAACACCAGCAACAACGGTTGGCACACCCATGGGCTCAGCGGCGGCGACCAGGACAGCTGCCCGGTGAACCTCTACCAGAACTACCTGATCTTCTACGGCACCCCTTCGTGAGGAGCACCAGATGAGTGAGCAGGACCTGCCCGTCGTGCCGACAGGTCACTTCGTCATCGGGGCGGTGCTGGCCTACGGTGCCGGCAACCCACTCGACCAGTACGGGCTGGAAGAGCAGGGTTGGATGTACTGCGACGGACGGCTGGTCGGCCGCGCCGACTACCCTGATCTCTTCGCGGTGATCGGCACCCTGCACGGCGGTGGGGACGGAACGACCACGTTCAACCTGCCCGACTTCCGCGGCTACCTGCTGCGCGGCGTCGACGACGGCGCGGGGCGTGACCCGGACGCGGGCAGCCGCAGCGAGCCAGCGCCCGGCGGTGCCACCGGTGACCGCTGCGGCTCCACGCAGAAGACCGCCACCGGCCGGCCCAGACAGGCGTTCACCCTGGACAGCGACGGTGACCACAGCCACGAGGTCTACGGCGTGCCCCAGGACAAGTCGTCCACCCCCATCGCCGGATCGCACCGCGCCATCTGGAACGAAAACGGCGGGAACACCGGCTCCGCAGGGTCACACCAGCACTTCATCACCTCCGGCGGCGACGCAGAAACGCGTCCCGACAATGCCTACGTCAACTTCGTCGTCCGCTACCGCGCATGACAGAGGGGTGGTCCGGCTGCACACGACGCGATCACGTGCACGCTGATGGCCGATGTCCGGATGTCGATTGTCGACGGCTGATGTCAGCCCCAGCATGTCAGGTCGCCAGTTGCGGCGAGGTCAGCAGCGATGTCGAGCAGATTGCATTGCGCTGGCCCGTCGCGTGCGGGCAGCCAGGCGACGACGGTTTCGGCTCGGTCGCCGGCCAGTGGCACGAATACCACCCCGGTGCGGCGGATGCTGCTGGCCGAGCGGGCCAACCGGGTCACCCCGACGCCGGCGGCGACGAGCCCGAGCAGGTTCGACGCCCCGCCGGCTCGCTGGACGACCCGCGGGGTGAACCCGGCGGCGGCGAAGTCCCGGTCGGGGAACCGTTCCCGGACGGCTCGCACGACCGGCGGCAGCATGTAGTTGGCGGTGGAGGCGAGGAACGCCAGGCTGAGGTGGCCGACCTCGCCTCGCGCGGCGCGCTGCACGACGGCGATGGCGGCGTCGGCACGGGCGAGGACGGCGCGGGCCTCCGGCAGGAACGCCCGTCCCAGGTCGGTGAGGCGGGTGCCACGGGTGTCACGGTCGAACAGGTGTACCCCGAGACCGTGTTCGAGCGCGCCGATCTGCTGCGACAGTGACTGCTGGGCGAGGTGTAGGTGCTTTGCGGCGCGGCTGAAGGTGAGGTGCTCGGCGACGGCACGGCAACCGCAGCGGCTCGCGGATCTCGTCGCGGCCGGCGGGGGGCGGGTACGGTCCGCGCCGCTGGACGTCACCGACGAGGAGCAGGTGGCCGCCGCGGTTGCGCAGACCCTGGCCGAGTTCGGCCGGATAGACGTGGTGGTCAACAACGCCGGCCACGGCAGCGTCGGCGCCGTCGAGGAACTCGACCTCGCAGACCTGCGGGCCCTGATGGACGTGATGTTCTTCGGCGCCGTCGCGGTGACCAAGGCCGTCCTGCCGCACCTGCGCACAGGGCAGCGGAGCAATCGTCCAGCTCAGCTCGATGGGCGGACAGTTGAGCATGCCGGGCTTCGGGGCGTACTGCGCGGCGAAGTTCGCGCTCGAAGGTCTGTCCGAAGCGCTGGCGGCGGAGGTTGCGCCGTTCGGCGTCCGGGTGTTGATCGTGGAGCCCGGTGCGTTCCGGACCGAGTTCGGTGGGCAGCGGATGCACAGGTCGCTGGTCATCGAAGCGTATGGGGAGTCGACCGGTCCGACCCGCGCTGCGGTCGACGGCATGAACGGCACTCAGCCAGGCGACCCACGTAAGGCGGCCCGGGCCATTCTGGAGGTCCTGGACAGCCCTGAGCCGCCGCTGCGCCTGGCGCTGGGCAGCGACGCCGTCGACAGCATCGCTGCCCACCATGAACTGCTGCGCGGCGATCTGACCCGGTGGGAAAAGCTCAGCCGTGCGATGGATCTGGACTGAGACCCTCACACGCCTGAACCCCCTGGTCCTCGGCACTGGCATCTACTGTCAGTGCCGTCGGGTCGATGGCCAGCAGCGGAGGACCCGAGCCATACGACGTCCCACCGGGCTCGATCACCGACGGCCGATCAGGCGGCAGCGTCGACGAGCCGGCCGACCGTCTCTTCGGGAGACGGCATTCCGCCGATCTCACTGGCCACCTTGTCGGCGCAGGCCCGCGCCTGCTCGTCGGCCAGGAGCGCTTCCGCCTGGCTGAACACCACCTCGGCGCTGAACTCGCCCGGCAGCACCTGCCGGCCAGCCCCGATGTCCGCCACCGCCCGAGCATTGCTGAACTGGTCGGCACCCTGGGGCAGCATGAGATGGGGCAGTCCGTTCGCCAGCACCTCGAGGACGGTACTGCCGCCGCCGTGGCTCACCACGAGGTCAACGTGGGGAAGCACGTCGCCCTGCGGCACCCAACTCTCGACCACGACATTCGGCGGCAGGTCACCCAGGGCGCCCTTCCCGCCGGTCGGGCCGGCGGCGGCCACGAGCAGGTCGACCGGCAGCTTCGAGAGCCCGGCGATGGTCTGTCGCAACAGTTCCGGGGTCCCGAAGGCCGTACCGAGCGTCAGGTAGACGAGCGGACGACGCCGGTCACGCTCCCGCACCATGGCGGGAAGATCGGCAGACTGACGCCAGGTGCCCGGCCGCATCAGGATCCGCTCGGCCGAGGTGGCGAACCCGGGGAGCTGGAAAGAGGGCGGGCAGACGTCCAGGTATCGGTTGCCGAGAAAATCGGCGTCCCGGGTGGGGGCTTCGATTCCCAACTCGGCGGCCGTGGCGAGCCATGCGGCAGACATGGCATTCCACATCGGCCCGCCGGTGAGCCGACCGATGCTGTGGCAGATCGCGGGGATACCGGCCAGCTTCGCCGCCATCCCCGCGCCCGGAGTCAGCACCTCGTAGATCATCAGATCGGGCCGCTGCTCCTTGAGTACGGGCGCGAGGTCGGCGACCATGCGTCGGGCCAGGACGCTGCCGAACGCCCGGGGGGAAGCGTCGAACGGTTGACCGGCGGGAGCCTCCGCCCGCACCGTGGCGATCGCCTCCCGAACGGTGGATCCGGCGGCGACGGGAGTCAGGCCAGCGTCGTGCAGCATGGGGTGGAACCGCTTGTCGGTGGCGAAGGTCACCTCGTGTCCCGCGTCGCGGGCGGCGACGGCCAGCGGAAGCAGCGGAATGAGATGGCCGTACGCGCCTATCGAAGCGAAGATCAGACGCATTCTCGTAGTTTGCCTTTCGAGGGCGGTGGGTGTCGGCTCCGGTGGAAAGCGGTCGCGGCACCTGAGGGCTGGGACTATTGGGCGGAGATCACGAATTCCGGCCGAGCCGGAGCAGGTTGTGGGTAGCGAGGACCACCGTGACTCCACCGGCGCCGAGGCAGATGATCAAGGCTTGCCAGCCCGGCCCGGCGATGACCCCGATGACGTTAACCAGGGTCAGCCAGAGCCCCATCCTGAACTGCTCCCGGTCTCCCCAGATCGCGCTGCCGCTCATGTGCAGTGCCCCGACCAGGCCGGTGGTGGTGGCACCCCAGAGCAGCTCGGACTGGTGCGGCGAGAGATCACTACTGATCTTACCGATCGTAATGATCAAGCCCACGAAGCCGACGAGCCAGGCGGTGCCGTACCGCTTGGCCTGCTGCGTCGATCGAGGGTCGGTCGCACCACGGCCGAATGCCCGGACACCGAGGATCGCGGTGGTCGCACCGGCTCCGGCCAGGAGCACGAGCAGTACGATCAGGGGCAACCGGTCCGGAAGGTCCACAAAGACGCGCCCGCCCGGACCGTCGTCCAGGAAGCGCAGCCCGTACCCGATGAGCCAGGCCAGTCCCCATGCCATGTGCATGACCTGGACATGGTGCTTGATGCGAGCCACCGTTTCGGCCCCCTGCTGGGTCTGGCGCGACGCCTCCGGGCTGGTGACGTCCACCAGCAGGGCCCCGGAACCGTTTGGTGACGTTTCCACTGATCCTCACAGTTCTCGTTGTTCGATGATTGTGTGAACGAAGCCGCCAGGCACTTTCGACTGCACCCTCCGTGGCCACGGCGAAACCGACCATCGTGGATGGTCGCGCGTGAACCGGTGATTTCTGGCGGCATCAGCCCGCAAACCCGGAAGCAGACTAGCTTTGGTGATAATTAGGGGCAACGCGTCCAGCATCACCTACCCGACACTGTGATCATGGTCTAGGGTTCCGGCCCCAGCGGCGTGATCGTCCAATCCAGAGACCGTTCCTGCGGCGCCGGCTGCCGGCACGTCTCCGCATCGAATCCAGCCCGGACATGCGAGCGTGGGCAGGCAGGCTGCTGTCGTACACATGTGCTTGTCCGCTCGGAAGGAGGCACCTCGACCTCGGCGCCGAACGACCCACCGTGACGATCTGCGGCACGCTCGTCTTCGTCAAAGGCCAGGACTTCTTCCGCCAACCCTGGACCAAGAGCGACGCCGGCTGGCGGATGGTCGTGCTGCCCCGGTTCGCCGTCGGCATGATCATGGCCCGCAAGCTCGTCGCCGCCGACAACCCCCACGACGCGATCTTCGCCTCCCGACGCGGCACCTGGCTGTCGCCCAACGCCGGAAAGCTGCGAGCCAGCTGGGACCCACGCCTGGACTGGAACGACGCCGGCACCATGCGGCACCTCTGGGACACCTACGACTACACCGCCAGCGGATCCTCAGCGTCATCAAGCCGGTCGCCGAGGAGCCGTGGCAGCTCAGCTACACTTCGCTGCCCGGTGACCCGGGCGCGGGCCGGCTGCACAAGGTGACCCGGTCGGCGTTGACCGCCGGCACCGCCACTGAGCTCGAGAGGCGTTGATCTACCTCCTCACGGCAGCCCTCTGCGGGGGAGCGTCGGGCGCCGACCGTTCGGCGCGATGCGGGATCCGGCCGCGGCGAACGCACTCATGGCCGCGAGCCGCGCGTCGCGGAGCGAGCTCCTGGTGGGTGGCGACGCGCACACGTGGCGAGGAACGCGCGTTAACGGATTGGCATGGTTGAAGGGTCCTTGCCAATATCGGTGTTCACTCAGCGACTCGGGGGCCAAGATGACGGTTGACTGGTGGGGGGCTGCGGCACGCGTACGGCCGAGCTACCGACACCCCGGGGCATCTGCACGCGTTGAGTTCGGTGACACCGCAGCCCGTGAGGCAGCACTGGACCATCTCCAAGTCGCGGTGCTGCACCAGGGTTTCCCCGAGACAGCCACCGCGCCGGCCATACGGGCCGTGACCGTACTGCTCGCCGAGGGTCGGGCGCACCCGGCCACGGTCGGATCACTCGTGGAGTTCCTGGGTGACGCCGCCTTGAGTGTGACCAATCTGGGGGTGAACCCGTACTTCGCCGAGGATCTGCCGGACGTCGCTGATGCCGTGGTGGCGGCATACCCGGTGGTGCTTCCGCTACTGCAGACATCGATCCCGGACCACGCCCGGCTCTACGCGGAAAATCTTGTGGTGATCGCCCAGTTGGCGCCACTGGTCGACCGGCGCGAGGAACTTGCCGCCCTGATCCATGTCTGGTTGCAACGCGGGCCTGGCCCGCGAGCCCCGTGGGTCTGCTGCCTCGGCCAGCTCGGTGTCGACGTCCGTGGCCTGCTCTTCGACCCAGACCCTGCGGTCCGGCTGCGAGCCGCGTTGGCCCACGAAGACGATCCGCGAAGCCAACACCTGATCCGCGCCGCGCTGGGCAATCCGCCGCCTCCAAGCCTGCATCACTTTGAAATCGTCGCCGCCGCGATTCGCGTCGCCTCCACCTTCGACATGATCGAAACGGCCGCTTGCGAGGTTGCCAGGCGGGACGATTGGACCGGATTCGACAAGGGGTGGGGCGCCTTGGTGCGCTTCGCCTTCGCCGAGCCGTACGGACAGCGCCGCCCCTTGACCGACCCGCAGCGTGCGCTGCTTCGGGCCTTGGCCGCCAACGACCACCTCTGGGATCCGAAGAACGGAAGCTGCCGCTTGGTCTTTACGCAAGCTGGGCTACCACACAGCCGGGTCGCGTGCCGCCAGCTTGCCTCGTCATGAACCCCCTCCCGAGTCAAGCGTCCTGATCTGCCGCGGGTCGCGGGCGACGCGAGATGGCGGTGGAGCAACGGCAGTCGAGGCGAACCCGCGACGGGTCATCGTCGGCGACGGCCCGCAACAGCAGGAGGAACGAACGCAACGACCCGTGGCGTACCCCGCCGACCGGACAGAACAGCGCCGCCCCGGCCTGAGTATGCGATGGGCTCAGGCTTTGGGTGCCACCCGGACGACGCTCGCTCCGCCCACGACTCCGCCATCCTCATGTACGGCAAAGATCAGGTTGTAATAACCGGGCGGCGCGTCCTCCGCGATGGGAATGACGCTGACCGGTCGTTCGCCCGCCGCACCGGATGGCCGCACCGGCCGGGCCTCGAACGTCACCTCTCCCGAAGCGGGCCGCACCGTACCCCCTGCAGCGCTCTTCAGTTCGCTGAAATCCCCGTACGGGCCGGTCAGACGCGCTGTCAGCTCGACCTGTGCCGGCTTCGCGGCGGGGTCAGTCCCCGGCCTGACGATCCAGTTAACCGTCATGTCCTGGCCAGGCTGGTAGACCGTATCGACGTCCTCGCCATCGCAACACGTGTAGGTCGTCGGGGTGCCTGCAGCGGTTGTGAACCGCTCGGAGCCACAACCCGATGTGACCAGCAAGGCCAGGCAGGCAACGGCCACAAGCCTGCACGTTTTCATGAGCATGAGCGTAACGAGCACTGTCCTCGAACGTCTCCGGACAGACCTGACCCCGCGCCAGCATCCAGTTGATGGGCCAGCTCTGGAGTGAACGCGCCGAGCAGAACGTTGATCAGTGTGTGCACGAACAGGGCGCGCCGGTTGCGGGCGTCGGGTCGGTTGTCGTCGGCGGCGATGTCCAGCGGGTTGAGCCGGACGTCGGGTGCGCCGAGTTGGATGACGGTGCCGCCGACCGCTTCGGCCAGTCGCAGGTATTCGTCTTCGGGGTCGATGACGTTGACCTGCACTCCGTCGTAGAGGGAGCGCAGGGTTTCGAGCTTGATGAAGTACGACTTACCGGCACCGGATCGGGCGAGTACGACGGGGTACCCTCGTTTCAGCGAAACTCCTGAGCAACAACGTGTGGACAGGCTCACCGGCACGGGTCGGTGGACGAAGCGTCGTGGCGGACGGCGCGACCGATCCTGGGCGCAGAGTGACCTGGAGGACGGCGAACGGGCCAGGACGGCGGACCGTCGCCGACTGGATCGCCTGCCACGGGAGGACGGCCAATCGCCCCTTCTCGACGAGCCCAAGTGCCGGACCGGTGACTTCGACCGAAAACCAGTTCCTGCAATGCAGCACAAGCGGGAGAGCGCTGAAGAGAACGGCGTAGAGGACGCGCCTACCAGGCGATTCACCGCAAAGGCAACCAAGATCGGCTCGCAAAACCACCCGAGTTAAGGGTTCCAGCAGCGCCTCGCACGCCACTTCATAGAGCCAGAACAACAAATTGAGGGTTTCCGCAAGTCACTGACCTGCGGAAACCCTCACGCTGTCGGGACGGCCGGATTCGAACCGACGAACCCTTGTTACCGTCCGTAATCATCCCGACCTTGTCATTGATTGTCAGAAATAAGCGTTGAGCTGCACAGACACGATCAAACACTGGCCGCCTCTTGTCACTGATTGTCAACGGCAGGCGGGGGTTTCGGGGGGTAAACGGGGGCCGGTCGACAGGACAGCGCTGGGTCCCACCGCGCCCCACTCCCCCACCATGGGGACAGGGCGTTCGCAAGGTAGAGGTATGCCCGTTTAGTCGAGTCCGAGTAGTTGTAGGGATCGGTACGGATTCCGGCTGTTTCGCCGCAGGGTTTGCGCGATCGAGGTGATGCCGGCCAGGCGGAGCAGGCTGATCGCGGTGTTGCGTAGGGTGGCCAGGGCTCGGGGTGCGTTGCCGGTCCGTAGGCGGCTGGCGTCCTCGCGGTAGGTGGTGTCGCGGATGTGGTGCAGGACCTCGATGGACCAGTGACCGCGGAGCCAGTCGGCCAGATCGGCGGGTCCGGCCTGCTCGGCGGTGAGGTTGGTGATCGCGTAGACGGTGACGGTGGACCAGCGGTCGGTGCCTGGGTTGTAGCGGCGGCGGCGGATCCGCAGGGCCTGGCTGGCGTGCGGGAAGTCCAGGGCGAGGGCGCCCAGACAGGTGACCGCCTGCAACCGGCGGATGTCATGGCGGCCGTGTCCACGGTCGTGGGTCTGGTCCAGGGCTTCGATCTTCGCCCAAGGCAGGGCCTTGACCTGCCGGTACAAACGTTTCTGGTTACCTTTGACGACGAAGACGTAACCGGCTTTCTTCTCGACCAGCCAGCGGGCATGCTCTCGCTGGGTATGCAACGCATCCGCCGTGATGACCGCCCCGGCCAGGTCGAGAGTGTCCAGGATGGGTACGAACCTGGTGATCTCGTTCGTCTTGCCGTCGACGTCGCTCTGGGCCAGGACGATCCCGTCCTGGTGATCCACCGCGGCGAGCAGATGCACCTGCGCACCGGCCGGACCACTGCCCCGCAACGTCTTGCCATCCACGGCGATCACCCGCCGGCCCGGACCGCCGAAGCCTGCCCGGCTGATCAGCCAACGACACACCGCGGCATCCAGGGCGTCGGCGTCGATACCGGCAAGGACCCGGCCCAGCGTGCTGTCATCAGGCACCCGCCGGGCGCCGGTGAACCGATCCCGGGCCGCGCCGAGGCGGTCCCAGACCGCGTCCGGCAGGTCCGCCTCCCACTCGGTGATCTCCACAATCCGGCTCTGCCCTGACGCCACCGCCGCGACCGCGACCGCGAGCAGGCCCGGCAATGAATGGATCCGGCCCCGCCGGTCCCGCGGGTCCGGCACCTGCGCCAGTACCTGCAACAACCCCAATGTGTCCTGCTCCTCAAGGAGCGACACGCCGTGCAAACGTGCGGACAACCCGCCGATCAACGATGATGCTTCCACGAGCGCGGTCCTTCTCGATCATCCAGCCTAGACACCTGAATGATCGCCAGAAGAGCGCTCTTCTACGTATCGGCCCGAACCGGCGTGACTACACCAAACATCACCAAACGGTCAAACCCCGACCTTGCGATTGCCCTGCGACAGCACCCGCCCGCTGGCACTACTCGGCATCACCTGACCACTTTGCCGGGGACCTGATCACCGGCCTGTTCGCCGCATTCGACATCGCCGACGGCTCGGTCACCAGCGAGCTGCACCGTCAGCACCGGGCGACCGAGTTCAAGAAATTCCTAATCACCATCGACAAGAGCGCCCCGGCCGAGCTCGACGTGCACCTGATCTGCGACAACTACGGCACCCACAAAACGCCGGCAGTACGCGCCTGGCTGGCAAAGCACCCACGGTTCCACATGCACCCCGACCGGCTCATCATGGATCAACTAGGTTGAACGCTGGTTCGGCTTCCTTACCGACCAGAAAATCCGCCGCGGCACCCACAAAAGCGTCTATGCCCAGCTTCACCCTGCTGCGACACCGTGTCCTGATCAGTCAAGCGTCATACACCGCCACCCCGAATAGCGAAACAGAGCCGTTAGCGAGACAGCCCGACTCTGAAATCTGTCAGGATGCCCCATTTATGCGCTAAACGACATTGAAGCGCTCCGCCGGGTCGCCACCTAACCAGCGACGCCGAACCGGCCCAGGCCAACACCTGGGCCGGCTCTCGAAACATTTACAAGTCGCGCGGATCCGAGATCCCCTCAGGGCTCTCGGTTAGGCTCCACGGGAACGTAATTAGGTCTACGACGAACATGCGAACGAACCGAATTTGACGTTGAATCGGTCCTCTCCCGAGTGGGTTGACTGAAAAATGGGCGACCTGGATAGCACCCGTTATAACTACCGTTATCATGGAGGCGCAAAAAACGATGATCATCGGCACGATCAAGGCAACCAAGACTGGGTGAGTGATCAGACGATTGGCCCAGACGATCTGAGTTAGAGCGCCGAAAGCAGCCGCCAGGAACATGATTCGCCATGACAGAACGAGCAGACGATAGGACTTACGATTCCTCGTCGCCCTGATGTTTTGGCGATATGAGCTTGTCATCATCCCCACAGACCCGTCGCGATATCACCAATCAAACCAACGCCCCGACGAAGTATACGAGTTTCCGTCCGCATCGCCACCACCCAATCCTATACCACCAGCAGCTCCGAAACTGTGCACTGGCTGGCCTTGCGCACCCGTACCGACTGAAAATGACAGGTTACCGGAGTATTCGAATCCAGAGGACATCTGCCCGTGCAACGATTTACCAGGTTGGTCATCAATGTTTCCATTAGATGCGACCGAGCCAGGACCGACGAACCACCCAGCGTTGGGGCCGACGTCGACGCCTTTGGTTAAGGTCCAACCCACTCCCCTTCGGTCGTACACGACGCATCCCGTTCCGCCGCCACCCAGGAATGCAGCTGCAGATCCAGTCAGGCATAAACCCTGCATCTTCACATTGCCAAACAGAGGTTCCATGGCGTCGCAATCAGTTGGCCGAGCCGCCCAGCAGCCCTCGGAAGCGGCAGGAGGCACCTGCTGACGCCCGCCTGAGGTATCTAGCAACGCCTTGTTTATACGGGGGTTTCGGCCAATGGCATCGACCGTAAGGTCAATCTTGGGTTTGGGGTTCCGGCGACCGATGGAATCAAGCATTAGGTCAACCATGGACGTCGACTGTGGCCCGTACTTGCCTCGCTTGGCCTTGGTGCTAGTTTTGTGGTTCTCCGCGCCCCAGTCAGCGTTCTTTTTGGTACCGCAGCCGCTAGGGCATCCGCCTCCCACCGCAGGTACAGGGCGGCGAACGGCGCCCAGAGCGCGCGGGCGGCACGATCGCCGTCCGTAGCGTCCCGGAAGGCATGGAGAGGTCCGTAGATTGTCTGCTCCTCATGCCACCGGAAGTCGGCGTGCGCCTGGTCTACCGCCGCGGCGAGCCGAGTCTGGCTGGACCTCGACCGGTAATGGGCGGCCCACAGGCCATTCGACCGGTGCAATGCGTCGCTCGCCGCAACGAGCAGTGCCTGATGACGAGCAAGCGCATGGTGGCGCATGACCGGATCGATCGCCACCAGGTCAAACAGCTAGGAGTAGTCGCCGCGCGGCTCCGCAAACACCACAGCAGCTTGCCATCTCGACCCAGGCGGGCACCGGTCAGGACTAACTGCGGGGATCGCCATGCGCGCGCGGCCGCGGCGGGGTTGCAGGGAACGCGGCAATCCGGGCTCTCGATCGACCGCCGGACGTTACGGGATACTGTCTCCATGATCAGGTTCCAGTTCGAGCTGTACCCACTGGACGAGGTGTCGCCGTGGGGCGGTGACCAGCCGAGGCTCCACTGGTTCGGGCTCACCGAGGGCTGGTACTGGCTCGAGGCAAGCGGGCAGGAACTGTTGCGCCGCAGCCGGCAAGTCCACCCGCATCCCCTACGTGGACTACTACCTGGCCCGGCTCTGGGAAGACGTCATCGCCCTTACGCCCGAGGTGCTGGAGCCGGTGCCCGACGATCTGCAGCCGTTCATCGCCTCCCACCCCACGCAGTGGACGTGTGACCCGCTCGAGTTCGTGGCCGAACCGGATGAGGAACGGACTGACGATGGGAACGCGGACGTGCCCGACCATCCAGTCGTCACGGCCGCGATCTGGCACGGCGAGCACTACCTGGACTTCGGTTACCTGCGCAATCCTCCCCAGCTCCGGTGCTGGCGTACCACCCGTGACGAGCGCGACGAGATCACCGTGGATTGGCGGCACGAGGACGACGGCGAGATCGGTTTCACCGCCAACCCCACAGTCCGGCTCAGCGTCCCGACCACCGCATACCTTGAGGCCGTGCACACCCTCAACCGCGAGCTGATGGACACCATGGGGCAGCGGGTCGAGGAGTTGGAAAGCCGCGGCGGGCTACCTGGCGTGGACCTCGACCTCGACCAACTGCGGCGGGAACACGAAGACCGGCGGCATTGGCTTACCAAGAACCTCCACCGCTCCCAGAAGACCGACTGGAACGTTGTCCGCCAAGGCGCCCGCCTGCTGCTCGGTGACGGTTAACGGGCCCACGCCCCAACGGGCTAGGCAGTCCCTCGAGCACCTGACCGGGACAGCATCCGCCCATCGACATGACCGGACGGCTTCGGCGCCACAGCCGGTTACTCATCGCGACTCCCGGGCGGCGGCATGATCGGATGTGTCGGCTCATCCACTACCGTCCGGGCTATGGCAGCCATCGCAGCGGGAGCGTTTCGTCGGACGCCGATCGAGCGGTCAGACCAGCGGGTCGCATGGGACCGGACAGACCAAGCCTTCTTCGCTGCCGGAGCCTGTCACATCCTCGCCTGGGTCTGCCGGGATTCCTATCCAGACAGGTCTATCGAGATAACCGCGGTGCACCTCCCAGGTGAGCGGGAGGTCTTCCACACCTACGCCGCCTGGGACGGCTGGGCGTTCGACCACTCAGGCTGGAATCCCGAGCCGCAACTGCTGGCGGTCAACGCAGACTTCGAAGGCCAACCGCTCACGCGCCTCAAGATCACAGAAGGTCTCGCTGAGTTCTGCGAGAAGTACCACCACCGCATGCCGAACCAGTACTGGCGTGATCCGCTCCCCCGTGCTCGCGATTACGTCGGCCGATACGTCCCGCCATGGGCGTAGCCCTTACCGGGCACTCACCTCGACAACACACACCTGCCGAGCGGAGCCCAGCTACGGATGAAGTCGCGAAGCCGGCAGTGGATGGCGCGAGGCCCTCTCTGCAGTCACCTACGATGACGCGATGACGAACGCCGCGCTCGGCTTCGGTTACAAACTCCAGTGGCTCGCTGTGCGTGACCGAGACGCCGACGCCGTCGCTGCCGCACTGAACCTTAGCCGTCCCACTCCAGCCAACTGGCGGGATGCGGTCGCCGCCGCCTACGACGACCACGGCCACTGGCTTCTCACACCGCCGCTCGATCACTGGACGCTCGCCGCTTCGAGAGACGTTCCCGTACCCGAAGACGACCGGTTTGCCGCTTGGCTGGCGGCGCTAAGCCTTCTACTGGGCGAGGTGCAGTACTTCGGAACTCACCGCGTCGTCGAATATCACGGGTGGGGACGCGCCAGGGACGGCTCTGTGGAGCGAGCATTCGCCTACCTCGGCGAACGTGGCGAGGTGCTGTTCGACCTTGGCGAGCGCACGGTCGAAGAGCAAGCGCTCGGGGTTGGCACCGCCTACGACGAGGACGAACCGTGGGATGACGACGAAACTTCACTGTGGCCGGATGAGGAAACCGTGCTCACGATCGCAGGTCAATGGAGCATCGACCCACGCACGTTAGAGAACGCCGTGGTCCTCGGACATCCATGGATCACGTCAGCGCAATCAGGGTAGTCGGAAACGACGAACCGACCCCAAGGCTCCCCACGCTCAATCGAGGACAACAACTTCGGGTTCGGCGACGAGGTCACCACAGCGGATGCGCGGGTCACCGCTTCGCGGGTGGGATCAGTGTCTTAGCCTGGATCCGTGGATCGGGTCGGCTTGTAGCGGTGTCCGAGTTGGCGTGTAGATAACGAAAGTGCCCTTCTGGGCTGCGATGATCGGGTTTGTCTAGGACCTGATGTGCGCGGCTTGGAAGGACACTCTCGGTGCAACGATCTCATGGGTGACGCGCGGACGGCGCGGTGTTCGACGAAGACAACATCGTGTCGCACGCGGGCCTTGTGCCGGTGTTGGAACTGGCTGAGCGGGCCGGGTTGTCCCGGCTGCTCGACGAGCACGTCCGGTTCACCGACGAGCAGGTCACGTCGGGTGCGGCGAACCCGACGCCGAAGCTGACCTCGATCATCGCGGGGATGCTCACCGGCGCGGACAGCATCGATGACCTGGGTGTCATCCGCGCCGGTGGGATGAAGAAGCTGTTCGGTGGGGTCTACGCCGCCTCGACGTTGGGGATTCTGTAGCGGGAGTTCACCCACGGCCACGCCCGGCAGTTGTCGGCGGTGCTGCGGCGGCACCTGGTTGCCCTCGCGCAGGGGACCCCGGTACTGGCCGGTATCGGTCAGCGTGCGTTCATCGACATCGACTCGCTGCTACGCCCGGTATACGGGCACGCCAAGCAGGGCGCCTCGTTCGGCCACACGAAGATCGCGGGCAAGACGGTGCTACGCCGCGGCCTGTCACCCCTGGCCGTCACGATCAGCACGCCGATCGCGGCGCCGGTGCTGGCCGGGGTGCGGTTACGGGCCGGACGCGCCGGATCGGCCAAAGGCGCGGCGCCGATGGTCACCGAAGCGATCAACACCACCAAGGAGACCGGCGCGCAGGCGGACACCATCCTGGTACGTGGCGACAGCGCGTACTGCAGCGGCAAGGTCGTCACCGCCGGTGCGGCATTCTCGTTCGCGATCACCCGCAACCCGGCCGTCGACGCCGCGATCAGCGACATCAGCGACGAGCAGTACACCCCCGTGCACTACCCCGGCGCCGTCGTCGACCCCGACACCGGCCACCTGATCTCCAACGCCAACGTATCCGAAGTGGAATACACCGCGTTCGCCGGCACCCGCCACCAGATCACCGGCCGGCTCATCGTGCGCCGCGTCCTAGACGCCAACACCCAGGACCCGCTGTTCCCGGTCTGGCGCTACCACCCGTTTTTCACCAACAACACCGAACCCCTCGACCACGCCGACATCACCCGCCGCCGACACGCCATCTGCGAAACCGTCTGGTCCGACCTCATCGACGGCCCCTGGGCCCACCAACCCTCCGGCTCGTTCCCCGCCAACACCGCCTGGAGCATCCTCGCCGCGATCTGTCACAACCTGCTCCGCGCTGCCGGCACCCTCAGCGGCACCACCCGCCACACCGTCGCCCGAGGCGCCACCCTGCGCACCCACCTGATCAACGTGCCCGCCCGGCTGGCTCGACCTCAACGCCGACCCGTACTGCACCTACCCACCCACTGGCCCCGCGCCAACGCATGGTCCACCCTCTGGCAGTCCGTGTTCACCTGACCTCGACCACCACCACTGAACGCACCACGCGCAACACCCACCGCCGCCCGACGAGTAGCACTGAGCAAGCTGGACCACAACCAGCGGACCAACCACACCCTCAAACCGGCAAGATCAGCTCAAACTCGTTCAGAAGCCCGATCCACGGATTCAGGCTAAGCCCACACGCCAGATCGCCGGCTACGCGGACGGCCGTACCGAGCGCGGGAGTCGCGCGATCTGCGGCTACTTGTTTCATTGACCTGCGACCGTGGCCCGGCCAGGCTTCGGTCGAGGCGCCCGGGCTGTCGCTCTATTTGCGGCTGCCCACGCTGGTCGTGTGGCTCTCATCTGGCCTGCGCGGCCCGGGCGTCGCCCCAGGGCGGGGAGAGGCTCAAGAGGGGTTTGCACTGCTCGAAGTAGCGTTGCCCTCCCGGCT
>NZ_JBITJA010000016.1:0-142469 GCF_044459545.1 Micromonospora sp. NPDC050276 | reverse complement strand
CCTGCAGCAAATAAGACCAACGACTAAAGATCAACCAACCGAGGTGGTCCAGTTTCAGCCGGACCACGGTGGTCAGGTTTGGAGCGGCGTTGACATGAGGATTCACAGGTCGCATTGGCCGACGAACTCGGCGTCGATAGGCAGACAGTTAGGGCGCTCGGGTGGCCCCACTGGCTCCCTACCGGTCCCGCGATCAGCACGTCAGCACCCTGGACCGTCAACGGAGCAGTCGCCTTGCTTGACGACACTGCAGGACCAGCAGTGCTAGATCGCCGAGGTTTTCTGATCATGCAGACCGGGTTGGCTGCTGCGATAGCCGAACGGTGGCTCGCAACCGAGCCTCCGAAGATCAACGCAGCGCTTGAGGGAGGCCGCGTCGACACAGATCTCCTGGATTGCTTTGAACAGCGACTGCCGGCCCTGCGCCGCATGGATGCCAGCCTCGGCGGCGGGAGCGTGCGGTCACTGGTTGACGCCGAGCTTCGGCTGGTAACGGATCTCCTGCGCCACAGCAGTTACTCGGAGGTTGCCGGCAATCGCCTGCTGGTCGTCGCCGCCGAGTTGGGGCGGATCGCTGGTTGGGCCAGTTTCGATGCAGGGTTCCACGCGGCGGCCGAGCGCTACTGGTTTGCCGCCCTCCACGCTGCCCACTCCGCAGCCGATCGCGCGGCAGGCGCGAACATCCTGAAGTGCATGAGCCTTCAGCGGGTCGACACTGAACGCCCCACCGAGGCCCTCCGTTTGGCCGATGCTGCAAGGGCTGGGGCGAAGGATGCGCCTGCCCGCGTGCAAGCGATGCTCACTACGCGTCTGGCTCGTACACATGCAGTGCTTGGTGAATCGGTAGCGTGCGAGCGACGACTCGCAGAGGCCGACACAGAGATGTCACGCGCTGACGATGAAGCAAGCCCAGCCTGGGCCAGCTACTTTGACCATGCGGAGTACTCCGCCCAGGTTGCGGCCTGCTACCTACTCCTGCAGCGCCACCAAGCCAGCGACTACTGGCTTCAGCAGACCCTCGCACTCCAACCGGCCGAGCGCAGCCGCGACCGCGCAACCTATCTGATCTGGCGCGCTGACTCCGTACTAAATCTCGGAGATGTCGAGCAGGCGTGCAGCCTCGTCGCCCAGGCTGCCCCAGATGTCGTTGCCACTCGATCCGTGCGCAACCACCGCCGCTTGCTCGACATCCATGGTCGCCTCGTGGCGCATCGACACCCCGCGACAGGAGAGTTGGATGAGCGCGTGCGTAGTCTGCTGACATGAGTGAGGCCAATAGGGTCGCAGTTGTTACCGGCTCCAACCGCGGACTCGGCAAAGCCATCGCCCGCGGCTTAGCCGAGACCGGTGCCCATGTGGTCGTCACAGCCCGCACCGAGGAAGCCGCACATCGGGCCGCCGACGAACTACTCGCGGATGAACTATCCGCATCCGGGCAGCAACTAGATATCGCCGATCCGGCCAGCGTCGCTCGCGCCATGGCGGACGTGGGCTACCAGTACGGCCGGCTAGACATCCTCGTCAACAACGCCGGCATCGCCATCGACCGAGGTCAGGCAGCAGCCAGCGCCGACATGGAGAAGGTGCGAGCGACGCTGGACACCAACATCATGGGGACCTGGCGCTGCTGCACCGCAGCCATCCCGGAGATGAGAAAGAACGGGTACGGCAGAATCGTCAACGTCACCAGCCACATGGGCACCTTCGGCGAGATGGGAACCGGAAGCGTCTCCTACCGAGTGTCCAAAGCTGGGGTGAACGCACTAACCTGCATCCTCGCAGCTGAGCTTAAGAAAGACGGCATCCTGGTGAACGCCGCGTCCCCGGGCAAGGTCGACACCCGTCTGGCGTACGGAAAGGCGAATTCCACGCCCGATGAAGCTGCCGACACCTTCGTATGGCTTGCCACGCTGCCACCAGACGGCCCGACCGGGGGACTCTTCTACCAACGAAGGCCACTCGACTGGTAGCCGACCGGACCTGCGCCCGAATCCGCTCGACCGGGAACATTGGACTGCGCCGGTCAATCGCTTCGCGCCGGCGTGTCAAGCGCCCGCGCGATGCGGTGTCCGACACCCCGCACTGCCCCGTCGATCATAAAGTTGTGGTGGGGGCAAATTATCCGGATCATGCCAAACCAGGCACCACAACTCCACGATCGACGGCGGCGAGCTGACCCTCCTCCGCGATCTTGCACTTTCTGTCGCGGCATAAGCGGGCATCCCCACCATATCGGCGACAGAAACTGCAAGATCGGCGCGGGCGGGGCGTTCTGGAGTGACGGACCTGGGTGTCGGGAGTGGTCATGATCAGGCTGCTGACGTTGACGTCGGACAGTCTCGTGGAGGCAGCGGCAGAAGCCATTAGCGGACGGCGGCGAGGATCCGGTCCACCGGCTGGTCGGCGCGGAGCAGGACGGGAACGTCGGTCACGGTGGTGCCGCTCCCGGCCGCCCCGAGCGGAGCGCCCACCGCCCCGGTCCGCCCGCCCGGTGCCGCCGGCACGGTCACCGCCGTGTTCGACGCCGACCAGAGCACCAGCGTGCTCTGTCCACCGCGGACGAACGCGACCCCGTTCAGCCTGCCGGCCACCGAGGCGGGCAACGGCGTGACGGTGGCGCCTCGGGCCGCGTCGGCCAGGGCGGCCAGCATCCGACCGGCCTCGCGTTCGGTGCCGTCCGGGTCGAGCAGACCGTAGCGGACCTCGCTGCCGGCCGCGTTGTTCGGGTTGTACGCCAGCGGCAGCCAGCTGATCTCGCCGATTCCGCCGGCGGCCAGCAGGGTGACCGTCTTGACCATCTCCGCCGCCCGGCTGGTCGGGTCGCCGTCGCCGTCGCGCCAGAACTGCCCGACCTCCCACGCCTGGATCGGCGTGCCCGCCGGGGTGGTCGCCCGCAGGTAGTCCAGCAGTGGCGCGACACCGCTGAAGTGCTCGTAGAAGTGCACCTGCCGGACGTCGACGGTGCGGTCGGTCAGCAGCGCCTCGGTCACCGCCAGGAAGCGCAGGCTGCGGCTGTTGGTCTCGGTGCCGAGCGCCCTGCGCAGCTGCGCCTCCCCGGCCACCGCCGGGATCTGCTGCCCCCGGGTGCCGACCCGGCGCTGGAAGTACGCCTGGTAGGCGGCGATGGCCTCCGGCACCCGATCGGCGCGCACCAGCCGGTCGGCGACTCCCATGCCGTACGCCACGCTGCTGATGCCGGAGTCGACCACCCGCGCCGACGGGTCGGTTGCTCGGATCGTCTCGGCGGCGGCCCGGACCAGCCGCCCGTAGTCCTCGGGGCTGCCGGCCCAGTAGCTCGGCGCGTTCACCTCGTTCTCGATGGCGTACTCCCGCACCCCGTACGGGCCGTAGCGCTGCACCACCGAGCGGACGAACCGCTGGTACGCGGCGAGGTCGGTGGGCATCGCCGACTCGGTCTTGTTGGCCGCTCCCCGGGTGTGGCGGGCGGTGCCACCGGTGGCCCAGCACACGCCGGTGCGGATCTTCAGGTGCAGGGTGATGCCCAGCTCCCGGCTGCGCGAGGCGATCTCGTCCAACCCGGCCCAGTCGGGCTGCCCCGGGGTCCGTTCGATCTCGCACCAGGAGATCTCCTCGTACGTCGCCGAACCGGCGATCCGGCGTAGGTACGGCGCGAACTGCTGGTAGCGCGACCAGTCCCAGTGCGCGCCGAACGGGTTGCGCGCGCCGTCGACGGTGCTGGTGGCTCCGGGTGCCGCCGTCGCCGAGGGGGCGGCGGCCGGCGGCGGATCGTCGTCGCCGCCGCCGGTGCAGCCGGCGGTGAGCAGGAGGGTGGCGGCGATGGCGGCGGTGGCGATCGCGCGCAGCCGGCCCGGGCGGGTCACCGGTAACCCAGGGCGCGCAGCGTCGGACCGGAGAACACCCAGACCAACAGGCGCAGGAACGGGTCGAGTTCGCGGCGGTAGCTGCCCACCCGGGAGCCGTAGATCGGCGCGGTGACGCTCGCCGCCGCCCGTCGCCGCTCCGCCTCGGTGGTGTACTTCTGGGCCACGTCGTGCTGCTTGCTGTCGTAGTCGAGGACGCCGTCCTCCCACGGCTCGCCGAGGAACTCGAAGAGGCCGCGCATCGCCTTCTCCGGCTCGTTGACCGCCTGCTCGTACCGCAGCTCGTAGTAGCGGTCCGGCGGCAGGGTGGCGCCGGCCGCCCGCGCGGCGCGGATGTAGCGTGGCCACTTCACCACGCACTTCACGGCGGACCAGTAGCCGAATCGTTTGCGGTGCGAGACCACCACGTCGCGACCGTCCCGGATGAGGTGCACGATCTGGGCGTCCGGGAAGACCTCGGTGACGAAGTCGAGCGACATCGCGTACAGCGGGGTCTTGTCGGCCCACCGGGTTTTGCCCCGCGCGGCGGCGTAGTCGGCGTGCACGCCGCCGAAGAAGTCCCGGATCCGGCGCAGCCAATCCTCGCGGGGGAAGCCGAAGCGGGCCAGGCGCTCCCAGTCCCGGCCGACGATGCGGCGCAGGTCCGGCAGGAACCGGGTCTCCGGGCCGCAGCTGATCCGCGAGTGCGAGTCGAGCACGAGACGCACCATCGTGGTGCCCGACCGCTGGCACCCGACCAGGAAGATCGGCGCGGTGCGGGGTGCGGGTTCAGCCACGGTCGGCCGCCTTCGTCTCGGATCGGGCCTCGGCCGCGGCGCGGTCGAGCCGGTCGGTCAGCTCGTCGCAGCGAACCCGGACGTGCGGGTCGATGGGCAGCCGCCGGTCGCCCGCCGGGCCGGGCGACTCGCGTGGGGCGATGTGCGCGTGCAGCCGGGGATGGTAGGGGAAGTCGAGGAAGGCGCAAAGCCGGCGCAGCTGCGCGGCGGGTTGCGCGACCAGGCTGTCGTAGCGGCAGAGCAGCACGTCGGCCCGCTGGTCCAGGCCGAGCTGGAAGACGAGCGAGTTGCGCACGTACCAGAACAGCGCCGCGCCGCTGTGCGGGTCCAACCGCTGCGGATCGTGGGCCCGGATCAGCTCGACGGTGGCGGCGTCGAGCCGCTGCCCCTGCCACCGTCGGCCGATGCTGCCGTCGGCGATCGCCCGCAGCGCCCGCAGGTTGGCGTCGCCGAACTTGGCGACCTCGGAGCGGGCCCGGTCGTCGACGTCGCGGTAGACCCAGAGGGCGCGTCCGGGCACCAGCCCCGGCAGGGCCAGCAGCTCGTCCACGCGGTGGCTCTCGCACAGTGGCTTGACCAGGACGTACGCGTGGCGGCTGCGGTGGAGGGTGGCGGTCAGCACCGCGTCCGGGCGGAGCTGGAAACGGTGGAACAGGGTGCTGTCGTTCTCGTTGCGGACCTCGACCTCGGGGGCCGCGTCCAGGCCCCGGACCAGCATGTTCGTGCCGGAGCGTTGCAGACCGACCAGGTAGACCGGCATCGCCGAGCCGGGTGCCCGGCCGGCCCGTCGTCGCCAGCGACGCTTCGCCAGGGCCGTGCCGATCCGGTCGACCGGGTTGAGACGGTCCTCCTCGATCAGCCGTCCGATTCCCTCGGTACGCGCCCAGCGCAGATGCCGCCCGAGCCTCCGCACGGTGTACGCGAGTGCGGAGACCTCGTCGTCGGCTGCCACGCGTCCTCCTCGTCGGGCACCGGCCCGGCCCAGTGGAGAGCGGGTGCGACCGGCGGCAGCCAGGCTATCGGGAGATCGCGGCGGGAGGCCAGGCTGCGGACCGCACGGGTAGACGAAGATCAACCGTTCAGCCCACATGCGAAAGGTGAGCTGGACTCGCCGACTCGCCCTGCATACCGTGGGCCCTGGCCGGGGCGGGCAGACCCCGGTCACCCACCCCGGGCCCGGTTCGCCCGATCGACGTGAGCAGGCCGAGTCGATGCGCGTGCTGCATGTGAACAAGTTCCTCTACCGCCGTGGCGGCGCGGAGGGATATCTGCTCGACCTCACCGAGCTGCAACGGGCCGCCGGTGATACGGTCGCCTTCTTCGGCATGAGCCACCCGGAGAACGAGTCGCCACTGCCGTACGCGGCGCGGTTTCCATCCGAAGTGGAGTTGGAGCCGGCGCCGAGCGGGCTGCGGCCCCGCGCGGTGGCCGCCGCCCGGATGCTGTGGTCGCCGACCAGCCGCCGCGGGCTGGCCCGGGTGATCGACGACTTCCGCCCGGACGTGCTGCACCTGCACAACATCTACCACCAGCTCTCCCCGTCGGTGCTCGCCGCCGCCCGCGTGGCCGGTGTGCCGTGCGTGCTGACCCTGCACGACTACAAGCTCGCCTGCCCGAGCTACCAACTGCTGGACCGGGGCCGCCCCTGCCAGGCGTGCGTCACCGGCGGCCCGTTGCAGGCGGCCCGGCGCCGCTGCAAGGACGGATCGCTGTCGCGCAGCGGTCTGCTCGCGGTCGAGTCCTGGTTGCACCGGCAGCTCAACGCGTACGACCCGGTGCAGGTCTTCGTCAGCCCGAGCGAGTTCCTGGCCGACGTGATGCGCCGCGCGGGCGTCTACCCGGACCGGCTGCGGGTGGTCAACCACTTTGTCGACCTGACCGGCGTCGCGGCCAAGCAGACGCCCGGCGGCGGCGTCGTCTTCGCCGGCCGGCTGGCGTCCGAGAAGGGAGTCGACGTGCTGGTCGAGGCGGTCGCCGCGCTGCCGGACGAGGTCACCGTGGACGTCGCCGGGGACGGCCCCGCTCGCCCCGAGCTGGAGGCGCTCGCGGCGCGGCGGGTGCCCGGTCGGGTCCGGTTCCACGGCCGCCTCGACAAGCCACGCCTGCACGACCTGATCCGGTCGGCGGCGGTGGTCGCCGTCCCGTCACGATGGCACGAGAACCAGCCGATGGCGGTGCTGGAGGCGTTCGCCTGCGGCGTCCCGGTGGTCGCCACCGACCTGGGCGGGCTGCCCGAGCTGATCGAGTCCGAGGTGGACGGCCGCGTCGTGGCCGCCGACCAACCCACCGCGCTCGGTGCCGCGCTGAACGACATCCTGGCCGACCCCCAGCGGGCGTACCGGATGGGCCGGGCCGGCCGGGCCAAGGTCGCCGCTCGGTTCGACCCGGAGAAGCACCTCAACCGTATCCGTGGGCTGTACGCGGAGGCCGCCGAGGCGCTGCCGTCCCGGCGGTGGGCGCAGCGGGCGGCGGCCGGTGGGGGAGCGGCCCGGTGAGTCCAGTGCGGGTGCTCTACCTGGCCGGCAGTGGTCGCAGTGGCAGCACGCTGGTGACCACGGTCCTCGGACAGCTGCCGGGCTTCTTCGCCGCCGGAGAGCTGCGGTACCTGTGGCGGCGCGGCATCCTGGAGAACCGGCCCTGTGGCTGCGGTTCCCCGCTGGCCGACTGCCCGCTCTGGACCCGGGTGCGCGCCGACCTGACCGACGCCGACCCGACCGGGATCGCCGCCCGGTTGGCCGAGCGGCTTCGCCTGCGCGGGCTGCCCACCCTGCTGCGCCGCCGGCGTCGGGGGCAGCCGCCGGTCGCGGGCCACCCCGACGACAACCACCTGGCCCGGCTGTACGCCTCGATCGCCGCGCACGCACTTCCCGAGGGTGGCGTCATCGTGGACTCCTCCAAACTGCCGCCGTACGGTGCCCTGCTCGGCAGCCTGCCCGGCATCGACCTGTACGTCCTGCACGTGGTGCGCGACCCGCGCGCGACCGCGTACTCGTGGCGGCGCCGACGCCGGCTGGACGGGCGCGCTGACGACCAGCTGATGAGCCGGCCGCCCGTCGGCAAGGCCGCGCTGCTCTGGCTGGTCTGGAACACCGCGACGGTCCGACTGTGGGGTGACCGCGACGACCGCTACCTGCGGGTGCGGTACGAGGACTTCGTGGCCGACCCGGCCGGCATCACCGCCCGGATCGCCGGGTTCGTCGGCGCGACCCCCGACGAGCTCCCGTTTCCGACACCGCACACGGCACGGCTCACCCCCACCCACTCGGTGGCCGGGAACCCCGCGCGGCACCGCACCGGCCTGGTCGACGTGGTCGCCGACACCGAGTGGCTGACCGGGCTGTCCACCCGCGCGTACGCCGTGGTGACCGGACTGACATCGCTGGCCCTGTCCCGGTTCGGCTACCCGTTGCGCCGCCCGGCGGTCACCACGTCCGTCGCCACGTCCCGTCCGGACCCGGTCGTCCCCTCGTCACCCGCCACCCGGCAGGAAGGCTGAACGATGCTCTCACTGGTGGTGGGCACCGGTCGCTGCGGTTCGACGCTGGTCCAGGAGTTGCTCTCCCGGCATCCCGCGGTCGGTTTCGTCTCCGGCCTGGACGACAAACTCGCCCGGCTCAACCCCAAGGGCCGGTTCAACGGTGCGCTCTACCGGCGGTCGGCGCCGCGCCCGGCGGGAATGACCTCGCTGCGGCACAGCCGACGGTTGCTGGAGCGGGGCCGGCTCCGGGTGGCGCCGTCGGAGGCGTACCACCTGCTCGACCGGCAGGTGCTGGCCGGCTTCTCCCGGCCGTGCCGGGACCTGCTGGCCGAGGACCTGACGCCGTTCGTGGCCCGGCGGCTGCGGGCCTTCTTCGACGAGCGGATCGCCCGGCAGGGCTGTGCGCAACTGGTGCAGCACGTCACCGGGTGGCCGCGCACCGGGCTGCTGCACGCCGCGTACCCGGAACTGCGGGTGGTCAACGTGGTGCGCGACGGCCGGGCGGTGGCCAACTCGTGGCTCCAGATGGGTTGGTGGGACGGCTGGCGCGGGCCGGACAACTGGATCTACGGCCCGCTCCCGTCCGACCTGCGGGAAGAGTGGGTCGAGTCCGGGCGCTCCTTCCCGGTGCTCGCCGCCCTGGGTTGGAAGATGCTGATGGAGGCGTTCGCGCAGGCGCGGCTGCGTCATCCGGCCGACCAGTGGCTGGACGTGCGTTACGAGGACCTGGTCGAGCAGCCGCGTGAGCAGGTCGGCCGGATGCTCGATTTCCTTGGCCTGAGCTGGTCGGCCGCCTTCGAGAGGGGCTTCTCCCGCTACGACTTCCCGGCCGGCCGGGCGGCGGCGTACCGGGACGAACTCAGCCCGGCGCAGCTCGCCGCGATCGAACGGGTGCTGGAGAAGCCGCTGGCCGAGTGGGGCTACCAGGTCTAGACGCCACTGCCGGCGTTGCGTGTATCCGCGGTGCTGTCGACGGACGTCGAGCGGGCGGCTAATCTTTGGCCCCCACACCATCGATGTGAGGAGATGCGATGGCGCGCCGCACCGGCCGACCCTCCTACCTGCTGGACAAGGCCGATGGGCGGCATCGCCGCACCGCGCGGTTCGCGGCCGCCGCGAGCGTGATCGCACTGGTCACCGCCTTGCTGGGTGGCCTGGTCGGTTACCAGGTGGGCCGCCCGGACGCCACCGAGGCGGCCATCGAGGGCAT
The DNA here is from genome assembly GCF_044459545.1 of Micromonospora sp. NPDC050276. NCBI lineage: Bacteria > Bacillati > Actinomycetota > Actinomycetes > Micromonosporales > Micromonosporaceae > Micromonospora > Micromonospora sp. NPDC050276. The sequence goes on along the minus strand of NZ_JBITJA010000016.1, from coordinate 133,163 downwards.
CAAACAGGCCGAGGCGAAGCGGGACGCCCAGCAGATCGTGGAGCTGATCGACACGGCCCGACGCGTTCGCGACCAGGTCGCCCCGGTCCTGGCCGCCATCAAGACGAAGACGGCGGGCGGACGCGCGCCGGACGCGGCGAAGGCTCGCCAATGGCAGGAGGTCATGCGCCAGGCGGCCGCCCCGTTCGCCGACCCGCCGTCGGGAACCACCGCCACCAACGTGGCGCGCGGCGGCCTGCGCGGAGCGGTCCAGCAGGCGTCGCTGGCCGTCGACGCCTACGCGGTGGCCGCCGGCGTTCCGGCCGCGCAGCGGGCGGCCCTGTTGGAGGTCACCGCGCGGCAGGCGGCCGAGGCCGCCACGATCTGGTCGGTCGCGGCGACCCAGCTCGACCAGATCAGCATCGATTCCGGCCACGGTCACCAACACGTGTTCCTCGACACAGACCCCCACGGAGGGGCCCTGACCCCGGACGGGGCGGCCGAGGGAACCGGCGGCTAAGGCACCTTGCGGGGCAAGTGTCCGGTTTGCCGGCGGGGGTCGGTATGCCGCACCGGCCGAGCGGTCGCAGCGTGATCTGGGGGCGACGCGCCAGATCGGGTACGGTCGCTTATCGCAAAGTCTATGAACCAGATTGGCTTTCTGCGCAATGGAAGCCGCATCGGAGGGACACAGCCGTGAGGTTCCCAAGCGCCGTCCGTCAGGCCGGCCTCGTCGTGGCCATCGCCGCTCTCGCGCTGAGCGCGGGATGCGCCAAGAAGGATGACAGCGAGGTCCAGGCGAGCGGCGTCAAGCTGGTCTCGGCGGGCAAGCTGACCGTCTGCACCCATCTGCCCTACCCGCCGTTCCAGTCCAAGGACGCCAGCGGCAAGGTGACCGGCTTCGACGTCGAGATCATGGACCTGGTCGCCAAGGAGCTGGGCGTCGAGCAGACGATCATCGACACCCCGTTCGAGGGGATCAAGTCCGGCCAGGACCTGAACACCGGCAAGTGCGACGCGGCCGCCGCCGGCATGACGATCACCGAGGAACGGCGCAAGGTGATCGACTTCTCCGACCCGTACTTCGACGCGACCCAGGCCATGCTGGTGAAGACCGGCAAGACCTACAAGTCGCTCGACGACCTGCGGGGCAAGAAGGTGGGCGTCCAGGCGGCCACCACCGGCCGGGACTACGCCAAGAAGCTCGAGGCGGAGAAGGGTCTGCAGCTCGTCGAGTTCGAGGACCTCGCTGCCGAGCAGCAGGCGCTCGCCAACGGCCAGGTCGAGGCCGCCATCAACGACCTGCCGGTCTGGACCGAGTACCTGAAGAAGAACCCGGGTGGGTTCGAGGTGGCCGCCGAGTTCGACACCGGCGAGCAGTACGGCTTCCCCGTGAAGAAGGGCGCCAACCCGGAGCTGCTCAAGAAGATCAACGAGGTGCTGGCCAAGGCCAAGCAGGACGGCACGTACGACACGATCTACGAGAAGTGGATCGGCAAGCGGCCGAGCGCCTGAGCACAGCGCAGTACCGGAGGGCGCGCGGGACGCGCGCCCTCCGCCGTCGGTAACCTCCGGGAAGGCAACGAGCGAACGTGAAGCTGCGACGCCGCCAGCGGGAGCGGCTGTCCCTCGGGCTCCAGTACCTGGTCTTCATCGCCATCATCGCCGCGGTGCTGTTCGCCGCGGACTGGGACAGGTTGGCCGACGCGTTCTTCCGCGTGGACATCATCAAGTCGATGTTCCCGACGATCATCACGGTCGCGCTGCGCAACACCATCCTCTACACGCTGGGCGCGTTCGCCTTCGGCCTGGTGTTCGGCACCATCCTCGCGCTGATGCGGCTGTCCCGGGTGGCGCCGTACCGCTGGGTGGCGACGGCGTACATCGAGCTGTTCCGGGGTCTGCCCGCGCTGCTGGTGCTCTTCCTCGTCGGGTACGGCATCCCGATCGCCTTCCCGGAGCGGGAGATCCCGGGCGGCGTGGTCGGTTCGATCGCGATCGGCCTCGGGTTGACCGCCGCCGCGTACATGGCGGAGACCATCCGGGCCGGCATCCAGGCCGTCCCCAAGGGGCAGATGGAGGCGGCGCGGACCCTCGGCATGTCGCACTTCACCGCCATGCGCACGATCGTGATCCCGCAGGCGTTCCGGATCGTGATCCCGCCGCTGACGAACGAGCTGATCCTGCTCACCAAGGACTCGTCGCTGGCCTACGTGCTGGGTGTGACGGCGCAGACCATCGAGATCACCAAGTTCGGTCGGGACATGCTCAACGACCGGGTGAACGCCACGCCGCTGCTGGTGGCCGGCCTCGCGTACCTGGTGATCACCCTGCCGCTGTCGCAGGTGGTACGACGCCTCGAACTCCGCTACGCCAAGGCTCGGTGACCCCCATGACGACCACCCCATCCCGCCCCGCCGTGGAGATCCGCGACCTGCACAAGTCCTTCGGGCCGCTCGAGGTGCTCAAGGGCATCGACTTCGAGGTCGGCCAGGGCGAGGTGGTCTGCGTCATCGGGCCGTCCGGCTCCGGTAAGTCGACCCTGCTGCGCTGCGTCGACCTGCTGGAGCAGCCGACGGCCGGCAAGATCTGGGTGAACGGCGTCGAGATGACCGACCCGGACGTCGAGATCGACGCGGTTCGCCGCGGCATCGGCATGGTCTTCCAGTCGTTCAACCTGTTTCCGCACCTGACCGTCCTGAACAACCTCACGATCGCCCAGCGCCGGGTGCTGCGGCGCGGTCGGGCCGAGGCCGAGCGGATCGCGCGGGCAAACCTGGAGCGCGTCGGGTTGACCGACAAGGCCGACGCCTTCCCCGCGCAGCTCTCCGGTGGGCAGCAGCAGCGGGCGGCCATCGCCCGGTCGCTGTCCATGGAGCCGAAGCTGATGCTCTTCGACGAGCCGACCTCCGCGCTGGACCCGGAACTCGTCGGCGACGTGCTCACCGTCATGCGCAAGCTCGCCGAGGACGGCATGACGATGATGGTGGTCACCCACGAGATGGCGTTCGCCCGCGACGTCGCCGACCGGGTCGTGTTCATGGATGGTGGCGTGGTGGTCGAGCAGGGGCCGCCGCAGGAGGTGCTCGGCGCGCCGAAGCACGAGCGGACCCGCGCGTTCCTGTCCCGGGTCCTCGACCCGACCCACGTCGCGCAGCTCGGTCAGCCCGACCAGGCGCCCGAGCCGCCGGAGGCCCCCGCCCTGCCGGCGGACGACCGCCACCAGGTCTGACCCACAGCTTCCGTACGTCTTACCCGCCGGGTTGCCGCATCGACGGCAGCCCGGCGTCTTCTTGTATGTCAGGACTATGTCAATCGACGGACGTCGTGATGTCAAGGTAATCTTTTTGCAATCAGACCCTGTACTTTCGTCGATGGATTACATAAGTTGCTGTCATCCACCGAAAGTTCTGAGCCTTCCGAGCAAAGCACGCGACGAGCCTCACCCTCAGTCGTGCCACCGCCTCCGTGCTCGGCGGTCGATGCACCCTGCCCTCGTCGCGTCTTCGCCCGGTCGGGAACGGAGACCCATGGACGATCACGCTGGTGGTCCTCACCGCCACCTGTCCCGCAGATCGCTGATCGCCACCGGCGCACTGGCCGCCGGGGCGTTGGGCGCGTCCGCCCCAACGATCGGCACCGCGTTCGGAGGCAGCCCTGCGAGGGCCGCCGCCGGCGTCACCAAGAAGGTCACCATCTACGCCGAGCAGCTGCCCGGCAACCTGTTCGGGTACGGCCTCGCGCCCGGTCAAGCCACTGTTCCGGGCCCGATCCTGGAGATGTACGAGGGTGACACCCTGGAGATCACCCTGGTCAACACCACCAGTCAGCGACTGTCCATCCACCCGCACGGGGTGGACTACAGCACCGAATCCGACGGCAGCCCGTTCAACGCCTCGTTCAACAACCCCGGCGAGACGCGGACGTACGTCTGGCGCTCGCACGAGATGGTGGCCGCGGCGGGCCGGCGGTACATGCCCGGCAGTGCCGGCTACTGGCACTACCACGATCACGCGATGGGCACCGATCACGGCACCGGCGGTGTCGCGAAGGGACTGTACGGCGCGCTGATCGTCCGACGACGGGGAGACATCCTGCCGTCGAAGCAGTTCACCGCCGTGTTCCACGACATGATGATCAACAACCGGATGGCCCCGGCGACCCCGATGTTCGAGGCGAACCTGGGCGAGCGCGTGGAGTGGATCGCCATCGGCCACGGCAACCTGTTCCACACCTTCCACCTGCACGCGCATCGCTGGGCGGACAACCGCACCGGGATGTTGGAGGGACCGAGCGACCCGAGCCTGGTGATCGACAACAAGGACCTCAATCCCGGCAGCTCGTTCGGTTTCCAGGTGCTGGCCGGGGAGGGCGTCGGACCCGGTGCGTGGATGTACCACTGCCACGTGCAGACGCACTCCGACGGCGGCATGGCCGGGATTTTCCTGGTGCGCAACGCCGACGGCAGCATGCCGCCGGGCGCCGAGGAGGCGATCCACCGGTTCCAGGGCCACACCCACACGCACGGAAGCTGACCGAACCGAAAGTGGGGACGGGCATGACCAGAAACTTACGACGAACCCTCGCCGCGGTAGCGGCGTTCGCGACACTGATCCCGGCGACGACGGCGGCTGCCGCCGCACCACGAACGACAGCCGCCCCGCAGACGGCGCAGCCGCAGCGGACCGCGGTCCTGGTGTTCCACGGCCCGGTGGCCGAGCAGCAGGACCCGGTTTCGCGAGCGGTGGACACCATCAAACAGCTTGCTGCCGGTCATGACATCGATGTCACGGCCACCACCGACCCGGGCACGTTCACCACGGCCGGGCTGTCCACGTACCGCAGCGTGGTCTTTCTCTCCGCGACGGGCGCCGCGCTGAACCGCGACCAGGAGTCGGCGCTGCAGAGCTACGTCAAGGCCGGCGGCGGTTTCGTCGGCATCGCCGATGCCGCCCGCGCCCAGGTCGACTCCACCTGGTTCACCGGGCTGATCGGCACCCGCCCGGCCGGCGCCATTCCGGTGGCCGAGCCGGTGGCCCGGGTGACCGCCAGCGGCGAGAACCCGCCCAACGAGACCAAGGAGAAGCTGACCGACGGCGACGCCAACACCAAGTGGCTGGTCCGTACCCCGACCGGCTGGGTGGCCTACGAGCTGGCCGCACCGAAGCGGATCACCGGGTACGCGCTCACGTCGGCCAACGACTCCGCCGGCCGGGACCCGAAGGACTGGACCCTGCAGGGTTCCACCGACGGTCAGAGCTGGACCGACCTGGACCGGCGCACCGGGCAGACCTTCCCGGACCGGTTCCAGACCCGCCGCTTCGACATCGCCACGCCGCAGGAGTTCACGCGCTACCGGCTCAACGTCACCGCGAACAGCGGGGAGCCGCTGGTGCAGCTCGCCGACCTGCGCCTGTTCACCGGCAGCACCACCGCCCCGGAGCCGCCCGCGGTGAACCGCGCGGTGGTGAACATCCTGGACCGCAAGCACCCGGCCACGGCGTCGCTGCCGCTGACCATCACCCGGTCCGACCGCTGGGAGAACTGGGACCCGAACCCGATCGGCACCGTGCACACGCTCGCCCAGGTCGAGGAGCGGCACTACAACCCGGGAGTGGGCGCCAACGGCCCCTTCCACCCGGTGTCCTGGTGCCGGGACTACGACGGCGGCCGGTCGTTCTACACCGGCATGGGCCACACCGAGGGCAGCTACGGTGAGGAGGCGTTCCGCACCCACCTCGCCGGCGCCCTCAACTGGACCACCGGTCGGGTACGCGGCGACTGCCAGGCCACCATCGCCGCCAACTACAAGGTGGAACGACTCACCGCCGCCAACCAGACCGGGCAGCTGGACCAGATCGGCGAGCCGCACGGGCTGACCATCGCGCCGGACGGCACGGTCTTCTACGTCGGCAAGGCGGCCTGCCCGAGCGGCCCGATCGCGGACTGGAACAACCCCAACGTCGGCCTGGGCTGCGGCACCATCCACTCCTGGGACCCGCGGACCAAGCAGGTCAAACTGCTCACCACTTTGGAGGTGATGGGCAACCGGGGCAGCGGGTCCGAGCTGGTGAAGAACGAGGAGGGCCTGCTCGGCATCGTGCCCGACCCCGCGTTCGCCGACAACGGGTGGCTCTACGTCTACTGGATGCCGCACGACTCGGTCGACCGGGTTAAGCGCGTCGGTCAACGGACCGTCTCGCGGTTCACCTACGACCGGCAGGCGCAGACCATCGACCAGGCCACCCGCAAGGATCTGTTGCAGTTCCCGGTGCAGATCCACAGCTGCTGCCACGCCGGCGGTGGGATGGCGTTCGACGCCAAGGGCAACCTCTACGTCGGCTCCGGCGACAACAACTCCTCGGAGGGGTCGCAGGGCTACTCCGGCAACAACTGGACGCAGGAGTACCAGGGAATCTCCTTCCAGGACGCCCGCCGCACGTCGGGCAACACCAACGACCTCGCCGGCAAGATCATCCGGATCCACCCGGAGCCGGACGGCACGTACACCATCCCGGAGGGCAACCTGTTCCCGCCGGGCACCGAGAAGACCCGGCCGGAGATCTACGTGATGGGCGTGCGTAACATCGCCCGCCTCCAGATCGACCCGGTGCACCAGTGGCTGACCGCCGGGTGGGTCGGCCCGGACGCCTCGTCGCCCAGCCCCACCCTGGGCCCGGCGAAGTACGAGACCGCCACCATCATCACCTCGGCCGGTAACCAGGGCTGGCCGTACTGCATGGGCAACCGGCAGCCGTACCGCGACCGCAGCAACACCGACGCGACCGTGCTGACCGGCTGGTACGACTGCGACAACCTGAAGAACACCTCACCGCGAAACACCGGACTGGTGGACATCCCGGCCGCCCGGGACAACATGATCTGGTATTCGCCGGACGGTGGCGGCCCGGTGTTCCCGAAGCGGACCGACGGCAGTGACCTGCCGACCTACGTGGCGGCCGACGCCACCTACACGCAGCCGTATCTGCGCGGCGGTGGGCAGGCCATCATGTCCGGCCCGACGTACCACCGCAGCCTCGTCGACACCACCAGCGGGGTGGCGTGGCCGGAGCACTGGGACGGCAAGTGGTTCATCGGCGACCAGTCGAACGCGTCCAACCGGGTCGCGGTCACCGTCGACCCGGCCGGGGTTCCGCAGGCCGCCCCGCCGGTGTACGCCGAGTCGCTGCGGGCCATCATCCCCGGTGGCAACGGTGACACCCGGTTGCAGAGCTGGATGGACGCCAAGTTCGGCCCGGACGGCGCGCTCTACCTGCTCGACTACGGCGGCGGGTTCTTCAGCCTGCACGCCAACCAGAAGCTGATCCGGATCACCTATACCGGTGGCGCGCCCACCCCGGCGCCGACGGCCAACTCGGTCGCCGTGCAGAACAAGCCGCTGACCATCGCCTTCACCGGCTCCCGCTCCGGCGGCGTCAGCTACCGGTGGGAGTTCGGCGACGGCGCCACGTCGACCGAGGCGAACCCCCGGCACGTGTACGCCCGGGTCGGCACCTATACCGCGAAGCTGACCGTCACGTACGCCGACGGGGAGACGGCGACGGTGCAGAGCACCGTCACGGTGGGCTGCGCGGTGCCGGACGATCGGCAGAACGTCTGGCTCGGTGACACCGACACCGGGGTGCCCAGTCGCACGGTCGGGCAGGGCTGCACGGCCAACGACCTGATCGACGACGAGAGCACCTGGTCCGACCACGACGGTTTCGTCCGGCACGTCAAGGCGGTGGCCCAGGCGTTGCAGGACGACGACCTGCTCAGCGCCCGGGAGGCCGGCGCCCTGACCCGCCTGGCCGCCGCGTCGGAGATCGGCCGGGACGGGCACACCGGGTACGAGCCGCTCTTCGACGGCACCGCCGATTCGCTGCGTGATTGGCAGCAGGCGCCGACCGGATCGTTCGCGATCCAGCCGGACGGTTCGCTGCGGCCCAGCGGAGGCCTGGGCATGCTCTGGCACACAAAGGAACTCGGCGACTTCTCGCTGCGGCTCCAGTTCAAGGACATCGCGCCGGGCACCGGCCGGGCCAACACCGGCGTCTTCATCCGGTTCCCGGACCTGCGAACCCCCCTGGAGCAGCGTCCACCGGGCAGTTGCGGCACCGTCGGCTCGGCCCGGACCTCGACCGCGTGGATGGCGATCTACTGCGGACACGAGATCCAGATCTACGACGGTGACACCGGCGAGCCGCAGAAGACCGGCTCGGTCTACAACTTCGACCCGGTGCCGCTCGCCCAGGCCGGCGTCACCCCGAAGAACGAGTGGAACGACTACGAGATCCGCGTCGTCGGGCAGCACTACACGATGATCCGCAACGGCGTGGTGATCAACGAGTTCGACAACACGCCCGGCAAGCAGTCGTCGCGTGCCGGCGACCCGCCGACCGATCTGCGGCAGTTCCTGCGCGGCTTCATCGGTCTGCAGAACCACGGTGACAACGACCTGGCTGAGTTCCGCAACGTCCGCGTACGGGAACTCTAGGAGTGACGATGACCCGACGACTGACCGCCGCGCTGGCGGCGCTCCTGCTCACGGTGATCCCGTTGGCAGTAGCGCCCGCCTCCGCCGCCCCGCGCGTCGCCGCCGACCAGGTGTTGACCTGGACCGCCGACGACAGCATCACCCGCTACAAGTCCGCGCCCACCACGGCGGTGGCCGGAGCGACCACGATCATCTGGGAGAACAGCGCGGCCACCGGCAACACCACCGGGATGCCGCACACCCTGACCTTCGACACCAGCACCGAGGGCTACAACCACGACGTCACCCTCAACATCCTGGCCAGCCCGTTCGACGCCAACGACGGTCGCCACCAGGCCACCGTCACGCTGACCCCGGGCCGGTACCGGTACTTCTGTTCGATCCCCGGCCACAGCTCCATGGTCGGGGAACTGGTGGTCACCGACGGCGGTGGAGGCGGCGACACCACCGCGCCGACGGTGACCGGCGCGGTCTCGGGCGACCAGGACCCGGACGGCAACTACCTCGGCGCGGCCACGGTGACCGTGACGGCCACCGACGCCGACTCGGGCGTGCAGACCGTCGAGTACCAGGTCGACGACACCAGCTACCAGCCGTACACCGGGCCGGTGCGGGTCACCGCGATCGGCGACCACTCGGTGCAGTTCCGCGCCACCGACCAGGCCGGCAACACCAGCGCCGTCGGCTCGGTGTCGTTCCGGATCGTCGAGCCGGGGGAGGAGGACACCACCGCGCCGGTGGTCACGGCCGCACTGGCCGGCGACCGCGACGGCGACGGCAACTACATCGGTACGGCCACCGCCACGGTGACCGCCACCGACAGTGGTTCCGGCGTCGCCACCATCGAGTACGCGCTGGACGGGGCGGCTTTCACCGCGTACACGAATCCGATCGTCGTGAGCACGGTCGGGATGCACATGCTGCACTACCGGGCGACCGACGCCGCCGGTAACACGTCGGCCGAACAGATGGCCCACTTCACCGTCGTCGAGCCGCAGGCCGAGGACACCACCCCACCCACGGTCGCCGCCACGGTGGCCGGTGACCGCAACGACGACGGCGCGTACGTCGGCGCCGCGACCGTGACCGTCACGGCCACCGACGCCGAGTCGGGGGTGGCGAAGACCGAGTACGCGCTCGACGCCGGAGGCTGGACGGCGTACACCACCCCGGTCGCCGTCCGCACGCCCGGCGCACACACCGTGCGGTACCGGGCGACCGACACCGCGGGGAACTCGTCCACCGAGCAGTCGACGACGTTCACCGTGGTGGCCGACGGCACCGACGATTGCCCCGCGTCGGACACCCGGGCCACGGTGATCATCGACGGTGACGACACCGGTGTCACCAACGTGGACACCGGCGACGGCTGCACCATCAACGATCTGATCGACGAACACGCCGACTACCCCGACCACGCCGCATTCGTCCGGCACGTCGAGGCGGTCACCGCCACGCTCGTGACCGGCGGCATGCTCGACCGGCGGCAGCAGGGCGCCATCGTCCGGGCCGCGGCCCGATCGGACGTCGGCGCATGAGTCCTCGAACCTCATCGACAGGGAGTACCACGATGCCCGGACGTACCGTCGCCAAGTTGGCCACCGTGAGCGCCGTGATCGCGGCCTCGGTGCTGGCCGTGGCGCCCACCGCACACGCCGACCTGGTCACCCACTGCATCGGCACCGGCGGTGCGGTGACCGTGCCCAACGACCTGCTCGTGCCTGCCGGCGAGTCCTGCGCGCTGACCGGCACCACGATCACCGGCAACGTCACCGTCGCGGCCGGCGGCAACCTGGTGGTGACCGGTGGCCGGGTCAGCGGTGAGGTACGCGTCGCCGCCGACGGTTACCTCGACGCGACCGAGACGACCATCGACGGCCAGGTGGTGTTGGCCGCCGGCGGGTACGGCATCTTCCTGAAAGACGCCCGGACCGGCACCGTGACCGTACGGCCGAAGGGCACCACGACCATCGACAGCTTCCTGTTCGCCGAGGAGTCGACGGTCACCGGGCACGTCAACGTCAGCGCCGGTGAGGTCCGGCTCGACCGGGGCACCCAGGTGCGGCGCAACCTCAGCAGCACCGGCACCTACTACACCGACGTGCACGACTCGTTCGTCGACGGCACGCTGTCGGTGCTCAACAGCGCCACCGGCAGTGTGGTGTGCGGCAGCGCGGTGCAGGGTCGGGCCACCTTCGCCGGTAACCTGGGCGGGGTGCAGCTCGGCCCGAACGGCACCCTGGACAGCTGCGCCTCCGGCGGGTACTGGGGTCAGGACGTGAGCATCACCAGCACCACCGGTGGCGTCACCGTCGACGACAACATCATCAACGGGCAGTTGGCGGTGACGTCGAACGACCCGGCCGCCCAGGTGGCCGCGAACAACCGGATCCGGGGCGGCGTGACCGGTGACCAGGCGGCGGCGACCACCAACCGGTCGGCGCGAGTGGCTGGCGGCGACCGGGAGGACGCCGCCGACCAGCGGGCCGAGGCTCGCCGTACCTCGGCGGTGCAGGAGGCCACCGAGGCGGGCGCGGCCCGGCTCTAGCTGATCGACGCGACGGCGGCCGGTCACCCCGGATGGAGGGGAGACCGGCCGCCGTCGCGTGCCGCGTCGACTAGGACCGGTTGCTGATCTGAGGCTATTGCGATGGAGGTTCACATGGGTCGGTTTCCCATGGACAGGGCTGAGGCCGAAAAACTCAGGGCCAAGACCGGCGCTTCCAGAATGATCTACTCAATCCGGTCTTTTGTCGAGAAGCAAGCTCTGTGGGCTTGGGGGGACGAAGAGGGAACGTTGTTCATGCAGGATGCCCAGGGAACGAACGTCCTGCCGGTGTGGCCCGACCCGCTGCTTGCGGAGATCGAGTGCGCTGGCCCATCAGGGGAGGCGCCAGTGGAGGTTTCGCTTGAGCGCTTTCTCGAGGTATGGCTGCCGCAGTTGGAGGTCGACAGTGAAGGAATAGCCATCTTCCCGGTTGATGATCGGATCGCGGTTTCGATGACCACGGCCGAATTTAGAGCCAAGGTTTTTGCTGCTGGGCGTCGGGCTGACGAGGTTGGCCCATAGTGGTTGGCGAAGCGGAGCGACGACGAGAACTGAAAAGAGCCTGGCTTGATCAGGAGCGTCGGAGGGAGCACGCAGCGTTGGGGCTGGATCCTTACCAACTCAACCGGCTGATGAATCATCTTGACGTAGCTCTGCAGGCCGCGGATGGTTGCAGTCATTCGCAACAACTCACTTCTGACTGGCTGCAAGCCGCTGGTATTGATCTTCGCGTGCTTGACAAGCTCAGGCATGCGGGGGGAGGTTGCGACTGCGAGACCCTAGCGAACTTGGACTATGGCGGCAGGGGGACTTGTACAAATAACGGCTGATCGACCGATCAAGGGAGAGACGCCTCCGAACGGGTTCGCGACGGGGGCGGACGGGCGGGCACCCGCAGGCCCTAGCCCCCGCCTCCTCGGCCCGGTACGACACTGCGGTTCGGCTCGCCGACGCGTGCCGGGCGCTGGGCGCGCCGTTGGAACTGCTCACCGCCGACCCGACCGACCCGCAGCCCCAACCTGAGCAGCCGGCGGAGCCGGAGTCGGGCGTCGTGCTGGTGTACGCGCCGGTGGCGAGCGCCGCGGCGGATGGCCCGCTGGCGTTGCAATCGGCGTGGACCGTGCCGCTTGGGACACAGTGGAGCGTGCACGTCTGGGACGGTCAGGGGCAACCGACAGCGCCGGTGCACGCGGCCGAGGCGCTGGGCGGCGCCGGGCGGGCGACCTTGGCGTACTGGTGGTCTACCCGCAACGCCGGGTTCCTCCTCACCCGCGACGGTCGGGTCGCCGGCGCGCACGAGTGGGGCAGCACCGTCGTGACCACCCCCGAGAGCACCGCACGAGTCGGCCGCGCCCTCGCGGAGGAGTTCCGGCTAACCGAGCAGGTGCCTAGTGTGATCACCCTGCTGCGCCGCACCGACCTGGCGCCCTCCGATGCGCTCGCCGCCCTGTGCCGGTTACTGCGGGTGCCCGCCGAGATGATCGGCCTGACGGCCGAGGAGTTGGCGCGGTGGGCCGCCGCGGTACCCGGTGCGGTGCATACCGAAAAGCTGCCTGTCATGGCGGCCGTCGTCCACTCGGTGCGCGAAGCGCCGCCCGACACCGTGCTCGACGAGCTGTCCGCTCGTCGACCCGGCTGGTACCGGCTGCTCAACGGCGTGGTCGCCGCAGTGATGGCCGCCGTTACCGCGGTGCTGGCCTTGCTGTGGCAACAGGAAGTCATGAGCGGCTGGTGGGTCCTGCTCGGTGTCGCCACCACAGCGAGCTACGCCTGGGGGCTCAGACCGGGCCGATCGAACCGTCGCCCCGCCGGACGTTCCCTACCCTGACCCTCCGGCCGTCTGATCTCAGTGAGCGGCCGAGGGCATCAGCAGCCTTCCGCCGACGGCGGCGGGCAACGTATTCTCGACGCCCCATGAGAGCAAGGGGTGAGATGGAGACAACCGCCAACTCTCCCACCGCCCGCCCGTGGCCCGTACGCGAGTGGATGCTCATCGCCGCGATGGCCGCCCTCGCGCACCCGGCCGCTCTCCTGATCGGCCTGGTGGTGCTTGCCGCCCTGGTTGTCTTGAGCGCCTGGGTGCCGTTCGTGTGGATCGCGCTTCCCGCAGTCGCGTTCACGGTGATCAGCGCGGTGACACACCGAGCGCGGTTCCATGGCCACGCCGTGCGTCCGGCCGAGGAGCCGGAGCTGACCATCCTGGTGCGGCAGGCCGCCGAACGACTCGACTTCCGGGTCCCGTTGCTCGTACGGATCGTGGCCGAGCCAGAGGTCGCCGTCGTGCCGACGAGGACGTCGGGGTTTCGCACCTTCACGCTCTTCCTCGGCCTGCCGCTGGTGCGTCGGCTCACCGCTGCCGAGCTCGTCGCTGTCGTGGCGCGCGAGTTCGCTCATCAACAGCATGCCGGTGACCGGCGAACCAGCCTGCTGCTCCGGGCGCGGGACTCGCTGGTGGAAAGTCGTGAGAACCGCTTCCGGGCTCCGGCAGGCCTGGTCGAGCGGCTGCTTCGGGCGAGTCAGGCCCGAACCTGGCAGCTGGCCCTGGCAGCGGATGCCGACGCCGCCGCTGTCGCTGGCACTCCGGCGGTACGCAACGCCCTCGCTCAGGTCGGCACCGTATCCGCGGCCTTTTACCTGTTCGTCGCCACCTGGGTCGGAGTGCTCGGCGAGGACGGTGACTTCCCGGAGGACCTGTACGAAGCCCTCGACGCGGCACTCGCCGACCCGCACGTCGCGTCGCGCCTGGCGGCCGACGCCGACGAGAACCCCCCGATGGCCGCCGCGATCGAGCCTCCGCTGGCGGCCCGTCTCGCCGCGCTACCCGAGCACCTCGGCGTCGGCTGGGACACCAGCGCGTCGGTGGCCCTGCGGCAACTCGACTCGCTGCGGCGACGGTGTGTGCGGGACCTCGTCAGCTCGGAAGAGGCTGCTGGCGAGCTTCGGCCGGTTCGTCTCCTTGACATCGCACCGGAGCGTTTCGAGGCGAGCCTGCGGGAGGCCGCTTCGCATCTGGTGGAGGTGACGGGACAGGAGTTCGTCGGCGGGGCGGTGGCCGCCGCGGCGGACGCGCTGGTGGACGGCACCTGGATGCGACTGGCGCAGGCGATCGACCCGGAGGTCGGGAGGCTGCCGCAGCCGATGCGGGCCGGCGCCGCAAGCGACGTCCTGGTCGGCTGTCTCAGTCACGTGATCGGTGGGATGCTGCTGGAGGCGGGGTGGGCACGCGTCAGCCGGTGGACAGCGAGTGTGCTCGTCGGCCCTGACGGTGCGCTGCTCGACGTCGAGGAACTGCTGGAGCTCGCCGTCGACACCGGCGACCCGACCCGGATACGGGAACTGCTTCCGATTCTCACCGAGCGTGCTGCGCGATGAGTCAACAACGACCGGTGCTCCGGGTCGCGCTGCTGGCGCTGGCCGCGGCGATACTCGCGTTCGCCGTCGTCGCGGGCGGGCTCGGCTGGCAGGCGTACCGGTACGGGAGCGCGCATGATCGAGCTACCTCTGTCGTCGAGGGCATCGTCGTCGAGGACGGCATCGGGGACCTCGGCGACATCCGTGTCCGGTGGGTGGACCAGGCGGGCCGGGAGCATATGCAGCGCTTCGGGATCTACGACACCGACCGGTACACGCGGGGCCAGGCGTTCCCGATCGCCTACGACCCGGCCGAGCCCGCACCCCGCGGCTTCCCGGCCGACCCGGAGGAGACCAGCGACGAGGACGACCTGGTGGTACCGATCCTGATCGCGGGCTTCGTGACCGTGTTCATCGCTTTTGTTTGGGCGCTGCGCGGCTTCCTGTTCCGACGCGCGGCGGCGCGGTCCGGTCGCCTCATGGTGGCATCGGTGCTCGCGGGCGACAGACCGGACGGCCCGCCGATCTCGGTCGGCAACAGCACCTGGATCGCCCTGGCGGATGATCGACGCCGTGATCCCGACCGTTGGCAGCGGGTCATGTGGCACCCAGTCGTGGACGCGGCCAGCGGTCCCGTCCCCGTCGCGGTCCACGGTGACGTCTCGTCGAAGCGCCGGGTGGTCATCGTGATGCCGGGCCAGGTCCGGCTGGTCCCCATCGGGCGGCTGCGACACCAGCCGCCGAAGCGGGTGGTGCTGGAAGAACGCACCGATGTGAGCGGCGATCTGCACGACTTCGTCATCCTCCCGGCCGGGGCCTCGCTGCCCCGGGCCCGGAGGTGGTGGTGGCGCGCCGCGGTCTTCGCCCTGGTGGGCGCGGCGCTCGGGGGGTTGGGCGGCGTCCTGTTCGCTGGCGGACTGGCTGTCCCGCTCACCGCCGCCGTGGGCGCGGCGCTGCTGATCAATGTTTGGGCGCTCACCGGGGCCGAGCCCTGAACCTCGAGTGCGCCGACCCTGGTTCGGCGGGCGCCTCGACGCCCGCCTCTGGCCTCCGTTCCCACCTTCGTCTCGTGATTCCCGGGAAACACCGCACGGCGCCGTCGACGCGGAGAGAATTGCCGCCACGGAGTAACACGGGAGCCGGGGGACGTTCGATGGGGTTACGAAGGCGAATGGCGCTCGTGGCGGTGACTGTCGCGGCGACACCCCTGGTCCTCGGCGGATGCACCGCCGAGCGGAGGTCCGCCGAACGGAAGTCCGCCGTGCGGCCCGCCGAACGGGTGGTGCCATCGCCGGAGCTGACTCTCGCGCCCGCCGACCTGTCCCGGGACGTGCCGCTCAGCGCCGAGGTCGTACCGCTGGTGACGGGCGGAAAGATCACCACCGTGCGCCTCGTCGACGACAAGGGAGCCCTGGTCAGGACGGCGCCACGGGAGGACGGCACCGCCTGGGTGCCGACGGTTCCCCTACAGCCGCAGCGCACCTACACCGCCGAGGTGACCGCCACCGGCGACTCCGGCGGGACCACCACCCGCACCACCACCTTCACCACCATGGCGACGTCGACGAAGCCGCGGGTGACCAGCACGCTGTACTTCGCCGACAAGCAGACGTACGGCACGGCCATGCCGGTGACCATCGGCTTCGATCCGCCCATCGCCAGGGCGGCCCGCGCCGAGGTGCAGCGTCGGCTGTTCGTCACGACGAACCCGCCGCAGCCGGGAGCCTGGTCCTGGGTGGACGACGGCAGCCAGGTCTACTACCGGGCTCCCGACTTCTGGCGGCCGGGCACGACCATCAGCGTCCGGGCCGGCTTGGAGGGTCTGCCAATCGGCAAGAACCAGGTCGGTGACGCCGACCGCACCGCGACGTCCCGGATCGGGCGGCAGGTGGCACTGGAGGTCAACAACGCCACGAAGCAGATGCGCGTGCTGCGGGACGGCAAGCTGATCCGCAAGATCCCGGTCAGTCTCGGCAAGCCGAGCACACCGACGTCCAGCGGCAAGATGGTGATCATGGAGAAGCACCAGTACACCACGTTCGACACCCGCGGCGAGCCGAACGGCGGCTACGTGGTGAACGTCCGGGACGCGCAACGGCTCACCTGGGGCGGCGAGTTCATCCACGCGGCGCCCTGGTCGGTGTCCGATCAGGGGCACCGCAACGTCTCGCACGGCTGCACCAACGTCTCACCGGCCAATGCCCGGTGGCTGATGGGCATCACCCAGATCGGTGACCTGGTCACCTTCACCGGCACCGAGGTCCGGCTCCAGTCGGGCAACGGCTGGACGGCCTGGAACACCAGCTGGGCCCAGTTCGTCAAGGGCAGCGCGCTGCCCGTACCCCAGGATCTTCGACCAACGCCGCACAAACGCGCGGTCGCCGGGGCGTCGCCCACGCCGACGCCGCCCACCGCCGCAGGCTGACCGGCACGCCCACCCTGACAACTACCGCCCGGTCGTGTAGAAGGCGCTCGGATCGTTGGCGAGGGACGCCTTGACGTGCCTGCTCCACTCGTCGGCGAGGACCTCGATCCGGTCGGCCTCGACGCCGTCCAGCGCGACACGTACGACGTCGGCGGGGTCCATCTTGTCGCCGTCGTATCCGGCCATCATGTCGGTGTCGGCGGCGCCCAGGTGCAGGCCGGTCACCAGCGTCCCCTGGCCGGCGAGCTCCAGCCGGATCCCGTTGGTCAGGCTCCACTCGGCCGCCTTCGCCACGCCGTAGGCGTTGGCCCCGTCGTGAGAGAACCACGACAACGCCGACAGGACGTTGAGGATCGCCCCGCCACCGTTCGCGCCCAACGCCGGGGCGAATGCCCGGACCATGCTCAGGGTCCCCCAGAAGTGCGTGTCGAGCTCGGCCCGGACCTTGGACAGGTCCCCGGTGACCAGGTTGGTGGAGGTGGTGATCCCGGCATTGTTGACCAGCAGGGTTACGTCGGGTGCGGCGGCGGCCGCCGCCGCGACGGACCGCGGGTCGGTGACGTCCAGCTGGAGCTTCTCGACGCCGGGAATGTCGATCTGCTCAGGGTTGCGGGCCGTGGCGTACACCTTGGCTGCCCCGCGCTCCACCAACTGTTGGGCGAAGTGCCGACCGATGCCACGGTTGGCCCCGGTCACCAGCGCGATCGAACCGATGATCTGCATAAGTGTTGCCTCCTGGATCAGGGATGAGCGGTACGCGAGCTAAGGTAAAACCTGACATTGACGTGAGGGACAAGGTCGTGTGGCAGGCGTCACCGATCGGGGGAGAGTCCATGCGTATCGGCGATCTCGCCACGACGACCGGGGTGTCGGTGCGCGCCCTGCGCTACTACGAGGAGCAGGGCCTGCTGACCGCCGCCCGCAGCAGTGGCGGGCAGCGCCACTACGGCGACAGCGCGGTCGACCGGGTGCACCTGATCCAGACGCTCTACGCGGCCGGCCTGTCCAGCCGGACCATCCTGGACCTGCTGCCCTGCGTCGACGCCAAGGTCAACACCCCGGAGTCCCGGGCGCTGCTGCGCGCCGAACGTGCCCGTATCGACGAGCAGATCAGCCAACTCCGCAACGCGCGGGACCGGCTCGACGCGGTCATCGCCTCCAGCGAGAGCCCAGCCAACGGGTGCACCCACGTGGAATCCGACGCCCTGGTGGCGTAGCAACCCGACGGGGTGCCACGGTCCACCCAGCGCCGACCGAGTGCCGTGACCGCCCACACCGGGCGGTCTGTCGGCGGTCAGATGGGGGCTAGCTCCGGGATGCCGTAGTGCTGGTCGAGGACCTGCATGGCGGCGCCGGCGGCGATCACGTCCGCGCCGAGGCTGGACAGGGCCACCCTCGTGCGGAGCCAGTCCGCGCGCCGCGCGTCCGCCCCGACGGCCTCGGTGACCGCCGTGAGATAGGTCTGCGGGTGCCGCAGGAGGTCCGCGCCGGCCAGCACCACCTGGGCGAGGTCGAGGGTCTGGAGCAGGTTGACGACGCCCACGGCCAGCACGCGGGCGGCGCGGGCGAGGTCGCCGGCCTCGGTGGCGTGGTGGTGCACGATCTCCAGGCACCCGTGCCGACCGCAGACGCAGCGGGGTCCGTTCAGGTCGACGACAGTGTGGCCGAACTCGCCCGCGTTGGTGTGCGCGCCCCGGTGCGCCGTGCCGCCCAGCCAGAAGCCGCCACCGATGCCCGACTCGACCATGATGAGGGCCGCGTCGCCGAACGGCGCGCCCTGCCGCCACGCCTCGGCGGTGATCCCTGCGGTGACGTCCTTGTCCAGGTGGACGGGGAGTCCCAGGTGTTTCTCGGCGAGCTCACGCAGGGGTACGTCGTGCCAGTGCCGCAGACCGTGGGCGCCCCGGACCAGGCCGTTGGCGTGGTCGAGTGGGCCGATCATGCCGATGCCCAGCCCGGTGAGCCGGCCCCGCAGATCGCCGACGCCGGCCATCGTGTCGATCCCGGTTCCCAGGGCGTCGAGCAGCTGCTCCGGGGTGAAGTCGCGGGGCAGCGGGCTGACCGCCGAGTGGTGCACGGTGCCGGCCAGGTCGACCAGGACGAGTCGTAGTGTGCGCCGGGCCACGTGGGCGCCGATCGCGTACCGGCTGTCCGGCACGAGTTCGTAGACGACCGCGGGCTTGCCGATGCCCGGACGCCGGACGCCAGCGGGACGGATCAGGCCGTCGGCGGTCAGCCGGGCGATGACCTTGGAGACCGCCTGTGGCGTGAGGCCGGTGGCCTCGACCACGGTCGACCGCTCGAACGTGCGAGCGGTACGCCCCACCGCCATGACCAGTGCCTGGTTGTAGCCGCGCAGGAAGGTGACGTCGGCAGTGACGCGAGTCATCTCACCACCCTATTACGCAACGCTGTTGCTAAATTTTTTCGGTGATCGAGTTGAGCAGGGGTCGACGGTTGGCGGCACTGGCCGCGCTGGCACTGGGCGGCGTCGCGGTCGGCCTGACCGAGTTCGTGGCGATGGGGCTGCTGCCGGACATCGCGCGCGGCCTGCTCCCGCACGAGTACGCGCAGTCGTCCTCGGACGCGGTCGCCCGTGCCGGCTGGATGATCACCGCGTACGCGCTCGGCGTGGTCGTCGGCGCGCCCCTGATCGCCGCGCTGAGCGCCCGGCTGCCCCGCAAGAAACTCGTGCTCGGGCTGCTCGTCCTCTTCGCCGTCGGCACCGTCGCATCCGCGATCGCGCCCACCTTCGACCTGGTGTTGATGGCCCGGTTCGCGGCGGCGCTGCCGCACGGCGCGTACTTCGGTGCGGCCGGCCTGCTCGCGGCGACCCTGATGGGCCCCGGTAACGAGGCTCGTGGCTTCGCCACCGTGCTCGGCGGTCTGACCGTGAGCAACCTGGTCGGCGTACCCCTCATCACCCGGCTCGGGCAGGCGGCCGGCTGGCGGGCCGCGTACCTGGTCATCGCCGGCTTCTTCCTGCTCACCCTGCTGGCGGTGCTGGCGGTCGTGCCGGAGGTCGCGGCGGCGGTCGACGGCTCGCCGGCGGCCGAGCTGCGGGCGCTGCGCACCGCGCAGGTCTGGCTGGTGGCCGCGACCGGGGCGGTCGGGTTCGCCGGGTTCTTCGCGGTGAACACCTACATCGCGCCGGTCACCACCGACGTCGCCGGTCTCGCCGCCGCGACGGTGCCGTGGGCGTTGGTCGCGGTGGGACTCGGCATGACCGTCGGCAACGCCCTGGGTGGCTGGTTGGCCGACCGGGACCTGCAGCGGAGCATGGTCATCGGGTTCGTGGCGATGATCGTGAGCATCGCCGTGTTCAGTCTCGTGGCGTCGACCCGCGTCGGCCTGTTCGTGGGCGCGTTCCTGGTCGGCGCGACCAGTCTCTACCTCGGCCCGGTGCTACAGGCGCGTCTGATCACCGTGGCACCGGGAGCGCAGTTGATGGGCGCGGCGCTCAACCAGTCGGCCATGAACATCGCGAACAGCCTGGGCGCCGCCCTGGGCAGCGTCGCCATCGCCGCCGGGCTCGGTTACCTCGCACCGGCCCGGGTGGGCATCGTACTGGCGGTCGTCGGGCTGATCCTGGGGCTGGTCAGCTTCGCCGTCGGGCGACGGGTGCGCGAACAGGTCCCGGCCACCGTCTGACGGGTGCGCGAGCGGGTCCCGGCCACCGTCTGACGGGTGCGCGAGCGGGTCCCGGCCACCGTCTCGACCTGAGGTGGCCGGGCCGCCCGTGAGAGGCGGTCAGAAGTCGAACACGCTGAGCCGGTCAGCTGACCTCCTTGGCGAGCAGGTCGCCGACGGCGGCGCGGACCGGGTCGGGGTTCGACCAACTCCAGTTGGGGTGCGCGCGGTTGGTGAGCAGGGCCAGGACGAGTTTGCGGTCCGGCGCCACCAACAACGACGGGCCGGCGAACCCGGTGTGGCCGAAGGTCCGGGCCGAGGCGAGCCTGCCCATGAACCAGCTCTGGTTGAGGACGACGCCGAGGCCGTGCGCCGAGGTCCGGTTGGGCCGCTCGGGGTCGATGGCGGGTTTGCCGGCGTTGTGGTTGGTCAGCATCCGGCGGACGGTCGCCGCGGCGAGGACCCGCTTGCCCTGGTAGGTGCCCTCGTCGAGGAGCATCTGGCCGATGGCCGCGAGGTCGCGGGCGGTGGCGAAGATGCCGGCGTGACCAGCGATGCCCCCGAGGTGGTTGGCGACGTCGTCGTGGACCGTGCCACGCAGCAGGCCCCGCGACGAGCGGGCGTCGGTGGCGACCATGCGGCCGCCCCGCACGCTGGTCGACCACCAGGTGTTGGGGTTGAAACCGGTGTCGCGCAGGCCGAGCGGGCTGGTGAGGTTGCTCTTGAGCGCCTGGTCGAGCCGTTGGCCGGTGACCTTCTCGACGATCTTGCCGGCGGTCATGAGCCCGACGCTGGAATAGCGGAACGTCGTGCCGGGCACGGCGCCCGAGACCAACGGCGTGGTGAGCACGGCGTTCCACCGGGCCGCGTTGTCCGGTAGGCCGGTGACCTTGGCGCCGACGGGGAGGCCGCTGGTGTGGGTGAGCAGCATCTCGACGGTGATCCGCTCCTTGCCGGTGCCGGTGAAGGCGGGCAGATAGTCGCGAACCGGAGCACCGAGATCGACACGCCCCTTGTCGACCTGCTGCAACAACAGGATGGCCGTGTACACCTTGGTCACCGAGGCGAGGTCGAAGATGGAGTCCTGGCGCATCGCCACGCGTTGGTTGGCCGGGAGCAGCTTCGGGCCGGCGCCGTAGCGCAGTGCCTCTCCGACCGCGGTGTGCACCGTCATTTTGCCGTTGACCAGCACGAGCGCGACCGCGCCGGGGAAGCCCTTGTGCTGCACGGTCTGCGGGGTGGCGGGCAGGTGTTTACGGAGCAGGGCGGTCACCTGCTGCGCGTAGCCGGCCTGACCGGCTGGCGCGGCACCGCCGCTCGGGGGCGCGGTGACGCCCGGTGCGCCGGACGGCAGATTCCCTGCCGAGCCGAAGCCCACCCGATTCCCGGCGGCGTCGGTCGCGGCCAGCGCGTCGCCGGGGCCGGCCGGGCCGGGGTCCGCGGCGCCGTTGTCGCCGCAACCGGTGAGGGCGGAGGTCGCGGCGGCCAGTCCAGCCCCGAGCAGGGTACGACGCGCAATGGGCATGCCGAAGATCGTGACAGTCGGTCCGCACCCGCGCCACCTGAGTCGTCCGAACGTCGGTCTCGTTCGGCTCATTGGCCAACAGATGGTCATCTGGCGGACACAGCCGGTAGACGTTCCGGCGGTTGTGCGACGATCGGCGGGCATCACGTCGATCGACCGTCCACCGGTCTGCCCGCGCGCGGTCGCGGACAGTAACCGGGGAGGGCACACACCTCGTTACCCCTTGGAGAGCACGATGTCCCTCTCCCCGTCCCGGGTCTTCGTAGAGCTGAACGCTGCTCGACCCCCTGACCAGGCCTCCCCGATGATGGGCACGGCTGTCGTGGTCGGCGGCAGTGTCGCCGGTCTGCTGGCCGCCCGGGTGCTGTCCGACTACGCCGACACCGTCGTCATCATCGACCGGGACGACCCGCAGGTGAGCGGCGCGCGGCCCGGCGTACCCCAGGGGACCCAGCTGCACGCGCTGCTGCCCGGCGGTCTCTTCCAACTGGAGCGACTGTTTCCCGGGTTCCGCGACGAGGCGCTGGCGCGCGGGGCGGTCGAGGCGCCGCCCGCGGCCCGGCGCAACTACCTCGACGGCCGGCTGAAGGTCGTCGTCCCCGACGACGCCGACAGCCTGGCGGGCAGCCGGCCGCTGCTGGAGGGCCTGATCCGTCAGCAGGTGCTTCGACTGCCCAATGTCAAGACGGTCACCGCCCGGGCCACCGGCCTCGTGTTCGACGGCGCCGCGGTCGCCGGAGTCCGCTGCGACGTCGGTGGGGTGCCCGGTGTCGAGCGCGCCGACCTGGTGGTGGATGCCATGGGGCGGTCCAGCAAACTGTCCGACTGGCTGGAGCAGGCCGACTGGGACCGACCGGTCACCCGACGGATGACCGTGCATCTCAACTACGCGACCGCCCTGTTTCGCCGCGCGGAGGTCGCGCCGGCCACGACGGTCGTGTTGGCGCTGCACACCCCGAAGATGGCGATGGACGTGGCCGGCGCCGCGTTCTTCGCCATCGAGGACGGCCGGTGGATGGCCATGATGGCCGGTTACGGCAACGACCGCCCGGGGCGCACCGCGCAGGACTTCGTCCGCCGGCTGCGGGAGCAGTTCCCACCGGAGTTCGGTGCGGTCGCCGACCAGGAGATGCTCGGCGACGTCCAGACCTATCACCACTCCGACAGTCGACGACGGGACTTCCACGCGCTGAAGCGGTTCCCGGCCGGGCTGGTCAGCGTCGGTGACGCCGTCGCGTCGTTCAACCCGGTGTACGGGCAGGGCATGACGGCGGCGGCCCTGCACGCGGCCTGCCTGTCGACGTACCTGCGCTCCGGCCCGGACCTGCGGGCGCCCGCGCGTCACTACCTCGCGCTCCAGAAGGTCGTGGTCGACGCCGCGTGGTCGATCTCGACCTCCGCGGACCTGGCGTTGCCCCACGTCCAGGGCCCCTACCCGCGCGGCTACCGGCTTTCCAGCTGGGCCAGCCGGCAGGTCATCGCGGCGACCGTCACGGACGTGACGACCGCCCGCCGGTTCAACGATGTCGTCTCGATGCGCGAGCACCCGCGTTCGCTGGCCCGGCCCGGCGTGCTTCTGGGCGCCCTGCGCGCCAACCGCCGCGCCCGCTGAGCGGGCAGCCCCCGGCGGCCTCGTCCCGAGGCCGCCGGGCCGGTCCTAGGAGTCCTCTACCAGAAGGCAACCTGCGCGGCCGTCCGCGGACAGAAACGCGAGGGCCACCGGAGCGGCACCGAGGTTGAGATAGAACGGCGTCCAGTTCGTCGCCAGACGCAGAAGTGGCCGCCACGGCCCGCCCGCGGGCCAGTCGTCCGGGTCGAGCGGCAGGACCGTTCCGCCGATCTTGTCGTAGTCGATCGCCTGGGCGTAGCGGTCCTGATCCTCGGACGACAGCGCCAGGTAAGCGTCGGACAAGAGTGGTTCGGGATCCTCGTCGCGAACCAGGTCGACGGTGTACTCCGCGGGTGATCCATCGTCGTGGTAGAGCGTCGGGCCGCTGGCCAGCGGGACGGTTGGCCCGGCGAAGGCGCCGGGCTGGACGACCACGGCGTTCTCGCCTCCGTCAGCGAGGATGACGTCCGGGTCGAACTCGTCGGCATCGCGTCCGTGGTCCCCGTGCGTGACGAAGACATAGGCGAGCCGTCCCGGGCCGTCGCCGACGAGCTCGGGCTCGAGCGTGATCTGGCACAGGAAGCGCATCGGCGTGCCCCAGGCCGCGCTGACCGGCCACTGCGGTGGCCCGAGCCAGGTGGGCTGACCGCCGAACTTGGTGATCGGCTCGGTCACGGGCGTCTCCGCTCGCCGGTAGTCCCCGATTCGCCACACGGCAACCATGGCGCAGGTATGCCCGCTCTAGCGGGGGAGCTTGCGGAGAATGTCGACGACGAAGCGGTGGTCGTCCAGCTGGGGTAGCCCGGAGACACCGACCCAGCCCACCACGCCGGTGCCGCGCACCCGCAGTGGCACCGCGCCCCCGGCCGCCGCGTACCGCGAGGCCGGCAGGCCGAACCGCTCGGCCAGCGTCACCTGCTTGTCCTGGCACAACCGGGCCATGTAGAGCGAGGAATGCTCGAACCGCATCACCACCCGACCCTTGCGGCGCAGCCAGGCGTCGTTGTCCGCCGTCGACCCGGGCAGGCCACAGTGGAACAGCTGCCGCCCGGCCCGCCACACGCCCACCGACACCGGCAGGCGCTGCTCGGTGGCGGCGGCGACCGCGAGCATCCCCAACTCGTACGCGTCGGTCTCGGACAGGCCGGCGAGCTCCAGCTCGCTCTCCTCGCGCAACAGCTCGTCCAGCGTCGGCCACGGTTCACGGTCAACTGACATGTTTTTCTCCTCGTTCAACGGTGGCAATCTCGGTCACCAGGCGCAGGGCGCGTAGTCCTTCAGGAAGCAGCCGTACAGGTCCTCGCCCTGCTCGCCGCGGACGATCGGGTCGTACACCCGGGCCGCGCCGTCGACCAGGTCCAGCGGGGCGTGGAAGCCCTCGTCGGCCAGCCGCATCTTCGTCGGGTGGGGGCGTTCGTCGGTGATCCAGCCGGTGTCGACGCTGGTCATCAGGATCCCGTCGGTCAACATCTCCTGGGCGCTGGTGCGGGTCAGCATGTTCAGCGCGGCCTTGGCCATGTTGGTGTGCGGGTGCCCCGGCCCCTTGTAGCCGCGGCCGAACTGGCCCTCCATCGCCGACACGTTCACCACGTACTTGCGCCGGGCCGGCGCGGCGGCCATCGCCGACCGCAGCCGGCTGACCAGCACGAACGGTGCGGTGACGTTGCACAGTTGCACTTCGAGCAACTCGACCGGGTCCACCTCCTGCACCCGCTGGACCCAGCTGTTGACCGAGTCGAGGTCGGGCACGAGACCCCCGGCGTCGATGGCCGTCGCCGCCGCGATCCGCTCCGGCGAGGCGGAACCGCTGGTGAGGGCCAGCGCGGTCAGCGCGTGCGGGGTGAGTGCGGTCGACTGCGGCCCGGCGCTCAGGCTGCCCACCGGCGTGCCCTGCCCGTCCGGCTTGGCGAACGTGATCAGCTCCGGCAGGGGGCCGTCCGGCAGGGCCGCGGCCTCCGCGGCGATGAGCTGCGCGTACGCCCCGGGGGACCGGCGGACGGTCTGCGCCGCGTTGTTGATCAGGATGTCGAGCGGGCCCTGGCTGCTAACCGAGTCGGCGAGAGCGATCACCTGGGCCGGGTCGCGCAGGTCGATCCCGACGATGCGCAGCCGGTGCAGCCAGTCCCGGCTGTCGGGCATCGCGGCGAACCGGCGGACCGCGTCGTGCGGGAACCGCGTCGTCACCGTCGTGTGCGCGCCGTCGCGCAGCAGCCGCAGCGCGATGTACATGCCGATCTTGGCCCGGCCGCCGGTGAGCAGCGCGCGCCGGCCGGTCAGGTCGGTACGGGCGTCCCGACGCTCCCGGTTGAGCGCGGCGCAGGACGGGCAGAGCTGGTGGTAGAAGGCGTCCACCTCGCGGTAGCGCTGCTTGCAGACGTAGCAGCCGCGCGGGTTGTGCAGGAAGCCCGCCGTCTCGCCCGCCACCGAGGAGGCCAGCGGGATGCCCTGCGTCTCGTCGTCGATCCGCCCCGGAGCGCCGGTGGCGGTGGCCTCGGTCACCGCGCGGTCGGCGGCGAGGATGGCCTCTCGCCGTTCCTCGCGCCGCCGCTGTTTGATCACCTTGTAGAGCCGGGCGGTGGCCCGCTGCACCCGCACCACGTCGGGGTGGTCCGAGGGCAGCGCCTCCAACGCCTCGAAGACGCTGAGGCAGTCCTCCAGCCGGCTTCGGTCAATGCCGCCTTGACCGTTTTCGGTAATGTTGTCCACCGTCATGCGTCGTTGTCTCGTCCCGTATCCCGTGCCGGATCCAGCCGGCCCGCCCCAAGTCCGACCCGAAACGGTACGCGCCCCACGCCCACCGACGCACCTCGCGGCTCTCCGGCTGGGTGTGCGCCGCGCGACGCGGTCAGTCGGCGTCGGCCTGGCCGAGACGCCAGTAGCCCATGAAGGCCACCGCCCGCCGGTCCAGCCCCCGCTCGGCGACCAGGTGCCGGCGCAGGGTACGGATGACGCCAGCCTCCCCGGCCAGCCACGCGTACAGCGGCGCCGCGGCCACCTCCTCCGGCACCTCCCACAGGATCTCGGTGTCCACGTCCACGTTCGGCACGGGCTGGGCGGCCGTCGACGCACCGGGGGCCAGCAACTCGCCGGCCGCGGCGACGACGGCGGGCACCAGCCGGCTGCCGTACCCGTCGGCGCCCCGGGGCAACCAGCGGACCTCGATCCCGGGGGGCGCGACCAGCGGCAACACGTCGGCGGCGTCGGGCACCTCCAGCACGACCGTGCCCCGGGCGTCGAGGGGGAGCCGCTCGCAGATGCTGCCGATCGCCGGCACGGCCGTCTCGTCCCCGGCCAACAGCAGGGTGCCGCCGGCCGAGTGTCGAAACTCGACCCCGCCGTGGTTGCCGTTGTAGCCGGCGTCCGGGCCGACCAGGGCGATCTCGTCGCCGACGCTGACCCGTCGAGCCCAGCGCGTCGCCGGGCCGCTGTCGCCGTGCAGCACCAGGTCGACGTCCACCTCGGCCAGGTGCGGTCGAACAGCCCGCACGGTGTAGGTGCGCACCGGGTTGCGCAGGTGCGCCGGCAGGGCCCGCCACCTCACGTACCAGTCCGCGCCACCCGGGAGGTTCACCCCGCGCTGACCGGGCAGCGGCAGCGCCAGTTTGATCCGCTGGTCGTAACCGTTGTCGGCGAATCGGTCGAGGTCCGCCCCGGTGAAGGTGACCCGGGTGAAGGACGGGCTGAGTCGGCGTACCGCGCGGACGGTGACGGCGAAAACGCGCCACGGGGCAATGGGCAGGGTCTCGGTCATGGTGCCTCTCTCGGCTCGGCCGGTGTCTACCGGGTGGTGCTCGCCACGGCGCGGGACCGCCACAGCAGCCAGACGAAGTACGGGGCGCCGATCATGGCGGTGACCAGGCCGGCGGGGATCTGGGCCGGAGCGATGATCGTCCGTCCGAGGGTGTCGGCGATGCTGACCAGGGCCGCGCCGAGCAGGGCGGCCACCGGGAGCACCCGGGAGTGCCGCCCGCCGACGAGGGCCCGGGCCGCGTGCGGTGCGACCAGGCCGACGAAGCCGATGACCCCGACCGCCGAGACCGCGGTGGAGGTGAGCAGCGCCGCCGCGCCGAGCGCGACCAACCGGGTGCGTTCCAGGCGGACGCCCAGCACCCGGGGGGTGTCGTCGTCCAGCGCCATCAGGTCGAGTTCGCGGCGGGCGGCGACGACGGCCGGGGTGAGCACCAGCAGGGCGATCAGCACCGGCAGCACCTGGGTGGGCATCCGGCCGTAGGTCGAGCCGGACAGCCAGGTCAACGCCTTCCCGGTGTTCCACGGGTCGAAGGCGACGACCAGGTAGGTGATGACCGCCAGGCCGCCCTGCCAGGCGCCGAAACCGATCAGCACGAGACGGTCGGAGCTCAGTCCGCCGCGCCAGGCCAGGCCGTACACCAGCGCGAACGCCACCATCGCGCCGAGCCCGGCGACGCCGGAGACGGCCCACACCCCGGCCAGTGGCACGAACGTGAGCAGGGAGACGGCCCCGAGCCCGGCGCCGGCGGTGATGCCGAGGATGCCGGGCTCGGCCAGCGGATTGCGGCAGACGGCCTGCACGGTGGTGCCGGCGATCGCGAGCGCCGCGCCGGCCAGCACCGCTGCGGCGACACGCGGCCACCGCTGGTCCAGCACAAAGGTGTACGCGGGCCCGGTGCTGCCGTTGATCCAGTTGGCCAGGTCACCGAGCAGCACCCAGGTGTCGCCGGCGAGCATGCCGACCGCCACGGCCGTGACGGTCACCACGGCGGTGACGGCGAGAACGCCTCGGTGGAAGGCGGCGGAGCGGACGGCCGCGTGCCCGCCGGGCGGACGGCGGGTGGGGCCCGCGTCGCGGTGCCGGCGGGCCAGCCAGATGAGGATCGCCGCGCCGAACAGGGTGGTGACCACGCCGGTGGGGATGTCGACCCCGGCCTGCCCGCCCAGCACGGCCCGCAGCAGCACGTCGGAGCCGAGCACGATGATGACCCCGGCGATGCCGGACAGCGGCAGCAGGATGCGGTGCCGGTGCACCCCCGGCACCACGGGGGCGAGCAGTCGGACGATCACCGGGGCGCACAGGCCGACGAAGCCGACCGGTCCGGTGAGGGTGACGGCCGCGGCGGAGAGCAGCACAGCGAGGACCATGACGGTGAGCCGGGTGCGCCGCACGTCGAGGCCGAGCACGGTGGCGGTGTCGTCGCCGAGGGCGAGGATGTCGAGGCGGTGCCCGAGCAGCACCAGCGCGACGACGGCACCGACGATCACCGGGGCGAGTTGGGTCAGCGCGGTGAGGTCGCTCTGCACCAGCGAGCCGTTCCCCCAGGCGAACAGACCGATGGTGGCCTGCTCGAACAGGAGCAGCAGCAGGGTGGTCACCGATCCGAGCGCCAGCGCGGTCGCCGAGCCGGCGAGGATCAGCCGGGTGGTGCCGGCCTGCCCGCCGGAGGACATCGCCATCACCAGGCCGGCGGCGGCCAGCCCTCCGCAGAAGGCGAGGCCGCCGGCGGGCAGCGCGGGCAGCGAGACGCCGAACGCGGCGACGGCGACGATCGCCAGGTGGGCGCCCGCGTTGACCGCGAGAGTGTCGGGGGAGGCGAGCGGGTTGCGGGCGATCGACTGCAACGCCGCCCCGGCGAACCCGAGCGCCACGCCGATGGCCAGCCCGGCGAGCAGCCGGGGCAACCGGGAGGCGATCAGGACGCGGGCCGCCTCGTCGTCGGCGCCGGTCGCGAGCCGCAGCAGGTCGAGGGCGCCGACGTTCGAGGTGCCCTGGGTGAGGTGCACCGCGCCCACCACGAGCAGCAGCAGGATCGCGGCGACGAAGACACCGGCGACGCGGGGCACGGCCTGGCGTCCGCCCGGAGCCGGCCGGGTGGCCGGCTCCGGGCGTGGGGGTGCGCTCAGCACGCTCACACCGCGTACGTCTTGACGAGTTCGTCGATGTACTGCTTGCCGGAGAGCGGACCGCCGAAGGTCCAGATGCCGTTGGGCATCTTGTGCAGGTTGCCCTTCTGCACGAAGGGCAGCGACTTCCAGATGGCGTTGCTGGCCAGCCCGTCGGCGAACACGTCGTCACCGTCGGAGGCGTTGTAGAAGAGGCGCAGGTTCGGATCCTTGAGGACCGTCATGCCCTCGACGTCGGTCTGACCGAGGCCCCACACCTCGTCGGTCTTGCCGGTCCAGGCGTTGGTGAGGCCGAGCTGGATGCCGATCTGGGAGACGAGGGCGCCCGGTCCGAACATCCGGATGCTGACGGTGCTGCCCTCCTTCCAGCCGTCGGCGATGGCGAACGGGCGGCCGGTGGCTCCCGCGTCGGCGATCTTCTTCTTGCCGTCGGCGATGGCCGCGTCGAAGTCGGCGAGCAGCTTCTCCGCCTCGGTGGTCTTGCCGACGGCCTTCGCGATCATGTTGAGGTCCGTGCGCATCCGGCCGAGGTTGTCGGTGGCGTCACTGCCCTTGGCCACCACGACCGGGGCGTACTTCTCCAGCTGACTGACCATGTTCGCGCCCCGGTCGTCCTCCATCACGATGAGGTCGGGCTGGAGGGCGACGATCGAGTCGACGCTGGGCTCGCCACGGTTGCCGACATCCTTGACGCCCGGGTCGAGCTTCGCGGAGGTGACCCAGGTGCCGTAGCCCTTCGGGTCGGCCACGCCGACGGGCATGACGCCCAGGCTGACCAGCATCTCGACCTCGCCCCACTCGAGCCCGACGACCTTGGTCGCCGGGGCCTTGAGGGTGATCTCCTTGCCCCGACTGTCGGTGACGGTGACCGGGCCGCCGGCCGTCGAGGCGGAGGTGTCGGGGGCTGCGGCGTTCTCGGTGGTGCCGCAGGCGCCGAGCGTCAGCGCGGCCACGACGGCGATGAGGGCGGTGAAACGGGTACGGGTCATGACGGTCTTTCTCTGCTGTGGATGGGGGTGTTCAGACCAGGGCGCGGATCTGGTGCCGCCCGACGGGGCGGGTGGTGACCAGTCCGCTGACCGGATCGGTGGTCACCTCGATGCGGATCCCGTAGGTCTCGGTGAGGGCGTCCTCGGTGAACACCGTTGCCGGGGTGCCGGTGGCGCGGACCCGACCCTGGTGCAACAGGACCACCTCGTCCGCGACGGCGGCTGCCTGGTTGAGGTCGTGCAGCACGACGCCCACGGCGACGCCGTGGTCGTTCGCGAGGTCACGGACCAGGTCGAGGATCTCTACCTGGTAGCGCAGGTCGAGAAACGTGGTGGGTTCGTCGAGCAGCAACACCGGAGTGTCCTGGGCCAGGCAGGTGGCCAGCCAGACCCGCTGCAACTCTCCTCCGGAGAGTTCGTCGACGGGACGCTCGGCCATCGCGGCGACACCGGTGACGTCCATGGCGCGGTCGATGGCGGCGGGTCCGTCCGGATCCTCGGTGCGCCAACGCCCCCGGTAGGGGTGTCGGCCGTAGCTCACGACATCACGGACGGTGACCCCGCTGGGCACCGGCCGGCTCTGGGCGAGCAGCGTGACCCGGCGGGCGAACTCGCGGGCCGCAAGGCTCGCGGCCGTGACGCCGTCGGCGAGGTGAACCGTGCCCGCCTCGATCGGATGCAGCCGGGCCAGGGCCCGCAGCAGCGTGGACTTGCCGCTGCCGTTGGGCCCCACGAGCGCGGTCACCGCGCCCGCACGGAGGTTGATCACGGCACCGTGCACCACCGGCACCCCGTGATAGCCCAGACGGAGGTCGACGCCGGACAGGCTGCGCTCCCCGTTGACCGACGCCAACTCGCTCTGCATGAGGTTAGGCTAACCTAACTGATTGGCGGCCTGTCAAGCCGGTCACGCAGCCCTGACCGGCCGCTAGGACCGGCGGTCGTCGAGTCCGCAGCCGGGTGGGGGATGCTAAGTCCGTGCAGATCGCGACCCTCGGCCCACTCGCCGTCGACGGCCAACCCGTTCGGGGTGAACGGCTCGCGGCGGTGCTCCGCGCGCTCATCGACGCGCGCGGGCGGGTGGTCTCCGTGAGCCTGCTCGTGGACGCCGTCTGGGACGGCGCGCCGCCCGACGACGCGACCGGCGCCGTCCAGGCGCTCGTGTCCAGAGTGCGCCGTCTCGGGTTACCCGTGGTCTCGGTGCCGGGCGGATACCGGCTGCCCGCCGAGGAGATCACCGTCGACGCGGTCGAGGCGCGCGCGCTCGTCGACCGGGCGCGCGGCGTGCTCCAGTGCCGTGACGTCCGGGGCGCCCGCGGCCTGGCCGATCAGGCACGTGCCCTGTTCCCCGAGGTGCCAGAGCTGGTCACCGTCGAGGACACCCGCCTGTTCGCGGAGGTCACCGCGCTGCGCGCGCAGGCGGCACTCGCCGGCGTGGGCCCGTTCGACGAGGCCGACCTGCGGCGACTCGTCGCGCGTACACCGCCGGACGAGCCGTCCGCCGCCCTGCTCGTCCGGGTGCTCGCCGCCCAGGGGCGGGAGGCCGAGGCGCTGGACCTGGTCGAGCGACTGCGCGCCGACCTGGCCGACCGGTACGGCGCCGACCCGTCACCCGTGATCACCGACGTTCACCTGGCGCTGCTGCGCGGCGAACTCACCGCCCCACCCGTCGCGGCACCGCCCCGGCCACCGGCGCGGATCACGCTGCCCGCCGCGTGGCGTCGTCCCATGGCCGCCCTCGTCGGACGGGAGCGCGACGTCGAGGCCGTCACCGACGCCCTCGCCGAGACACCTGTGGTGACGATCGTGGCGACCGGCGGGGCGGGCAAGACCCGCCTCGCCGCCGAGGTGGCGAGGCGCACGGCGGCGGCCGGTCAGGCGGTACGCGTGATCGAACTCGCTGGCCTGCGCTCGCCCGACGAGGTGCTGCCCACCGTGCTCGCCGCGCTCGGCGGTGCGGACACCACCGCGACCGGTGCCAACCTCGGTCTGGAACGACGGGTCCTCAGCCCCGAGGAGCGGCTGCGCGCCGTGGCGCCGGACCTGGACGGGCTGGTGGTGCTGGACAACTGCGAGCACGTGCTCGACGCGGTGGCCGTCGTCGTCGCCGACCTGGTCGCGGTGGCCTCGCCGGAGGTCGCGGTGCTCGCGACGAGCCGCGCCCCACTGGGCCTGGTCGGCGAACTGGTGCACCGCCTGACCGCGCTGCCGGACGCCGACGCGCTCGCGCTGGTCGAGTCCCGGGCGCGGGCCGGTGGTGCGGTGCCGACCTGGGACACCGAGCGGGCGCTCGCCCTGTGCCACCGGCTCGACAACCTGCCGTTGGCGCTCGAACTGGCCGCCGCGCGACTGCGGCACATGCCGATCGACGACGTGCTCGCCGGGCTGACCGACCGGTTCGCGCTGCTCGACGACGCCCTGCGCGGCCTGCCCGAGCGGCACGCGAGCCTGTGGGCGTTGGTCGACTGGAGCCGGGAACTGCTCGCCGAGGACGACCGCGAGCTGCTGCAGCGGGTCGCGGTCATTCCCGCGCCGTTCACCGCGGACCTCGCCGCCGCCGTCGCGCAGACTTCGGACGTGCGTCGCGGCCTGGCGACCCTCGTGGAACAGTCGCTGTTGACCCTGGTCGAGGGGGACGGTCCGCCGCGCTACCGGATGCTCGAAACGGTCCGGGAGTACGGCGAGGCCCGGCTGGACGCCGTCGGCGCCCGGGGTCAGGCGATGGCCGGCCTGGTCAGGTGGGCGCGGGAGCAGGCCGTGGCACTCGTCAGCCGCTTCATCGGCCCCGAACAGGTCGAGGCACTGCACCGCTGCGCGGCCGAGCAGGACAACCTGGTCGCCGGCCTGCGGTGGGCAATGGGAGAGGACGACGAGCCCGCCTCGGTCGACGTCGCCACCGCGCTGTTCCACCTCTGGTCGGTGCGCGGCCTGCACCTTGAGGTCCTCGCCTGGGCGCGCGGGCTGCTGCACATCGACAACCCGCAGCTGCGGCTGCGGTCGGCGATCCTGCGCGGCGGTGCCAGCGGCCGACCACTGCCCAACGCCGACCGACTCGCCTGGACGTGTGTGGTGATCAGCGTGAACGCCGGCATCAGCGCCGACCTGCGGCCTGCCGTGCTCGCCCGCCGGGCCCTGCGGACGCTCCAGGCCGAACGGCCCGCCGAGGTGTCGCCCCGGCTGACCGCTCTCGCGTCGGCGTTGCCCGGCTTCGACGCGTCCGATCTGGAGCAGAGCTTGAAGAGCGCGACCGACTTGGTCGCACACCCGGACCCGTACGTGCAGGGGCTCGGGCTGTTCGCGCGCGCGGCGGTACGGGAGAACGGCGGCCAGCCGGAGGCGTCGATCAGTGACGCCGAGCAGGCGTACCACCGCTTCGAGGTTGTCGGCGACCACTGGGGCATGGCGATGGCGGCAGGTGCCGTCGGGCAGTTCCTGGTCCCGGGCGCAGATGCCCGGTCGGCCGAGTGGCTGACCCGCAGCGTACAACACATGGAACTGGTCGGCGCCGCGCAGGACGCGCGGTCGATCCGGCTCCGGCTGGACGTGCAGCTCGCCCTCGCCGGGGACGCGGAGGCGGAACGGCGACTGGGCGAGACGGCCACACCGGGCCAGGCCGAGCAGGTGGACGCAGCGCAGGCGCTGCTCGGCCTGGCGCACCTCGCCTGGCAGCGCGGGCGCTACGACGAGGCGCTCGCCCACATCGACGAGATGACCCGGATCCTCGCCGGCTGGGCTGGGCCGCAGCCACAGCCGCGCGTGATGCTCCGGGCCGCGGCGGCGGTCCTCTGCCTGCGGGTGGCCCAGGCACGGCCGGTGCCGGGAAGCGACGCCGCCGGCCAGGCGGCCGCGATGCTGTCGCTCACCCGCGACGACGCGCTGACCTCACGGGACCTGCCGGTGATCGGGGCGTGGGCGTCGGGCGGCGCGGAACTCGCGGCGTACCGGGATGACGTCGGCACCGCCCGCGAACTGTCCGTACTCGCGAAGCGGATCGGCACCCACATCGAGATGTTCTTCCCCACCGGGAGCAGCGAACGGCTCAACGCCATCCTCGGCGACGAGGAAGAGCGTGAGCCGTTGCTGACCGTGTGGCGCGAGCGGCCGCCCGCCGCGGCCATCAGCCGGATCCGCGAGCTGATGGACGACCTGCTCGCCTGATTCAGATCTTCTTGCGGTACGCCCGCAGTGCCAGCGGCATGAACAGCGCCACGAAGCCGGCGCACCAGGCGAGCGTCCACCAGACGTGGTTGCCGAGCGGGGTGCCGAGGAACAGCCCGCGTACCGATGCCACCAGGTGCGTCATCGGGTTGACCTCCACGAACGCCTGCATCCAGCCCGGCAGGGTGTCGGCGCCGACGAACACGTTGGAGGCGAAGCTCAGCGGCATGATCAACGCGAACATCACACCCTGCACGGCACCCGCGGTCCGCACCTTCATCGACACGAGCACCGGCAGCCAGCTCAGGCAGAGCGCGAACAGCACCGCGAGCAGACACCCGGCGATCGCCCGGAACAGGTCGGTTTCGATCCGGAAACCCATCACGTAGCCGATCGCGAGGGTCGAGACGGTGACGATGACATACCGGACGACGTCGCCGAGGACCGCGCCGACAAGTGGTGCGGAGCGGGGGATCGGCAACGACCGGAACCGGTCGAAGATGCCCTTGGCGATGTCGGTGTTGAGGTTGACGCCGATCGCGATGGCGCCGGTCGCGATCGTCTGCGCCAGGATGCCGGGCAGGAGGAACTGCAGGTAGTCGTGGGTCGATCCGGCGACGGCGCCGCCGAAGACGTACACGAAGATGATGAGGAACAGCACCGGCTGCAGGGTGACGTCGATGAGCGCCTCGGGCGTACGCCAGGTTTTGATGAGGCTGCGCTTGGCGAGCGCCAACGAGTGCCGGACCAACCTGAACGGTCGGGGGTGCGGGGTGGTTGTCGACAGCCCGCGGTTTCTCGTCGGTGCCGTGTCGATCAGGGTGCTCATGCCGCGACCTCCGTGGGGCGGGTGGTGTCGTCTTCGGATGCCGTACGCCCGGTGAGGGTGAAGAACACCTCGTCGAGGCTCGGCAGGTGCAGGGAGAGTTCGGTGACCGCGATGCCGGCCGTGGCGAACCGGGCGACGCTCTCGGTCAGCGCCGTGTCGTCGGTGACCGGCACCGCCAGCACACCCTTGCGGATCTCGTCGGCCTGGGCGCCGGAGCCGACCTGGGTCAGGATCTCCGCCGTGCGGGGCAACTGCGCGGGATCGGACGGTCGGACCTCCAGGGTCTGCCCGCCGACCACCCGCTTGAGCCCCTCCGGGGTGTCGTGCGCGATGACCCGGCCGTGGTCGATCACCGTGATCGCGTCGGCGAGCGCCTCGGCCTCCTCCAGGTACTGCGTGGTGAGCAGCACCGTCGAGCCGTTGTTGACCAGTGAGCGGACGACGTCCCACATGTCCTCGCGCTTGGCCGGGTCGAGTCCGGTGGTCGGCTCGTCCAGGAAGATCACATCGGGCGAGCCGACGAGGCTGGCCGCCAGGTCCAGCCGCCGCCGCATGCCGCCGGAGTAGGTCTTGGCCGGCCGGTTCGCGGCGTCGGTCAGGTCGAACCAGTCGAGCAGTTCGGCGGCCCGCCGCCGGGATCCGACGCGCCCCAGCTCCAGCAGGGTGCCGAACAGCTCCAGGTTCTGCCGCCCGGTCAGGTCCTCGTCGACCGAGGCGTACTGGCCGGTGAGACCGATGCTCTGCCGGACGCGCTCGGCGTCCCGTACCACGTCGAAACCGCTGATTCGGGCGGTTCCGCCGTCCGGGGTGAGCAGGGTGGAGAGGATGCGAACGGCGGTGGTCTTGCCGGCGCCGTTGGGGCCGAGCACCCCGAGCACCGTCCCGCGCGGTACGGCGAGGTCCACGCCCTGTAGCGCCCTCGTCTTCCCAAACGTCTTCACGAGGCCCTCGGCCTCGATCACCAGGTCAGCTGTCATGCGCCCAGTCTGCTCGGGCCCGCTGACACCGCCCTGACACGCCACCGACACGGGCCGACACGGGCTACGAAATCCGTCTGGCTACGTCGGAAGCCACGATCCGCTCATGCGAGATGGATCAGGTAGTCCAGCTCAACGCGGTCAGACCGCATCACGATGTGCGCGACCTCGGCTACCCAGTCGTTCACGTAGGTCTGTCTGGTGATGACGATTACGGGCACTCCACCCGGGATGCGCAGCGCCTCGGTCTCGTCCGGGGTCGGCATCCTCCAGGCGGGACGTTCGCGAATGCTGGTGACGGTGTGCCCAAGACTGTAGAGCTGCGACGTGTTGCCACCAGGCCAAGGCTCATTCTCAGGGTCGGCTACTGGGGTGCCGGCGACCATGTCCAGCAACAGGCGTGAGACGGACATCTGTTGCGGAACGCCGTGGGTGCGGAAAAGGAAGTGACGTTCGAGGAGCATCGTCCCCGGCTCCACGTTGAACAGCTCGGCCACTGCCGCAGTGGCTGGCACCTCCCGGAAGTCCTTGTCCAAGGTGTAGGCCGACCACTTCACCTGCTGATCGGCCGTGAACGACGTGCCAAGCTCGCCACTCCGGACCTGCTCCAGCTCTTTGCGGTACCGCTCTGAGGCCACCCGGCGCACGGGCACGATCGGACGCGCGTAGGTGCCGCGTCCTACCTCCGTCAGCACCAAGCCTTCGGAGCGCAGCAACGCCAGAGCTTCACGAACGGTTCC
Source organism: Micromonospora sp. NPDC050276 (assembly GCF_044459545.1). Classification (NCBI taxonomy): domain Bacteria; kingdom Bacillati; phylum Actinomycetota; class Actinomycetes; order Micromonosporales; family Micromonosporaceae; genus Micromonospora; species Micromonospora sp. NPDC050276. The sequence continues at coordinate 96,029 of NZ_JBITJA010000016.1, read as the reverse complement.
ACGGGCGACTGAGAAGTCAGCCATCAACGTCGACTCACTGGGCAGCAATGACCCAGGCGGGATAGCGCCAGCCTCGATGCGGCGACGTAGCTCGTCGGCCACCTGGCGATATCGACGGGGCTGCTGGTGCGGGGTAGGCACGTTCGTCACCGTACTCCCGATCTTGCCGGAACGTCCTCCGTGCCACGACACGACGGCACCTGTCTAGACAGGTTGCATAGACAGGGATAACGTAGCAGTGGGACCGGTACGGAGAGTGATCTAGGGGTAGGCGCCCGTGCCGGTCTCTCGAAACGAGGGAAGGCCCCCGTGCGCCGATGGAAGTGGTTCCAGCGACCTGATGAGCCGGTCGATGTGGTCGAACGCTCCGCTGCCCAGGCCGTAGCTTGCGGCTCTCCTGCACCGCCTCGGGAGCCGGAGGAGACGACCACCCGGAGACAGTTACTCAAGCGCCGCAACCGGCAGAGCGGCCGACATGATGCTTGAGCAGCCTCGTCCGGAACCCCCGTTCACCGTGATCATGGCTGGGTTCGTCGTCGACCTCCACAATCGCGCCACGTGCCCGCGCTGCCAGCCTGATGGCTGCCCGAAGCTGAGGGCTGCCGGGCTGACGTTGAAGGTGTGGCGTATTAGGAAGCCGGCATGAAGGCAGGTGACATGCTGCGGCTGGACCGCGCCGTCAGTGTTCAGTTCATCCGCCCCATCACCGTACGAGTCATCAGGGTTCTTGACTGGATCACCTACGACGGATGGGCCTGGATCGACTGCTACCAGCTCGGTCCGAGCGGTGACGCCGTCGCGCGGCGCGCGCTGTTCATCCAGCCGGCGCGAGTGCGGTACCTACCGCCTGCACTGGTCCAGGGGTGCCAGGCACGGACGCAGGCCGGCCGGGCTCCCTTGCGGGGAGCCCGGCCGGTGCGGTCGAGGCCGTCCTAGAGCTGCCCGGCGCGCAACGGGGGGCGTGCTGCGGCGGGGGAGGTACGAACGGCGCGACCGCGCTCCGCGCGGTGGTCCGCCTGCTCAGCTCGGTAGGCGGCCCCGCGTGGAGACGAAGTGGTACGACATGACGGCGAACCCGGGATCGCGGACCAGCCGCCGGAAGGCGTTCAGTTGACTGGGCGACAATCCCGCGGCCAACAGATCCGGCTCCAACTGGCGGGAGTTGGTCTCGTACAGGGACGTTCCGGTCGACCCACCGGCCCAGCTCTGCGAGTGGGTGATGGTGTCCACCTCGGTCAGACCGGCGAGGGCCATTTCGGTGTGCACGTCCTGCGCCCACCCGAGATCGGCGCCGTGGTCCTCCAGGACACCCATCATGGCGTCCATGACCTGCGCGAAGAGCTTCGCGGCATCGTCGGTGGGTGCGGTCAGCACCCGCTGCGGCGCGGTGCAGTCGAACTCCTCGACCACCAGCCACCCGCCGGGCGCCAGCGCGCCGGTGAGGGTGCGCAGGACCCGTCGTCGATCGGGGAGGTGCAGCAGCACCAGCCGGGCGTGGATCAGGTCGAACGCGTCCCCGGGCGGTGGTTCGGTGCGCACGTCGTGCTGGCGTACGTGCAGGTTGCCCTCGGCCACGAGGTGGGTGGGGTCGATGTCGGTGGCCAGCACGTGACCGTCGTCGCCGACCGCGCGGGCGATCCGCCGGGCCATCGAGCCGCCCCCCGCCCCGACCTCCCAGCAGGTCGCGCCCGGTTGCAGCACCGGGCGGGCCAGCCGACGCGTCGTGATCGGATCCAGGAAGGACTCCAGCGCGTGCATCTGGGGAACAGCGTCGGGTGCGCCGTTGTCGAACGTGTACGTGTCGTCGCTCGTCGCGGTTGCCATCGGTGTCTACCTCTCCGTGCAGGTCGGGTGACTACGGGGTGTCGGCCCAGAGCCGAGGTGTCGATCGGTTGGCCGGGGGCGGCGGGGCGGCGGCGACGCTCAACATCGCCGCCAGCGGGGCCGGGTCGCGGCGGGCCTCCGCGGTCGGCCGGTCGTAGACCACCCGGCCGTACTCCAGCACCGCCACCCGGTCGGCGATCTCGATGGCGTGCTGGAGTTGCTGCTCCACGAGCAGCACGGTCAGGCCGTCGGCGGCGAGACCAGTGACCAACTCGCGGACTCGCGCCGCCAGATCGGGCGAGAGGCCCTCACACGGCTCGTCGAGCAGCAACACCCGGGGCTGACCGAGCAGCGCCCGGGCTATCGCCAGCATCTGCTGCTCACCACCGGAGAGTTCGCAGCCACGGTGTCGCAGCCGCACCGCCAGCCGCGGCAACAACTCCAGGGTCCGGGCGACCGTCCAACCCGCACCGCTCGAGGTGGGTGCCCGCCACGGCGCGGCCGCCAGGTGCAGGTGCTCGGCCACTGTCAACCGGGAGAAGACCCGCCGGCCCTGCGGGACCAGACCGACACCGGACTGGGCGATGCGATGCGGTTGTCGGCCGGCCACCTGCACGCCACCGATCTCGATGCGACCGCTGGAGGCCCGCACCAGCCCGGCGATGGTGTGCACCAGCGTGCTCTTGCCCGCTCCGTTGCGGCCCACCACGGCCTGGATGCTGCCCGGGCGCACCCGCAGGCTGACGTCGTGCAGGACGATCCCCCCGGCGTAGCCGGCGCAGAGGCGATCCACGGTGAGCATTCAGACCACCCCGTCGGCGTAGGCCTGCCGCACCAGCGGCGAGCTACGGATCTCGTCGGGCGTGCCGGCGGCCAGTGTCTGACCGTCCCGCAGCACGGTGACCGTGTCGGAGAGGGCGTACACCAGGTCCAGTCGATGTTCGACCAGCAACACGGCGACCGACCTGGGTAACGCCTTGAGCAGCTCGACCAGCCGGCCGACCTCGATGGCGGACAGCCCGGCCGCCGGTTCGTCCAGGAGCAGCAGGCGGGGGCGACCGGCAAGGGCCATCGCGATCTCCAACTGGCGTCGTTGCCCGTGTGCGAGGTGCCCGGCGGGCACGGCCGCGACGGCACTGAGGCCCATCTGGTCCAGCAGTGGGCCCGCTCGGTGTTGCGCGGCGCGCCGTCGTCCGCCCGGCCGCCACCGGTGGCGTGGGATGACCCGCGGCAGCGCGGCCACCACGACGTTCTCCGTCGCGGTGAGCGTCGCAAAGACCGCAGGTCGTTGGTGGATCCGGTTGATGCCTCGCCGCGCCCGAGCCGCCGGCCCGAGCCGACCGAGATCCCGCCCGTCGAACCGCACCGTGCCGCGCTGTGGCTTCGTGGACCCGCCGATCACGTTGAGCAGGGTCGTCTTGCCGGCCCCGTTCGGGCCGATCAATGCGTGCCGCTGGCCGTCGTGGACGCACAGGTCCACGCCGTCGAGCGCGGCGAGCGAGCCGTACCGCACGCGGACATCCTGGGCGTCGAGCAGGCAGGTCATCGGCGTAGCTCCGGGACGGTGGCCTGATCATGGGTGGCTGGCGGGTCCGGCTGGTGCGCCGGGGTGCTCGGTGGGCGCAACCGGCCCCGGGCCCGGCCGACGCCGGTGGGCAGCAGGTAGACCGTCGCCACGAACAGCGCGCCCAGCACCAGCGGCGCGTGGCCGGGCAACACCCCGAACAGCCAGTCCCGGACGGCGATGACCAACGCCGCGCCGACCAGGGCGCCGCCCACCGAGGCGGTGCCGCCGATGACGACACCGAGCAGCAGCAGGGCGGATGTGTCGAAGCCGAAATCGGCGGGGGAGATGTACTGCTGGGCGACGACCAGGAGTGAGCCGGCCGCACCGGCGATCGCCCCGGCGGCGATGTACGCGCCGGACAGGTGCAGCGGCACCCGGTGACCGCTGGCGCGCAGTCGCGTCTCGTCGTCGCGGCCGGCCCGCAGCAGCAGCCCGGCCCGGGTACGCAGCAGCACCAGCACCGCGCCGACCAGCGTGGCCACGACGACCAGGGCGTACAGGTAGCGGGCCTGGTCGCTGGCCAGGGGCGGGAGCCCCCAGAACGGGCGGACCGCGGGGATGCCGGCCAACCCGTCCGTGCCGCCGGTCACCGATCGCCACCGACCGAGCAGGATGACGGCGAGTTCGCCGATGGCCAGGGTGATCATCAGGACGATCACCCCTCGGGCGTGCACGACCAGCGGCACGGTGAGCGCGGCCAGCACCGCCCCCGCGCCCGCCGCGACGACGAGCTGCACGACCCCGACGTCGGAGATCCGGCTGCCGACCACGGCACAGGCGTAGGCGCCCGCCGCGTACGGTGCGGTCTGACCGAGGGTGGGCATGCCGGCGACACCGGTGAGCAGGGCTACGCTCACCCCGACCAGGGCCAGCGCCAGCGTCCGGGCGAGGATCGACGTGGTGTAGTCGTCGACCGCCCACGGCGCCACGACCAGGCCGGCCAGCACGAGTGCCGCGATGCCGCCCCGCGCCCGTCGGATCACCTCGTCCCTCATGCCGCCCTCCAGCTGCCGAGCAGGCCGCGCGCCCGCACGGCCAGCACGGCCGCCATGGCGGCGAACAGCAGAAACGGTGCGGCGGACGGTAGTAGCGCCACGCCCAGCGTCTGGATCTCGCCGATCGCGAGCGCGGCCAGCAGGGTGCCCGCCATGGATCCGAGCCCACCGAGGACGACGACCACCAGGGACAGCAGCAGCACGGTGTCGGCGGTGTCCGTGCCGGGGCCGATGATGGGCGCACCCAGCACTCCGGCCGCGCCGGCCAGCGCACCGGCGGCGGCGAGCACGCCGGCCCGGATCCGCGCCGGACTCACCCCCAGACAGGCGACCATCTCCGGGTCGTCGACGGCCGCCCGGACCAGCATCCCGGCCCGGGTGCGTCGCACCACCAGGTAGAGCGCGGCGGCGAGCAGCGCGGCGACGACGATGAACACCAACCGGTACGCGGCGTAGCGGTGGCCGGCGACCAGCACCGATCCCTCCAGTGTGGCGGGCACCCGGACGTGCGGGTCGTCGGGCCCGAAGGCGGCGACGAGCAGACTGCCGCCGGCCAGGGCCACGCCGAACGTGAGCAGCGCCTGACTCAGGTGATTGCCGGTGGCGACCGGGGTGAGCAGGCCGGCCAGGAGCACCCCCGCCGCGGCGGCGGCCAACACACCGACCGCCAGCGCCAGCGCCACACTGGCCCAGCCGCCGTCGAGCAGCGCCGCGGCCGTGTACCCGCCGATCGCGTAGAGCAGGCCGTGCGCCAGGTTGAGGATGTTGGCGACGCCGAAACAGAAGACCAGACCCGACGCGGCGACGAACACGAGCAGCCCGTAGGCGACCCCGTCCAACGCCGGGATCAGGTACGGGTCGATCCGGTTCGTGCCGGCCGCCACCGCTATCACCGGCCGACGGTCGCGAGATCGCCCACGACGGTGTTGGACAGCGCCCGGCCGTCCTGGCGGACCTGCCGCAGGTACCACTTCTGCACCGGGGAGTGCGTCGTGGTGGAGAACTGCCAGGTGCCGCGCGGGCTGGCGATCTGGCCGAGTTGGCCGATGGCCGTGTTGATGGCCTCCGGGGTCGGGTCGCTTCCGGCGGCGCCGATCGCCCGGTCCAGCACCGCCGCGGCGTCGTACGAGGCGAGCGCGTAGGTCGTCGGCGAACCGTCGTGCTTGGCCTTCCACGCCGCCACGAAGGCGCGGTTCTCCGCGTTGTCGAGGTCGGGCGAGTAGTTGAGCACCGAGTAGATGCCCCGGGCCGCCTCGCCCTGCGCGTTGAGCACACCGCCCTCGGTGAGGAACCCGGCCGCGTACAGCGGAACGTCCTTGATCTCGGACTGCGCGTACTGCTTGACGAAGTCCACAGCGGCGCTGCCGGCGTAGAAGGTGTATACGGCCGCCGCGCCCGAGGCCTTGATGCGGGCGAAATACGGAAGGAAGTTGGTGGTGGCCGGGAACGGGGTGAACGTCGTCTTGCCGTCGGCGTTGGCGAGCTTCCCGCCGATCTTCCCGAACGCGTCGGTGAAGCCGCGCAGCTCGTCCCAACCGCCCTGGTAGTCCGGGCCGATCGCGTACACCGAGCCCTTCACGTTGTCGCGGACGTGCTGGGCGATCGCCGCCCCGGGCTCGTCGGAGAGGTACGAGGTGTGCCAGACCCGGGACACGTCCTTGAGCTCCGGTCGGCCGTTGGAGCCGACCAGCGGCACTTTGGTCTCGTTGAGCAGAGGGGTGACGCCGGCGACCGAGCCGCCACCGACGATGCCGGTGAGCGCGGACACCCGGTCCTGCTTGAGCAGTTTGGTCGCCGCCGGGACCGCGGTCTGTGCCCCGTTGCCCTCGTCGGCGACGACGAGGTCGACCTGTCGACCGCCGAGCTTGCCGTCGTGGGTGTCCAGGTAGAGCTGGAAGCCGTCACGGATCTCCGTACCGACCGCCTGGTACGTCCCGGACAGCGACGCGAGCAGGCCGATCTTTATCGTGCCGCCGGCGCTCGTGCCCGCAGCGTCGTCACCGCAGGCCGTGCCGGTGGTCAGCACGGCCGCGAGCAGCGCTGCGGTGAGGGCACGGCTGCGCCAAGGGGTGGTGAGAGGCATCTCTTACTCCAGGGGAAGGGGAAGGGGTCTCCGGCGTGGGGGCGCCGGGGTTGTCAGCGACTGCGGGCGAGTGCCGCTCGGGCAGCCGGGGTCAGGGCGTCCCCGATGCGGTTGGCCAGCTCGGTCATCTCGTAGGAGACCTTGCCCACGTCGCACTCGGGCGCGGCGAGCACCAGCAGCGAGGCACCGTCGTTGAAGGCCATCGAGAACATGAATCCGCCCTCGAGCTGCGTGACGTTGGAGATCACCGCGCCGGCGTCGAAGAAGGCCGCCGCCCCCCGCAGCAGGCTGACCAGTCCGCTACCCGTGGCGGCCAACTGGTCGGCCCGGTCCGGTGGCAGGTCGCGGGTGGCGGCCACCATCAGGCCGTCGCTGGAAATGGCGATCGCGTGGCTGACCTCGGTCGCGCGCGCGGCGAAGTTGTCCAGCAGCCAGCCGAGATCCTGTTGGTCGGTCACGTGCTCTCCTGTCGCGTCATTTGTTGCCGAGGTTGATCGGGGTGCGCCGTCGGTTCGCCACGCCTCGCGCGTACGCGGCCATCGCCGTCGCCACCTGCGCCGGGTCGCGGTACTCGGACCGTTGTTGCTGCTGGGGCACGGTCACGCCGCCGGGCACCAGGTGCCGTTGCGGCTGCCGCTTGGGCAGACCGGAGTTGGTGGTCGTGGCGACCTCGGGGGTCTGCGCCTGGGCGGCGGTACGCCAGGCGTCGTCGGCGGGGCTGGACCACTGCTGGCCGTTCTGACCGTTCTGGCCATCGACGACATCGGTCTGGAACCAGTGGTTGACCTGCTCGAAGATGAGGAGCTCCTCGGTGGGCGCGTCACCCCGGTCCGGAGATGGGGGAGTCGGTCGGAAGACCGGAGCCGCCGGCAGGGTCCGCTCGGCTGGGGGACGTCCGGCGGTGGGTTCGGGGCGCGGCTGGTACGGCGGCGGAGGGCTGGCCGTCCGCGCTGCCCGCCGCGACAAGCGGCCCGGTGCGAGCAGGTACTCCTCCGGTGGCAGCGATCGGATGATCGCCGCAGGCAGTGTCGCCTCGGCGAGGATGCCGCGTCGGGGGCCTCGTCGTAGTTGGACGGTGGCGCCCAGCCGGGCCGCGAGCTGACCGACGACGACCAGCCCCATGGCGCGGACGGCTGCCACGTCGATGGCCGGTGGGTGGGCCAGCAGGTCGTTGAGCTGCTGCATCCGCTGCGGCGACAGCCCGACACCCTCGTCGCTGATCTGGACGATGACGCGGTCACCGAGGCTCCGGCCGCTGACCCAGGTCTCGCTGCCCGGCGGCGAGTACGTCGTGGCGTTGTCCATGAGTTCGGCGAGCAGGTGCACGACCTCGTCGACGGTCTTGGCGGCCACCGCGACGTCCCCGTCGATCATGCCGAGTCGGACCCGCGCGTAGTGCTCGATCTGGGACAGCGCGGCCTGCAACACCTGTTGTAGCGGCACGTCACGCTGGCGTACGCGACCGACGCCGACGCCGCCGAGCACCAGCAGACTGGCGTTGATCCGACCCATCCGGGTGGCCAGATTGTCCAGCGTGTACAGCTGGTCGAGCCGGTCCGGATCGGTCTCGTCCCGCTCGACCAGGTCGACCTGAGCCAGGACGGCGTCGACGAGTCGCTGTTCGCGGCGGCTCAGGTGGATGAAGATGTCGGCGGTGTTCGCGCGCATGACGGCCTGCTCGGCGGCGGTCCGCACGGCGGCCTGGTGCACCGCGCTGAACGCCTGGCCCAGCTCGCCGATCTCGTCGTCGCTGGACGGTTCGAGGGCGGCACTGGACTGCTGTCGGGCCAGTCGGTGTGGGTCGACGGTGGCGCTGCCGGGCTGCTGGAGCTGGGCCACCACGGCGGGCAGCTGCTCGAACGCCACGGCGTTGGCCGCGTCCCGTAGGCGGCGTAGCCGCCGGGTGATCTGCCGCGCGACGGCCCAGGTCACCAACGCGGTCAGTACCAGGGCCAGCAGGACACCGGCCGCCTCGGCCACGGCCCGGCGGCGCTGGTCGGCGTGCGCGGCTCGAACGTCGTCGCGGACCGCGTCGTCGACCCGGGCGCGCAGGTCGGCCAGGCGGGCGGCACGCGTCTGCGTGGTGGACACCCAGGCGCTGGTCTCCAGTTGCAGCTGCGACCCCGGCTGGGCCCGGGCAACCTCGTCCTGCATCCGTTGCAGGGCGAGCGCCTCCTTGCCGGTGCCGGCCTGCTCCCACCAGATGCTCCACTCGGGCGGGGCCAGGGCCAGGAACGACAGGCTCGACTCGGTGTAGCTGGTCCGGGCGGCGGTGATGTCCTGTTGCATGGCCGGGGTCAGCTCGCCGCCGGCGACGGCGCGCAGCACGGCCACCTGCTGCTGACCGATGGCCTCGGCGGTCTTGGACAAAGCCGCCGAGGCCCGGATCCCGTCGGCGAGTCGGGCGTTCACCACCCCGTGTGAGACGTTCTCCCGGAAGTTGATCAGATCGGCGATCGCGATGCGGTAGCTGAACGTCATCGCCGACACCGACGCGTGCGTCGCCGTGCGCACCTGGGTGCGCAGCGGGGCGAGGCCGTCCAGCGCCGCGTCGATGCGTCGCAGGAGGGCCGGGTTGGTGTCCACGTCGGCGGAGAGCCGGTCTCGCTGCGCGCGGTAGCGGGCGACGGCGTCGTCGGTGGCCGCCATCTCCGCGCCGAAGGCGTCCTGCTGCTCGGGTCGGGCGTAGGTGAGCAGGTCGGCGGCGGCGATGCGCTCGCGCTGTAGCCGATAGGCCAGGTCGCCGGCCTCGGCGCCGAGCTGCGCCAAGACCTGGAGGTCACTGGCCCGGGCCGTCTGTCGTGCGCTCTCGGTGAGCGCGAGACCGGCGAAGCCGATCACAGCGACGAGCGGGGCCGCGACGATGAGGCGCATCCGGCCGGCAATCTTCCAACCGCGTCGCCGGGTCGGGTAGGGTCTGGCCGCGTGGGACCGGTTGCTCGACGCCAAGATTGACTCCCACGACTCGTCGATGACGGTCTATCCGCACGTTGCCGAATGCAAGTCCCATTCGGCCGGAAGCCGCGCTCGTAGACCAGACCTGGCCGTGGTACAAACTGCCCGTACCAGCATCTGTACCCAACGTCAGCGCTCGGTGACGCCGCGAGGTCGCCCGCGGGCTCGTCGGGTCAGCGTCGGTCGTCGAGCTGGCCGGCCGGTGGGTGCGGCCGCTCCGGATCGTCCGGTTCGGGTTGGCCGTTGAGCACCTGGCCGATCAGTTCCCGCAGCTCATCGATCGCGTCGACAACGGCTCCCGGGTCGCGCGCGTCGCGTCGACCTCGCTGACGCGGCACTGGCCGCTCCGGTCGAGCCGTCTCGGGAGCGCGGGGGCCTCGGCGACCGTCGGCCGCCAGTTGCTCGGCCGCGACCTGTGGCCACAGCGCGGCCAGTCGGCCGCCGGTGCCGAGCACGTCGTCGCAGCGCAGCGCGAACTCGTGACTGCCGAACCGGCGACCCGACTCGACCGCGGCGACCGTCTCCCGGCTGAATCGCACCAGATCCGCCAGTGCCCGCTGGGTCAGGCCGCGTTGGACGCGGCAGTTGCGCAACTCCCAGCGGAACCGCTGACTGGCCGCAGAGTGAGCCGAGCTCGACGAGGACGTGTGCTCCATGCGCTCACCTTCGTGGAACGGACATTCAGCAGCAGGCGCCAGATCGTGATTGGCCGATGAGCTGAACATTCACAGAGGGCAATTCTTAACCCAGGATGCGATGGGTGTGAAGACGTTCACCGGCATGGATTCCGGCGAAAGCGGGAAAGGTGCGGGCCGGACGCGTTGCGGGCGCGGCGGTGCGCCGACCGGGACGGGCAACGCCGTACCGCCCCGACGGTCGACCGGTCCGTAGGTCAGCACCGCCGGCCCTCGCGTCGCTCAGGCGGCGTGCGCTTCGGCCGTCGCGCCATCGCGTGCCGCCGGTGCGTGCGCGGGCGCCGCGATATCGATTATCGCGAGCAGTGTATGGTGCGCGCGAAACGCGACGTTGGGTTTGTACGAACGATGTTGCTCCGGCGACAGCCGCAGGCCGGGAATGGCTTCTGCGAGCCGGGTGAGGGCGATGCCTGCCTCAAGTCGCGCCAATCCCGCGCCGATGCAGAAATGCGGACCATGACCGAACGAGAGGTGATTGCCCGCGTCCGGCCGGTGCGGGTCGAACCGGTCCGGATCGGCGAACACCGCTGGGTCCCGGTTCGCGGCTCCGATCAGCAGCAGGCAGCGCGCCCCCGCCGGGATCGTCACCGCCCCCACGGTGACGTCCCGGGTGGTCACCCGGAGCCAGCCGTCGATGGCGGGCGCGAAGCGCAGCGTCTCGCCCACGAACGCGGGAACGACTCCCGGGTCCGCCGCGATCGCCGACCACCGTCCCGGCGTGGACAGCGCTTGGTCGAGGGTGTGCGCGAGCAACCCGGCGGTGGTCTCGTGGCCCGCGACCAGGAGATTGAAGGCCAGGCTCGCCACCTCGGGTACCGTCAGCACCGTGTCGTCGTCGTCCCGGTAGGCCAGCGCCCGACTGATGAAGTCGTCGCCCCGGTCGCCACTGTCCATCCGCTGGCGGACCAGATCCTCGCAGTAGTGCCAGAACTCCAGCAGGCCCTGAGCCAGGCGTACCTGCTCGGTCGGGTCGGGCTGCCCCCAGATGAGGGCGATCTGGCCGTCCGCCCAGCTCCGGATCCGACCGATGTCGGCGTCGGGCACCCCGAGGATGTCCAGGACCACCAGCAGGGGCAGCTCGGTGGCGAACTCCGGGATCAGGTCGACCTGGTGACCGTCGCGGCCGGCCAGGCGGGACACCAACTGGTCGACCCGGCGCCGCACGATCGCCCCGTACTCGGCCTCGACCCGTTCGGCGGTGTTCGCGAAGGTCGCCCGTAGCGCCCGGCGGGTGCGCGGGTGCGCGGGTGGGTCCGCGGCGGCTGTCGTGGGTGGCGCGTCGATCTGCATGATCACGTTCAGCGCCGGCGCGCTGACCTCGTAGACCGGCGCGAGGGTGAGGGCGTTGGCGAATGTCGTGGCGTCGGCGAGGGCGCGCCGGACGTGGGCGTGCCGGCTGATCAGCCAGAGGTCCAGATCCTCGGCGTAATGCACGCCGTCGGGATCGTCAAGAATGCGCCGCCACATGCTTGCGGGATCGGTGAGATAGACCCCGGCGAACGGATTCAACCGCATGGAACGCCTCCTGATGCACGCGGCGCGAAACCGGCAGCGCGCCCATTCGGCGATCCACTTCAGCTGGGCCGAAAATGGTGTGCATCTGCCTCTGGCTCTTTACGGTGCGCTGGCCGGCCGTACAAGTCAAGATTGGTCTTCGTCTATTTATTTCTCGACATAATTGCGTGTTGCAACAGACGAGCGGATCTGGCCAACTGCAAGTTGCGCCGCGATCGTTGCCACCAGTCGACCCAACTCGGACGGTGGAGTCGACTCGCCGCTTTCCCCCATGACCGGAGAAACGACCCCCGGGACGGCGAGTGACGGCGTGGCCTGGCCGGGATGAGCCAGCCCGCGACGACGCCGAACCGTCGCGGGAGGCTCCAGCCCAGGCCGGAACCCCCCGCGACGTATGTGTCGTGACGACCTGCCAGCGCAGCGGTCAGGGCGTCCACGGGGCCGCGGTGGCCCAGGTGCTGTCGGCGGTCCACAGCGTCGGCGTGTTGTACGCGTCGCCGCCGGCGCCGTTGCTAAGCCAGACCTCCGAGTTGTAGTGCCGCAGGTACTTCCCGCGGAAGTTGTACGACTCCAGCGACACCCCCGACCCGGTCAACCCGGTGCGGGCACACCAGGTGGCGTCGGCGCGCAGCAGCGCGGAGCCGTCGTCCGGCGAGTTGCGGACCCGGGAGTTCTGGTGGCGGAGGTACTGCCCGGGAAAGTTCACCGATTCGAACGAGTAGCAACCGGTGCCGGCCAGGCCGGGCCGGATGGTGTACGTGGCGTCGGCCTTGAGCAGGCTGGAACTCGCGGCGTCGACCACCTCCGTGTAGGCCAGGCTGTCGCGGTGGCGGAGATACCGGTTGGTGAAGCCGGGCGTGGTCACCTGCAACGACCGTCGCGTGTTGACCGGCAGGGCGACGGGACCTGAGCCGCCAAGGGTCTTCGAGGCGTTGATCAGGGCGGTGTTGGCGGCGCGGACCCGCGCCTGGTCCATCTTGATCACCTGCCGGTCGTAGGTGAGGAAGCCGTTCAGCTCGCCCTCCAGGTCGGTGATCTCGGTGTAGATCGAGGCGCTGAGCCCCGTGCCGAGCATCAGGTTCTGGGTGCCCTGCACCAGCCCCACGTACCGGTCGGTGAGGGCGCTCGCACTGGTTTGCCACTCGTACGCGAAGAAGCTGCCGTTCGGGCTGTACTCGTGCCCCGGCGTGTGCAGCCCCAGGCCACCGAACTCACCGAGCACCGCGATCCGGCTGCTCGACGGCACGGGGGAGTCCGGTCCGAGGTAGACGTGCCAGTCGTCGATGTCGCCGTTGCCGGGGTTGCCGAGGGACTGGCAGCAGTTGTGGCCGCTGTGCGGGTTGACCAGGCGGGTCGGGTCCTGGTTCTTGATGTTCTGCGCGACCCGGCGGGTGTCGGCGAGGGAACGCTCGCCCCAGCCCTCGTTGTAGGGCGTGTACGCGACTACGGCAGGCGAGCTGCGGTGCTCGTCGACGATCTCGCGCGCCTCCGCCTCGAACTGCGCCTGCTGAGCATCGGTGGGGTCGATGTCCTGTGCGGTCAGCGACGGGATGTCCTGCCAGACCAGCAGGCCGAGCCGGTCAGCGTGGTAGAACCAGCGCTGCGGTTCGACCTTGATGTGCTTGCGCACCATGTTGAAGCCCAGGTCCTTGTGCTTCTGCAGATCGAAGGCGAGGGCGGCGTCGGTCGGCGCGGTGTAGAGCCCGTCCGGCCAGAAGCCCTGGTCGAGGGTGCCGACCTGGAACACGAACTGGCCGTTGAGCTTGGGGCGCAGCACGCCGTTGACCAGGCCGGTGGTGATCTCCCGCATGCCGAAGTAGTGGGTGATCCGGTCCACGGCGGCACCTGCGCCGTTGCGCAGGGTGATCCGAAGGTTGTAGAGGAACGGGTCTTCGGGTGACCAGCGGCGGGCATTGGGCACCGGCACGCTGAAGTCGGTGAAGCCGCCGGTGGCCGAGCCGACCACGGTGCTTCCGTTCAGCGCCTCGGCGAGCACGGTGTGGCCGCTCACGTCGCCCCGGGTGAAGACCCGGACCCGCAGGGAGTTGGTGGCGAGGTTCGGGTAGACGTCCACGCTGCTGATCGAGGCGGTGGGCACCGGCTCCAACCAGACCGTCTGCCAGATGCCCGAGCTGGGGGTGTAGAAGATCCCACCGGGCGTCTTGGTCTGCTTGCCGATGGCCGGCAGGCTGCCGTTCTGCCGGGTGTCGGTGGGATCCCAGACCTTGACGACGATCTCGTTCGCCCCGGCGGTGAGCTGGGGTGTCACGTCGAAGGTGAAGGCGTCGTAGCCGCCGGTGTGCGCGCCGACCCGGACACCGTTGACCCAGACGGTGCTCTGCCAGTCGACGGCACCGAAGTGCAGCAGGGTCCGCCGGCCCGACCAGTTCGCCGGGATGGTGACGGTGCGTCGGTAGAACAGGTAGTTGCGGTTGTCGTTGGCGGCCCGCCCGATGCCGGACAGGGCGCTCTCCACCGGGAAGGGCACGTTGACCCGCTCTGGCAGGGCGGTGCCGAACTGGGGGGCGTCGTCGGTGGTCGACTGGCGGAGCTGCCACTCGCCGTTGAGGTTGAGCCAGTCCGGCCGCGTCATCTGCGGTCGCGGGTATTCGGGCAGTGGTGTGCCGGTCAGGGCCTGACCGGTCCAGGGGGTGGTCAGTGGCGGCGTCTTGGCCGGTGCGGCGTACGCGGACCGGGTTGGCGCGGTGAGAACGCCGGCGACCAGGGCGAGGATGAGCAGCAGTGGCAGGGCGGGGCGGATGGGGACGTGACGTGTCATGCCGTCTCCGGGGGACGAGTCGCCGCGGGCGGTGCAGCCAGGCCCGAAGCGCGCGGGTGGTGGGCATCGGGTGGTCATTGACGAGGGACGGGGCGTCAGCGACGGATGTCGGTGGGATCTCCACGCGCCGAACGGCGACGAAAAATATTGACATCCATCATCGCCTGTATAACGTTATAGAGCCGTGCCGGGTGTTCCGTCAATGCTTGTTCGTCAATGTTTCGACGGTCCGCCGGCCGAATTCGCGAAAGGGTGGTGGATGGGCGTCAATCTCAAGGACATCGCCCAGCGCGCCGGCGTGTCACTGGCCACCGTCTCGAACGTGGTCAACGGGTACCGGCCGGTGGGGGAGCGGACCCGGCAGCGCGTGCAGCAGGCGATCGACGAGCTCGGGTACAGCCCCAACCTCGGCGCCCGACACCTGCGTCGGGGTCGTACCGGCCTGATCGCCCTGGCCATCCCGGAGCTGACTAACCCGTACTTCGCCGAGCTTGCCGAGATCGCCATCGCCGAGGCCGCCGCGCTCGGCTACACCCTCGTCATGGAGAACACCGCCGCGGACCGGGGGGCGGAGTTGGCGCTTCTCGACGGCTCGCGGCGACGCATCATCGACGGCTTGATCCTCAGTCCGGTGCGCGTCGGTCGGGAGGAGGTGCTGGCCCGGACCGCCGACGGCCCCCTCGTGCTGATCGGCGAGGGCGTCTACGACGTCCCGCACGATCACATCGCCATCGACAACGTGGCCGCCAGTCACACGGCGATCCGGCATCTGGTCGCGATCGGCCGTCGCCGGATCGCGTTCATCGGCGCCACCCCGGGCGGTGACCGGCAGTCGGCGCACCTGCGGTTCCGTGGCTACCGGGAGGCCCTGGCTGCCGCCGGCCTGCCGTACCGGCCGCGGCTGGTCGCCCGCACCGACGCGTTCGGCCGGCTCGATGGCAGGCGGGCAATGCGGGACCTGCTCGCCCTCGGTGACCCGCCGGACGCGGTGTTCGGTTACAACGACCTGGTCGCCATCGGTGCGCTGCGGGCGTTGGCCGAGGCCGGTCACCGGGTGCCCGAGGACGTCGCGGTGGTCGGGATCGACGACATCGAGGAGGGGCGGTTCAGTGCCCCGACCCTCACCACGATCGCGCCGGACAAGCGGGAGATCGGCCGTCTCGCGGTGCGCCGCCTGATCGCCCGCATCGAGGGCGCCGAGGTCGCGGGACCGCTGACCGTGCAGACGCCGTTCCGGCTCATCCGACGGGAGAGCACCGGAACGCCGGGCGACTGACGCCCGGCGCGGCCGAGCCGCCGAGCCGCCAAGCCGCCAAGCCGCCGAGCTGCCGAGCCGCCAAGCCGCCGGGCCGTCGCGGCGCCCCGGCGATCCATAGCGCCGGTGGTACGACCCAGAGAGGATGACCCGCTAGATCCATATCCCTCAATATGATGACCGCTATCTCGATCTGCGGTGCGCTCACGAGGCGTGCCATCCTGATGCGGAGGAATGCATGGTTCGCTGGCGTACCCTCACTGGCCTGCTGGCCACCGCGTTGGCCGCGGTGACCGCGGCCAGCCTCACCCTCACCGCGCCGGCCGCCGCGGCCGACAGCCCCGTGACGCCGAACGTCGTCGGCGGCACCCGCGCCGCTGAGGGCGAGTTCCCGTTCATGGTGCGCCTCTCGATGGGCTGCGGCGGGGCGCTGTACAGCCCCCGGCTGGTGCTCACCGCGGCGCACTGCGTGGGCTCGACCGGCACCAACACCAGCATCACCGCGACGCTCGGGGTGGTCGACCTCCAGTCGTCCAGCCGGATCACCGTCCGGTCCAACTACGTCTACCGTGCCCCCGGCTACAACGGTGCCGGCCGGGACTGGGCGCTGATCCGGCTGGCCAGCCCCGTGACCGGGCTGAGCACGCTGCCGATCACCACCACGACCGCCTACGACAGCGGCACCTTCACCGTCGCCGGCTGGGGTGCCGCTCGCGAGGGCGGCGGCCAGCAGCGGTACCTGCTCAAGGCGACCGTCCCGTTCGTCAGCGACTCCGTCTGCAACGCCAACTACGGGGGCGACCTCATCCCCGCCCAGGAGATCTGCGCCGGCTACGCCAGCGGCGGCACGGACACCTGTCAGGGTGACTCGGGTGGCCCGATGTTCCGCCGCGACGCCAGCAACGCCTGGATCCAGGTCGGCATCGTCAGCTGGGGCAACGGCTGCGCCCGGCCCAACTACCCGGGTGTCTACACCCAGGTGAGCTACTTCGCCTCATCGATCGCCTCGGCCGCGGCGAGCCTCGGCGGCTGACCGTACGCCCGCTCGGGCGGCCCGGACCACGCGGTCCGGGCCGCCCGCTCGTGCCTCCCGTAGAGGGCGGACGGCGAGTGCGCCACCGGAGCACAACGGTGGACGGCGAGTGCGCCGTCGGAGCACAACGGCGGGCGGCGAGTGCGCCACCGGAGCACAACGGCGGGCGGCGAGTGGGCCACCCGACAGAAACGGCGGGCCGTGCCTGCGGCGGCGGCCCCAGCGGCGATGATGGGCCGGTGAAGATCCTGTCCATCCAGTCGTCGGTCGCCTACGGTCACGTCGGCAACTCGGCGGCGGCCTTTCCGCTGCAACGGCTCGGTCACGAGGTCTGGCCGGTCCTGACCGTGCACTTCTCCAACCACACGGGGTATGGCGCGTGGCGGGGCCCGATGCTGCCGGCGGCCGACGTCGCCGAGGTGATCGCGGGCATCGAGGACCGCGGCGTCCTCGGCGGCGCCGACGCGGTGCTCTCCGGCTACCAGGGCGACCCGGCCATGGGCGCGGTGATCCTGGACGCGGTGGCGAAGGTCAAGGCGACCAATCCGGCGGCGGTGTACTGCTGTGACCCGGTGATGGGCGACGCCGGTCGGGGGATGTTCGTCCGGCCGGGCATCCCGGAGTACCTGCGCGACACCGTCGTGCCGCGCGCGGACATCATCACGCCGAACCACTTCGAGCTCGACTTCCTCGCCGGCCGTACGACGAACTCGCTGGCCGAGGTGCTCGACGCGGTCGACCTGGTGCGCGCCACCGGGCCGCGGCACGTCCTGGTGACCAGCGTGCTGCACGGCGACCTGCCGCCGGACTCGCTGGAGGTGGTGGCGGTCTCCGACGAGGGCGCCTGGGCGGTGACCACGCCGCTGCTGCCGATCAACCCGAACGGCGGAGGCGACGTCACCGCCGCGCTGTACCTCGCGCACCTGTGCACGACCGGCTCGCCCGCGACCGCGCTGGAACGCACCATCGCCTCCGTCTTCGCCGTCCTGGAGGCGACGCTCGCGGCGGGCACCCGGGAGATCCAGCTGATCGCGGCGCAGGACGTGATCGCCGACCCGCCGGCCCGGTTCACCGCCCGCCGGCTGCGCTGACGGGCGGGTCGCGGGCCGGCGGCGGTCAGCGGCCCTCGGGGACGGCCATCTCGCCGAGCAACGACCAGTCCTCCTGCGGCACGGTGGCGTTCACGATGCGCGGCGTCTCGGCCAGGTGCGGTGGCAACGTCTCCTGGGCCGCGCGGAAATGCGCGGACTGCACGTGGGCCGCGCCGGCGTGATCGTCACGGAATGCCTCGACCAGCACGTACTCGGTCGGGTCGTCGACGCTGCGGGACCAGTCGAACCACAGGCAGCCCGGCTCCGCGCGAGTCGCCTCGGTGAACTCGGCGGCGATCTGCGGCCACCGGTCGGCGTGCTCGGCCAGGACCCGGAACTTGGCGGTAATGAAGATCATGGCCTCAGGCTACCCAGCCGGGCGGGCGCGGGCGACAACCTCCTCCGGGCTCAACGGAGCCTTCGGATGGTGGGTGAGGCACAGCGGGGTACGGACCTTGACGAACGAGAACCCCTCCCCGGCGGCGTAGAACTCGCCGCTGTTGAGCAGGCCGATGTCCGGAATTCGACCGCCCTTGGCCTCGGCCAACTGTCGGGCCGCGTCGATCTGCGCGGGTGCGTTGAGCAGCCCGAAGAACTGGGTCGTCGCGTTGCCGGAGATCTGGTTGTGCAGACCCTTGGGCGCCTGGGTGGCGAAGACCAGCCCGAGCCCGTACTTGCGGGCCTGCGAGGCGAGCGCGATCGAGCTCGCGGTGCAGGCGGTGGTGCCGGTCGACGGCGCGAGCGTCTGCGCCTCGTCCATCACGAACAGCCCGCCCAGCGGCCGGTCGCCGGCCGGGTGCCGTTTGATCCACGCGAAGAGCGCCATCTGCAACTGGTTGACGAAGCTCTGCCGCTCCTGGTCGGAGGTGAGGCCGACGAAGCTGATCACCGAGACCCGGGCCCGTCGCCCCGGCGAGGGCGTCAGCAGCAGCCCCGGGTCGGCCGGCGCGCCGACCCCGCCGAAGAGCGGATCGGTGACCATCGCCGCCTTGAGCGCTTCGGCCAACTCCTCGGCGAGCTTCCCGGCACGAGCCAGCCGGCTGACCCCTTCGGGCAGCTCGGTGAGGAACTCGGTGAAGCCGGGCAGGCCCACCAACCCGCTGCGCGCGTACGCCTGCAGGGCCTCGGTGAGGACGGCCTTGCCCTGCTGCGCGAGCCGGCCCGACCGGTCCACGCCGGCCCGGGGCGCGAGCGCCTCCACGGCGGAGCGGACCGCCTGGTCGAACTCGTCGGGCCAGTCCCGCAGTGAGGTGAAGTCCGGCAGCGGCTGGAAGCTCAGCGGCCGGCCGGCGGTGACCCGGGGCGTCCACACCACCACCTCGGTGTGCGCGAGGTAGTCGGTGGCGCGTTCGGCGTCGCCAGGAGCCCAGCCGCTCGGCGGTTCGGGCCACGCGTCACCGAGCCGGGCGAGGTCGTTGTTGGGGTCGAGCACGATCGCGGAGACGCCCTCGCGGGCGCACTCCTCGACCAGGCGACGGATGAGCACCGTCTTGCCCGAGCCGGACCCGGCGAACACCACGGCGTGGCGGCGCAGCGACTCCAGGGGCACCGTGAACGGGTGACCACCGTCGACGGTCCGCCCCAGGCCGATGGCCCGACCGTCGGTGCCGACCGTGCGGTCGACAGCGCTACCGGGTACGGGCACCACGGCCGCACCGGTCGACGGCCCACCGGCCTCGTCGGCGACCGGCGCGCTGGTCGGATCGGGACCGCCGCCGCGCCACAACGGGTCACCCTCGTCGGGCGGTGCCGGCGGGTCGGGCGGTGCCGTCGGGTCACCGTCGTCGGGCGCCGCCGGCCGGTCGTCGCGCGTACCGTCGGGACCGGGCAGGACCGCGCGGAACAGCTCGGTGCCGCTGGCCGGGCGTCGGGCCACCAGCCACTCCTGCAAGGCCGTGGACGGCTCGGTCGCCATCACCCGCAGCGCCGCGAAGACCCGCAGGTCCGCCTCCGACACGGCGCACCGGAGGCCGCCGGCCGCGTCGAAGCCGGTCAACACCTCGGTCGTACGCTTCCCGGTCGGCCACGGACCGTTGCGCAGCAGGATCAGTCGTCGTTGTGGCAGGTCCCGGTCCAGCCCGGCGAGCGTGCACGCGGCCTTCACCCGGGCGGTGACGGCGACGGCATTGGGGTGGGCGATGGCCCGGAAACACCAGTGCGCCTCGTTCTCGGTGGCCTCGTCGAGCACCTCGATCAGCCGCCCGTGCAGCGCGGGCTTGCGCCCGGGCGGCGGATCGTACTTGTAGGTGGCGCCGGTCGGCGCCTGCTCGGCGATCCAGGCGGCCAGGCCGGCGGCGAGCAGCGGTGGCATGTGCTCGTCCTCGCTGGCCGGGTCGACGGCGGCCGACACGTCCGCGGCCTCGACCAGCTCGGCGAAGCGGGCGTCCAACTCGTGCAGGCGGCGTTCGTCCGTGGTCGGCTCGCCGGCCGCGCCGCGCCCGGCGCCCGCCGTCGGTGTCGACTCGGCGCCGTCGATGAGCCGGTCGAGCTCGACCACCTCGTCGCGGTCACGGCACCAGGCGAGGTGACGGTCCACCCGGCGAAGCAGGGCGCGGGGCGTCAGGGTGGGGGCGTCGGCGAAGGCGGCGGGGGCGATCGGCCAGGTGGGGTGCGGTGGCCCGAAGTACATACCCGCGAACGCGGCAGCGAGGCGCTTCGCCACGATCGCCTGCCCGATCTCCGGGGTGGGGATCCGGTCCGGCAGGGTCGACGTCCGGAACCGGTCACCGACCGGAGTGGGCACGGTGCGGGTCATCAACACCCAGGTGTCCGGCAGGCACGAGACGACGACCAGCGTGCGTCGGGTGATGTCGCGGAGCTTGAGCAGGCCGTCGGCGATCGGGCCGAGCACCTTGGCCTGGCTGTCCTCCAACCCGTGGTGATGGTTGAGCAGTGAGGTGCTGGTCTGGGCGAACAGCGTGTCGAGCTGGTCCACGGCGATGACCGTGGGGTCCAGCGTCAAGGCCATCAGCCGGGAGACGTCCTGCACGATCTGCTGCGGGGTGCGGATCGCGGCGCTCAACCCCCACGCCGCCCGCGCGGCCGGGTCGCCGGGTTCGGAGATCAGGTGGGCGTAACCGACGTCCTGTGCCTCGAAGTCGATGGCTCCGTGCAGGACGAGCGCCCGCGCGGTGTCCTGGGCGTCCCGTCCGACCTCCCGATCGCGTTCGCGCAGCGCCCAGATGAAGGTGTCGAGCTGCGCACGGGTCACTGGTCGGGCGCCGGCGACCGCGTCGCGGACCTCCACCGGCAGGCCGAGCTGGGGGGTGAGTCGACGCAGGAAGGTCTTCAGCTGGGTGCCCCAGCCGACGTGGGGGCGGCCCATCCCCTCCACCAGGGCCAGGGCGACGCTCTCCCAGAATGTCTTGCCGCTGACCATGTCGACCAGGAAGAAGTAGCCGCCGTCGCGCTGGATCCGTTCGCGGACCGCCCCGAGCAGGTGCGTCTTTCCGGCGCCCGCGCGGCCCTGCATGGCCACGCCGAGCGGCATGCTCGTGTCGTCGGTGCGGGCCCGCGCCACCCCGCGCAGGATCTCCGCGACCACCTTCTCGTGCAGCTCCGGCACGTTGTGCGGGCTCGGTCGCCAGACGTCGTCCGGGGTGACCGCCGGGTTGAGACTCACCGCCTCCAGCGCGGCTCGCTGGTCGTCGGAGATCACGCCGGGCCGATCGCCAGGGCGTGGTTGTCCTCGTTCCCGATCCGGACGGCCGCGGCCCGGTCCCGGGCGGTCAGTGACTTGGTGTTCGCCACCGGGATGATGCGGACGTCCTCCCGGCCGACCATCGCCCGCAACGCCGCGTCCAGGGCGGCCCGATCGGTGTCGGCGAGCCGGTCCCGGACGTCGGCGAGGCCGACCCAGGCGCCCGGCGCGGTGGCCAGGTCCCGGTACGCTGACCGAACCAGCGCCTCCACCTCCACCGCGGCTGCGGGTGCCGCCGCCGGTGCCGGTGCGTCGTGGCGCGACTCGCCGGCCGGCGGGGCCGTCGCCCCGGTCTGCTTGAAGAAGTCGCCGTGGCTGACCCGCAGCCGGTCCAGCGAACGGTGCAGGTTGGACAGGACGACGAACAGCGACCGGGTGGTCGACCCGCCCTGCTTCGGCGGCACGGTGGTGTGCAGTTGACGTGCCACCCGCCAGCCTTCGTCGGTCAGCTCGTGGGCGAACGTCCGGCGGGACTTGTCGGTGTCGACCAGGCCGAGGTCGACGAGCTTGCGATTGTCCTTGCCGGTCAGCGTGAAGCCGGCCAGCTCCTTCAGCTCGACGTTGGTGAGTCGGCGCGCCTCGACCATCAGCACCACGAGGGCGTTGATCTGGTTCGGCGTCAGGTGCGGGACGTCCGCCGGGCTCGTCATGATGTCTCATCTCCGTGTGGGTGCGTGCCGTCCGCGCGTCGCCGGGCCAGCAGCCGACGGATCCCGTCGACCACCGCCGGCACGTCGGTGAGCACCTGCTCGTTGGTGAAGCGGAGCACGTCCAGCCCGAGCAGTTGCAGCTGCACGTCCCTCCGCCGGTCGTTGGCGAAAGCGATTCGCCCACGATGCTCCGGGCCGTCCACCTCGACCGCAAGACCCTCCGTGGGCCAAAACAGATCCAGGCGGTACGCGGTACCCAACACGTGCCACTCGTAGGTCTGGTTCCACCGCCGGCCCCGCGCCCAGTCGTGCGGTGCGAGCGCACGCTCCAACGCCTGCTCGGCGGCGCTGTCACCGCGTGGCACGCCCGCGATCGGCGGCCAGGGCAGCACCGTCGGCTCCGGTTCGGCGGCGGTGGCCGGCATCCGATCGAGCGCGGTGATCAGCCCGGCGAATCGCGCCGGCACCATCATCGACACCGAGCGCACCCGGTCGGCGTGGCGCAGGGGTGCGCCGGCCAACCACACCGTGAAGCCGCCGTGCCGCACCAGCCACTCGGCGGCGGCCACCAGTGCCCGCTCGGCATCCGCACCCAGCTCGGGCAGGGCGACGACGAGTACGCAGCCCTCCCGGCCGTACGCGTCGGCGATCACTCGGGCGAGCCCGGCGGCGCGGACTCCCGGTGCGAAGCGGGACCGGCCGACGGGTGGGCGGGGCCCGCGCAGCCCACGCTCGGCGAGGTCCGCGAGGAACGGGCCGAAGTGCCGGGAGCGGGCGGCGGCACGGGCTGCGAGGGCGCGCACCGCCGCCACGCCGAGCGTGCCGCCGCTGTCGACACCGTCGGCGCCCGCCAGCCAGCTGGGAAACATCGCGAGCGCCGCGTTGTCCAACTGGTCGAGCAGGTCGTCCAGCAGGTCACCGAGCGAACCCACCACCCTGGGCCGGAAGTGCACGATCGCGGGCGCCGCCAACGGCAACGGGTCGAGTGCCACTCGCAGCAGCTCCGGGTCGACGGCTGGCAGGTGACTCACCCGCCGCATCGGCGGGGCGGCCCACCAGGCCCCGTTGGCCTCGCCTTCGGCCCGGACGGGGTGCGCCATGCGGGCACCCTACGACACGGGCGGACGGGACAGGTGACCCATCGGTGCCGGCCGGGCTCCCGGGGGCGAGGCGACCGCCGTTCAGCGCAGGCGGCGGATGTCGCCGTACGCCCGGTAGAACCCGCCGCGGCTGGACTCCCGCACCTCGGTCACCAGATAGCGGGCGCCCGGCTCGCGAATCCCCTTGGGGAACTGCACCGACCAGTCGCGCCGGTAGCCGTCGGACAGCACCTGAACCCGCAGCCGCCCGCGGTCGTCCAGGCACTGCACGACCACGCCCGCGCCCGCGTCGGTGGTCACCTCGACGATCGTCGGTCGCACCGCCTGGGGTGCCTGACGTGGGGCCTTGATGTCGCGTACCTGCGGCACCTCGCCGGCCTGGGCCGCCCGGATCGCCGGCTCGCTCGCGTCGATGCAGGCCAGATGGCCGCCGGTGGTGACGATGTAGAGCCGGTCGTCGTGGTACTGCATGGAGTATGCCGAGCCGCAGCCGGTGCCGAGTTTCCACAGCCGGGTGCCCGCCGCGTCGAAGCAGTAGATCGAGGACTGGCTGTCACCGGCGAAGACGTACTGCCCGCCCTCGGCGGTGGCGCAGGAGAAGACCGGGGCGTCGCAGCGGTAGCTGCGTTCGAGTCGACCCGCCTTGGACAGGCGCACCACCTCACGGGTGCTCGTCCCGGCGAACACACTGCCGTGCTCCTGCCAGCCGAAGAGCACCGAACCGGTCGTGGTGTGCCACAGTTCGCGGCCGGTACGCCACTCGTAGCCGGTCACGCCCCGCGAATGGCCGTGGTAGACGGCGTCGTCGTCGCACCGCACCATCCAGGCCGAGCGACCCCGCCCGGGTCGACGCCACAGGAACTCGTCCTCGTGGTCGACGGCGGTGATCCCGCCGTCGGCGTCCGAGACGCCGAGGACGCCGTCGTGGATGTCCAGCCAGTAGATGTCGATCTCCGGGGCGATCGCGTAC
Organism: Micromonospora sp. NPDC050276; assembly: GCF_044459545.1. Lineage (NCBI taxonomy): Bacteria > Bacillati > Actinomycetota > Actinomycetes > Micromonosporales > Micromonosporaceae > Micromonospora > Micromonospora sp. NPDC050276. The sequence continues at coordinate 71,817 of NZ_JBITJA010000016.1, read as the reverse complement.
GCCACTCGGGGCACCTTGCCGGACAGGTCGTAGACGTTGCCGTCGTCGCAGCCGGCGTAGATCCAGGCGTCGTCGGCCACGATGCACTTCACCCCGTCAGGGAGGCGGACCTGGCTGCGCACCTGGGCGTCGTGGTCGAGCGTGGTGATGACACCGTGCTCGTTGCCGACCATGCAGTGCTGCCCGTCGACGAAGATGCCGAAGGCGGGGGCGCCCGAGTCGTAGCGCCAGAGCACCGGGGCGGTGTGGGCGGTGGAGCGGGTGCTGACGATCTGCCGTCGGGACACGGTGCGCTTCTGCCGGACGCCGGGGATCGCCGGGGCGTAGCCCTTGCGGACCTTCTCGCCGATCTTCTTTGCCGCGGCGGCCCGGGCCCGGGCGTTGTCGGGATAGGCGCTCGCCTTGATCTGCCCCTGGTCGCCGATCCGGCCGTAGCGCACCGTCAGGGTCGCGTTGTCGACGATGACCTCGTAGAACTTGTGCGCACCGTCCACTTCGGACAGTTCGAGGTAGGTCGTCTCCTGGGACATGGGGGGCCTCCGAGGGTCAGCGAGCGGCGCGATCCGGCCGGCGCGGCGACAGTGACCACACGCTAGCCACGACCCCCGACAGAATCGGCGTCCGGCCAGCGCAGCGCGTCGTCGCGGAGCACCGCGTGCGCGCCGACGGCCTCGTTGACGATCTGCGTCACCCGCACGTCGACCGCGATGCTGGCCAGCGCCACCGCGTCCGCGCGGCTGAGGTCGTGCAGCCGCTGCATCAGGGTCAGCATGGACTCCAGCGCCGTGAACGTGGCGTCGTCGAGGGTCGCACCGACGCCCAGGGTCAGCCACGCGTCGGCGGTACGGGCCACCGGGCCGGTGATCGGGAAGTCGTCGCGGACGTCGAAGGTCAACGTCACCTCGTCCATCGGGCACTCGATCGCGGTGCCGCCGACCTCACCGTCGCCCTGTGCGGCGTGCCCGTCCCCGACGGAGAACAACGCGTCGTCCACCGGGATCGGCAGCAGGAGCGTGCTGCCGGCGGTGAGGTCCCGACAGTCCAGGTTGCCACCCCAGCGGCGCGGCGGGACCGTGGAGTGCAGTCCCGGCTCGGCAGGTGGCATGCCGAGCACCCCCATGAAGGGTCGCAGCGCGAGGGTGTGGCCGTGCTGGTTGCTGCCGGTCATCGTCTCCGGGTCCAGCGTCCAGACGTGCACCACCTGTTGGTCCTGCACCCCGTAGCGCTGGTTGAACCCGCTCGGCCAACCGCCGGCCACGGTGGTCCCCCAGGTGGCCGGGACGATCGCGTCGATGCGTACCGCGAGGGTCTGGCCCGCGCGAGCACCGCGGACCGCGACGGGACCGATCAGGGCGTGTCCGTGATCGGGCCGATGCTGCGCGACCCGGGGCCGGTCCCGGTTCGCCCCGCCGGGGTACGGGCCGGCGGACCACCAGCAGTCCAGGGTGCGATAGGTGACGGTGTCGCCCGGTTCGATGGTGAGCACCAGCGGGAACTCGGGGGAGAAGTGGCCGTGCAGGCTGTCATCGCCCGGGGTGAGGGTGTGTCGCATCCGTGCAGGCTAATGGCACCGGAGCGCGCGCCGGGTGCGCGGCGGGTGCCGGGCACACCCGCCGCGCACGATTCATCCCCGGCGGTGTCAACCCGAGGTGCAGGAGCGGATCTGCGGGCGAGCGCTGCTGTTGCCGTTGGTCATCGTGGTGAAGCCGAAGGTGTTGCCGCTGCCGTTGGACCGCATCGTCATGACGGTGCCGCTGCTGTCCCAGGTGGCGGTGCCGTTCCAGCTGGTGGAGACCCGCTGGGGTGCGGTGATGGCCAGGACCACCGCCCATGTGCTGGCACCGCTGACCGTCACCGACGTGTTGTACCGGTCGCCCCAGACGTTCGTCGTCGTCGCGGTGGCGGTGCAGGTGCCGCCGGCCGGCGGCGGGGTGGTGGTGGGCGGCGGGGTCGTGCCGTCGGGCGCGACCGCGCGGCCGGTGGACGGCGAGATCATGCCGGGGCACAGGTTGCGGCTGGTCAGGTTGGCCATGATCTGAGGGATCGCGTCGCGGGTGTTCTGGATCCCGTCGTGCATCAGGATGACCTGACCGGCTTGGAGCCGGCTCGCGTTGGCCACGATCTGGCTGACGCTCGCGCCGTTCCAGTCCTGTGAGTCCACGTCCCAGAGCACCTGGCGCATGCCGAGCGACGACGCGACGGACTGGAGGGTGGAGTTGGTCTCGCCGTAGGGCGGTCGGAACAGCGTCGGTCGGCTGCCGGTGGCCGACTGGATCGCCGAGCTGGTCTGGGACAGGTCCGACTGCATCTGCGCCTGGCTCATCGACGTCATGTGGGCGTGGCTCCAGCTGTGGTTGGCGACCCACATGCCGGCGGCCACCTGGGCCTGCGCGGCCGACCGGTTGTTCTGGACGTTCTGGCCGACGTTGAACATGGTGGCCCGGACGCCGTTGCTACGCAGCACGTTCAGCAGCGCGCTGGTGCTGCCGGTCGGCCCGTCGTCGAAGGTGAGGCCGACGTAGCCGTTGCAGGCGGCGGCGCTCGACGGGGTCGAGGTGGCGGCGAGGGCGACGCCGCACATCGCGACGGCGGTGGCGAGGACGGCGAGCGCCGCGCGCAACCGCCTCGACCACAGGGCCGTACGGGGGAAGAACCTGCTCATCTGGTGCCCCTTCGCGCAGGCCCGGACGCGCCGGCGGGCAGCACAGTCCGGACAGGTGTGGGTGAGCGGGTGGGTCGAGCCGAAACCGCCAGGAAGCCGATCGCATTGACCTCAATGGATCGGAGTATTACAGCGGGAATTCCAACGCGTCAACAACTTCCGGAACGACTCCGGAACGAATCAAGCGGCGGCTTGAGGCAAAAGGCCCGCCTCGTCAGGGATATCTCGACAGGGGTGGATCCTCTCCGGTGAGATGATCATGCAGACCGGTGCCTCCACACTCGACATGATCCGGAAAGTGGCCGGAAATATCGGCCGTCGCGCGCCAGGCCCTCTGGCCGGATCGCTAGCGCGAAATAGTAAAGGTTGTGAACAGAAGATGTTACAGTCACTTCCGTCGATATCCGACTCGGGTTTCGGCTACCGAGTCCCAGCAGGGAGTGATCACATGACGAGACTGCGCGCACTGGTCGCGCTGGTGGCACTGATCGTCGCCGGTGGACTGGTTGCGGTCATCCCGCCGACCCCCGCGTCGGCGGCGGCCTGCTCCGCGGCATGGCAGGCATCGGCCGTCTACTGGGGAGACGCCCAGGTGTCGCACAACGGCCGCAACTACCGGGCGAAGTGGTGGACCCAGAACGAGGCGCCGCCGGGCACGACCGGCGTCTGGGAGGACCTCGGCGCGTGTGGCGGCGGCACCACGCCGCCCACCGGGGGGACCTGCGCCTACCCGAACTGGGTCGCCGGGACCTGGTACGCCACCGGCGCCGTCGTGCGGTACACCAACGGTCTCTACTACATTGCCGAGCACGACAATCCCGGGTACGACCCGGTGGTCAGCACCTGGTACTGGGAGCCCTACACCTGTGGCGGTCAACCACCGACCACCCCGCCTCCCGCCAACCCGGGCGGTTTCGTGGTCACCGAGGCTCAGTTCAACCAGATGTTCCCGAGTCGCAACTCGTTCTACACGTACTCCGGGCTGGTCGCCGCGCTCAGCGCCTACCCGGCGTTCGCCCGCACCGGCAGTGCCACCATCCAGCGCCAGGAGGCCGCGGCCTTCCTCGCCAACGTGTACCACGAGACCGGCGGGCTCGTGCACATCGTCGAGCAGAACACCGCGAACTACCCGCACTACTGCGACCCCGGTCAGCCCTACGGCTGCCCCGCCGGGCAGGCCGCGTACTACGGACGCGGGCCGATTCAGCTCAGTTGGAACTTCAACTACAACGCCGCCGGAAACGCCCTCAACCTGCCCCTGCTGACCAACCCGTGGCTGGTGCAGACCGACGCCGCGGTGGCCTGGAAGACCGGTATCTGGTACTGGATGACCCAGAACGGGCCGGGCACGATGACCGCGCACAACGCGATGGTCACCAGCGCCGGGTTCGGTCAGACGATCCGCAGCATCAACGGCTCGATCGAGTGCAACGGCGGAAACCCCGCCCAGGTGCAGAGTCGCGTCACCAGGTACCAGCAGTTCGTCGGCATCCTCGGCGTGTCCGCCGGAGCCAACCTCTACTGCTGATCCGTGGCCGGGCCTCGGCGTCCGTCACCGAACGACGTCGAGGCCCGGCATGCGGCCGCCGGTGGTCCGCAGGGGGCGGCGGACTGTTTCATCGCGATCACCCGTTGACACGGCCGAGGTGCGCCCGGAACTATCAGCGACAGTTCACAGCCTCGAACCTCGTTGCTCACGAACTCCTATGACAACGATGTCAGGGGTCGGCCCCACCACCCGCTCCACTCTGTCCAGATGATCGACGCACTCGACCCCGGTTCGAGTCGAAAGGCCCCGTCCCCCATGTCGCATACCGCCCTTGCGCGTCCCCTCTCACCACGCCTGGTCGCGGTGACGACAGCCGCCCTGCTCCCGCTGGGCCTGCTCGTCGCCGCGCCCCTGGCGAACGCCGCTCCCACCACGGCGGCACCCGGCAACTTCGCCTCCTCGTTCGAGGCCGCCGACCCGCAGCCCGCCACGAGCACCGCGGAGGTCGGCGCGAACGGAAAGCCCCTCCAGGGAAACCTGAGCGGTAAGGTCACCACCCTGCCCGGCAGCCTGCTCGGCCAGGTCAGCGCCGTCACCGCGAGCGACGAGTACCAACCGCGGGAGATCGCCGCGAACCTCAAGGACGACGATCCGTCGACCAAGTGGCTGATCTTCCAATCGACCGGCTGGGTCACCTACCAGCTCGCCAAGCCGGCGACGGTGGTGCGCTACGCACTGACCGCGGCCAACGACGCACCAAAGCGAGACCCGCGGGACTTCGTCATCCAGGGGTCGAACGACGGCAGCACCTGGACCGACCTGGACAAGCGCGCCGGCGAGACGTTCAGCGGACGCTTCGCCACCAAGACCTACAGCTTCACCAACACCAGCGCCTACGGCTACTACCGGTTGAACGTCACCGCGAACTCCGGTGACTCGCTCGTGCAGCTCGCCGACTGGAACATCAGCGACGGCTCGGACGTCCGCCCACCGGCGACCCCCATGGTCAGCGAGGCGACCGCCGGCCCGAACGGCGGCTACACCACGAAGCCGGACGTCGGGTTCACCGGACAGGCCGCGCTGCGCTACTCCGGCGGCGCCGAGGGCACCGGCCGCTCGTACGCGACCAACAAGCTGTTCGACGTCAGCATCCCGGTCGGGCCGAAGACCCGGCTGTCGTACAAGCTCTTTCCTGAGTTCACCGGTGGGGACGGCCGGTACCCGTCCACCTACACCGCCGTCGACCTGCACTTCACCGACGGCAGCTACCTGAGTGGTCGCTCATCCACCGACCAGCACGGCTACCCGCTCACCGGCTCCGGTCAGGGCGCCTCGAAGGTGCTGGTCGCCGACCAGTGGAACCTGGTGCAGGCCGACCTCGGCACCGTCGCGCGCGGCAAGACGATCGACCGCATCCTGCTCGCGTACGACAATCCGCAGGCCACCGGGGAGACCCGGTTCCAGGGTTGGCTCGACGACATCGAGCTGACGGCCACGCCGGCGTCGATCGACGGCTCGAAGCTGACCAACTACGTCGACACCCGACGGGGCACCAACTCGACGAGCGGTTTCTCGCGCGGCAACAACCTGCCGATCACCGCCGTGCCGAACGGGTTCAACTTCTTCACGCCGGTGACCGACGCGACCTCCGACTCCTGGGAGTACGAGTACCACCGGATCAACAACGACGCCAACCTGCCGATGCTCCAGGGCCTCGCGATCTCGCACGAGCCGAGCCCGTGGATGGGTGACCGCAACCAGATGTCGGTCATGCCGGTCGTCGGCGGCGGGTCGCTCACCGGTCAGCCCGCCAGCCGCGCGCTCGCCTTCCGGCACGACGACGAGACGGCCCAGCCGGACCTCTACCGGGTCACGCTCCAGAACGGCCTGGTCGCGGAGGTGTCGCCCACCGACCACGCCGGGATCATGCGGTTCACGTTCCCCACCGGGCAGGCGACCGGAAGCCTCGTCTTCCACAACGGCACGTTCACCATCGGTACGGACGGCACGTTCACCGGGTGGGTCGACAACGGAAGCGGCCTGTCGGCCGGTCGGAGCCGGATGTTCGTGGCCGGCGCGTTCGACCGGGCACCGACGGCCTCGGCCGCGACCTCCGCCACCTTCGACGTCTCCGCGTCGCGGGAGGTGACGATGCGTCTCGCGACGTCGTTCCTCTCCGTCGACCAGGCACGCCGCAACCTCGACCTGGAGGTCACCGGTAAGAGCTTCGACCAGATCCACGCCGCCGCGACGGCCGCGTGGCAGGACCGGCTCGGCCGGGTCGAGGTGCGCGGCGCCACCGAGGCGCAGCTGGTCTCGATGTACTCGAACCTGTACCGGCTGAACCTCTACCCGAACTCACAGTCGGAGAACACCGGCACCGCAGCCGCACCGCGCTGGCAGTACGCGAGCCCGGTCTCGGCGCCGACCGGCGCGTCGACCCCCACCCAGACCGGCGCGAAGATCGTCGACGGGCAGATCTACGTCAACAACGGCTTCTGGGACACCTACCGCACCGTGTGGCCCGCCTACGCGCTGCTATACCCGGACATCGCCGCCAAGATCTCCGACGGATTCGTCCAGCACTACCGCGACGGCGGCTGGATCGCCCGCTGGTCGTCCCCCGGCTACGCCGACCTGATGACCGGCACCAGCGCGAACGTAGCACTGGCCCAGGCGTACCTCACCGGGGTCAAGCTGCCCGATCCGCTCGCGGCGTACGACGCGGCCGTCAAGGACGCGACCGTCGCGTCCGGACGCAGCGCAGTCGGGCGCAAGGGCATCGAGACCTCCCTGTTCCTCGGCTACACGCCGACGTCCACCGGAGAGTCGGTGTCCTGGGCGCTGGAGGGCTACATCAACGACTACGGCATCGGCAACATGGGTGCGGCGCTCGCCAAGGACCCGGCCACGCCGAAGTCGGAGCGTGCCCGGCTCAAGGAGGAGTCGCGGTACTTCCTGGAGCGGGCCCGCAACTACGTCCACCTCTTCGACCCGAAGACGAAGCTCTTCCAGGGCCGCGACGCCGCCGGCAACTTCCTCGCCGGTGACCCGCTGGACTGGGGTGGCGTCTACACCGAGACCAACGGGTGGAACTTCGCCTTCACCGCTCAGCAGGACGGTCGGGGCCTCGCGAACCTGGCCGGCGGGCAGCAGGCGCTGCGCGACAAGCTCGACACGTTCTTCAGCACCCCGGAGAACGCCGACCGCCCCGGCGGGTACGGCGGGATCATTCACGAGATGCTCGAAGCGCGCGCGGTGCGGTTGGGTCAGCTCGGCATGAGCAACCAGCCGTCGCACCACATCCCGTACATGTACAACTTCGCCGGCGCACCCGCCAAGACCCAGGCGACGGTACGGGAGATCCTGCGGCGTCTCTACGTCGGCAGCGAGATCGGCCAGGGTTACCTGGGCGACGAGGACAACGGTGAGATGTCGTCCTGGTACATCCTCAGCTCGCTGGGCATCTACCCGCTGCAGGCCGGCTCGTCCGAGTGGACGATCGGCTCCCCGCAGTTCACCAGGATGACCGTGCACCGCCCGACCGGCGACATCGTCGTCAACGCGCCGAACAACAGCACCGAGAACGTCTACGTGCAGGGCGTCACGGTCAACGGCAAGAAGCAGCGCGGCCTGTCCCTGGACGTGACGGCGCTCACCAAGGGCGGCACCATCGACTTCCAGATGGGCTCCAAGCCGTCGTCGTGGGGCAGTGGCAAGAATGACGCGCCGCCGTCGCTGACCAAGGGTGACCAGGCGCCGAAACCATTGCAGGACGTCACCGGCCCCGGTCTCGGCACCGCCACCGCGACCGGTGGTCAGGACGCGTCGAAGCTGTTCGACGACTCGTCCACCACGCAGCTGACCTTCGCCTCGGCGACCCCGCAGATCACCTGGGCCTCCCGCGGTGGCAAGCAGAAGCCGACGTACTACACCGTCACCTCCGGGGCCGGTGCGGGCGATCCGGCGGACTGGCGCCTGCAGGGCTCCAACGACGGCATCACCTGGACCACCGTGGATTCCCGCGCCGGTCAGGTGTTCCCGTGGCGCAACCAGACCCGCCCGTACTCGATCGACAAGCCGGGACGGTTCGCGCAGTTCCGTCTCGTCGTCACGAGGACCGTCGGCGCCGCGCAGACCAACCTCGCCGAGGTCGAGCTGCTCGCCGGGGGCGACCTCGACCTCGGGGGCGGCGACATCACGGTCACCGCCGAGGACGGCGTGCACGCGAGCACCGGCGTACCCGTCTCGGTGCCGCTGGCGACGGTCACCGGCGGCGACGCCGCCGGCTACCAGGCCACCATCGACTGGGGCGACGGCACGCCGGTCACCGCGGGCATCGTGACGCTGAGCTCACGGGCCGTCTACCACATCGGTGGGTCGCACACCTACGCCACGCCGGGCTACCACCAGGCGAACGTCACGGTGAGCGACGGCGAGAGCCAGAGCTCCGCGACGGTCGGCGTCGCGGTGGCGTACGTCCCGACCGCCGGCCTCACCGCCGCGTTCGACAACGTCTGCGTCGGTGACGAGGGAAGCCTCGCGGCCGACTGCGACGCCAAGTCGTGGGCGTACTCGCGGGCCGCTCTCGCGGCGGGTGGGGTGACCCAGGGCCAGCCGCAGCAGGTTCCCGGAACGGGGCTGCGGTTCACGCTGCCGGTGATCCCGGCCGGGCAGCCGGACAACGCCACCGGCAACGGGTCGACGGTCGTCCTCGACCTTCCGCAGGACGCCCGGAGTATCTCGTTCATCGGCGCCGGAACGCAGGGCAACCAGAGCACCACCGGCACGGCGACGTTCAGCGACGGCAGCACGGCCAGCATTCCGATCCAGCTGAGCGACTGGACGCTGGGTGGCAACGCCAACGGCACCCCGTCCTACGGCAACATCATCGTGGCCAGGACGGCGTACCGGTTGCACGGCACGAGCCGCGACGGCGCCCAGCCGTTCCTGTTCGCCACCGCGCCGTACCAGATCCCGGCGGGCAAGACGCTGGTGTCGGTGACCCTGCCGACGCAGACCGGTGACCCTCGTTCGGCGGGTCGGATCCACGTGTTCGCCGTCGCCAACGACGGCACGCCGGCACCCGCTCTGTCGACCGTCGCCCCGAAGGACCAGACGGCCCACGCCGGCCAGGCCCTCACGGCGAACCTCGGCTCGGTGACCGGCGGCGTTCCCGGTACGACGGGCTACCGAGCCCGCGTCCAGTGGGGTGACGGCACGGTTCCGAACGACGTGACGATCGGTGCGTCCGGCACGATGAGCGGCCAGCACACCTACTCGCGAGAGGGCACCTACACGGTGCGCGTGACCGCGTGGGACACGCTGTCGAGCAGCACCGAGTCCTTCACCGTGACCGTGGCGCGGGGCGGCTCCCAGCCGACGATCGCCCTGTCCGCGTCCGGCACCGTCAGCACCGGTGGCGCGATCACCGTCGACGGCAGCGGCTTCGCCGCCGGCGAGCAGGTGACGGTCAGCGTCGGAACCGACCCGGGCCGAACCATGAAGGTCGCGGCCTCCGCGACGGGAACGGTTCGCGCCTCGGTGCCGACGTCCGGTGACGCGGAGCCCGGCCGGTACGCCGTGACCGCGACGGGTGCGTCCTCGCGGACGCCGGCCACGGCCACCGTCCAGGTGACCGAGCAGGCGCAGGCGCGGGCCTACCAGCCGCGGGTGGCGTTGCTGACCACTTCGGGGCCGCGCGGGACGTCGATCATGATCGACGGTTCCGGGTTCGCACCGAACGAGGCGGTCACGATCACCTTCGGGAACGGACTCGCGGTCAGCTCCGTGCACGCGAACGGTGACGGCGTCATCTCCGGCGCGACGGTCAGCGTTGCGGGTGCGGCGAAGGCGGGCGCGACCAGCGTCACGCTCAAGGGTGCGACATCGGTGACGACGGTGTCCCGACCGTTCACCGTCACCGGCTCGAACTGAGCCGGGGGTAGTACCGCCGCGTGGGGCGGGCCGTACGCACGGCCCGCCCCACCCGAGCGGGACCGATGCCCGCGTGGCGCCGACGGGCGGGCGCAGGCCGTGGGCTAACTCAACCCACTCGCGGCGCGCTCAGCCGGAGTTGCCAGCGCGTGCCCTGGCCGGTGAGCCGGACGACCGCCAACGGCTCCACGTCCACCTGCCGGTACGCCGCCATCGGCAGATCGAGGGCATGGACCACCGCTACCCGGATCACCACTGGGTGGGTGACCGCGATGATCCGTTGGCCGAGCCCGCGCTGCTCGTCCAGCCAGCGACCGACCCGATCCCGCACCGCGTGGACGGATTCACCGCCGTGCGGGGCGCAGTCCGGTGCGGAGAGCCAGTCCTGCAGCGCCTGCGGCTGCGTGACGGCGATCTCCTCGAGTGGCCGTCCGGCCCAGTCGCCGTAGTCGCAGTCGGCCAACGCCGCCTCGATGGTCGGCACCAGACCGAGGGCGTCAGCGGTCTCCCGGGCGGCTGCCGCCGGGCTGGACAGGCAGACGTCGTGCACGCCGAGCGGCCCACGCCGGTCCCCGCTCGCGTGGGCCTGGGCGAGGGCGGCACGCAGGCCACCCTCGTCCAGGCTGTCGTCGGTCCCGCCGAAGTGAGTCCGGCGCAGGGCGGTGGTGTGAGCGTGGGCGACCAGCCGGAGGCTGGTGCTGGTCACGTGCTCGGCAGTGCGGTGGCGGCTCGGCGACGCCGTTCCTGGTGCATCAGGGCCGCGAACAGCAGACCGATGCCGGTCCAGAGCACGACCTGCGTGCCGAGTGAGGCCAGCCGGAAGTCCCACAGCAGGGTCGCCGGGAAGTCGGCGGGGACCTCCTGGAAGGACGGCATCACCACGTACGACACGACCGTGACCAGCAGGAACCCACCCACCGCCGCGGCGGCGCGCAGCCACGTCGGCGCCTGGGCGCCGACCGACCGGTAGCCCAGCGAGCCGGCCCACACGGCCACCAGGCCGAGCACCGCCATCAGCAGGTAGGTGACGGTCCGCTGGTTGATGGTGGCCGGATCGCCGACGGCCGGCGGGTTCGCCGGGTACTTGAGGAACGGCACGATCACCGCGCCGAGCAGCGCCGCGCCGGCCAGCAGCAGACCGGCCCGCCCGTCGTCGTCACCGCGCCGCCGACGGGACAGCAGGACGTACGCCGTGGCCAGCAGGCCACCCATCGCGGCACCGAACAGGCTGGTGGCCAGGAACAGGCCGCCACGCTGGCCGGTCCGGCTGACCAGGGCGTCCTCGTGGTCGTGCGCACCGGCGGAAGGCTCGGCGTGTGTCGCCGCGTCCTCGATGGCGATGGCCGCCTCGACGTGCGGCTCACCGGCGACGTACGCGAACGCCCCGGCGAGCAGGCCGGCGATCAGGCCGGCGAGGAGCCCACGGACGAGGACGGCGACGAACGGGGGAGCGGTGGTGGTGTTCAGTGGCACGGGACACCCAGGAGGTGCCGGCCGTCGTGCATCAGCTCGTGCAGGTACATCCCGCTGCGCGACACCGCCCCCTGATCGAAGGCGACAAGGTACGCCAGCAGGGCGAGCACGGTGACGGTCGCCAGGACCGTCCACAGCAGACGCGTGGTGCCAGCGGGGTGCACCACCGGCTGGCTGGAAGCGGAGCTAGACATGAATACACGAACCTCCCCAGGGATGACGCGTCCCCATCGCAAGGCTGCGGACGACCGAGCGTCCTGGCTCGCGGCCCCATTGGAATGGGGACCGCTTACAGTGGCGCGACCGCGCCGGATTCACACCGGCTTCCCTCGCGTCGCCGCAGATAGTGGGTCGACGGTATCGGTGCCGCCTCGGGCGGTCAACCCGGGCCCCGCGTCCCGGAGGCGTCCGCCCACCGGTAGGTCGGTGCCGCACCTGCCAGCAGATTCGTCAGACCATAAAATGACCTGGTCGGCGGCCGGTTCCGGCGCGCGTTCCGCGACCGGCCGGCAGTCTGTTACCGCTAACAGCGTCGACCTGCCAGCCCGGCTCGGTGAGCTCCTGGGCGCTCGCGGGTGGGCGGCGGTCGGACGGCGGACCGCAGGCCGGGTGGTCGGCTGGCCGCAGCGCGATTCCGGGCGGGTTTTCGACCCGAGGGCATAGCGGGTTATCGATAACATGCTATCGGCAGTGACTGGTGTCGGGTTTGGTCGGACCTATGCCTCCACTTGCGCCGGGTAACGATGACAAAACATGGTCGCAAGACCTTGGCAACACACGTGAATGCGTGGCAAGGTAACGCCTGGTCGTGGGAAACATCCGACCTATCTCTGATGGGCGGTGCGGGTACGAGACCGTCTTCCCATCGAGTGGGCTCAGTTGCTCGCAGGTGCTTGGCTCGTCGGCGGGTCCCCGTCGCGTGTCGGCGCCACGCTTGGGGAGGTCAGGTCCGACGATGAGTACCGTCGAGGCAACCGCCGGCACGCAACGCGGCGAACTCAGTGACTGGTTCCGGGAACGGATCTCCCATGCCGTCTCCGAGCTGACTGCCGCGACCGCGCTCGTCGTGCTGTTCATCGCGTTGACCTTCGCCAGTCCGTACTTCCTGACCGCGGACAACCTGTTCAACATCGGGGCGCAGACCGCGGTGATCGCCATCATCGCCACGGCGCAGACCGTGGTCATCATCACGAAGGGCATCGACCTGTCGGTGGGGTCGGTCGCCGCACTCGCCGGCGTCGTCGGAGCGATGGTCGTGCGTGACCTCGGCTTCTCGCTCTGGGCGGCGACGGTGGTCGCGATCGGCGTCGGCGCGTTGGCCGGGCTGCTGAACGGCCTGCTGGTGACCGTGGCCCGGATTCCACCGTTCATCGCGACGCTGGGCACGATGTCCGTGGGCCGCGGACTCGTCTTCATCATCACCGGAGCGGTCGGCGTCTACGGTCTGCCCCGATCCTTCCAACTGCTCGGCAACGGGGAGATCATCGGCATCCCGTTCGCCGTGGTGATCACCGTCCTGGTCGCCGTCGGGGCCGCCTTCCTGCTCTCCCAGACCCGATTCGGCCAGTACACCTACGCGATGGGCTCCAATCTGGAGGCGGCCCGCCGCTCCGGCATCCGGGTGGGGCGTCACCTGACCGGGGTGTACGTGCTGGCCGGCGTGCTGGTCGGGCTGGGCGGGATGATCGCCGCCTCCCGGGTCAACTCCGGCCAGCCGAACTACGGGATCTCGCTGGAGCTGGACGTCATCGCCGCCGCGGTCATCGGTGGAGCCAGCCTCTTCGGCGGGCAGGGCCGCATCGTCGGAACCATCATCGGCGCGTTCCTCATCGCCCTGGTACGCAACGGCGCCGTCCTGCTCGACATCAGCATCCACTACCAGCAGGTGATCGTCGGCGTGATCATCTGGGCCGCCGTCTACTTCGACCAGTACCGCCGCCGGCGGCTGGAATCACGGGGTTGACCTGCCATTCCGAGAGTCCGAACGAGGAGGACAACACCATGGCACACACCACCACCAGCCGGCGGACGCGAGGGCGACTCCTGCGCGCACAGGCGATCCTGGCCGCGGCCGCGGCGACCGCGCTGCTCAGCGCCTGCGGCGGAGTCGAGGTCCGGGACGGCGGCGACGGCGCGACCAAGGACGCGAGCGGTCCGTTGAAGCTCGCCGTCGTACCCAAGGCGGTCGGGGCCGACTACTGGAACACCGTCAAGGCGGGCGCGGAGTGCGCCGCGCAGCGGGCCGGAAACGTCACCGTCCAATGGGACGGGGTGACCACCGAGACCGATGTCGAGGGCCAGGTCAACCTGATCCAGAACTTCGTCACCAAGAAGGTCGACGGCATCGTCTACGCGGCGACCGACTCCAGCGCCCTGGCACCGGCCACCGACCAGGCGCTCGGCGCCAACATCCCGGTCGCGATGATCGACTCTGGCACCAGCCCGCAGCCGTCGAGTGTGCCCCTCTTCGCCACCGACAACCGTGCGTCGGCCACCGAGGCGGCGAAGCTGCTCGCCACCGAACTCGGCCCCGGCAACCACGAGGTGGCGCTCGTCGAGTTCCAGCCCGGATCGCAGACCAACACCGAGCGGGTCGAGGGCTTCAAGGCCGGTCTCACGCAGTACCCCAACCTGAAGCTGGTCGGCCAGCAGCCGAGTCGCAGTGACGTCAACGAGGCGCGACGCGTCACCGAGAACATCCTCACCGCCAACCCCAACCTCGCCGGTGTCTTCGCGGCCAACGAGCCGAGCGTGCTCGGCGCCGCACAGGCCATTCAGGCGGCGGGCAAGTCCGGCAAGGTGGTCATCATCGGCTGGGACGCGGCCCCGGACGAGATCGCCGGGGTCCGCAGCGGCCAGATCTCGGCCCTGGTCGTGCAGAACCCGTTCAAGATGGGCTACTTCGGGGTCGACAAGATGGTCAAGCACCTCCGGGACAAGGCGCCGCTGGCATCGGCGGACACCGGCGTCACGTTCGTCACGAAGGAGAACATCGACTCCGCGGAGATCAAGGCGGTGCTCGAACCCAGCTGCGCCAACCCGCCGGTGCAGTGATGGGCGCCACCCCAACGGCCACCACCGACGGCGATCAGCAGACGACCGCCGAGGAGCCGCCGGTCCTCGAAGCGCGGGGCATCGTCAAGCGGTTCGGGCACGTCGAGGCGCTGCGTGGTGCCGACTTCACGGTGCACCGTGGCGAGGTCGTCGCGCTGATCGGTGACAACGGCGCCGGAAAGAGCACCCTGATCAAGACGCTGTCCGGCGTGCACCTGCCGGACGAGGGGGAGATCCGGGTGGGTGGTCGTCCCGTCCAGTTCTCCACCCCGGTCGACGCCCGACGCGCGGGCGTGGAGACCGTCTACCAGGATCTCGCCGTCGCCGACGACCTCAGCGTGGCCGCCAACCTGTATCTCGGACGGGAGATCCTGCGCTCCGGGCCGCTTGGTCGGCTGGGGCTGCTCGACAAGCGCGCCATGCGGCAGGGCGCCGCCGCCGCCCTCGACGAGCTGGGCGTACGGATTCCCCGGGTCACCACCCCGATCGCGATGCTCTCCGGTGGGCAGCGGCAGTGCGTGGCGGTGGCCCGCGCCATCATCTGGGCGACCAACGTGGTCATCCTTGACGAGCCCACCGCGGCGCTGGGCGTGGTCCAGACCGGGCGGGTGCTCGACGTCGTCCGGCGCGCCCGCGACGCGGGCATGTCGGTGGTGCTGGTGAGCCACAACATGCCGCAGGTGCTCGAAATCGCCGACCGCGTCGAGGTACTACGCCTCGGTCGGCGGGCGGCCCGGCTTCGCGCGGACGAGGTCACCACCGACGACCTGGTCGCGGCGATGACCGGGAGCACCGCCCTGGAGCGCGACGAGCGGTGACGGTGGCCGCGCACCGGGGCGCGCGCGATCTCACGATCGGTCGGCGCGCCCCGGGGCCGTCGGGCTAGCCCTGCGCGTCAGCGTCGTCGGGTAGGCCCTGCAACGACTCCTCGACCCCGATCAGGTGGTTGGCCATCCGGGTGCGGGCCCGCTCCGGGTCACGGGCCAGGAGAGCCTTCAGGATCGCCACGTGCTCGTCGTGGGTACGCCGGTCCGCGCCCTCCTCGTGCAGGCTGCGCCAGAGCCGCCCGCGGACGGTGCGCCCGGCGAAGGCCTCGATCAGGCCGACGAGCACCGGATTCCCGGCGTGTACGGCGATGATGCGATGGAAGGCGATGTCGATCTCGAGGATCCGTTCGTGGTCCTGCGGTGACTGGCCAACCATTCGGGCCGCCTCGTCGAGCAGATCCCCCGCCTGGACGAGGGCCTCGTCGGTGATCCTGGTCGCCGCCAGCCGGGCCGCCTCGCACTCCAGCAGCCGCCGGACGGTGTGGATGTGCCGTGGGTCGCCCTGGCCCTGGAAGTCCACCACGAAACCCATCGGGGCCAGCAGTTGCGGTGCGTCGAGGTTGGTGACGTAGGTGCCGTCACCCTGGCGGATGTTGACGATGCCGAGGATCGACAGGGCCGACATCCCCTCGCGCAGCGATCCCCGCGAGACGCCGAGCGACTCGGCGAGGTCCTTCTCGATGGGCAGTCGGTCTCCGGGCTTGAACCGCCCTTCGAGGATCATCCGCTTGATGCCGTTGACCACTTCGTCGGTGCGAGACATGACTCCCCTAGCGGCCGGCGGGCGTGGCCGTCCCACGCGCGATCACGTACGGCTCCGGAGATGACACGGTAGTCGGGTCTGCCGTCGCCCAGTAGTGGCCGTCGGGGAACCGGTAGCGCGCGACCGACTCGGTGCGCATCCGGGTGGAGTAGCCGGGCTGGCTGGGCAGGACGTAGCCGCTGCCCGAGCCGGTGTCCCGGATGACGCACGGGTCGGTGAAGTGCTCGTGCAGGTGGTCGACGAACTCGGTGACCCGGTCGGTGAGATCGCCCGAGATCGAGACGTAGTCGAGCACCGACACGTGTTGGACCATCTCGCACAGCCCGACGCCGCCGGCGTGGGGGCAGACCGGGATGTCGAACTTCGCGGCGAGGAGCAGCACGGCGACGATCTCGTTGATGCTGGCCAACCTGCCGGTGTCCAGCTGGCAGAAGTCGATGGCCCCGGCCTGGAACAGCTGCTTGAACATCACCCGGTTGTGGCAGTGCTCGCCGGTGGCGACGCCGATGGGAGCGACGGCACGGCGGACGGCCGCGTGGCCCAGGATGTCGTCGGGGCTGGTCGGCTCCTCGATCCACAGTGGGGTGAACTGGGCGAGGGCCTTGACCCACTCGATGGCCTGATCGACGTCCCACACCTGGTTGGCGTCGATCATCAGGTTGCGGTGCGGCCCGAGGATCTCCCGCGCGATCCCACACCGCCGGATGTCGTCGTCGAGGTTGGCGCCCACCTTGAGCTTGACGTAGCCGTAGCCGGAGTCCACCGCCTCCTGGCACAGCCGGCGCAGCTTGTCGTCGCCGTAGCCGAGCCAGCCCGCCGAGGTGGTGTAGGCGGGGTAGCCGGTCCGGTCGAGCTCGGCGAGCCGGTCGGCCTTCGTGCTCTCCTTGGCGCGCAGGATGGCCAGCGCCTCGTCCCGGGTCAGCGCGTCGGAGAGGTAGCGCAGGTCCGCGATGTCGACAAGCTGCTCCGGGGACATGTCGACGAGCAGCCGCCACAGCGGCTTGTCGGCGGCCCGCGCGACCAGGTCCCACGACGCGTTCAACACGGCGGCGAGGGACAGGTGGACGACACCCTTCTCCGGACCGAGCCACCGCAGCTGCGAGTCGGAGGTCAGCAGGCGGTAGAGCGCGCCCATGTCCGCCGCCATCGTCGCCACGTCCAGCCCGACGAGGCGCTGTGCCTGGTGGACCGCCGCCGCCACGACGATGTCATTGCCGCGACCGATGGTGAAGGTCAGGCCGTGGCCCGCGAGCGGGGCGCCCTCGCTGTCGACGCCGTCGGTGTGCAGGACGACGTAGGCCGCCGAGTAGTCGCCGTCCTTGTTCATGGCGTCGGAGCCGTCGGCGGTCAGGGAGGTGGGAAAGCGAACGTCCTGCACGGTGACAGCAGTGATCTGCGGCATGCGCTCCTCGCCCGACTCGACCAAAGATCAGATGATCACTGGGAGTATACGGAGGGCTGCTTCGGCCCGTCAACGATGTCGATCACCACGCACCCGCAGACATATGATGTTTGGCCCGCCGCCGGTATTCACCCTGCCGGTCGTCGTGGCAATTGGCGGGCCGGTTGCGCGGGGATGGGCACGCCGAAGATTGGATGTTCGGCCAGTGTCGGAGGGGCATTGACGACGGCTTATGAACCCTGCATGCGGCGTTGAAGGCCTCGATACGTCACATCTTTGTCCACTGTCCACGCCCGCCGGGGAGTCCCGCCTCCGTGGTCTCGCGACGGCCGGGTCGAGCGTCCTCGATCCCCCTGGTGATCGTGATCACCAACCACCCGCCGACACGCCCGAGACCGACATGTGGGGTGTGACAACGGCTGCGTCCCTATATATGGTGTCGAACGCAGCTGGTTCGGCCGCTCATCCGGCGCGGTCGAGGCAAGAGGGAACCCGGTGGAAATCCGGGACTGTCCCGCAGCGGTGAGTGGGAACGACCGCCGTCATCAGCACTGGGCCACCAATCGGCCTGGGAAGCGACGGCCAATAGGAGACCGGCGAGCCCGGTCGTGCCCACGAGTCCGAAGACCTGCCAGCGCGCCGCGTACCCGTACCCGGGTGGGCGGCGGTCCGAGGCCGCGTGGGACGGCTGACGCCACCTGACCCACGCCGCGCGGGCGTGGCGTCCGCCGGTGTCTGTCTCCTCGCGTCCGGGCCACCAGGTCTCGAACTCCGAGGAGCGAGTGGTGACAGTCACCGAGGTAGTCCCGACCAGCGGCGACGCGACCCTGCGGCGGACGCCGATGCAGGTCCGCAAGCGCGACGGCGGCACCGAACCCGTGGACGTGAACAAGATCGTCCGGGCGGTCGAGCGGTGGGCCGACGACCTGACCGATGTCGACCCGATGCGGGTGGCCACCCGCACGATCAGCGGCCTGTACGACGGCGCGACGACCGCCGAGCTGGACCGGCTGTCCATCCAGACCGCGGCCGAGATGATCGGTGAGGAGCCGCAGTACTCACGTCTCGCCGCGCGGCTGCTGGCCGGCTACGTCGACAAGGAGGTGCGTCGGCAGGGCATCACCTCGTTCAGCGCGGCGATCCGGGTCGGTCACGCCGAGGGCCTGATCGGTGCCGACACCGCCGCGTTCGTCGCCGCACACGCCACGACGCTCGATGACGCCATCGCGCCGGACGGCGACCGGAGGTTCGAATACTTCGGCCTGCGCACGGTGTACGACAGGTACCTGCTGCGCCACCCGACCAGCCGGCTGGTCCTGGAGACCCCGCAGTACTGGCTGCTGCGGGTGGCCTGCGGCCTGTCCCGTACGCCGGACGAGGCCGTCGACTTCTACCGGCTGATGTCCAGCCTCGCCTATCTGCCCAGCTCACCGACGTTGTTCAACTCGGGTACCCGGCACACCCAGATGTCCTCCTGCTACCTGGTCGACTCCCCGCTCGACGAGTTGGACTCGATCTACCAGCGGTACGCCCAGGTCGCCAACCTGTCCAAGTTCGCCGGTGGCATCGGCATCGCGTACTCCCGGGTCCGCTCCCGGGGAGCGCTGATCCGGGGCACCAACGGGCAGTCCAACGGGATCGTGCCGTGGCTGCGCACGCTGGACGCGAGCGTCGCCGCTGTCAACCAGGGCGGCCGGCGCAAGGGCGCGGCCTGCGTCTACCTGGAGCCGTGGCACCCGGACATCGAGGAGTTCCTGCAACTGCGGGACAACACCGGCGAGGACGCCCGGCGCACCCACAACCTCAACCTGGCCAACTGGATCCCGGACGAGTTCATGCGCCGGGTCGAGGCCGACGAGGTGTGGTCGCTGTTCGACCCGCACGAGGTGCCCGAGCTGCCCGACCTGTGGGGGGAGCGGTTCGACGCCGCGTACCGGGAGGCCGAGGCGCAGGGCCGCTATGTGCGGCAGGTCCCGGCGCGGGAGCTGTACGGGAAGATGATGCGGACCCTCGCCCAGACCGGCAACGGGTGGATGACCTTCAAGGACGCCGCCAACCGACTCTGCAACCAGACCGCCGAGCCGGGCAACGTCGTGCACCTCTCCAACCTCTGCACCGAGATCGTCGAGGTGTCCAGCGACGCCGAGACCGCGGTGTGCAACCT
This sequence comes from Micromonospora sp. NPDC050276, assembly GCF_044459545.1. Taxonomy (NCBI): domain Bacteria; kingdom Bacillati; phylum Actinomycetota; class Actinomycetes; order Micromonosporales; family Micromonosporaceae; genus Micromonospora; species Micromonospora sp. NPDC050276. The sequence continues at coordinate 52,046 of NZ_JBITJA010000016.1, read as the reverse complement.
CGGTTCGGTGAACCTCGCCGCCCACCTCACCGACGGCGACATCGACTGGGAGCGGCTGCGTGCCACCGTCCGGACGGCGGTGACCTTCCTCGACCGGGTCATCGACATCAACTACTACCCGACCGCGCAGGCGGCGGCGAGCAACCCTCGCTGGCGGCCGGTCGGGCTCGGGCTGATGGGCCTGCAGGACGTCTTCTTCGCGCTGCGGCTGCCGTTCGACTCGCCGGCCGCCCGGGAGCTGTCCACCCGGATCAGCGAGGAGCTGTACCTGACCGCGCTGGAGACGTCCGCCGACCTGGCGCGCGACTTCGGGGCGCACCCGGCGTACCCGCAGACCCGGGCCGCGCGGGGCCAGCTGCAGCCCGACCTGTGGGGTGTCCAGGGTACGCAGACCGCGCGGTGGGACGCGCTGCGCACGCGGGTCGAGGCGTACGGGCTGCGCAACTCACTGCTGGTGGCGGTGGCGCCGACGGCGACCATCGCCTCGATCGCCGGGTGCTACGAGTGCATCGAGCCGCAGGTGTCCAACCTGTTCAAGCGCGAGACGCTGTCGGGAGAGTTCCTCCAGGTCAACACCGCTCTGGTACGCGAGTTGAAGGCCCGCGGTCTGTGGACCGACCGGATTCGGTCGGCGATCAAGCGGGCCGAGGGGTCGGTGCAGGACATCGCCGAGTTGCCGGCCGGCGTACGCGAGTTGTTCCGCACCGCCTGGGAGCTGCCCCAGCGGGCGCTGATCGACCTGGCGGCCGCCCGCGCGCCGTTCATCGACCAGTCCCAGTCGCTGAACCTGTTCCTGGCCTCGCCCACCATCGGCAAGCTCTCCTCGATGTACCTGTACGCCTGGAAGGCCGGCCTGAAAACCACCTACTACCTGCGCTCGCGCCCCGCCACCCGGATCCAGCAGGCCACTGTCAGCGCTGTCGCACCCGTCGCCGTCGACGCGGAGGCGCTGGCCTGCTCGTTGGAGAACCCCGAGTCGTGCGAGGCCTGCCAGTGACCCCCGCCGACGTCACCACCGCGGCTTCCGCAGCCGCCACCACCGACACGAGGACCACGCACATGCTGCTCGACCCCGGGATGGACCTCACCCTCCGTCCGATGCGCTACCCGCACTTCTTCGACCGGTTCCGCGACGCGATCCGCAACACCTGGACGGTTGAGGAGGTCGACCTGCACGCCGACCTGGCCGACCTGGCCAAGCTGTCGCCGGCCGAGCGGCACCTGGTCAGCCGCCTGGTGGCCTTCTTCGCCACCGGCGACACGATCGTGGCCAACAACCTGGTGCTCAACCTCTACCAGCACGTCAACAGCCCCGAGGGTCGCCTCTACCTGTCCCGGCAGCTGTTCGAGGAGGCCGTGCACGTCCAGTTCTATCTCAACCTGCTCGACACGTACGTGCCCGACGAGACCGAGCGCTTCGAGGCCTTCGCGGCCATCGAGAACATCCCGTCGATCCGTCGTAAGGCCGAGTTCTGCTTCCGCTGGATCGACTCCCTCAATGACCTGCGGGAGTTGCGCTCCCGAGCGGACCGGCGGACGTTCCTGCTCAACCTGATCTGCTTCGCCGCCTGCATCGAGGGGTTGTTCTTCTACGGCGCGTTCGCGTACGTCTACTTCCTGCGCTCCCGCGGCCTGCTGCACGGCCTGGCCTCCGGCACCAACTGGGTGTTCCGCGACGAGTCCATGCACATGGCGTTCGCGTTCGACGTCGTGGACACCGTCCGGGCCGAGGAGCCGGACCTGTTCGACGACGACCTCGCCGAGCAGGTCCGCCAGATGCTCACCGAGGCGGTCGAGTGTGAGGTGCAGTTCGCCGAGGACCTGCTGGGTCACGGCGTTCCCGGCCTGACGTTGGCCGACATGCGGGAGTATCTCCAGCACGTCGCCGACCGCCGCCTCGCCCAGCTCGGCATCGCGGCGCACTACGGGTCGAGCAACCCGTTCGCCTTCATGGAGTTGCAGGACGTGCAGGAGCTGTCCAATTTCTTCGAGCGGCGGGTGTCGGCGTACCAGGTCGGGGTGACCGGCACCGTCGCCTTCGACGACGACTTCTAGGCGGCAACCGACCCGGGGGCCTGGCGTCGCTTGGTGAGCCACCGCATCACGTGCAGGGGGTGCGACGCCGGGTCCGGGATCGGGTGGAAGACGTGTTCGATCTCGCCGTCGGCGATGATCAGGGTCAGCCGCTCGTAGAGGGTCATGTCGCCCGCGCTGCGGGTCGACTACCTGCTCGACCTTGTCTCCCGGTACCCGATCAGCTCGATCGAGGACCCGATGGCCGAGGACGACATCGCCGGCTGGAAGCGGCTGACGGCGATGGCGGGGGAGCGGGTGCAGTTGGTCGGTGACGACGTCTTCTGCACCGACGTCGACCGGCTCCGCGACGGGATCGACGGCGGTTACGCCAACGCGATCCTGGTCAAGGTCAACCAGATCGGCACGCTCACCGAGACTCTCGCGACGGTGGACGCCGCGCACAAGGCGGGGTACCGGGTGGTGATGTCGCACCGATCCGGGGAGACCGAGGACACCACCATCGCTGACCTGGCCGTCGGCGTCGGATGCGGTCAGATCAAAACCGGCTCGCTCTCGCGCTCCGACCGCACGGCCAAGTACAACCAGCTCATCCGCATCGAGGAGGAGCTCGGCGAGCGCGCGGTCTACGCTCCGATCCGTTGAGGGGCACCGGCTGATTCGATGCACGTCGGGTGCCCGGCCCGCCCGGAAAGGAAGCTGCTGATGGGCGACATCACCGTGCGACCCATGACCGACGCCGACGCCGATCGGGTCCTGGCCATCTACCAGGCCGGTCTGGACGCCGGCAACGCCAGCTTCGAGATCACCGCGCCGACCTGGGCGGCCTTCGACGCCGCGCGCCTGACCGCGCACCGCTTCGTGGCCGTCGACCGCGACGGGGAGATCCTCGGCTGGATCGCGGTCTCGCCGACCTCGGCCCGCGCGGTCTACGCCGGTGTGGTCGAGCACTCCGTCTACGTGGACCCGGCCGCCCAGGGTCGGGGCGTCGCACGACTGCTGCTGGACGCGCTGATCACCTCGACCGAGACCGCCGGCATCTGGACCATCCAGTCCGGGGTCTTTCCGGAGAACACCGCGAGCCTCACCCTCCACCAGCGGGCCGGCTTCCGGGTCATCGGCGTACGCGAGCGGGTTGGTCGCCACCACGACCGCTGGCGCGACGTCGTCCTGCTGGAACGTCGCAGCCCGGTCATCATCTGACGAGCCTCGGCCCGCCCGGGCGGGCGGCCGGCACCTCACCGACGGCTGGCGCAGGCCACACACGTTCTGGCGGAGGGGCCGGGCGACAGGCGCTCGGCGGAATGACCGTTGTCACATCACTGGCATTCCGAGACGACCGGTCATATCGTGGTGGGTGTCAGCCAGCCAAACCCCTGATCGAGAGGAGCGCCACGACATGGCACGAGCGAAGTCGCCGGCCTCCGCCGGGACCAGGCAGCGGTTGTCCGACGCCGCGTTGGACCTATTCCATCTGCGCGGTTACAACGGCACGAGCGTCCAGGACATCGTCGCCGCCGCCGGGGCGCCCAAGGGCACGTTCTACAACCACTTCGCCAGCAAAGAAGACCTCGCCCTCGACTCGGTGGCGAGATATTCCGCGGCGATGGGGCTGGAAATGCTCGACGAGAAGCAGGGCGGCACGCCTCTCGAGCGGATCACCCGGCACCTCCGCTACATCACCGGCCTCGGCGACACCATGGGAGACCGTGGTTGCCTGCTCGGGAACTTCGCCACCGAAATCCCGGCGCACAGCGATGTGTTGCGGGGCGCCGTCGACGCCGGTTTCGGTCGCTGGGTCGCCGCTCTCGCCGCGGCGATCGAGCAAGCGCGGGCTGCTGGTGAAATACACGGCGACGAACCCGCCACTGAGCTCGCCGGCTTCGTCGTCTCCAGCTACGAGGGCGCGGCAGCGCGGGCGAAGGCATCCGGTGACCCGGCCGCTCTTCGGGAGTTCTTCACGATCACCACGACCCGGATCCTCACCTGATCCGCGCACGATTCCATCGGTAACAATCCGCGTTGTCCCACTTGACGCGGCGTTTACCCAATTCAAGACGACCGGTCGTACGCCTTCGGCCGGGAAGCAGTACCTACATCGAGGAGTGACACATGAGCACGTACCTGATCAATCACCTGCGTATTCCGGGTGGAGTGCCGACCGAGGAGTCCCTGCGTTACCTGGAGCAGGTGCAGGCCACGACCGAGGCGTACGGCGCCAAGTGGCTGGTCATCGATGCCGAGGTGCAGGTCCTCGAGGGCAGTTGGCCCGGTTCGGTCGTGCTGATCGAGTTCCCGGACGCGGAGACCGCCAAGACCTGGTACAACTCGCCCGAGTACCAGGCGATCCTGTCGCTACGTGTCGACCACACCATCAACGACCTGGTCCTGGTGGACTCCGTCGGCCCGGACTTCACGGTGGCCGGCTACGCGCGTCAGATCCGCACCCTGCTCGGCCAGTGACCAGCGCTCGCTGACCTGCCGTACCGCGATCCCCGCGCACACTGTGCCGTGCGCGGGGATCGGCTACATGAAGTTACGGGTGTGCAGGGCGGAGAGCGCCGCCGCCTCGTCAGACCGGAAACCCAGCCGGACGAGTCGGCGCTGACGGCCCTGATCCATCGCGCGTTGCAGAGCCTGCACCCGGTCGAAGCCGGCGGACACGTCGTCCGGATGCCAACCACCCGCCGCGAGCACCACCAGCGCGTCGAAGACGTCCGCGTTGAGACCGGCGGTGTCGACCAGCGCGTGGTGGCGACGGTGGATGGCCGCCCGCAGCCGGTCCCGCAGCAGCGGATCCAGTTGCGCCTGATGCTCCAGGTGTGCCATGCCGAACACCACGTGCCGGCGTTCGTCCTGCATGGCGAGCCAACAGATCCGACGCGTCACCGGGTCCGGGGCGTTCTCGTGCAGGAACCAGAGCAGATCGACAAAGCTGCCCTCGCCGAGCACGGAGAGCAGGAACGACGCCAACGCGAAGTCCGACTCCCCGACGAGCGTGAACAGCGACTGCCGACCGCCGGCGGATGACGTGCCCAACTCGGCGCCCCGCAGCAGCGCCCGCCGGCTGAAGACCTCCATGTGCCGGGCCTCGTCGGCCATCTGCACGGCGAGAAGCTGCACCACCTCCCGAAAATGCGGATGGATGCGCCCCACGAACCGGGCCGGCACGACGAGGGCGGCCTGCTCGTTCTCGACCAGGTAGGTCATCACCTGTACCACCGCGGCCTCGACGTCAGCGGGCAGCGCGAACGCGTCGTCCCACGGCACCGCGGTCTGCGGGTCCCACTGTCGCGCGGCGGCCTGCGCGTACAGGTGGGGAGCGATGTCGGCCCAGACCAGGTCGCGGTCGTCCAGGTCGAATCGGGCCTCGGGACCACCGGCTTCCAGGAGCGCGCCCCGGGCGCCGAGCCCCCACCGCGCCGGCGGCCGGCTGCTGAGCGCCACCGGAAGAGCCGGCCCGGCCCGCTCCGCGCCGTACCAGCGCTCGTCATCCGCCGACCCTCGGACCACCACCGCCACCAGCTCGCTCCGGTCGCCCCGATCCGGCCACTCGACCCGATGACCCCGGCCACGACACCAGGCGGGCAGGTGTACGCGCAGCGCCGGGTCGCGGCCGCAGACCGCCAACCGGCCGCCGGGCGGCAGCCCGGCCAGGGCGCGCTGCACGAGCAGGTGCGCGCCCCGGCCGAAACCCAGGTCACCGAGGTCGACCTCGGCGACCGGTGCCGCGCTCACGGCCGGTAGTCCGTGGCCGTCACCCGCCCGTCCGGGGAATAGAAGCCGCCGGCGTCGACCGCGTCGGCGAGGGCGGCGTACCCCGTGGTGCGGCCCTCCCGCCAGGCCGTCAACCCCTCCAGGTCGAGAAGCGGACGCACCTGCGGATCGGCGTACGACATGCCGAGCAGTAGCCTGCCGAAGAGCCGGACCCCGTCGGACTCCGGCGCGCGGACGGTCATGTTGCAGTGGTCGTAGCGGGCGGTCTGCGCCACGATGCGGGTACCCTCGGGCGGTAACGTGCCCTCCTGAACGAACGCCAGATGGTTGGCGTCGATCATGCAGGCGGCGTCGACCTCCCCGGCCGCCAGGGCGCGGGCGGCGTCACGTTCGCCGCCGATGTGGTCGCCGTGCAGGCCGACACCCACGTCGAAGCGGCGTACGTCGACGGTGACCCCGGCCGCCGCGAGGTGGCCCAGCGGAATCAGCGTCGCCTGCGGACTGTCGATCGCCCCGACGGCGACCACCTGTCCGGTGAGGTCCCCGATGCGGCTCACCGCTGAGTCCGCGCGAACCACCACGACCGAGGTGAGGTCCTGGTCGGTGTCGCGCATGGTGAGCGCGCGTACGGCCGTGCCGTTGGCGGCCGCCAGCCGTTCGGCCCGCAGCCAGGCCAGCGGAGAATTCCAGGCCGCGTCGATCCGCCCGGCGACGAGATCCTCGACCTGTCGCTCGTAGTGCGAGTAGAGGACGAAGTCGAAATTTAGGCCCCGCCCGCGCAGCCAGGCGCGGAAGCCCTCCCAGATGGTCACCACCTTCGGGTCGTACGCGACCGCACCCATCAGTACGGTTGGCGCGGGCATCAGCGGTTGGTTTCGTCGAGCAGCGGCAGCCCGGTGGCGACCCGGCCGACGAAATCGTGCAGCGCGTCGGTGGTGGGTGCCATCACCCGCGCCGCGCGGGCGTCCCGGAAACGGCGCTCGAGGCCCAATTCCTTGCGGAAGGCGCTGCCGCCGCAGAGCTGCATCGCGCCATCGGTCACCTCGGCGACCGTCTCGCCGGCGAGCGCCTTGACCTGGAGCACCCGCAGCATCGCGTCGTCGCGGCCGGTCTCCAGCGCGGTGAGCGTGTCGCCCAGGAAGGCGCGCAGCGCGTCGGTGCGGATCATCAGTCGGGCGAGGTCGCGTCGGGTGACGGGCGCGTCGCGTAGGGCGGCGCCGGTGTGCGCGAGCGTGGTCCTGGTGAGATGTCGGCCGGCCTCGGCCACCGCGCTGTCGGCGAGACCGAGGCAGAAGGCGGCGTTGAGGACCAGGAACCAGGGCAGCACCGCGCCGAGCGCGGTGTCGAGCCCGGCGCCGTCGGCCGCCATCCGTGCCGCCGACGGAACCCGGAGCCCGTCGGCGGTCATCGGGCGAGAGCCGTTGCCGCGCAGGCCCAGGCCGTCGAAGTCGCCGGTCACGCTCAGGCCGGCGCTGTCGCTCGGCACGAGCCACAGCGTCATCGGGCCGGCATCGCGGGTCAGCGGAAGGCTGGACCAGACGTAGCTGTTCGCCTCGCCGGCCGAGGTGACCCAGCTCTTGCGGGCGTCGAGGCGGACCGTGTCGTCGCCGGTGGCGGTCGCGGTGCTGGTCGGTGACCAGAAGTGGCTGCGCGAGCCGTATTCGGAGAACGCCAACGTGGTGAGGTGATCGCCGGTGGCGATGGCCGTGCGGATGTCGTGCGGGCCGTGCGCCTCGATGACAGCGGTCGCCGCGTAGTGCATGAGCACCACCATCGCGGTGGACCCGCACTCGGCGGCCAGCCGCTCGATGACCTCGGCGACCGCCCGCAGGCCGTGGCCGCCGCCACCGACCTCGGTCGAGGAGGCCAGGCCGAGCAGGCCGGCTGCGGCGAGAGCGTCGACTCCCGGACGGGGGAAGGCCCCATCCCGGTCGACGATCGGCGCCTGCGGGCGGATCACGTCGTCGATCACCGAGCCGAGCTTTTCCGTGAACGCCGTGGCGGTCTGGGCATTGTCGACACTGGTCGTCATGCCGGTACCCCTTCAGCAGGGTCGATGGACCTCCGCTGACACTATCCGAACCGGACGACGCAGCGCGAGCGTCGGATTACCGTCTGGTGTGGGCGCTGTCCCGGAGGGGTCGGCCGTGCCCGTCGTCCCGGTCGATGCGCAGCTCACGTTCCAGCTCGGCGATGACCGCCCGCAGGTCGTCCAGCCGTTGGGTGAGCGCGATCCGGTCCACCTCGTCCGGTGTGCCGTCGCCGTCCTCGTCGTACCCGGGGGCCAGTCGTTCGGTCATCTCCAACCGGCGGGCCTCCTCCATGGAGTTGACGATGACCGCGATGAGGATGTTGAGCAGCAGGTTGACGGTGATGACCACGTAGCTGACGTAGTAGAGCAGCGTCCACGGCGAGATCGCCATGCCCTGCTCGATGAGGCCCGGCAACGTCTCCAGCGAGAGCAGCACGAACAACGTCAGCAGGGACCGGCCGATGTCGCCGTACTCCTCCGGGTAACGGCTGCCGAAGATCAGCCACCCGGCCATCCCGTAGACGTAGAGCGTCACGACGGCCAGAGCGAGGAACCCGGTGACACCCGGCAGGCTGCGCCACAGCGCGGAGACGATGGTCCGCAGGCCCGGCGAGAACCGCACCAGGCGGACCAGGCGGGCGACCCGCACGACCCGCAGCAGCGCCGAGTCGCCGTGCAGGCCCGGGATGAAGATCGCCGCGATCACCACGAAGTCGAACACGTTCCAGCCGTGCCGGAAGAAGTCCTGTGGACTCCTGCCGTACGCCGCCAGCCGGACGCCGATCTCGACGACGAAGACCGCCCGGAAGAACAACTCCAGCCCGTGCAGCGCCGTGCCCGCCGGGCTCAGGTCGTCGTACGTCTCCAGGCCGAGGACGATGCCGTTGGCGAGGATGACCACGACGATGGCGATCTCGAAGGGGCGTGACCGGGCGAGCCGGTCGCAACGGGCGGCCCAATCCGGCCGAAGCTGCGGTGTGGGCGGCCCACCCCGCGGGGCCGGCACGGGTGCGGCACTCACCAGTCGGCCGGCTCGATCAGGCGCACCGGGCCCGCGGCTCGGGTCCACCTCCGGCCGTCGTCGTGGCGGTACGGATGGTGTGCGGGCATGCCCACCAGCCTAGCCAAGATCAATGACGGTGGGTGGCCGTGCGACCGCCCAAGGGGCCGGGGTCCGCTCTGCTGCGACGCGCCTTGTCGACGAACAAAACCGGGAACAACGTATGCAATTTACAGTGGACCGGTGAGTGACGCATCCGCGAGCCCCGACCGGCAGCCGATCTGGAGCAGACCCGAGCGGGGCAGCCGTGGCCCGGCTCCGGCGCACAGCCGGGACGCCATCGTCGTGGCCGCGATTGCCCTGGCCGACACCGAGGGGCTGGCCGCGGTCTCGATGCGCGCCGTGGCCGCCGCGCTCGGCACCGGCGCCGGATCCCTCTACCGGTACCTGTCGTCCCGCGACGACCTGCTCGACCTGATGACCGACCGGGTCGTGCGGGAGCTGCGGCCGTACCCGCAGGCCCAGGGCGACTGGTTGGACACGATGGTGCTGCTGGGCCGCCGGCAGTTGGCGCTGTTCGGCGCGCACCCGTGGCTGCTCGACGTGTTTCACCGGCCCTCGGGCATCGGCCCGGAGACCCTGGCCTGGTTTGACAACTGCATCCGGGTCCTGGAACCCGTGCGCTGCCCCGTCGTCGCCAAGTTCGAGGCCATCGCGATGATGACCGGCGTGGTGAGCCTCTTCGCCCGCCGCGACTCCGCCGCCGGGGCGTTCAGCTTCGCCGGGGTGGACCTCGCGGCGTACCCGCACCTGGTCGCGGCGTTCAGTCAGCCCTCCGGACCGGCACCCCGGGCGGAACTCGTCGAGCGGACCCTGCGCGGTCTGCTGACCGGCCTGCTGCTCGCGGAGCCGACCGAGGCGGGCTGACCGGATCGGTACACGGGTGGCGTCAGCCGCGCCTCCGGCCTGGGCGCGGTTTCAGGTGGCGGTGGTGAGGTAGCGGCGGTAACCGACAGCGGACTGTGCGAACCCGACGGACGCGTAGAACCGGTGGGCGTCGGTCCGCGCGGCGTTCGACACCAGCTGGACCTTGTAGCAGCCGGCCGCCGTCGCGTCGTCCAGCGCCGCCAGCATGAGGGCCCGGGCGACCCCGCGACGACGCCATCCGGGTGCGACCACCACGTTCTCCACCACCATGTACGGTCGCGCGCCGTGGGTGAGGTTGGGGGCGACGAGAGTGTCCAGGGTGCCCACGACGGTGTCCCCGGCGACGGCCAGCAGGAGGCGGCGACCAGCTTGGGCGTGCAGGTCGCGCCAGGCGGTGGCTAGTCGGGTGGCGTCCGGCCGCGCGTCGCCGGGGGCGAGCTGCCACAGCACATCGAAGACCTGCTCGGGGTCGTCCTGTGCAACGGCGGCGCGGACGACGAAGTCGCCGCTCACCGGGCCGACGCCAGCGTGTCCAGGCCGGACACCGCGGGGTGTCGACGTGGCGGCCGGCTGTGCCGGCAGAGCTGGCTGTCGACGTGCCGCACCATGCCGTCGAGCATACGTGTCCCGCTGCCCGCGTGGCGGGCGACGGCGACCGGGGCCCCGCCGCCCGCCTCGGCGGCTGGCCTCGGTCAGGTCCGCGCGGCCCGGATGGCGTCGCGTAGCGGGGTGCTCGGCCGGCCGAGCAGCCGGCTGAGGTCGTCGCTGTCGGTCGCCAGCTCGCCGTCGGCGATCGACTGGTCGAGCGCGGCGACGAACCCGGCGGTGCCCGCGTCCAGGCCGACGTTCTCCAGGGCCGAGGCCAGCTCGGCAGCGGACATGTCCTGGTGGACGACGGTGGTGCCGGTCACCTCCGTGACGGCCTCGGCCAGCTCGTCGAAGGTGAACGCGGTGCCGCCCAGTTCGTAGACGGCGTTGCCGTCCTCGTCGCGGGTCAGCGCCGCGACGGCGGCCCCCGCGTAGTCGGCCCGGGTCGCGGCAGAGATCTTGCTGCCGCCGGTGGCGCCGAGAATCGTGCCGGACCCCAGGTACTGCGGCAGCTGGTCGGTGTAGTTCTCGGTGTACCAGCTGTTGCGCAGCACGGTGTAGGTCAGACCGGACGCGGCGAGGACCTCCTCGGTGGCCTTGTGCTCCGGGGCGAGCGGGTTCGCGGTGGTGTCGGCCTTCAGGATGCTGGTGTAGACCAGCCGCTCGACCCCGGCGAGCTTGGCGGCGTCGATGACCGCGGTGTGCTGGGGGACGCGCTGGCCGGGAGTGTCGCCGGAGATGAGCAGCAGGCGGCGTACGCCGGCCACGGCGCCGGGCAGCGTGGACGGGTCGTCGTAGTTGGCCTTGCGGATCTCGACCCCGCGCGCGGCCAGGTCGGCGGCCTTCTCCGGATCGCGGACGATGGCGGCGATATCGGCGGCGGGTACGCCGCGGTCGAGCAGCTGCTCGATCACCAGGCGGCCCAGCCGGCCGGTGGCGCCGGTGACGGCATAGATGGGCATGGGAACCTCCGACGGATAGGGGGGCAGATGGGTTAGCACTTACGAATCTACAGCACTTACTTATCGTGCCTATACGATAGGCTGGTGAGGTGAGCGACATGCCGGCCCAGGATCCGGCGGGGCCTACCCAGGAATTCGTCAGCGATGTCTTCGCCCGGGGTTGCACTTCCCGCGCGGCCTTCGAGGACGTCACCTCGAAGTGGGCCTCGCTGACCCTGTTGGCGCTCGGTGAGGGTCGCTACCGGTTCAACGCGTTGCGTCGCCGCATCGACGGGGTCAGCGAGCGGATGCTCTCCCAGACCCTGCAGACCCTCGAACGCGACGGGATGCTCACCCGCGAGGTGCTCACCGCGATCCCACCGCGCGTCGAATACTCGCTGACCCCCCTCGGCGCCCGGGTCGCCGAGCAACTCCGTGGCCTCGCCGACCTGCTGGAGGCCTCAGTGCCCGAGTTGCAGACCGCCCGCGACAGCCGCGAGCGCGACCGAGGCTAGGCCGGGGGTCGAAGGGCGGCGGGGGTCAGCAGCGGCACCGTGAGCGGCGACGGGAGCTTCACCCCGCCGATTGTCGTCGGGTCGCGCTCACCCCCACAAGGCGCGGACCGGGGCCGTGCCTCAGGTGTTCAGCGTCTCGCGCGGCGGTACACCGTAGCTGGCGTGGTAGCGCGCGGTGAATCTGCTGTGGCTGGCGAACCCCCACCGACTGGCGATCGCCGAGACCGTCTCCTGGCGCGGGTCGGCGCGTACCAGGTCGTGGTGTGCCCGCACGAGCCGGATCCGACGCAGGTGGGCCATGGGGGTGGTGCCGAGATGGCGGCGGAAGGCAAGTTGTACCGCCCGCAGCGAGACGCCGGCGGCGCCGGCGATGTCGGCCGCGCTGATGTCCCGGTCGGCGTGCTCCTCCAGGAACGTGATCGCCCGCCGTAACGTGGCGGTGGTGGCGTCGTTCCGGTCCGCGGCGGTCGGTTCGGTGAACGCGGTGTTGGGGAAGACCGCGAGGGCCGCCGCGGCGAGCATCCGCGCGGCGTTGCCGATCACCAGCGGCTGCGCCCCGGCGGCCGGGCTGTTCAACACGGCGTCGCGGACGAAACTGGTGGTGTTGCGCCACTGTCGGGCGAGGGCCGTACCGGTGGCACCCAGATCGGTGAACTGGATCCGACCGGGCCGGCGGGCCGGCGCGGTGGTGGCCACCTGCGTCAGCACCGACAGGTCGAGTACGCAGAGCTCCACCTCACCGGGATACCAGCGGACAGTGCACGGCTCCTCCGGTCGGGTGACGAGAAAGACCTCGCCCGGGTCGAACCGGTGGGCCGGCCCGGCGCAGGAGCGATCGACGCGGGCGGTGCGGGTGCGCCCGACGACCAGTCCGCTGAGGGTGCTGGCACCGATCTCGAGGTGCCCGGTCTGCCGGGTGGTCGCGATGGCGAACGGACCGGTGTCGACGCGGTGGTGGGTGAGCCGGTATCCGTTCCTGCTCTCGAGACGCAGCTTCGGGTCGTACGTGGCGGACAGGAACTCGTGGATGGCCGCCGGGTCATGGCTGTCGAACTGGTGGGTCTGCACTGGCGAGGACGTCATCCGCTGTCTCCGTCCGGTGGAGGTGCCGCCGGGTGGTGGAACGCGTGCCGACGGCAGGATCGGGATGTGCCGGGGTGCTCGGCGGTGACCCGGCACATCGTGGGCCGGCGGTGCGGTGCGGTGGAACGTCGCGAGCGGGACGGCAGCGACCGGTTGAGGGCGTCGGACTGGTCTGACCAATCAGCGGCTCTTGAGCGCAATATCTGTAGATGGGAATATCACCATACGGCAATCGTGGAGGTGCCGTCCTGCTAATCACCGCACGTGTCGGCTCGACTTCGCTTTTCGGCTAGCCCGTCAGATGGTTCTACGTCTGCTGCCCTAGCCACCCGCGCGGCGGACAACGAAATCTTGTTCATGATTCCCCGGTCGTCTCCGGACGACCGGGCGACTGCTGGAGAACGGGACCACTGCCGGGAGACCGGCCCACGGGAGGGGGAAACGTTGGACAGTACCGATCCTGACCGCGTCGTTCGGCTGGCGGTGGCCGAGGCGCTGGCCCGGGTGGCGGACGAGGACAGCCTGGGGCTGGGCGAGGGCGACGCGCTGGCGAGGCTCGGCGGCGGGCTGCGTGCGGTGCTGCGTCGCGCACTCGACGACCGGGTGCCGCTGACCACGCCGGACTTCGTCGACCTCTGCCGTGACCTGGGGCTGGATCGTGACGCCTTCGACCTGCTGGGGCACTACCTGATGACCGCGCTGTTGACTCAGCACGTCGGACCGGACGCCCTGATCCGCGTCGGGGTGCTCTTCGGCACCGTCGGGCGTTACCTGCCCGGTGCCCGTACCGTCCTGCACCGCAACGAGGGCCCCGCGCCACGGCGACGCGACGTGCGTGCGGACAACAGCGTGGTCGGCCGGTACCGCCGTGCGAAGCTGCCGGAGCACCTGCCCAACCCACCGAGTTGGACCTGCACCGGCTGCGGCCGCGAGTGGCCCTGCGCCACCAAGCAGAGCCAACTGCTCGCCGAGTTCGGCGGAGCGCGCGCCTCCCTCGCGGTCTACCTCGGCTCCTGCCTCGTCGCCGCCGCCCAGGACCTGCCCACGTTGCCGCTGCCGCGGGTCCGGCTCCGATTCCTGGGCTGGCTGCCCCGCGCCCGGATCTGACCAGGCCGTCGGCGGGCCCGCGTGCCCTTCCGGGGTCAGGCGCGGCGGCGGGCTCGGGGGGCGGCGGCGCGCCCACCGCGTGCCGCCGCCGCGCCGGTCCGGCGCGAGGCCGGCGCCGCCGGTGCCGGGTCGGCCTGCGCCTGCGTCACCACCTCGCAGAGGTCACGCAGCGGGTCCACCGCCTGGGCCGAGCAGGCGACCCGCTGAAGTAGCGCCCGCAGCGTCCCCGACTCGGCCGGCGTGAGCGCGCCGAGCAGATGGGATTCGATCTGCCGCAGTGCCGACCGCCGCTGCTCCCACGCGGCGTGGCCGGTCGCCGTGACGTCGATCAGCCGGTTGCGCCGGTCGGCCGGGTCCGCCCGACGGGCGACGTATCCGGGCCGTTCCAGGTCGTCGATCAGGTACGTGAGGCCGGTGCGGTCGATGCCGAGTTCCTCGGCGATCGCGCCCTGGTTGCGGGCCGGTCCGTTGATCACTGCGGTGAGCAGCTGGTAGCCGCGAGGCCCACCGGGAAAGTCGGTGAACGCGTGCTCGGCCGCCCGTACGTAACCGCGGAAGACGATCCCGAGCATCCAGCCGAGGTCGTCGTCGAGCGGATCGGGCCGGTCCGGCCGGTGAATGGCACCCGTCATCCCCCGACCATAGCGCAGTCGGGCAGACCTTGTTTGTAACAGATGTTCTGGATGGCATAAGGTTGAGGTCATGGCGCATCGCCCGAGGCGTCGCGGAAATCGGGAGGCTCGCAGATGAGCGACTACGGCCACGACCTGGTCTTCGGATCCTTCGTCACGCCCAGCGCCGGCGATCCGGACCGTACGGTCGGCGTCGCTGTCCTGGCCGAGCAGATCGGGCTGGACCTGGTCACCTTCCAGGACCACCCGTACCAGCCGGCGTTCCTCGACACGTGGACGCTGCTGAACTTCGTCGCGGCCCGCACCAACCGGGTGCACGTGGCGGCGAACGTGACGAACCTGCCACTGCGCCCGCCGGCGGTGCTCGCCCGCAGTGTGGCCAGCCTGGACCTGCTCAGTGGTGGCCGGGTCAGCCTTGGTCTGGGAGCGGGGGCGTTCTGGGACGCCATCGAGGCGATGGGTGGCCGGCGGCTGACCCCCGGCCAGGGCGTACGCGCGCTGGAGGAGGCCATCGAGATCATCCGTCAGCTCTGGGACGTCGAGACGCGTGGCGGAGTGCGGGTCGACGGCGAGTTCTACCGGGTGGTGGGCGCCAAGCGCGGTCCCGCTCCGGCCCACCCGGTGCCGATCTGGCTGGGCGCGTACAAGCCCCGGATGCTCCAACTCACCGGTCGTCGGGCCGACGGCTGGCTGCCCACGCTGGGCTACCTCCAGCCCGGTGATCTGGCCAAGGGCAACGCGATCATCGACGACGCCGCGCAGCAGGCCGGCCGGTCGCCGCAGGAGGTGCGCCGGCTGCTCAACATCGCCGGGCAGTTCTCGGCCGTCGGTCGCGGCCCGCTGAACGGGCCCGCCAAACAGTGGGCGGAGGAGTTGGCCGAGCTGGCGTTGGGGGAGGGCGTCAGCGCCTTCATTCTCGCCGGCGACGACCCGGACGACCTGCGCCGGTTCGCCGGTGAGGTGGTCCCCGCCGTCCGCGAGTTGGTGGCGGCCGAACGTGACCGTGGCGCGGCTGCGGAGCGTACGCCGGCACCGCCGGAGCCGGAGCCGGAGCCGGTCGCTGCCGCGCCGGTCCGGTCGAGCCGCGCGGCCGTGACCGGCGGCGCGTTCGCCGTGGTGCCCACCCCGGACGACGGCGTACGCCGAAGCGAGCGGCAGGTCTGGGACGAGTCGACCCGACCGAGCGGCCCCGCGCCCGATCCGCACCGCACCTACACCCCGCAGGAGCAGGCCACCGGCGCGCACCTCGTGCAGATCCACGACGGCCTGCGCGCCGAGCTGGCCCAGATTCACGACCTGATCGAGCAGGTGGCGGCCGGCGAAATCGACGCCGGGGCGGCCCGGTCGCACATCAACACGATGACCATGCGGCAGAACCGATGGACGCTCGGCGTCTACTGCGAGTCCTACTGCCGCATCGTGACCACCCACCACACGATCGAGGACCAGTCGTTCTTCCCCCGGTTGCGGGCGCATGACCCCCGACTCGGCCCGGTCGTCGACCGGCTGGAGCAGGAGCATCACGTCATCCACGACGTGCTGGAGGGTGTGGACCGGGCCCTGGTCGCGTACGTCGGGTCGCCGGACGGTCTCGCCGAGCTGCGGGCCGCGGTGGACCTGCTGACCGACGCCCTGTTGTCGCACCTTAGCTACGAGGAGCGGGAGCTGGTGGAGCCGTTGGCGCGGTTGGGCATCGCCTGATCGGCGCGGCGCCGCCGCGGCTCGGGGGGTTGCTCCGGTCCAACCTGAGAGACTACTCTCGAAACATGTCTCTCAAGAATCCGTACGGGGATTTCGAGATCACCGAGCCACAGGCACTGCGGGCATTGGCCCACCCGGTCCGGCTGGCGATCCTGGAGCACCTCCAGCGGCACGGTCCGGCCACAGCCACCGGGCTCTCGCCGCACGTCGGCGCCACCCCGTCGGTGGTCAGCTGGCACCTGCGGCATCTCGCGACGTTCGGCCTGGTGCTCGACTGGGACGGTGCCACCAGCAAGCGGGAACGCTGGTGGCAAGCGGCAGCCCGAGGCTTCCGCTTCGCCGCGCCCGAGGGCACTGAGGGGCAGTCCGCCGTCCAGCAGTTGCGCGGCGAGATGTTCGCCCGCAATGCCGAGGTTCCCCAACAGTGGCTGTTGCAGGACGAGCCGCGACTGGACGCCGAGTGGCGTGCGCTGGCAGGCATCGCCGACACCCGGTTCGTGGCCACCGCCGACGAGTTGCGGCAACTGGAGGAGTCGATCGAGGAGCTGATCGCTCCGTACGTACGGCGGAAGGAGGAGTCATCTCCGGACGGCGCGCGGATCGTCCGGATGCTGCGCTACCTCCTGCCCGAGCCCGGCGACGACCCGGCCGCGTCATGACCGCCACCGACACCGCGCCCCCGCCGGCCCTGCACCGCGACCGGCGGTTCCGCACCTTCTGGATCAGCGAGACGATCTCCCAGTTCGGTGACCGGATCAGCGAACTGGCGTTGCCGCTGATCGCCGTCACCCTGCTCACCGCGACGCCCGTGCAGGTCAGCGTCCTCACCGCGCTGATCTGGCTGCCCAACCTGCTGGGTCTGTTCCTGGGTGCCTGGGTGGACCAGCGCACCCACAAGCGGCGGCTCCTGATCATCGCGGATCTGGTCCGCGCGGCGGTGCTGTTCAGCCTGCCCGTGGCCTACCTGTTCGACGCGATCACCCTCACCCACCTCTACCTGGTGGCACTGCTGACCGGCCTCGGGGCGGTGCTGTTCGCCATGGCGCGTCAGGCGTTCTTCGTCGCCCTGGTGCCACGATCGGCGTACGTGGACGCGACCAGCAAACTGAGCATGAGTCGGTCGCTCTCCTTCATCGCCGGCCCGGCCGTTGGCGGTGGGCTGATCCAGGCCCTCAGCGCGCCGGTCGCGATCGTCGTCGACGCGGTGTCCTTCCTCGGCTCGGCGCTGCTGCTCCACCGTATCCCGGTCACCGAGCCGCCCCCGCCGCCGCGTCGGACGTCCACTCTCGGCCTGGTCCGCGAAGGGCTCACGCTGGTGCTGCGACACCCGGTGCTGCGTGCCGCCCTCGGCTGCACCAGCACGGTCAACTTCTTCACCTTCATCGCGAGCGCGTTGCTGGTGCTCTACGCCAGCCGCGAACTCGACCTGTCGGCCGGCGAGATCGGCATCGCCCTCGGGTTCGGCGCGCTCGGCGGGTTCGCGGGTGCGGCGCTCGCTCCACGGGTCTCGCGCGCCATCGGTCTGGGCCGTACCGCCATGATCGGCGCGGTGCTCTTCCCCGTGCCGCTGGCGCTGGCCGCGCTGGTGTCCGGGCCGACGTGGACGAAGGTGGCCATGCTGGCAGCCATCGAGCTGGTCTCCAGCGTCGGGGTGATGTTGATGGACGTGAACCTGAACGCCCTCCTCACCGCCGTGACGCCCGACGACGCGCGAGGACGCCGGGCCGGCGCCTACAGCGCCGTCAACTACGGCATCCGACCGCTCGGTGCGCTGGTTGGCGGTGCGTTGGGCACCACCATCGGGCTGCGGCCCACCCTGGCCGTGGCCGGCTTGGGAGGTGCGCTCGCCGTGCTGTGGTTGCTCGCCTCACCGGTGCGCCACATCCAGACCCTCGACGAACCGGTGGCCTGACCACCGTTGGTCAGGCGGTCTGCGCCAGCAGGATCCGGGCCAGTTCGGCGGGCTGGGAGAACATCGGCCAGTGGCCAGTGTCCATCGTGACCAGTCGCCAGTGGTCACTGGCCAGCAGCTTGGCCACCGTGTCGTTGGGCTCCGGCCCGTCGAGCAGGCACTTGATGTACGTCGCCGGCAGCTCACCCAGTGGACGGCGCAGCACGGCCGGCTCGGTCAGCGTGGCGCCCGGGTGCGGAGTGAAACCCTCGACCAGGCGCGCGACCTGCTCGTCGGTGAGCCCCTGACCGTCGACGTCGGCCGCGCCCAGCGACGCCCAGTAGCCGCCGTTGCCGGCGAGCTGCGCCTCGAAGGCCGCCTGGCCCTGCCACCAGCCGGAGGCGAACGACCCGCCGTCAACCGGCACCTCGGAGTCGACGAAGACCACCCGGGCCAACCGGTCGCCGATCCGCTCGGCGGCCTGACCCACCGGAATGCCCGAGTAACTGTGCCCGACCAGCACCACGTCACGCAGGTCGCGGCGCTCGATCTCGTCGATGATGTCCTGCACGTGGGTCTGCTGCCCGGCGGGCACATCCCGCTTGTCGGCGAGGCCGGTGAGGGTCAGCGGGTGGGTGCCGTGCCCGGCCGACCGCAGGGGTGGCACCACCTCGTCCCATGCCCAGGCCCCCAGCCACGCCCCCGCCACCAACACGAAATCAGCCATGGTCGGGAGCCTAACGCCGACCTGCGACAGGTCGGCGGGTCACGACCAGCTGCGGGCCTCGGCGGCGAACACCTCCGGCGGACTCGCCACCGGTAGCACGCAGAGCAGATGACCACCGGGCGCCCGCAGGATTCGACACTCGAGCCACTGCGACACCTCGGTGGCGCCCAGCGCCGTCAACCGTGCGGTCTCGGCTGGTACGTCGTCGGTCTCGATGTCGAGGTGGAAGCGCGGCGTGTCGTCGACCGCCTGAACCGCGGTGACCAACCCCGGCAGCGCCTCGTGCAGGCCGACGAACTGCGGCTCCGCCGGATCGGACCGGGTGCTGACGCCGAGCGCCGCCGACCAGAACTCCGCCGCCCGCGCGGCCTCCGCCTCGGGGGCGTCGATCAGCAGCGCGTACACACGGCTTCTGTGCATGAGAGGCAGGATACCGAGGGCGGGGGCCTGCCGCTCGACGGCCGCGTGCGCGCAGCGCTGCCCGAGCGGACACTCAGGCGTGGTCCAGTGGGGGAGGCCCAGCGTCCACGGGCATCCGGTAGATCTGGACCGGATAATCGACGGCCGCGTGCCCGCCGTTGAGACCGGCGGTCAGGTGCAGCTGGGCTGCCGGCATCCAGAGCCGGGCGTCGGCGTCCAGCCACACGGCGTCCACCCAGGCCAGCCGGGGGTCGGCGACGAGCGTCCGCACGCTGCGGTCGGGCGCGAGGGCGACGACGCGCCGCCGTTGCACGTCGCTGAGGTAGATGGTGCCGGTGGCGTCGATGGCAGTGCCACCGGTGCTGGGTGTGTCACACCACCGTTCGACCCGCCGGGCCATCTCGTCGGCGGAGACCGACGGGTCGTCCAACCAGCGGGTGGCGATCCGGGACATTCCGCCGGAGGCCGGTTGGTAGTAGAGCCAGCGACCGTCCGGCGACACCTCCAGCTGGTCGACGTGCAGGCGTACCTCGGCACCGTCCGGGTCACGCAGTGTGCGATCGTCGGCGACCAACGGCCCGCCCACCGTGCTCGGATGCCCGTCGAGCACCCGCCGGGGCCGACCCGAGTCGAGGTCGAGCACGATGAGGCCGGCCGCCCCGGCGTCGCTGAGGTACGCCACCGGACCGTTGAACCGGACATCGTCGACGTAACTGTTCGGATGCACCGCCTCGTCCAGGTGGTAGACCCGCTCCACGTGGTCGCCGTCCGGGTTGACCGCGATGAGGCGAGCGCCGCCCGGCACCTGCGCGCCGCCGAGCTGCGGCGTACCCGAGTCGATGATCCACAACCGGCCGTCCGGGCCGGCGCGCAACCCGTTGACGTGCACGAACGCCCCGTCCGGCGGCTGGTCAGCCCGATTCCACGCGGCATCGGGGTACGGGTCACGGCGGCCGTCCGGCAGCGCCTCGACCACCTGCACGCCGGGTCGGTCCGCCGACGGGTAGCTCAGGAACACCCGCCCGTGCAGGGTGGTCACGCCCGTGCACACCCGGTCCTCATGGAGGACCGGCGTCAACCGCGGATCCTCCTCGGTGGGCAGCGACGACATCGGCCCGCTCCTCACCCGCCCGGCGGCGTCCTCGGCCCCAGCCGACGGCCGACGGCATCGGCCATCCGGCGCGGTATCCCCCGGAGCACACCTGGCGAAACCGCCGGCCTCGGGTGCAACCGGCACTCAGCCGGCCTCGGGCGCACCGACGGCACTCAGCCGGCCTGGCGCACCGACGGCACTCAGCCGGTCGGCGGTGCCGGGGGGCCGACCTGGGCGGCGAGCCGCTTCGGGGCCAGCACGCAGTAGCTCTCGGTGAGCAGCTCGCCCACCTCCTCCCAGTCGGTGGTCGGCTCCAGGACCATGCCCATCACGTTCGGGCTCCAGTCCGGTTTGTAGAAGGGACGCCCGCCGGCGAGGAGCCCGGCGATCTCGTCGAGGGGCGACCGGAAGGTCAGCAGGCAGGCGGGCTGGTTGAGTGCGGCGGCCCGCGCGTGGACCGCCTGGCGAACGGGGTCGACGGTGAGCACGTGGGCGAAGGTCCGCTTGCGGATCCGCCAGCGGGTGCCCACTCAGGCGGGCTCCTCGTAGGTCTCCGGCAGACCGAGGCAGATCGGCCGCAGCCGGTCGAGGACCTCGGGCGGGACGTCTCCGGGTGCGGTCACGGGCAACGACGCTAGCCGGGCGGTGTGACACGTTCCGCTCACGCAACGCCCCCCGGGCCGGTGGTGCCCGCCCTGTCGATCGGCCAGGATGGGACTGGACGACCGTGGGCCGTCATCCCGGTCCGACCCGCCCCCGTGCCCGCTGAGGAGTGCCGTGCCGTCCACCCTGCTCTCCCGCCGTGACCTCGACTTCCTGTTGCACGACTGGCTGCGGGTGGCCGAACTTGTCGAGCGTCCCCGTTACGCCGAGCACTCCCGGGAGACCTTCGACGACGCCCTGGACCTCGCCGAGCGGGTGGCCACCGAGCAGTTCGCCCCGCACAACCGCGCCGCCGACCTCGCCGAGCCCACCTTCGACGGGCAGCGCGTGCGGCTGATCCCGCAGGTCCGCGCCGCATTGGACAGCTTCGCCGAGACGGGCCTGCTCACCGCCGGGCTGGACGCCACGGTGGGTGGCCTGCAACTGCCGCACGCCGTCGCGGCCGCCTGCTTCACCTGGTTCCAGGCCGCCAACGTGGCCACCTCGGCGTACCCGTTCCTCACCCTGGGCAACGCCAACCTGCTGCTCGCGCACGGCAGCCCCGAGCAGGTGGACACCTACGTCCGACCCATGCTGGACGGCCGCTTCTTCGGCACCATGTGCCTGTCCGAGCCACACGCCGGCAGCTCACTGGCCGACATCACCACCCGGGCCGAGCCGCAGGCGGACGGCACGTACCGGCTCTTCGGCACCAAGATGTGGATCTCCGGCGGCGACCACGAGCTGGCCGAGAACATCGTGCACCTGGTGCTGGCGCGCATTCCCGGCGCGCCGCCCGGCGTCAAGGGCATCTCGCTGTTCATCGTGCCCAAGGTGCTGGTCGGCCCGGACGGGTCGCTCGGCGACCGCAACGACGTGGTGTTGGCCGGCCTCAACCACAAGATGGGCTTCCGGGGCACCACCAACACCCTGCTCAGCTTCGGCGACGGCGGCCACACCCCGGGAGGCCGCGCCGGCGCGGTGGGTCATCTGGTCGGTGCCCCGCATCAGGGGCTGGCACAGATGTTCCACATGATGAACGAGGCCCGGATCGGGGTCGGGGCAGGCGCCACCGCGTTGGGCTACACCGGCTATCTCAAGAGCCTGGCGTACGCCAAGGAACGGCCGCAGGGTCGGCCGGTCGGCGCGAAGGACCCGGCCGCGGCGCAGGTGCCGATCATCGAACACCCTGACGTACGGCGGATGCTGCTGGCGCAGAAGAGCTACGTGGAGGGCGCGCTGGCGCTGGTCCTCTACTGCGCGCGGCTGCTCGACGAGCAGAAGACCGCCCCGGCCGACGCCGACCGCGAGCGCGCCCATCTGCTGCTGGACGTGCTCACTCCGATCACCAAGAGCTGGCCGTCGCAGTGGTGTCTCACCGCCAACGACCTGGCGATCCAGGTGCTCGGAGGTGCCGGCTACACCCGCGACCACGACGTGGAGCAGCACTACCGGGACAACCGGCTCAACCCGATCCACGAGGGCACCCACGGCATCCAGGCACTGGATCTGCTCGGGCGCAAAATGACCATGCAGGGCGGTGCTGGCCTGGCCCTGCTGACCGCGACGATCGGCGACACGATCGAGCGGGCCCGGCAGGCCGGCGGCGAGGCGGCCGAGCTGGCGGGCCGGCTGGCCGCCACGGTGGACCGGGTCACCGCGGTCACCCGTCGACTGTGGGCCGACGGTGATCCGGTGCTCGCGCTGGCCAACGCCAGCGCCTACCTGGAGGCCGTCGGGCACGTGGTGATCGCGTGGATGTGGTTGGAGCAGGTGCTGGCGCTGCCGCCGGAGAGGGCCGGTGACCCGTTCCACGCCGGCAAGCGGCAGGCCGCGCGCTACTTCTTCAGTGTCGAGTTGCCCCGTACCGGTCCGCAGTTCGACCTGCTGGACAGCCGGGATCGGACGAGCGTCGACATGCGCCCGGACTGGTTCTGACCGGTTCCGTCACCGTCGGCGGGCGTGGTGGTTCATGGCCTGCCGCCCTTTGACGATGCCCAGGATGATCACGATCACCAGCGCGATCAGACCGATGATGATCAGCCAGCGGACCGCCTCGAGGATCAACCCGAGCAGGATCAGCACACCGGCGACCACGCCGACGACCCAGAGCAGTGCACGCATCTCGACCTCCCGTAACCGGCCGCGCCTGCTGCGGCGGGCCCGGCTTCACGTTCCCCCTCCGGCCGACACCATGCGCGAGCGGCGTAACGGAGTTGATCAGAGGCCGGTCCGCGCCACGTAGACGGTGTTGGCCGACTCGCCGCCGGTCAGCGGATTGGCGAACGGCACGACGTGCGCGCGTACGCTCGCGAACACCTCGGTGAGCGCCCCGGTGAAGTCGGCGTCCGGCGGGTCGTCCGACCAGAGCGCGAAGACGCCCTCAGGGCGCAGCAGGGCGGCCAGGCGGCGCAGCCCGGCCGGCGGATAGAACGCCGCGTGACTCGGGTGCAGGACGTTGCGCGGGGAGTGGTCGACGTCGAGCAGCACGGCGTCGAACCGCCGACCGGGCACTTCGGTGTCGAAACCGGTGTCACCGGCCACCGCGGCGAAGAAGTCGGCCTGCACGAAGCGGGTGCGCGGGTCCTCGGCGAGCCCCGCCGCGAACGGCAGCAACCCGCGCCGGTGCCAGTCGATCACGTCCTCGATGGCCTCCACCACCAGCAGCGACCGCACCCGTGGGTCGGCCAGTGCCGCACAGGCGGTGTAGCCCAGCCCGAGACCACCCACCACCACGTCGAGCGAGTCACCGGCCACCTCGGCGAGCCCGAGCCGGGCCAGCTCGATCTCCGCGACCGGGAAGAGGCTGGACATCAGGAACTCGTCGTCCAGCTTGACCTCGTACACCTCGACCTGGAGTGCCGGGTCCCGGCGTCGGCGCAGGCTGATCGCGCCGATCGGAGTCTCCCGCCAGGCCAGCTCTTCGAAACGCGCGCCCACGGGTGCCCTCTCGCCGCCGGATTCGTCCCCGGATGGTAGCGGTTGCCCCGCCACCAGCGGCCACGCAGGGTCCACGGGACATTGACGCAGCGCATATCCTGTGCCCGGCCAATCCACCGGAGGGAACCCCATGCCGTCGCGGCAGGACCAGCTGCACTCCTACCAGTTCAGCGTCCAGCGGGCCGTCGCCGCCCTGGTCATGCGGGAGACCGATCCCGCGCAGTCGCCGTTTCGGCGGCTGGCCGGCGCCGGTCTGGCCAGCGTCCTGGTCGCGGCGATCGGGCTCGGTGGCTTCGCCCTCTACGGCCTGTTCGCCGGCGGCGGCAAGGGGTGGCGCGACCCGGGTGCGGTGATCGTGGAGAAGGAGTCCGGCGCCCGGTTCGTCTACCGCCAGCAGAAGCTGCACCCGGTGCTCAACTACGCCTCGGCGCTGCTCATCGTCGGCGCGGACCGGTCGAAGACCGTGCTGGTGTCCCGGCGCACGATCGACGGGGTGCCGCGCGGGCTGCCGCTGGGCATCGCCGACGCACCGGATTCGCTGCCCGCCCCCGGCCGGCTGGCCACCACGGCGTGGACGGTCTGCTCGACGGTCCCGGCCGGCGCGGGCGTCGGGGCGCCCCGCTCCGCCCTGCTGATCGGCACCGAGCCCGACGGCGGCCGGCCGGTGGGCGACGAGGCGCTGCTGCTGCGCCATCCCGACGGTGGGCTGCACCTGGTTTGGCACCAACGGCGCTACCTCGTTCGCGACCCCAGCAGGGTGCTGGCGGCGCTCGCCACCACCCGGGCCCGGGCGGTCCCGGTGGCGCCGGCACTCCTCAACTCGTTGCCCGCCGGCACCGACCTCGCCCCGCTCGACCTGCCCGCGCTGGGGCGGCCCGCCACCAAGGTGCCGGGTGCCACGATCGGCACGGTCTACCTGGTGAGCAACTCCGGTGGCGGTCGGCAGTACGCGGTGGCGCTCGACGCCGGCCTGGCCGGCATCACCGAGTTGCAGGCGGGGCTGCTGCTGGCTCGCACCGGGCAGGGCGAGCCGACGCCGATGACGTTGGGCCGGTTCGCCGCGCTGCCCACGGTGCCCGACCTCGCCCCGAGCGGCCCGCACGCCCCGCCGCCGACCCCGCCCCGGCTGGTGGCCGGCGACGACGGCGCGCTCTGCACCCGGGTCGCCGACGACGGTGGGGTGGGTGAGGTGCGGTGGGGCGTACCGCTGCGGGACCTGACAGCCGCGCCCCGTACCGCGCCGACCGGCGGCGCGGTGCTGGCCGACCACGTGGTGGTGGAGCCGGGCCGCGGCGCGGTGGTCGAGGCCGCCGCGGCGCCCGGCGCGACCGGCGGCGCGGTCTCCGTGGTCACCGACCTGGGCCGACGGTACGTGCTGGCCGACCGGGACGTGCTCCCGATGCTCGGCTACCGCGACGTGCGCCCGATGCGGCTGCCGGCCGGGCTGGTCAGCCTGGTGCCCGCCGGCGCCACCCTGGACCCGGCCGCCGCCCGGGCCGTCGCCGCCCCCGGCTGAGGAGAACGGGCCCCCGCCGGTGTCAGTCCGCCGGGCGGCGCAGCACGGTGACCGCGAACGGGGCGTCGTCGCGCCACGGGCGCAGGTCCCAGGTGGCGAAGCGCTGCTCCACCCGCAGCCCGGCGGCCACCGCGTCGGCGTCGAACGCGGTCAGCGGGTAGCCGCGCTCGGTGCCGAAGCCCACGGTCAGCACGCCATCGGGTCGCAGGTGCGCGGCCACCCGGCGCAGCACCTCCGGTTCGGTGCCGACGGCGACGAAGGCGAGCACGTTGCCGGCCAGCACCGCCGCGTCGAACGGCTCCGCCTCACCCCGCGCCGGTAGGTCCAGCTCGGCGAGGTCGGCGACCAGCCACGTCGGGCCGGGATAGTCGGCGCGGGCGGCATCCACCAGCGCGGGGTCGGCGTCCACCCCGACCACCGTGTGCCCACGCTCGGCGAGCGCGGCACCGACACGTCCGGTGCCGCTGCCCGCGTCGAGAATCCGTGATCCGGGCGCGACCAGGGCGTCCACCAGTCGGGCCTCACCGGCCAGGTCCGCACCCTCGGCCACGAGCTTGCGGAACCGGTCGATATACCACTGCGAGTGCTCGGGACCGGTGTCGGTCGCCCAGCGGGTCGGGTTGGCCATGGGGTCACCGTAACCGGGCCGGTGGGGGCCTGGCGGGCGACCCGGGACAGCCCGGGTCAGGGCAGCCGGGCCACCGTGATGAACTCGTTGTAGGTGAACACCCGCCCGAGCGGCCGGGCGAACGGGAACGAGTACTGCCGGGTGACGGTCAGGCCCAGCTCCCGACAGGTCTGCGCGGCCTCGGCGAAACCGACGAAACGGACGTGTGAGGCGTCGCTGGCGTACCCGCGCTCCTGCGGGGTGATGAACACGGCCTGGCCGCCCGAGCGCACGTACGGCAGGTAGGAGGAGATGACCTCGCGCGCCTCCTCGGCCGGCAGGTGCTCCAGCAGGTGCGCGGCGAGCAGCGAGTCGAACGCGCCCGGTCGGGCGTGCGGGCTGTCCTTGAACTCCTCCACCGTGTACGCCTCGAGCCCGGCGGCCCGCGAGTGCGCCACCGAGGTCGGGTTGTGGTCCACGCCGACGCCGTTGCCGTCCAGGTTGGCGAGGTTGCGACCCAGGCCGGAGCCGACGTCGAGGGTGTTACCCAGGTTGAGCCGGCGCAGATTCCACCGGTACGGCGCCTGTACGTCGAGCAGCTGCTTCCAGCGGGCACCACCGAGGCGTTGTAGCCGGTCGGTGTAGTCCTCGCCCGCCGTCTCGGTCGGACGGGTCCGTCGTGCCTGGCTCATGCGCCGGCTCCCTCAGCTGTGCCGGATAAGGACGTGCCGATGGTACGGACATGAGAGCGATTGTGGGGGGCGTCACAGCCCGGCGTTTCCGGACTGTGACGCCAACCCGTTCAGCCCTTCTCTGCGCCGCTGGTCAGTCCCTCGGTGAGGAGCCGCTCGCTGGCGAAGAAGAGGATCACGATGGGCAGGGTGAGGACGACCGACCCGGCCATCAGCACCGTCTTGGGCACCTCCACCCCGTCGGCGAGCAGGGACAACCCGAGTGACACCGTCCACCGGTCGGGTTTGTCGACCAGGAACAGCAGCGCGAAGAGGAACTCGTTCCAGGCGATCATGAAGTCGTACAGCGCGACCGCCATGATCGACGGCATCGCCAGGGGCAGGCTGACGCGTCGGATGATGCCGAGCCGACCGGCGCCGTCGATCGCGGCGGACTCCTCCAGGCTGACCGGGATGGTCTCGAAGTAGTTCTTCAGCATGTAGACCGAGACCGGCAGGGTCTGCGAGATGTAGACCAGGACCAGGCCGAACAGCGAGCCGCGCAGCCCGGCCCGGGTGAAGACCACGAACAGCGGGATCGCGATGACGATCGACGGGAACAGGTAGACCGCCAGGAACAGGAAGTCCACCTGCCGCCGGCCGAAGAACCGCAGCCGGGCCACCGCGTACGCGCCGGGAATCGCCACCACCAGGGTGAGCACGGTCGCCGCGACGGCGACCAACCCGCTGTTGCGGATGAAGGTCAGGAAACCCTGGCCGCCGTCGTCGGTGGCCTTCAGCACCTCGGCGTACGTGGCCACGGTCAGCTCACCGAAGCCGACCACCAGCGCGCCGGGGTCGAGCAGCAGCCGCTCGATGGGGCGAACCGAGAGCACCAGCATGTAGTAGAAGGGGAAGACGGTGACCAGCAGGAACACGGCGATCACCAGGCGGCGCAGCCAACGCAGGCTCACCGTCTCGACCACGTCCCGGTCCATCAGCCCACCCTCCGTCCGAAGAAGCGCAGGTAGATCAGCACGAACACGATGAGCACCACGGCCAGCACGACCGCCTGCGCGGCCGCCGCCCCGATGTCGGTACGGGCGGTGAGGAACTCGTACACCCGTACGCTCACCACCTCGGTGCCGGCGGCCCCTCCGGTGAGCAGGTAGACGTCGTCGAACTTGTTGAACGTCATGATGAAGCGCAGCACCCCCAGCAGCGCGATCACCGGCAGCAGGTGCGGCAGCAGGATGTACCGGAAGCGTTGGGTGGGAGTGGCGCCGTCGACGCGGGCGGCCTCCTCCAACTCGCCGGGCACCGCCTGCAGTCGGGCCAGCAGGAACAGGAACGCGAACGGGAAGTACCGCCACGCCTCGAACACGATCACCGTGGTCAGTGCGGTCGACTCCTGGGTGAGGAACGGCACCGGGGCGTCCCAGCCGAGCAGGCGTTGCCCCCACGAGTTGACGATGCCGAGTTGCGGGTCGAGCATCACCTGCCACACGAACGTCGCCGCGACCACCGGCGCCACGTACGGCAGCAGCATGGACGCCCGCACCAGCGTGCGGCCCCGGAACGGCCGGCGGACCACCAGGGCGGCCACCAGACCGAGCAGGATCGACCCGACGGTGCCGCCGATGCTGTAGATCAGCGTGACCCACAGCGTCTCGGCGAAGCCCGGGGTGTGCAGCACCCGGTCGATGTTGTCCAGGGTGAACTCGCCGAACAGGCCGGTCTTGCGCAAGGTGGCGAGCCGGACCCGCTGGAAGGCGAGCACCACGGTCCACACGATCGGAATGCCGATGACCGCGATGGTGACGAGCAGGGTCGGCGCGACCAACGCGAGCCCGGCGCGGGACTCCCGGCGGCGCAGGGTCAGTGGGCGACGGCGGCCGGCCCCTCCCGGCCGCTCCTGGGTGGGGGAGCGGCCGGTTTCGGGCGCGGTGGTGGTCAATTGACGCCCGCCTTGATGGCCTCGACGTCCTTCTTGGCGCGGCCGGCGGCGGCTGCGGCGTCGGACTTGCCGGAGTAGAGGTCGTTCAACGCCTTGGGCACCGGTAGCTCACCGAGCATGGCGCCGACCAGCTTGCCCTGCCCCTGGGTGAGACCCCAGCGTTGGAAGGTGTCCGGGCTGCGGCGCAGGGTACCCAGCACTTCGTCGCCGTACACGTCCGCGAGAGGCTTCTTCACGTCCACCCCGGCCGGGCTGGTGGCCCACTGGGTCAGGTAGGCCTCGGGCTCAGCCGGGGTGCCCTTGCGCACCGGAAAACGGCCCTCGGGGGACATGCCGAACCAGCGCGGGTAGCCGTCACTGAGCATGTACTCCACGAAGGACTTCGCCGGATCGGCTGCCGCGCCGTCCAGCACGGCCCACGAGCTGATCTCGCCGTACTGTGCCGGCTCGGTGCCGTTCGGGCCCTTGATCGCGGTGACGAACCCGCTGTTCTTCGCGAGGAAACCCGGGTCGGCCTGGCACTGCGGGCAGGTCGGCTTGGCGTCGTTGCGCAGCCCGGCCAGCTCGTCGAGGATGAACGGCGACCAGACCACCATGGCCGCCTTGCCCGCGAAGTAGGTGGCCCGGGTGGTGTCCACGTCCTGTGCGCCCTTCACCGAGCTGCTGCGGATCAGGTCGCCGTAGAAGCGGAACGCCTCGACGCACTCGGGTGAGTCGAGAGTGACCTTCCCGGAGTCGTCGGTGAGCTGGCAGCCGTTGGCCAGTGCCAGGTGCTCGAAGGTCTGCTGGGTGAACACGTCGCTGGGGGCGGTCGCCGCGGTGATCCCGGCGACGCCACCGGTGTTGAGTTTCGTCGCGGCGTCGGTGATCCGCTCGTACGTGTCGGGGGCGGGCAGACCGGCCGCCGCGAACAGGTCCTTGCGGTAGACGAGCAGCTGCCCCCACCCGTCGCTGGGCACGGAGAGCTGCGTGCCGTCGTCGGAGGTCAGCTCCAGCGCCCGGGGCGAGAACGTCTGCTTGCCCAGCCTGTCGACGACCTCCGCGTTCGCCGAGGCGTGCAGCAGCTCGTTGCCGGCGAGCGTCCGGATGCCGGCCAGGGAGACCGATCCGACCACGTCGGGCAGGTCGCCGGCGGCGGCGTTGGCGGCGATGAGGGAGGGGAACTGGTCCTCGTTGACGGTCACGAGGTCGACCTGGATCCCGGTCTTCGCGGTGAAGTCCGCGATGATCGCCTTGGTGGCGGTGACCCGGTCGGCCACGTCCTCCAGGCTCCACACGGTGATCTTCTTGCTGTTGCTGTCCGGTTCGTCGTCTCCGCAGGCCAGCAGCGTGGACGTGGTCAGTGCCAGGATCAGGGTGGTGGCGAGTATCCGCCTCGGAGGTGCTGACATCGGTGGCACTCCTCTCGAAGGGTACATGACGGATCCAACACCTTCGATTGATCAATAGCAAGACATAGTGCGATTTTTTGCTATCCTGGATCCCAGTGCTACCGGGATGTGACACATGGGCAACTGGGTGGTCTCTCTCGCCGGGCCTCGACGCATCAGCCTCGAGCCCTGTCCACCGGATCCGCTCGGCCCCGGCCAGGTCCGAGTCCGCACCTGTTACTCGGGCATCTCCGCCGGCACCGAGCTGACCCTCTACCGGGGCAGCAATCCCCGGCTCAGCAAGGACTGGGACGACGCCGCCCGGATGTTCGTCCCCCGACAGACCCCGGTGCCGTACCCGCTGATCGGCTTCGGCTACGAAGAGGTCGGCGAGATCATCGAGGTCGCACCCGGTGTCACCGACCGCCAACCGGGGCAGCTCGTCTGGGGCATCTGGGGGCATCGGGCCGAGGCGGTGCTCGCCGCCGACGCGGTCCGTGCGCTCCCCGCCGGCCTGGATCCGCTCGCCGCGGTCTTCGCCCGCCCCGGCGCCATCGCGCTGACCGCCGTACTCGCCGGTGACCTGCACCTTGGCGACTGGGTCGGCGTCTTCGGACAGGGCGTCATCGGGTTGCTCGCCACCCGACTCGCCGTGCTCTCCGGGGCCCGGGTGGTGGCCGTCGACCCGGTGCCCGACCGGTTGGAGCACGCCGCCCGATACGGCGCTCGATCCACCGTGGACGCCACCGTGGCGTCCGCCGCCGCCGTGCTGCGCCAGGCCACCGGCGGTCGGGGCGCCGATGTCTGCCTGGAGCTGTCCGGGGCGTACCCGGCGCTGCACGAGGCGATCCGATCCACCACGCACGCCGGCCGGGTCGTGGCCGCCGGCTTCTACCAGGGCCAGGCCGACGCGCTCGGCCTCGGTGAGGAGTTCCACCACAACCGCATCCAGTTGGTCGCCGCCCAGGTTTCCGGGCCCACCCCCGCGCCGAGCATGGCCGGCCGGTGGACCGGAGAACGGGTCGCGCAGACCTTCATGGACCTGGTGGCCGACCGCAGCGTCGACCCGTTGCCGCTGGTCAGCCACATCGTCGACGCCAGCGCGGTCGCCGACGCCCTCGCGCTGCTCGACCGCGGCGCCGGTGACGTCCTCCAAGTCGTGCTGAGGTTCTGATGACCACCATCGCGCTGGCCTGTCAGGAACAACTCCTGCCGGGCACCAACCTGATCCAGAAGTACGCCCTCGCGGCCGCCCTCGGCTACCAGGGCATCGAGCTACGCGGCCGCGGCGACCTCGCGTTCGCCCGCCGGCTGCCCGAGCTGCGCCGAGCCCGCGCCGCCGGGGTGGTGATGCCCACCGTCTGCGTCGAGATGGACCACTTCATCGGTGACTTCGACCCCGACCGGTCCGCCGACGCCGTCCGCAACCTGCGCTCCCAGCTCTCGGTGATCGCTCAGCTGGGCGGCGTCGGGGTGATGACCCCGGCCGCCTGGGGGATGTTCTCCCGGCGACTGCCGCCGTTCGAGCCGCCGCGCCCGCCGGCCGGCGACCGGCAGGTGCTCCTCGACACCCTCGGCGAGCTGGGCGAACACGCCCGGGCCGAGGGGGTCACCCTCTTCCTGGAACCCCTCAACCGGTACGAGGATCACATGGTCAACCGGCTCGACGAGGCGGTGGCGCTGTGCGCCGCGCTGGGGCTGCCGTCGGTCCGGGTGGTCGCCGACACCTTCCACATGAACATCGAGGAGGACGACGTGCACCGCGCGCTGCGCGCCGCCGCGCCGTACCTCGGGCACGTGCAGGTCAGCGACTCCAACCGGTACCAGCCCGGCGCCGGGCACCTGGACTGGCCGGCGCTGGTGCGTACCCTGCTGGAGCTGGACTACCGGGGGTGGCTGGCCCTGGAGTGCCGGCTACGCGGCGACCCGGTCCGGGCCCTGCAGCAGGCCGCCACGGTGCTGCGGCACGCGCAGCCCCGGCGGGCCGCCGCGTGACCGCCGCCGCGGCCCGCACGGGTGGCCCGGCGGAGGCGACCGGGCTGCGTCGACTCGCGGTCGACACCCTCGACGCCAACTGGGAGCACGACCACACCGTGCCCTCACGCACGCTCTACCCGCACCAGTGGAGCTGGGACTCCGCGTTCATCGCGATCGGGCTGGCCCACATCCGCCCCGATCGAGCCTGGCGGGAGCTGGCGAGCCTGTTCCGGGCGCAGTGGGCCGACGGACGGGTGCCGCACATCGTGTTCAACCCGGCGCTGCGGGTCGGCGCGTACTTCCCGGGGCCGGAGATGTGGCGCTCGGCCGGCGTCACCGGAGCACCGACGGTGGCCACCTCCGGCCTGGTCCAGCCGCCGGTGCACGCGCTCGCCGCGCTGCTGGCGTACCGGCGGGCACCCGACCCGACCGGCCTGGCCGCGCTGCGCCAGCTCTATCCCGCGCTGGTCGCCCAACAGCGCTACCTGGCCGACCGGCGGGACGTGGCGGGCGACGGACTGGTCTGCGTCGTGCACCCGTGGGAGTCCGGGTTGGACAACAGTCCCGCCTGGGACGAGCCGATGGCCGCGGTACCGGCCGAGGCGGCCGTCATGCGCGCGTACCGTCGGCACGACACGGCGCACGCCGCCGCCGCGCACCGCCCCACGGACCTGGACTACGCGCGTTACCTGGCGATCGTCGCCCCCTACCGCGACCACGGCTACTCCGATCGCGACCTGGCCACCGGTCACCCGTTCCTGGTGGAGTGCCCGCTGTTCAACACGGCGTTCGGGGCCGCCGAACACGCCCTCGCCGAGATCGCCGCGCTCCTCGGCGACGACCCCGGGCCGCACCGGGCCCGCGCGGCCCGGATCACCGAAGCCCTCCTCCGCCGGCTGTACGACCCGAGCACCGGCACGTTCCAGCCCCGTGACCTGCGCACCGACCGACTGCTCAGCGCGCGTACCGGGCTCGGGTTGACCCCACTGATCCTGCCGGACCTGCCGGCCCGGCAGGCCGACGCGCTGGTCGTCGAGGCCCGGTCGGCGCGCTTCGGGGTGGCCCGGCGGATGGACCGGCCGCTGCCCACCTACGACCGCACCGCACCCGACTTCGAGCCGCTGCGCTACTGGCGTGGGCCGAGTTGGCTCAACATCGGCTGGCTGGTCCACCGTGGGCTGCTCGCGCACGGGCACCCGGAGTTGGCCGCCGGGCTGCGCCGCTCGATGATCGATCTGGTCGCCGGGGCCGGCTGCCACGAGTACTTCCACCCGGACACC
The DNA here is from genome assembly GCF_044459545.1 of Micromonospora sp. NPDC050276. Lineage (NCBI taxonomy): Bacteria > Bacillati > Actinomycetota > Actinomycetes > Micromonosporales > Micromonosporaceae > Micromonospora > Micromonospora sp. NPDC050276. The sequence continues at coordinate 18,678 of NZ_JBITJA010000016.1, read as the reverse complement.
GGTGCCGGGCTGGGCTCACCGGCGTTCAGCTGGACCGCCGCGCTGTTGCTCGACCTGCTGGCCGACTGAGCGCGGTGCCGGATGGTAGCGTCCCCGATCCGAGCGGCCGGAGGGAGCATGGTGCGCGAGATCGACAAGGTGGCCTGGATCCTCATCGAGGACGATCGGGTGCTGAGCACCCGATCGGCGGGCAAGGACGTCTGGTACCTGCCGGGTGGCAAGCGCGAACCGGGCGAGACCGACCTGGAGACCCTGCGCCGAGAGATCGACGAGGAGTTGAGCGTCGAGGTCGACGTGCGCGATGCCGTACACGTGGGCACCTTCACCGCTCAGGCGCACAGCCACGCGGCCGGCGTCACCGTGCGGATGACCTGCTACCGGGCCGGCTATCAGGGTCAGCTGCGTCCGGCCAGCGAGATCGCCGAGATGGCCTGGCTGGGGTACGCGGACCGGCACCGCACCTCGCCGGTCGACCAGATCATCTTCGACCACCTGCTGGGCGAGGGCCTGCTGCGCTAGGGGCAGTTTGTCGCGGCCGGCCAGGGGTAACCGCCCGAGCGTGACCGACGGCGACGGCTTCCCGTACTTCATCGACGCGGTGTCCCGCCGGTCCGGCCTGCCGTCCCCGCAGGCCGCCGTGCTCGCCCGCGCCGTGCTCCGGACGTTGGCCGAGCGGGTGACCGGCGGCGCGCCCGACGACCTCGTCGGGCACCTTCCGAACGACGTCGACGGATACCTGACTGGCCCAACCCCGGATGCCGCCCGGGCCGCTGGGCCGGATGCGGCCGGGGCCGTCGGGCCGGATGCGGCCGGGGTCGTTGGGCCGGATGCGGCCGGGGTCGTCGGGCCGGATGCGGCCGGGGCCGTCGGGCCGGATGCGGTCGTCCTGGGGCCGGATGCCGGTGCCGAGGGGCTGACCAGCGGGGTGGGTCTGGAGGTCGGTGGCGCAGCGGCCGTACCGCCGACGGACGCCGGCCCGGCGGAGTTCCTTCGTCGGGTGGCACAGCGCGCCGGGGTGGACCCGGCCACCGCCCGCGCCGGGACCGGCGCCGTCTTCGCCACCCTGCGCGAGGCGATGACCGTACGGGAGTTCCGGGCGATGGTGGCGCGACTGCCGCACGACGACGGGCGCTGACCTGCGGCTGGACCGCGAGCCGCCCGGCTCGGCCGCGCCCGGCTCGGCCCGGCCCGGCCCGGCTCGGCCCGGCTCGGCCCGGCTCGGCCCGGCTCGGCCCGGCTCGGCCCGGCTCGGCTCGGCTCGGCTCGGCTCGGCTCGGCTCGGCTCGGCCCGGCCCGGCCGCGCCCGGCGAGATCGACTCGCGTTTGTGGAAGTCGGGGTGTCCCGCTGCCCGCGACACGCCGACTTTCATGAGCCCGAGTCGATCATTCAGGCCAGGGTGTCGGGATTGTCCGGACTGGGTGGGATGCGGCATGGTACGAGTGCTCGGTGGATCCCGATGGTCGCCCCCGAGACGACGTCACCCGCCCACGGCGTCGTCGTGTGGTGGAGCGCGCCAGGGCGGCGGCCGCCCAGGCTCGTGGTCGGGGCGGCCGGGCCGGCCGGCTGCGGCTGAGTCAGCTGGAGGTCGCCTTGGTGATCTCGGTGCAGGCGGGCCTCGCCGCGGCCCTGGCCTGGGCGATCGGGCACAACGTGCTGGGCAACCCGGCGCCGATCTTCGCGCCGTCCGCGGCCGTGGGCACCATCGTCGCCGCGCTCGGTCAACGGGCACGCCGCACGGTCGAACTGCTGATCGGGGTCGGCCTCGGTATCGCCACCACTGACTTCCTGCTGTCCTTTCTGGGCACCGGATTCTGGCAGACCGGATTCATCGTCGGGTGCGCGATCTTCGCCACGCTGGTGCTGTTCGGGCGCAGCGGCGCCGCCGTCGGTCAGGCCGGCGGTACGGCGGTGCTGCTCGCCGCGCTCAGCCCCGCCCAGCAGGACCTTGAGTGGCCCCGGATCGTGGAGGCGATGGTCGGTGGGGTGGTGGGCCTCGTGGTGGTGGCAGTGCTGGTGCCGCTGAACCCGATGCGGATCCTCGACCGGGACGCCGCACCGATCTACACGTGCCTCGCCGCTCAACTGCGGGAGGTCTCCGCCGCGCTCGGTGCCGGCGACCAGCAGCGGGCGGTACGCGCGTTGGACGTACTGCGGGGAATGGGCCCGGACCTCGACCGGATGCACCAGGCGCTCAGTGGCGCCGAGGAGGTGGTGAGCCTCGCGCCCGCCCGGTGGCTGCGTCGTCAGGATGTGGAGCGGTTCGCGCGTGCCAGCCAGCAGGTGGAACGCGTCATCGAACACGGTCGGGGAGTGGCCCGGCGGTCAGCGATGGCGTTGCAGTACGACGAGCCGATCCCGGCCGACCTGCCGGCCAGCGTCGGACGGCTCGCCGACGCGGTGGAGCTGCTGCGTCGGGAACACCGCGCCGGTCGGCCGACCGAGCGCACCCGCCAGGCCGCACTCGACGCCGTCCACCAGGGCGGTCGCGCCCGTGCGCGGGGCGTCGACGAGTTCGGCGACGCGGTGGTGACCCAACTGCGCACCGCCGCCAGTGACCTCCTGCGTGCCGCCGGATGCGATGCGACAAGCGCCAACCAGTTGGTACGGGAGGCCGAGCAGCGCGGCGAGGAATCGCTCGGGCCAGGTGGCGCATCCCAGTGAGCGACGCCCCGGGGATCAGGCGCGGACCTCGCCCTGGGAAGGGTCGCGGCATACGATGCAGAGGGCTTGCCGTCGCGATGTGGCAGACGGGTGCTTTTCTCTCTGGCGCTGACCATCGCGCAGCAGAGCGCCCGCGAGGCGTGTGGCATGGACGCCGGTCTGCCCACGATCCACACCACCGAATTCCAGCGCATGACGGTCGACGACGGTCACGGGCACGTGGTGCCCGGCTGGGAGGCACGAGTGTTCTTCACCTGTCCCGGGCCGCCGATCGCCTAGCGTCACCGGAGCGCCCGAGCGGGGTGGGCCCGATCCACTGCCGGAGCGTCCCCGCTGCCTGGTCTCGGCGAGCTGCCTCACGCCTCGAGCACCTCCTCGGGCTCGGCGACCCAGGCGGAGAAGACCGGCACCCCGTGCCAGGGCCCGGTGACGCCGTCGGCCCGGGTGTCGGTGGCGACGGCCACCACGGCGTACGGGTGGCCGAAGCGCAACTCGGCGGTGCGGGCCACACCCTCCGGCGGCAGGCTGGTCAGCCCGAACATGCCGGTCACCGCCGCCGCCTCGAAGCCGTACCGGTCGAACCGGGCCACCGCCGTCTGTCGTGCCTCGAAGGTCTCGATCGGCAGCGCCATCGCCGTCGCCAGCGTCGCCGACGCGGCCGGGAAGCCGAGCGCCGGGGCGGTCAGGTCGTGCTCGCTCCGGGCCGACCAGCAGGGGAGGACAGCATGGTGGCGCTCCTCGCGGCCGTCGCGGGCCCGGGTGCGTACCCGCTCCTCACGCACCGTCCACAGCGGAGCATCGCCGAGCGGCAGGTCGAACAGCGAACGGGTCCCCGTCGGTTGCGCGCCGTCGGCCGCGCCGGCGCTGAGCTCGTACGCGACGGCCAGCACCACGGCCGGTGACACCCGCGGTGCGGCGGCCACCGAGAGGACCACCAGCCCCGCGCCGTCGGTCGTCTGGGCCGGCGCGGCGTGCACGATCACGTCACCGGCCCGGGAGGTGGACACGATGGCGCACCGGTGGCCCTGGCTCGGGCTGCGCAACACCCGCCGCAGTTGCCCGGCCCACGGGCTGCCGGCGCCGAGCGCGGGTGCGTCGGCGACGTCGAACGGGGTAGCCCAGGACACCCGGGTGGCCAACGCGCTGGCCAGGGCCAGCACCACGTCCGGCCGGACCCGCAGGGGGAACGTCTCGATCAGGCCGAGGGTGTGCTCACGGGCCCAGGCGTCCAACCCGGCCTGATCGGGCAGCACGCCGACCTCGGTCGTGCGGGGCAGCGCGGCCCGCCACCCCGCCGGCCCACCGTCGCCCTGCCCCGGTCGGTGCCAGAGCGCGGTGGCCGAGCCGACCAGCGGGTGCGGCGCGTTCAACAGCGCTCGGGCCACCTCGGCCGCGTCGGCCAGGTCGGTGCCCAGGGCGTTGGCCAGGTCCCTGGCGGCCGGGTCGGAGTCGGCCGCTGCGGTGGCACAGACCGCGAGCAGCAGCCAGGCGCCGAGCGGGGATGCGACGTGGTGCCGGTCGCCGATCGCGGCGTGCAGCCGCTCGGCGTACGCGGAAAGCGGCCCGTGCAGCTCGGTGGTCATGCCCCTACTCTGCCCGCCGGCCCGGCTCACGACCACAGCTCGAACGGCTCGTCGATCTCCGTGCCGGCGAGAAACGGGGTGATCAGCCGAGGGAGCTGCCCGGGGTAGAAGCGTTCCCGGCTGGCCACCACCTCGGGCAACGGCCACCAGCGGAAGCCGAAGTAGTCCTCCCGCTCGTAGTCGAGCCGGTGTGCCTCGTCCACGTCCGGGCCGGGGCCGGTCAGCCGTACGGTGACGACCAGCTCGTCCTGGACGTGCCGCACCTGGCGGTGCAGGAAGCTCGCCCGCCGTCGCCAGGTCGGCGCGCCCACCTGGTCGGCGGTGATCACGATGCCGGTCTCCTCCCGGAGCTCCCGCACCGCCGTGTCGCGGCAGGTCTCACCGGGATCCATGCCGCCGCCGGGCAGCTCCCACCAGGTGCCCAGCCGGGGGTGGTCCGGGTCGTGGGTGTGGAACAGCAACACCCGGTCGGTGCCGTCGGTGACCACCACCCGCACCGCGCGTCGCTCGAGGATCGGCAGGTCGCGGGGCAGCTCGTTCATCGGGCCAGTCTGTCGCACCGCCCGCTGCGGCGGCGGGTAGGCTGCCCGCCGTGGCTGGTCTGTTGAGGAATGTCGCGGCTCGTATCTCCCGGGTCGGCGTGGTCATCCCGTCGCCCCGGCGCACCGGGCCGGCGCCCGCGCAGGTGGCCCGCCGCCGGCAGGTGAGCGCGTTGCAGCGCCGGGAGCTGACCTACGCTCCGGAGCGGGACGGTCAGGCCGACCCCGGCGAGATCGTCTGGACGTGGGTGCCGTACGAGGACGACCCCCGCCAGGGCAAGGACCGGCCGGTGCTGGTCGTCGGGCGGCACAGCCGGACCCTGTTCGGGCTGATGCTGTCCAGCCAGAGTGAGCGGGACGGGCAGCGACACTGGTTCGCGCTCGGGCCGGGTGAGTGGGACCGCGACAACCGGCCGAGCTGGGTCCGGCTGGACCGGGTGCTCACCATGCGCGAGGACAGCATCCGCCGCGAGGGTGCCGTGTTGGATCGGCCCCGGTTCGACCGGGTCGGGCAGGCGTTGCGCGCCGGCTACGGCTGGCGCTGACCGCCCACCGATGCGGCTGCCCCGGTTCGAGGTCTTCCAGGATGCGCCCACCGTGGTGTTCGGTGCGTGCCTGTCGAGCTGCCCCGCCGTTGGGGCGCTCGGGTGGTGGGGGCGGACCGGTGGCGAGCCGCACAGCGAGCTGCCCCAGTGGTGGGGCAGCTCGACAGGCACGCACCTTGGCTATGGCACCCGGCCGAGGTAGGCCGGGACACGCTGGTCAGGCGGATTCGCGGCTTGGGCCGACCGCGGCGTTCTGTGCTTCCGGCGGCGGGTAGGGCTGGTCGGCGAGGAGCCGGGCCAGGTGTGCGCTGTTGAGCGCCAGGGCCTTTGTGGTGGGCCGCTGCACCTCACCGATGGTGTGGTGGGCGCCGCCCTCGTCTATGGGTACGAGAGCGCGGATGGTCGCCACGTCGGTTCCTCTCGGCGGTCGTATCGGGGTACTGGCCTCCCAAACCCGTATGTGACGGGTCAGAACGCCCCGAGCCGGGTTTGGTGGGAGACAGCAAAATCGTTGGGGCTGTGGCCGGAGCGCTGGCATGGTGTCCGCATGGTGCAGGATGTGGCGCGGCAGGTGGCCGACCAGGTGTGGACGGGCTTCGGGTTGCGGCTGTCCACGATGGAGCAGGTCACCTACGGCGCGGATCAGCACGCCCGACTGTGGCTGGCTCAGGCCGCCGACGGCGCCCGGTACGCGGTCAAGCTGAGCGGCGGTGGCACGCCCGCCGGGCTGGTCGTGACGGCGTACCTGGCCGAGCAGGGGGTGCCGGGCATCGCCGCGCCGCTGCGGGCCGTCGACGGGCGGCTGTCCGTCGACCACGACGGCTGCCGCCTCTCGGTGGTGCCGTGGGTCTCCGACCAGCGGGCGCTCGACGGTCCGATGACCGCCGCGCACTGGCGCGCGTACGGCGAGGTGCTGGCCGCCGTGCACGCGGCGCCGGTGACCGACGAGCTGAGCCGGCTGTTGCCGGCGGGCGGTGCCGCGTACCCCTCGATCGTGGCCGCGACCCGCGCGATGGCCGCGCGCCTGCGCGACCCGGCCGACCTCGCGGACCCGCTGGTCGCGGAGCTGGCGGGGGTGTGGTCCGCGGAGGCCGACCGGCTGGGGTTTCTGATCCGCGAGATCGAGCGCCGGGCACTCGACCAGCGCGACCGACCCGGCTCGAACGTCGTCTGCCACGGTGACCCGCACCTGGGCAACCTGCTGCTCGGCGCGGACGGGCAGGTCTGGCTGATCGACTGGGACGACGCGGTGCTCGCCCCGCCCGAGTGCGACCTCATGTTCGTCCTCGGCGGGGTGCTCGCCTTCGCGCCGATCACAGCCGAGCAGCAGCGGGCCGCCCTTGCCGGCTACGGCACTGCCGACGTCGACCCGGCGCGTCTGGCCTGGTTCCTCGCGGTCCGCGCGCTCGACGACCTCAGCGACTGGACCGGCCAGGCGCTGGACACCGACGCCGAGGCGGCCGATCGGAGCCGGGCCGCGCGGATCGTGCGAGGGCTGGTGTCACCGGTGGGTCTGGTCACCCTCGCCGACACGGCGCTGCGCGACCTTGGTCGGTCTCGCGGAGCGGGTGCGGCGACCGTCCAGGACGGACACGTGGCAAGCCGGGGCTGAACGATCAGCGCTCCGCGAGGAACGCGCTGTCGACCAGTTGGCGGGGCGACCGGGTGCCGCCGAGACTCTTCGCCTGGTACATGGCCGCGTCGGCGCGGCTGAGCGCGTCGGTGAGCTGGGCCGGGCCGGTCACCGGGGCGAGCCCGACGGAGGCGGTGACCCGGACGCTGCACCCGCTCAGCCGGATGGGCGCGGCGACGGTCTCGCTGAGCCGGCGGGTGGAGTGCTCGATCCAGCGCCGGTCGACGGTGGGGCTGGAGAGTAGCCCGGCGAACTCGTCGCCGCCGAGACGGGCGACGAGGTTGTCCCCGGCGAAGCCGGCGAGCCGCTCGGCCACGCTGATCAGCACCTGGTCGCCGGCGGCGTGCCCGTACCGGTCGTTGATCTGCTTGAAGTCGTCCAGGTCGAGCACCACGGCGATCAACGGCTGGCCGGCGGCGTCGGTGAGCAGGGCGGCTGCCAGGCGATAGAAGGCGCGGCGGTTGGGCAGGCCGGTGAGCGGGTCGTGACTGGCGGCGTGCCGTTCGGCGGCCAGCTCGGCCTGGAGGTGCCCGATCTCGGCTTCGGCGCGCACCGCCCGTCGGCGTAGTTGCCAGGAGGAGAGCAGCGCGCCGGCCGCGCAGACACCGGAGGCGACGCTCATCGGATCCGGCACGAACCCTCCCATCGCCGCGACCGCCTCCAGACTTCGGTCGACGCGGCGCGCCGCGTCGGGCCCAGTTTTGCCTGATCGTTGCCCGTGTGGGGGTAACGCAAAGTGAACGGATGGGCACCGATCATGTGCGTTATCATGCTCGCCGTCGGATGCAGATGCAATAGCAGATGCACGTGCAGAACCGTCCAATGTCGATACCGCACCCCCTCGCCGTTACCGCTCCTCCCACGGCCATCGGCGGGCTCGTAACAGAAAGACGCCCCCATGCAGCAGCCGCCCAATGGCGTACCGATCCACCAGTTGCCTCCGCTGAGCTGGCAGAAGAGCCGCCGCAGCAACCCCAGCGGTAACTGTGTCGAACTCGCCGAACTGCCCGGGGGAGCGGGCATCGCGGTCCGCAACTCACGACACCCGGAGGGGCCGGCGCTGATCTACACGGTCGATGAGATCGCCGCATTCGTGCTCGGTGCGCGGGATGGAGATTTCGACCACCTGATCAACTGACCGTCCCGGGAGGGTCGTCCCGGCGGCGAGCCTGATTCACCGGTGCGGAGGAGTTCACCTCACTATCGGTCCATGGCATGCTTACACGTCGGCCGGGCCGGGGCGCCCGGCTGCCGTGGGTCGGTGTCCGGAGGTCCGCACGTGACGATGGTTCCCGCCGAGGGTGGCCCGACAACCGGGCCGACCGTGCTGCGCATGCTGCTCGGCGCCCAATTGCGCCGCCTGCGGGAGTCCAGCGGGGTGACCCGGGAGGGTGCCGGTTGGGAGATCCGCTCCTCCGAATCCAAGATCAGTCGGATGGAGCTGGGCCGGGTCGGCTTCAAGGAACGCGACGTCGCCGACCTGTTGACCCTCTACGGCGTCACCGACGAGCACGAGCGTGACGCGCTGCTCAAGCTCGCCCGAGACGCGAACAGCCCCGGGTGGTGGCACCGCTACGGCGACGTGTTGCCGTCCTGGTTCCAGTCGTACCTCGGGCTGGAGGCCGCGGCGGCGCTGATCCGCAGCTACGAGGTGCAGTTCGTGCCCGGCCTCCTGCAGACCAAGGAGTACGCCCGGGCGGTGGTGCTGCTCGGGCACGGCGCGGCCGGTCCGGGCGAGATCGACCGACGCGTCGCGCTGCGGATGCAGCGTCAGCAGCTGCTCCGCCGGGACAATCCGCCGCAGCTCTGGGCCGTGGTGGACGAGGCGGCGTTGCGCCGACCCATCGGCGGTGCCGAGGTCATGCGCGGCCAGCTCACCGCGCTCATCGAGGCGACCAAGTCGCCGCACATCCGGCTTCAGGTCATCCCGTTCGCCGCCGGTGGCCACGCCGCCGCCGGGGGCGCCTTCACCATCCTGCGCTTCGGTGACCAGGAGCTGCCCGACATCGTCTACATCGAGCAGCTGACCAGCGCCATCTACCTCGACAAGCGCGACGATCTGGATTACTACGCGGTGGCCATGGAGCGGCTCTGCGTCGAGGCCGAGCCGCCGGAGCGCACGCCGGAGATCCTCGGACGACTGCTGGACGACACGTACCCAGCCTGACTCGCGACCGCGACGGCCCCACGCTCAGTTCACGTATTGACCGACGCCGACTGGCGGGGTTAGTCTCTTTATCGATACAGACTGGATCGATGCAGAGAGGTGCCGGGTGAAGCCAACACTGCAAGCCGTGGCCGACGCCGTCGGCGTCTCGCGCAGCACGGTGTCCAACGCCTACAGTCGCCCCGACCAGCTCTCGGCCGCCCTGCGGGAGCGCATCCTGGACGCTGCCCGGCAACTCGGGTACCCCGGCCCCAACCCCACCGCGCGCTCCCTGCGCCGGGGCTTCGTCGGGTCGATCGGGGTGCTGTTCACCTCGCGACTGTCGTACGCCTTCACCGACCCGTTCGCGGTCCGGTTCCTCGCCGGTGTCGGCGCGGCGGCCGAGCGGCACGGCACGAGCATGCTGCTGGTGCCGCTGCCTCCCGCGGTGACCGACGCCCGGCGGGCGGTGGAGAACGCCGCGGTCGACGGGTTCTGCGTCTACTGCGTCGCCGACGAGGAATGGGCGCTGGACGTGATCCGCCAACGCGGGCTGCCGTTCGTCAGCACGGCCGCCCGCGACAACGCGGGCGACGACGAACGGTTCGTCGGCATCGACGAGCGGGCCGCCGCGCGCAGTGTGGCCGCGCACGTCGCTGGGCTCGGGCACCGTCGGGTCGCGCTGCTCGCCGACTCCGTGCTGCCCGACGCGCCGGCTGGCCCGCTCACCCTGGCCGGGGTCGACCAGGTGCCGCACCCGACCACCCGGGGTCGGCTCAGCGGGTTCGCCGACGCCTTCGCCGAGGTCGGCGTCGGCTGGGCCGAGCTGACCCTGGTCAACGGCCCCGGCAACAGCCGCCCGGCGGCAGCCGCGGCCATCGCCGGGCTGTTCGACCAACCCGTGCCACCGACCGCCGTGCTGGCCGGCTCCGACGTCCTCGCGCTCGGTGTGCTGGACGCCCTGGCCGCGCGGCCGGCCCATGATCGCCCCGCCGTCTCGGTGACCGGCTTCGACGACGTGCCCGAGGCCGCCGCGGCCGGCCTCACCACCGTCCGGCAACCGGCCGAAGAAAAGGGCCGGATCGCCGCCGAACTGCTGCTCGACCCGCCCGCGGACGCCGCGGCCGGTCATGTGTTGCTACCCACCGCACTCGTCGTCCGGGGCTCCACCGGACCTGTCCCGAGGAGTTGACCATGGAACTTCCCACCGGCTACGTCACCGCGCTCGACGCCATGAACCGGCACGTCAACTCGGCCCGACCGGATGCTCCGGTCCAGGTCGACCGCCCCCACCGGACTCTGCTCGCCCCGACCCGGCAAGCCACCGCCCTCGCCCTGCGCCGGCTCGCCGACCGCATCCAACCGCGACCGCTGCCCGGCACCCCCCGCTGCTCCTGACCCCGAACCAACCCCATTCCGGTACGCACGGGACGAACAGTGTGGGGCCGGGCACGCAGAGTGGTCGAGTGCGGCGTTGCCAGGCAGACTGGTGAAGCCATGTCACCGTTCATGCCCACTCTCCGCCTCCACGACCGCTACGTACTGCACGAGCGGATCGGTCTCGGTGGCATGTCCGAGGTGTGGCGCGGCGACGACGAGGTGCTCGGCCGACCCGTCGCGATCAAGGTGCTCGCCGGGCAGTTCGCCACCGACCCGCAGCTGCGGGCCACCATCCAACGCGAGGCCCGCGCCGCCGCCCGGCTGACCCACCCGCACGTGACCCAGGTGTACGACTACGCCGAGGCGACCCTGGCCGGCGGCGTCGTGGTCCCGTACCTGGTGATGGAGTTCGTCGACGGCCACAACCTGGCCGACCGGCTGCGGACCGGGCCGCTGCCCTGGCCGGAGGCGGTGCGGGTGGCCGGGCAGATCGCCGCCGCCCTGGCCGCCGCGCACCGGATCGGGGTCGTGCACCGCGACGTCAAGCCCGGCAACGTCATGCTCACCGACACCGGAGCCAAGGTGCTCGACTTCGGCATCGCCGCACTCGGCAGCCTCGACAGCCAGTCCGGCGAACCGCTGATGGGCACCCCCGCCTACTTCGCCCCGGAACGACTCACCGCCGGCCCGCCCGACCCGGCGAGCGACGTGTACGCCCTGGGCGTCCTGCTCTACCGCACCCTCACCGGGCGGGCGCCACTGCCCGTGCAGAGCTGGGAGGACGCGCTGGAGGTGCACCGGAGGGGCACGCCGGTGCCGCCGCTGCGGGTGCCCGGCCTGCCCGCCGACATCGCCGAGCTGACCGTCGCCTGCCTGGCCGCCAACCCGGCCGACCGACCGAGCGCCGCGCACCTGGCCCGCCGCTTCGGCGCCGGTCAGCCGGTCGAGCCGCCCACCGAGCTGCTGCGCATCCGGCCGGCCGCCCACCCGCCCACCTTGATCGACCGGTCGGCGGCCCGCCCCGTTCCGGCTGCCGCCGAGTCGGCCCGGCGCCGCTCGCGCCGGCCCCTCGCCGCGCTCGTCGCGGCCGTTCTCGCCGTGCTGATCGGTGTCGGCGCCCTGCTCGCGGAAAATCCGCTCGGCGACCAGGGCGCACCCGACCCGGCCGAGATCGCCGACGCGCCCTCGACCTCCGCCCCGGCGCCCACACCCACGACGCACCCGCCGACGCCGGCGGCGCCATCCTCGCCCCCGGCCTCCGCCAGCACCGCGCCCCCGAGCGTCGGGCAGCAGATACCGGTCAGCTTCCGGGAGGTGACCAGCGAGTTCGCCGCCGTCCTCGGCACCGCGGTCGCCCGCGGCGACGTCGACCGCAAGACCGCCGAGGATCTGCGGGACGAGCTCGCCGACCTCAACCGCCGTACCAGAGACCGCGCCAAGCAGGTCGCCGAGCTGCGCGAGCACATCGCCCAGCTGGTGGAACGGGACCGCCTACCAGCGCGGACGGCCGCTCAACTCGACGCTCTGCTCACCCAGGCCGACAGCTTCTCCACCGGCCGTACGGACGACTGATACCTCCGTCGATACCGCTGGCATGATGTCCCGATGCGGACACGTCTGATCTTCGTGCGACACGGCGAGTCGGTCCACCAGCTCGAAGGAATCGTCGGTGGACCACGTGGCTGTCGGGGCCTCACCGCCCTCGGCCACGAGCAGGCACACCACCTGGCCAACCGGCTCACCGGCGAGGTCGCCGCCGACGGGCCGGTGGCGGTCTACTCGTCCGTGCTGCGCAGGGCCGTCGAGACCGCGCAACCGATCGGCGCGGCGTTTGGCGTCCGGCCCGTGGCCGACTGTGGTCTCTGCACCTGGCACACACCCCCGTACGCCGACGGTCTGCCGACCGCCCTCTTCCGCACCGACCACGCGGTGGCGGGTGGCGGCGTGTTCCGGCCGTTCGAGGAGGGCAACGAGAGCTGGGCCGAACTGGTGGTTCGGGTCAGCCGCGCGATCATGGAGATCGCCCACCGGCACCGGGGTTCCACAGTGGTCCTGGTCGGCCACAGCGAGACCGTCGAGGGCGCGTTTCACGCGCTCGGCGCGCAGCCGGTCTTCCGGGCGTTCGACCTGGACGTGCCCCCGGCCTCGATCACCGAATGGACCAGCGACCACGATCCCGGCGGCTGGCCGCCGGCCCGCTGGACGCTGCGTCGCTTCGCGGACACCGGCGGGTGGGCTAGAGCGTGATCCAGTACCGCCGGGCGGCGATGCTATTCGGTGGCGAGGATTTGTTCCCGCAGGATCTCCGCGTGCCCGCAGTGTTGGGCGAGCTCGCGCAGCACGTGCAGGTAGACCCAGCGCAGCGGCACCGGGCCGCGCCGGTGGCCGCGAAGCACGTCGTCGAGGCCCAGGGTGGACGTGGCGCGGCGGGAGGCTTCGCAGGCCGCGCGGTGCCCGCTCTGGACGGTGGCGATCGTGTCGCTGTCGTCGAGGATGAACGACTCGTCCGGCGTGGCGGGGATGCCGATCTCCGCGCGCGACCGGCACGTGACGGCCTCGTCGAACCAGACCTTCTCGACGAACGCGGCGTGCTTCACCAGACCCAGAAGCGTGGTCCGGGACGGCACCAACGAGCGGCGTGCCTGCTCCTCGGTCAGCCCGTCCAGGCAGCCGTTGAGCGCCCTGCGGTGCTCGTCGATGAACGCCTCGAACTGCGCCTGGGCTGCCCGGCCGACGATGTCATCGGCGAAGGTCCCCGGAAAGGAGGTCATTCCGGAAGCATTTCAAGATCGTCGGCGGGACGCAAACATCCGCTCTCAGCCGAACACACCACACTGGCGTACGCGCCGACTCAGCCAAGGCTGACGCTGACCGACTCGCCCGGCTCGGTGCCCGTGCGCGAGAAGACCTCGCCGTCCGGCGTCCAGACGCCCGACCGGCCCGCCGCCTCGGTGTAGCCACCGCCGGTCGACCCGGCGAAGCTCGCCACCGCCACCCAGACCCGGTGCGTGGTGGCGATCCGGTGGGCACGCTGGTCGATCACGGCGGTGTCGCGCGCCGATTCGAGGACGCCCGCCGCGTACACGTCGATGCCGAGCGCTGCGGTCCGCGCCGCGTGCGCGGCGACGCCGGTGTCCTTGCAGATCGCCAACCCCACCCGCCAACCGTCCACATCGAACACCGCTGGCGTGTCACCTGGCCGGAACCGCCGGGCCTCCGCGTCCCCCAGCCACATCTTCCGGTACGCCACCGCCGCGCCGTCGCCGGTCACGGCCAGCATCGCGATGTGGTCGCCCGTGACCGGCACGCCGGCCAGGGCCAACGCGCCGGTCTCGGCGCACGCCTCGACCAGCGGCGCCAGCCGCGGGTCGTCGACCGACACGACCGGCGCGTCCAACTCGTACCCCGTCAGCGACAGCTCCGGAAAGACCACCAGCCGGGCCCGCGCCGCGCGGACCGCGACGGCGTGCGACCGCGCGTTCTCCGCGACATCCAGGGGTACGCACGGCGGCTGCGCCACCGCGAGCCGCAGCGGGGTGCGGTCTTCCACACCCCCACCGGTGTGGACGACCCGCGCGTCCGGGCGGTCGGCCGCATGGTCGACTCTCAGGATGACTTCGTAACGTGGGCGCATGATTCGAACGTCCCACGCCGTGTTCGCCACCGGAACCCCCTCCGCCGCAGCGGAACCACCCCAGGGTGGGATGGTCGGCTACGTCACTGACCTGGTGGAACGACTCGGCGGGCCGGGTGCCGGCCTGGCGGTGGCGTTGGAGAACCTCTTCCCGCCGATCCCCAGTGAGGTGATCCTGCCGCTGGCCGGGTTCGTCGCCGCCCAGGGACGGATGAGCCTGGTCGGTGCGATCTTCTGGACCACACTGGGCTCGGTGGTGGGCGCGCTGGCGCTCTACCTGATCGGCGCGTCACTGGGGCGTGACCGGATGCGTGCCATCGTGGCCCGGCTACCACTGGTCAAGCTGAGCGACGTGGACCGGACCGAGGCGTGGTTCCTCCGGCACGGCGTGAAGGCGGTCTTCTTCGGCCGGATGATCCCGATCTTCCGGAGCCTGATCTCCATCCCGGCCGGGGTGGAGCGGATGCCGGTGCAGATCTTCCTGCTCTACACCACGCTGGGCAGCCTGATCTGGAACACCACCTTCGTCCTCGCCGGCTACCTGCTCGGGGACAACTGGCACCTCGTCGAGGGGTACGTCGGCACACTCCAGAACGTGGTGATCGTGGTCTGCGCGGCGGCCGTCGCGTGGTTCGTCGGGTCCCGCGTGCTGCGAGCCCGCCGCGCCGCGCGGAACCCCGAGCCGACCGACGCCGAGCCGCGCCCACTGGACGGCGTGCCCGACCCGGGCGGCCGCGGCACCCTCTACCGAAGCGGATCGTGGGCCTCGGACGAGCGCTGACGCGCTCCGCAACGGCGCGGTACGGGTCTCGGGGCGTGCTCGGCACGGAAGGGGGCAAGGTGGCGGGGGAGCGGCGAACCGGCCCGTGGTGGGGCCGGCTCCGGCTGCCGGTCGGCGTGGCCGTCGGGATCGCCACGGCCGGCGTCGAGCTCGCCTTCCTGGCCGTCGTCGCCGTCACGTTCACCGCCTCCGCGCTCGCGCCGGTGACCGGCCGCCGGCTCCGCGATCTGACCAAGAGGTACGCGGGTTGGCTGCTGCGCCTGGAACGGCGCCGCCTCACCGGGCTGCTCGACGCGGACGAGTTGCCGACTCCGAACGATGTGGCGACCGGGCGGCAGGTCGGCTACCTGGCCGCCCGGCTGCTGCCCGGCACGCTCGGCCTGCTGGCGTACGCCGTGCTGGGCGTCGGCGTGGTGCTGGCCGGGATCGTGTTGCGCGCGGCGGTGCGGGGCGAGCTGACCCTCCTCGACGCCCTGTCGCAGGTCGCCGTCGGCGCGGTGCTGCTCCTGCTCAACGTCCAGGCTCTCGCCAGTGTCGCCGCGCTGGACGTCCGGCTGGCTCGACGACTGCTCGGCCCGGGGAGTCGGGCGGAGCTGACCCGGCGGGTCCAGGAGCTGACCACCAGTCGAGCCGGCGTCATCGCCGCGGTCGACGCGGAACGGCAGCGCATCGAACGCGATCTGCACGACGGCCTGCAGCAGCGGCTGGTGGCTCTCGGCATGCTGCTCGGCCGGGCCCGGCGGGCCCGCGACGCGGACCGTACCCGGGCGTTGCTCGCCCAGGCCCACGAGGACGTGCAGCGGGCCGTCGAGGAGTTGCGCGAGGTGGCCTGGCGGGTCTACCCGTCCGCGCTGGACGGCAGCGACCTGGGCGAGGTGCTGGCCATGGTCGCCCGCCGCTCCGAGGTGCCGGTACGGATCACCTGCGAGCTGCCCGTACGTCCCGACCGGCAGATCGAGACGGTGCTCTACTTCGTGGCCTGCGAGGCGCTGACAAACGCGGCGAGGCACGCCGCCGCTAACCTGGTCACGGTCCACATCGAGGCACGGGAGGGGTGGGTCCGGATGCGCGTGCACGACGACGGCGTCGGCGGTGCGGACCCGTCCGGGCGTGGACTGTCCGGGCTGGCGCGACGCACCGCGGCGCTGGACGGGCGGCTGCGGGTGACCAGCCCGGCCGGTGGTCCGACAAACGTGCTGGTGGAGTTGCCGTGCGGCTAGTCCTCGCCGAAGACTCGACGTTGCTGCGGGAGGGCCTGACGCGGCTGCTCGCCGAGGAGGCCCACGAGGTGGTCGCGGCGGTTGGCACCGCGGATGAGCTTGTCGAGGCGGTCGGACGGTGCCGTCCCGACGTGGTGGTCACCGATGTCCGGATGCCCCCCAATCACACCGACGACGGCCTGCGTGCCGCCCTGGAGATCCGTCGACGCTGGCCGGACACCGGCGTCCTCGTGCTCTCTCAGTACGTGGAGCGGCGCTACGCCGGCCGGTTGCTCGCGGACCGTCCCGAGGGAGTCGGCTACCTGCTCAAGGACCGGGTCGCCCAGGTGGACGACTTCCTCGACGCACTCGACCGGGTCGGCGTCGGCGGCACCGCCCTCGACCCGGAGGTGGTCCGTCAGGTGGTGGCCGGCTCGCAACGGCCCGACCCGCTCGGCCGGCTCACGCCACGCGAACGGGACGTACTGCATGAGATGGCCCAGGGGCACACCAACCTCGCCATCGCCCAACGGCTGCACGTATCGCAGAGCGCCGTGGAGAAGCACGTCAACGCCATCTTCGACAAGCTCGACCTCGCGGCAGCGACCGGCTACAGCCGGAGGATCCTCGCCATCCTGCGCTACCTGGACACCTGACCCGGCCAAGGTTCGACGGGTGGGCCAGGCGCGCGGGCGGGCCGGGCGTGCGTGCCGAGCGCGCGGACGGGGCGGGTGTGCGTGCCGGGCGCGCGGGCGGGGCGGGCGTGCGGGCGGGCGGGGCGGGTGTGCGTGCCGGGCGCGCGGGCGGGGCGGGTGTGCGTGCCGGGCGCGCGGGCGGGGCGGGCGTGCGGGAGGGGCCGGCATGATCGACTCGGGTTTGGCGAAGTCGGGGGTGTCCCGGCGTCCGGGATGCCCCGACTTCCGTAAAGTCGAGTGGATCACGGGGGTGACGGCCGATTCGTCGCTCGCGTCCCCTGCCGTGTGGGTGGTTTGTTCGTTTGTGGATGTCTGTGGGGTGTGGCCGGCCGCACCCGTGGGGCGGAATCGTGGCGGGGACGGGGTCGTTACATACCCTGACGATCGCAGCACCACGGGCCCGCCGCCCCGGCTTCACGGGGTTGGGATGCGGGTCGCGCAGGTTGGAATGCCAGCCCCCGCCCGGTCGTTACAGTCCCCACGAACGGCCGCAGGCACCGCCTTCACGAGGGTGCCAATAGATGGCCCCCCGGGAATGACTCCGGCCGGCCGGTCGTTACACCGGGACCTGGCGCCACGAGCCCCCGCTCGGGCGGTCGCCGACCCCGACGCCGGTAGGCGTCACCCCCCAGACTTTCCCCCCTTGTTTGTGCGGCGCCGGACGAGGTGCTCACACCCGTTACTGCCGTTCCCCCGATCGGCGTGGGCGGGTGTTCTACCCCCGAAGGAGCTATCCCCATGAACACGATCATTCGTAAGAGCGTGCTGTCGGTTGCTGGTCTCGCGTTCGCCGGTGGTGTGTTCGCCGGTCCGATCGCCGCGCACGCCAACCCGGTCGACGCCAACCCGGTCGCAATGGCCGTGCAGGCTGACAAGCCTGACACCGGCAAGCTGATCCCGCACGGTACCCAGGGCGAGCAGTCGCGCATCACCCTCAACGATGAGCAGACCGCGAACGTGAAGGCGATCATCGCCGCGACGAAGAAGGCCGGTTTGCCTGAGCGGGCCGCGGTGATCTCGATCGCGACGAGTCTGCAGGAGTCGAAGCTGGAGAACCTGGGCCACCTCGGCGACGCCAACGACCACGACTCGTTGGGCCTGTTCCAGCAGCGCCCGAGCTCGGGGTGGGGCACCCCGGAGCAGATCACCGACCCGCAGTACTCGACGACTGCGTTCCTGAAGGGCCTCAAGCAGGTCGACGGGTGGCAGGACATGCCGCTGACCGAGGCCGCGCAGACCGTGCAGGTCTCGGCGTACCCGGACGCCTACGCCCAGTGGGAGCAGCAGGCCGCCGACCTCGTCGCCCAGCACTGGAACAGCTGACCCCACAGCACCACCGAACAGCAGAACAGCAGAACAGGACACCGACCGCTGGCCGGCACCCGCAACCCCGGGGTGCCGGCCAGCGGCCTTTGCACGCTCCACACCCGCGAGATCTTGGACAGTTACCGTTCAACGCGAACGAAAACTGTCCAAGATCTCGAGAGCCGCGGAGCCGCGGAGCCGCGGAGCCGCGGAGCCGCGGAGCCGAGCGCCGGGGCCGCGGGCCGTGCGCCGGTGGCCCGGGGCCGCGCGTCAGGGCCGCGAGCCGCGAGCCGCGAGCCGGTGGCCGGGGGCCGGTGGCTGCGGGCCGCGCGCTGCCGGCGGGGCCGCGCCTTGCCGGCGAGCCGGGCCGCACCCCCGCCGCGTCGGGGTGCGGGAACAACCCGGAGGGTGGGCTGGTTGGGGACAGTGTCGGTGTGACTCAGTGTCCCCGGGCCTCACCTAAATTGCCTTCGCGGAATACCGTTCGGCTGGAGCCGCGTCGTGCCACTCGCCGAGAGGCGACCTGCACACCGACATCAGCGCCGCCCCCGGCCCACCGGCCGGGGGCGGCGCTGT